>WVWY01000007.1 GCA_011773785.1 Candidatus Nitrosomaritimum khambatensis | reverse complement strand
CAAGTACTCCTGGTGCTGTGATGGTAAGTGCGGTATCCTCATCAGTGCTGTAAGAATCATCTGCTGCAACTGGTGGTACATTATCAAAAATATTATGAATTGTACAAACTGCACTTTCACCAGGTGCTAAATTAATTACACTTTGTAGGTTTTCTGGTCCGCCGTTTATTGAACATCTAAAGTCTCCATTATCAATAGATGAATAACCATCAGGCCCTCCACTTTCTGATAGAGTGTATGTTACTCCTGCATCAACAGGGAATGCCACAGTGTTATCTCCAAAAACCGTAAAGTCACGTGCACCGTTTTGAGGATGATCTGCTGTTAACAACCAGTCTGCTGCAACTGCATCTCCACCGTTAGTTCCATTAACAAATTTCTTCAAAGTTAGTTCAGGTGCATTAATAGCATAAATTACATCAAATGCATCAAGATTGATTTGCCCTCCAGCACATCCACCCTTTGCATGAATTTCATCACATCTAATTTGAAATGACTTTCCATTAACAGAAACAGCAGAGTATTCCCAATCCAATGGACTTGCAATATGGGCACCAAATGCAGCAATCACATCAGGACTAGAACTCGTATAATTTACCCAAATTTCATTTGATTCAGTGTTAGAACCAGCATCAGATGGATCACCTTCAGACAAATATCTTATGTCATTAATTGTGATACTGTGACCAGCAGGAGCAAACATTGTAAATAGTCTTTCACTTTGTGTTAAACTGATAAAAGAAGCATATGGAAGAAGTTCGCCATTGCTCCATGTATCTGTATTTACACCCTCAATTGTATTAGCATCTGTAGTTAAATTTCCAGGTGCAGGAATTGGGATTGTATCAAAGGCCCAACCAGCACAGTCTTCTAATTCAGTTGAATTATGTGCAACTAAACAAGGGTGTGGGTCATCATTTCTATCATAAGAGGTAATATAATCAAAGGTGTGCTTTACAATATTTCCTTGAGTTTTAGTAATATCCCAAGAAACAACTAATTCCTGAAATTTTGCATCAGTGCTATTTTCTAAGCCTGTAATGTCAACTCTAATTGGAATGGATGAGCCTTCTCTGTAACCGGCTTCATTAGTAATGTTTCCTCCACTCCATTCATCAGCTGTATCACATGGCCAAAAGTTAGGTGGTTGACCTTGATTCAAACAGGCTTCAATAGAACCAACACCAGTTGAACCTCGTCCATCAGCATCTGCAGCAAAAGCTTCAATTGAAGAACTAAAAATAATTGTTGTAGTTAGTACGAAGAGTACTAGTGTAAGGTTTGTTATATTGTATTTCATGGTGCTATGTATTTTCATAAGACAGACAAAATGTATTAAAGCTAATTTTGTGTCAGAGATAATTTTTACACATTTTTGATTTTATACGTACGTAAAACGAGTAGTGTTATTTTTTCATGTTACACATTTTTGTAATTTAATTTTGCAATTTTTTAAAAAAATAATTTAGCAAAATATTTTTGTAAAATTATTCCCTACATGAATTGTTTAGGAAAGCAAATTACTATTATGGAAATGATTTTAACACTGCAGCATAGCTTGCAAATCTATGGTTTTCTGGTTTAACTTGTTTTTCAAAATATTTTGAAATTGTTTTTCCAGTTGCACCGTTCAAACCCAATGGTCCTGCAACAAAGTTTGCCTTGTCTGCCCAAAACAAAACCTCATCAGTTGGACTGAAATAATTTACAATTTTTGAGCGAATTACTTTTTGTAACATTTTTCCATATTTTTTAGATGATGGAACATCACTTGTGATTGATGCTCCAAAAAAATGAGTGCTTTCAATGATTCCTGTGTTTTGATTATTTTTAGCCAACCTTTCAACAGTACTAAGAATCACCTGAGAGCCCAAAGAGTGTCCCATTAATCTGATCTTAGTTTTTGGGCTAATTGACTTGAATTCTTCAATAAATGTGCCTAAATTACGAGCGTTTTTCTTTGCGATCAGCTGCCCAACTGCCAATGCATGTTTTGCATGTGTAATAAGATGAGCTCCTGTGGTGTTTGAATCATAACTATACCCAATAACAGGATGTTTGTAACCGAGTCGTCGAAGTTTGTTTCTTGCAATTTGTGCTTTTGCAACAGCTCCGGCATTATCATTTCTCAATCCATGAATCATAATGGTAAGTTCTTTTTTTCCAACTAACTTTTCAAAATCCTGTTTAGGATAAAAATAGTAGGGATTTTTTTTCAGTGTCTTTCCATTTGATAAATCATAATATCCCCTAGTAGAAATTCTTGGAATTGGTCTAGTCATTTTATTGTGCCGGACCTAATTGTTTTTTGTATTTTTCAATATCTTCTTTTTCAACTTTAGAAAATAATGGTTCAGCATCGCCTAACTTGTGCCCTGNNGCAGACCTAATTGAGTCCAAATTTTTTGTGAAGATTCTGGAATAAAAGGATAAAGTGCAATAGATAAGCTTCTTGCAGCATTTACAGACAAATACACACATGTTGATGTTCCTGGTCCCTTTTTCCATGGTTCTTTGTGTTGAAAGTATTGGTTGAAAAATGAAGAAAACTCCATGATTTTTTTAAGTGCTCTATCAAGATGATTTTGCTCAAGTAAATCTCCAACATCTTTTGCAACTCCTTTGATTTTTTCTTCTGCCTCTTTGTCTTTGTCATCATGTTCTTCTGGTTCTGGGACCACACCATCAAAAGCCTTTTTGGTAAAGCCCAAGGCTCTATTTACAAAATTTCCTAGGTTACCAATCAATTCAGAGTTAATCCTAGTTGTAAAGTCGTCCCAATCAAAATTCAAGTCGTCTTGTGAATATGGATTTATTGCAACAAGATAATATCTCAAGTAATCAGCAGGATAGTATTGCAAAAATTCCTTTAATCCGATGTACCAGTTTCTACTCTTTGAAATTTTCTTTGATTGTAAGGTAAGATGTCCTCGTGTTGGAATATAGTCAGGTAGTTTGTATTCCTCATCAATTCCAAGACGCATTGCGGGCAAGAAAAGATAGTGATGATACACAATGTCTTTCCCAATAAAATGATAAATGTCAGAGGAATTCCAAAATTCCTTACCATTAAGCCCTTTGTCGTTAAGAAATTTTACTGCGCTTGAAATGTATGCCAAATGATTATCAAACCAACCATAGAAAACTTGGCCCTTTGCATCATCCAAAGGAATTGGAACACCCCATGAAATATCTCGGGTCACATCCCAATCAACAAGACCTGATTTTATCCAGTTTTGGACATATTTTTTCACGTCCTTTTGGAGATTTTGGTTTTCATCAAGCCATTTTGATAAAGTTTCTTCAAAATTTTTCAGTCGGAAAAAGTAGTGATTTGTTTTTTCTTTTACAGGAGATTGACCACAAATGGCACATTTTGGGTTTAAGATTTCTTCAGGTACTCGGCCACAACTTTCGCACAGATCAGAGTATTGGTCTTCTGCATTACAATAAGGACACGTACCTTTGACATATCTGTCTGGTAAGAATTTTTTATCATTATTACAGTAAAATTGGATGATTTCTTTTTGGTAAATGTGCCCTGCGGAATTTAATTTTGCAAAAACATCTTGAACAAATTTGATGTTTTCAGGAGAACTTGTCTGGTAAAAAAAGTCAAAATCAATTCCAAAAGAAGTGAAGTCTTCATAATCTCGTTTGTTCCAATGAGCAACATATTCTGAAGGAGTTTTTCCTTCCTTTTCGGATTGGATCAAAATAGGAGTTCCAAAATCATCAGAGGCGCAAATATAGTAAGCCTCTACGCCTTTTAGCTTTAAGAAACGTGTCGTAACATCAGCAGGCAAATATGTAGATGCCACATGACCAAGATGAATCTCGCCATTTGCATAAGGTAAGGCACTTGTAATGATTGCTTTATCTCTCATTTGTATTCAGAATTGTTTTTGTGCTTAAGAAGCTTTACCAGCTATTCATGTATTTGACTTGCTCTGTGTTAAGCTTGTCAATTTTTACATCCATTGCTTTTAGAGCATCAACTGCAACTTGTCTATCGATTTCTTCAGGAACCGTGATAATCTTGTTTCCTATCTTTTTGTGATTCTTCAAAATGTAAAGAATTGATAGTATTTGGTTTGAAAATGATTGAGCCATAACTTCTGGAGGATGGCCTTCAGCAGCTACCAAGTTTGCCAATCTGCCTTGTCCAATCAAATAGACATGTCGTCCATTTGATAACTTGCACTCATCAAGGTTAGGCCTTACTTCTCGAACTGATTTTGATTTTTTGAGTAAAAATTCTGCGTCAATTTCAACATCAAAGTGACCAACATTTCCCATGATTGCACCTTCTTTCATTTGTAAAATGTGCTCTTTTCTAATTACGCTGGTCATTCCCGTACATGTGATAAAGATATCACCAATTTTGCATGCTTGAGCCATAGGCATCACCTCAAATCCATCCATGTGGGCTTCAAGAGCTTTTACAGGGTCAACTTCGGTGACAATTATTTTAGAACCCATTCCATGACATCTGGAAGCCACGCCACGTCCTACCCAGCCATACCCTACTACAACAACACGTTTTGATGCAAAAAGCAAATTCATTGCCCTCAAGTAACCATCTATTGTACTTTGACCAGTCCCATATCGATTATCAAACATGTGTTTTGTGTAAGCCTCATTTACTAAAATAACAGGATAGCGAAGCTTTCCTTGATTCTCAACAGCTTTAATTCTTGTAACTCCTGCAGTTGTTTCTTCAGTTGCACCAAGAATTGGTAAATCTTTGTATTTTTTATCAAAATGAGCTTTGACATTCATGTCAGCTCCATCGTCTGTCAAAATAGTTGGTTTGTGATTTAGCACTTGTTGAATACACCAATCATATTCTTTTGTGCTTTGTCCGTGCCATGCATAGACATGAATTCCTTGAGATGCTAAAAATGCAGCAATGTCATCTTGAGTAGTAAGAGGGTTTCCACCACAGCATGCAACAGTTGCCCCAAGTTCTTTGGCGCCCATCAACAAGACTGATGTCTCTTTTGTAATGTGTAAACAAAAACCCAATGTCACTCCTTTGAGAGGTTTTGATTTTTTTAATCTGCTAATTGTATTATTTAGAATTGCCATGTGGGATTTTGCCCATTCATATGATAGTTTTCCTTCTTTGATCAGTTTTGCAGATGACTTTACTTTACTCAATGCCTAATGACCCTTTAGGTCCGTATAAAATCCTATCATGCGAATCTAAATAAAGTACAAAATCTGCTATTGATTAATGGCTTGGAAAAAAATTGCAGACAAAAATGAGATTGCCTCAGGAAAAGGAAAGGCCTTCAAAATAGACGGTAAACAAATAGCAATTTTTAATCAAGATGGATTTCATGCTATAGACGATCTATGTGTACATCAGGATGGGTCCCTAGCGCCAGGCAAGCTTGATGGAGACATTGTAGAGTGCCCATTGCATTTTTGGCATTATAACATCAAAACAGGCGAGCTTAAAGACTACATCAAAGACGTCAAACTTCAAACATATGATGTCCAAGTAAAAGACGACGGAATATACGTAGATATTTAGAAATTTTCAATTAAACCAAAATTTACAATAAAGAATTAACTGTACAATTTTTATTCAAAGAAAATCCAAAAATTCTGATGAAACAGGAAATTATTGATGAAATTGAAAATCAAGATTATGAAAAAATTACCAAAATAATTGAAGATTTTCTTTTAGAACAAATGGAAAAAAACAAAGCTGAAGGTTTGATTTTAGGCCTAAGCGGAGGAATTGATTCAGCAGTTTTAGCTTATCTTTGCAAACGTTCCCTTAAAGATAAAACACTTGCACTCATAATGCCTGATACTGAAATCACACCAAGTTATGAAACAGAAGATGCTCTAAAAATGATTTCACTAACGGGCATTCCCTACAAGCTTATTGACATTAATCCAATCATAAAAGAGTATTCAATGTATTTAGAACCAAGTGATTGGGCCAAAGGAAACTTGCGTGCAAGAGTGAGAACTAATATTTTGTATTACTATGCTAATGCAAAAAACTATCTTGTGTTAGGTTCAAGTGACAAGAGTGAACATTTGATTGGATACTTTACAAAGTTTGGTGATGGTGCAGCAGACTTGGTTCCAATAATTTCACTTTACAAACTTCAAGTAAGAAAAATTGCAGAGCATTTGGGAGTTCCAAAAAATGTTATTGCGAAAAAAAGTAGTGCTCATTTATGGAAAAATCATGAAGCTGAAAAAGAGATAGGAGTATCTTATGAGGAGATTGACTCTATTTTGTATTGTATATTTGACAAGAAATTATCGATTGATCAAACG
>WVWY01000031.1:13079-13449 GCA_011773785.1 Candidatus Nitrosomaritimum khambatensis | reverse complement strand
CACTTGGGTTTTGATTGATGATGTAGGGCGTCAACCTTTTTTGTCTAATCCCTTACCTGGCGGGCTCATACATTCATACTTTCTGAATAATTCATAGGGTGTTACTGATTTCCATTGAATCCCTTTATGGGATTTGAAATTATTGTCAGAACACCTAGCCAAAATCTATTTGCAGTGTTTTGCAGTGTTGACCCAGTAATTATATCCAAAAAACGGGAACTATAAGCATGCAAGTTTTGCAAACTCCCTTCAAAGTAGAAGAACCTCTCAAAGATAATCTATTAGAGATAATCTCTGACAAGTACTGTAGAGGTATTCTTTCAGCAATCATGTGCAAACCTAAATCAGCGATGGAAATATCTGCGGAATG
>WVWY01000031.1:0-12968 GCA_011773785.1 Candidatus Nitrosomaritimum khambatensis | reverse complement strand
CTAGTTTTCAACAAATAAGTTTGAAAACTTTTCTATATTTTTAATAAGAATGCTCATCAAAATCAGACCCTAAAGAAATTGTTGTGATTACTGTTGCTTCGGTTGTTTGTGTTTTGATCTGCTTTTCAGGTAAAAATTCATGGAAAATTTCTTTGAGAAGCTGTTCTACAAACAAAGACCAGGTCATTCCAAGTTCATGTTGAACAATAAAGTGATGTAATGCACCTTCAATTCTGTGGTCTGATTTCATCCCAGTGGCACGAATATAGTCTTCCAAGGCTTCAATACAACGCTTAAGGTCATACTTTCCCTTCATAAACATGATGTTATTTTTGATGACAGGTTTCAGAGAGTCAATTATCATGTTAACATCAGATTTATCCATTCCATCACCGAGCTCAATTAGTATCTCTTTTGGAACTGGCACCATCCCAATTTTGTCCCCAAATCTATCCCAAGAGACATATTTTTCTAAAATTTGTTTTACCAAGACATTTAGAGAAATCTTTTGGGTCATTGCTTCTCTTTCTATTTGCTCCAAAATTTTTTCAGGTAAACGAAAGGAAACAGTTCTAGTTTTTTCNNTTCAAACCCTCTGCCATAGCATATCTATTATTTGAAAATAGGATATAAAGCAGATCCTCAGGTTGAGATTTATTCTCAACCATGATAAGTAACCTAGGTAATTTAATCAGATTTCTAAACAAGAACATTAATGGGAAAATGGTGCAAAAAATGTGGAAAGATAATGAAAAATCCTGAGTTGACGCACTGTTCTGATGAGTGTTTGCTGTCAGACGTAAAGACTAGCAAAACTCTAGATTCTAGTGGCACAGGAGCTCAAGCATGGTCCGAAGAATCTGAACCTTGGAAATAATATGATTCACATTCACTTTACCCACAACCACAATACATCCCACACTCAGATATGCTGAATTTTTGGGAAATGTCTGATAAATTAAGGAATCTGTATTTAAACTAAAAACGAAATCCATTCGTACTTTAAATGAAATACAATTGTTAAGGCTGAAAATTACCTTGAATAACTTTGAAAATTATTGAAAAAATTCTATAAAATTAACTGAATACCAATAGCTAATGAAATTAAAACAAAAACCGTTGCAACTACTTTTCTTTCATTCATATCGCTGCGCTTTGTGATATGGATATAAAATTTTGGTTTTGATTTTTTATTTTTTCTTCATGCCTCATCACATTCAATCACTAACAAAATAATATTGAAAATTTACAAAAAAATTGAAAATATTATGTTAAAGTAAGTTATTCTTAATCATAATAATCAAGAATCTATTCAAATACCAATTTTTCGTATAATTAATTGAGGGGAAAATCATGGCAGTATCAAAAGGACAATACATTTCAGAATTAACGCTGGATCAGATGTTCGATCAAAGTTTGACTGATACGCCATGTGTTTATCTAAACCAAGAAAGAGAGGTTTGGGTTGCCACAGAAATGTGTGTGCAATACCTTGAATCTAACATCGATTCGATAGTTATTAGAAATGATGAATTGACGCCGGTAGGAATAGTTGGAGGTTATGACCTTCTAGATCATATTAGGAAAAACCCTACTAGAGATTTCCAATACGAGAACAAAGTAAAGGAAATCATGTTTGAAAATTTACCCGTTGTAGAGAGGGAAACTAGATACAAAGATCTTATGGAAAGATGGATAAATTCTAGGCGAGCCTTTGCAATTACTCCTAATTCTTTCCAAGGATATTCTCCTGTTTCTGCAAGAAAGATGCTAGATGTTGGAATTAGAAGTGAGTCTGATATTTCCATTTCATCATTTCCTAAAAAGAAGATTGTTACCTTTAGCTTAGATGACTCTTTAGGAAAAATTATCGACTTGATGTTCGAACACAATACTCGTAAGCTTCTTTTGGAATATTCTAATCAATTCATTAGTGACAGAATAATCCTAGAAGAAATATCTAAGACATTAAAATTTAATTCTGACGTGGATAATTTCCTTGATATTCCCGTAAATCAAATTGGTCTACAAAATGCAACTGTCTTAAAAGACGATATTAGTCTAAACCAAATTTGTCTCATGATGTACAAAATGGATCATCCTTACTTGATTTACAAAGATATCTCAGTGAGTCCTTGGGATGTTTGTCTGACATTACTTTCTGAAGATGTAACAAAAAGACCTGATGAATCAAAAAAATCCTGCCCTCATTGTGGGGGTGATATTAGTTGGCTTGTCTGACAATGTCAATAATCAATAAATCTCTCAAAGAACTTTTGCCAGAAACTCTGACATATTCTCTTTGCATTCACATTGAGAAAGGAAAAGAAGTATGGGTAGTAGCAGGTATGTTAGCTCAATATTTAGAATCTGCAACCGATTCTGTTTTAGTTTTAGATGAAGAAAAGCCAGTAGGGGTGGTAGGAGGAAAAGAAATTCTAGAAAATATTCTGAAAACTCCCACATCGAGCCTGTTTTTTGATAATAAAGTTGAAGATATCATGGAATCAGACCCATTCATTGTATCTGATGAGACCAAATATGGAGATTTGATGACAGAATGGAAAAAACGAGGTCGCGCATATGCTATTTTAAAAAATGAATGGAATAATTATTCTGCAATTTCTGCAAAGAAAATCCTCGAGATTGGAATGCGATGTAAAACCAATCTTTCTGTAAGTGACCTTCCAAAAAAATCTCCCATCACTTTCAAAAAAGATGACACAATGGAGTCTATAATAAAATCAATGTTTGAAAACAAAACACGTAAAATTTTACTAGAAAATTCTAACAAATACATCAATGATAGAATAATTATAGAAACAATTACTGAAAAAATGGCTTATCTTAAAGACATTGATTATTTTCTAAATGTTCCAGCAAACATTATCGATCTAGAAGAGGCACGTGTAATTCATGATGATCTAAAAATTAATGAAGTTTCGGCAATGCTTTATGATATGGAACATCCGTACATAATTTACAAAGATTCGGTAGTTACGCCGTGGGACATTTGTAATATTTTATTAAATGAAAGAATCGATTATTAGCACAACAACTTTCGTTCAGTTTATTGCCTCGAGTTTGAAAAATTTTGAAAAAAATTATTTTTTCAAACTTTCTCTAAGTACTTGATTAAGTACGTTTGAGAAGCTAACTGAACTTGTTGTGTTTTGGATCATTTTTGCTTGAAGCTGTCGCATTTTTTTGTCTAAATCTGAATCAAGCATGATTGTTACTCTTTTGCTCATGTTATGAGTATAATATTTCATAATTTAAGATTTTATTCAATTTCCCAATACTGGGAAAATTCAATTATGAATCTTTTCTAAGACCTCATCCATTTTGAAAGGCTTGTAAATTACAGGGATCTCTAATTTCTCTAGTTTTTGCTCAGTGGTGAATCTACCATCTCCAGTAACAGCTATAATTTTGGCATTTGAATCGATTTGCTTAATTTTTTTAATCGCATAAAATCCACTACCATTGGGCATCATAATGTCAATAAGAAGACAATCTGGCTTTTTTTCCTGATACAAATCGACGGCCATTTTTCCATCATATCCTTTTCCAACAACCTGAATCTCGTTTTCTTCTAAGAATTCGCTAAACAACCTTACTGTGTCTTCATCATCATCGATAACAACAACTGATTTTGTCACATTAATTATATGCATTTTTTTGATTTAATCTTTTTCAATTGAAAGTTTAGCGATTAATATGATGCCCCTTAGGTTATCTTATATGACACTAGCTATGATTCTTTGGCAGGCTGAGGACAAAGGTAGTAGGGTTATTTCTTACTGAAATATCTCCACCATGGTTCTCAATTATTGTCTTACAACTTACAAGCCCTAATCCAGTACCTACTTGTTTTGTAGTTACAAGAGAATCAAAAATGTGTGGTAAAACATCTTCTGGTATTTCTGGACCACTATTTTCTACTTCCATTATGGTTTGAGAATTGTTTTCAGAAAATCTAATTATGATCTCCCCATTATTTTTTCCAATAGCTTGTATTGCATTTATTATTAAGTTATTGAAAATAATTTGAATTTGAAAGGGGTCTGCATTAACATTATAATTTTTTTGAGGAATTTTTATCTTAATGTACTGAGGTTTAGAAATTGTTTCAAGTGCATCTTTGACACATTTATTCAAACTAAAATTCACTTTGTTTAATTTTCTATTTTTTACAAATCCTAATACGTCATTTACCTGATGGGAAATTCTTTCAATATTTTTCGAAATCAACTCTATCTTTTCTACTACTCCGTCATCCTCTAATTTTGTTTCCGGAGGACTGTTCTTCAATAACTCTATTGACATAAGGATATTTGACAATGGGTTTCTGATGTCATGAGATACTCTTGATGCCAACTCTCCAATGGCAGAAAACCTTTCATTTTTTACCAACTCTTTTGAAGCCTCTTCTAATTGTGTGGTTCTCCTTTTGAGTGTCCTGTTAAGTCTAGAATTCATCAAAATAACAATAGATGAAAACATGACTACCAACATTCCCAAAATCCAAGAAAAAAATTCCAAAATAGTGTCCTCTCTAGGCTCGATGAAATAATTTATTCCAAACAAGAGAAGAATAACAGTAGCATTAATGAGAATTAAGCCTATTGCAACACCATACTTTTCAGCCTTTTGGGTTTCATATTTTCTGGCAATTTCATGAACCTCTTTTGGTTCTTTGTAATACCTAGATTCCATTAAGGCATAAAATAGCATAAAAGTCCAAATGGTGTAACTCGAAATCCAGAGAATGTCTACGGGGTGACCATCTACATATGCATCTTCAAGAACTAAAAATAAGAAAATAGTGTCTGCAGCCATCATAACAATAATACCAGAAATTATCATTAACCAAAAGAAATTCTTTTTACTCGAAACCAAAACTGAAAAAGCAACTAGAGCAGGGACTAAAAGTGCTGCATCCACTATTGGGTAGGCAAGAGCAACCAAATTTTCAATAGGACTATCTTCAATTCCAGCATCAAAAGTAAAAACAATTGAAGGAATTAGTATTGAAGCTGAAATTATGCTTGCAATAATAACAGGCCTTACTGGAATTTTTTTTTCTTCAGACTTTAGAAAAGTCCACAAAGAAATGAACATGAAAATTGGGGCAGAAAGATAAAAGAAATCTGCTGCTGACGGATAGGGATCAATTTCTAAGACATGTTCATACAAATTCCATATTTGCTCTGCCAAAAACCAAAAGCTAAATGCTACTGCCAAAAAAATTAGAGGTGTTCTTGAGAGTTCTGGAAATGATTTTGATCTAACTACTGCCCAAATGGAAAGCAGCACCATGATTCCAGGTATGATAGTATATGCCGGAAGTGAAATCGTCTTTGAAAAATTTTCAATTCCAACATTGATATTTGTAAAATATAATGAAGCAATTATGACTAGTATTGCAACTAAGGAATAAGCCCAGATTAATTGAAATTTGTTTTTTTGATCAAAATTTAACACCATTTTTCTTTCATAATATGTTAGGTGGTAATTTCATTTATCTCTAGATATTATAGGAAAACAAAATTGTTCGTAATACCTGAGAACAAATTAATAATTAGGAACGCAAACAAAAGTATTGCCAGGCATAGATCTACTAATTTCACGTTATTTTTCAGATGAAATCAAAAATAATTTGGAGCCAAAGATAAAGTCACAAGTTGAACGAGACTTGTTTTTTCAAAACGGAATGTCAATAAAACTAGCAATTGAACACTTTGATGCTTTTCAATCTGTTTTAAAAAACTATTATAAAAATAATATTTCTGAACTAGAAAAAACCTGCTTTGATAAAATTTTCACTCTTGATAAATCCGGAGATAAATACATTTTAAAAATTAATAATCATGAATTAGCTGACAAAATTTTTGATTATTATGGTGACCCTGAAAGCAGAAAAATTCTTTCTTGCATTATGGGAAAAAAGCTCACAATATCCGAAATACTATCTGAATCCAAGGTGCTAAAATCCCCCGCATACAGGAAAATTGAAAATCTTCATCTAGATGGATTGATTTTGGAATCTGGAAAGATATTGACAAAAAACAAAAGAGTATCTCAGTACTCTTGCATATTTGATAATGTCCAAATCTTCCTGAATAGAAAAACTTTGGAAGTCAAATGCATTATCTCGAGAAAAAACCTTGAATCCAGCTCTGTATACCAACATGGTCTGATATGATATTGAAAATTTGTTCTTGATGTCTTAAAACTTAAGAAAACAAGAACAGTCTCTTAGAATGTTCATGGGAGCATTCAGAGGAGCAAAAACTAGAATGTCTTGGAATAAAATCCTCAGTACAGTTTCTGCATTTTGGCATATCAGAACATAAATATTATTTCGTTATAAGTATTTAGGGAAATATGTTATTCATATCTCAAGAGTGTAATGAAAGCATACTTTGACTACAAATAACTACAATTAGATGCTTACAATATAATAACATCATACCGTCATAAGTTCTTGAAATGGGCATTAATTTTATCGACACAATTGTGGTTCGCCACAATTTAGAGAGGGGTACTTCCTCTGAAGACAAACCAGTACTTCCAGCTGAATTTATGGGCAAAGAAACAACCAAGGCTAATGAGGCTCGATTAAAGTTAGCAGGAGATCTAATGATTATGAGTGCCAAAGGAACAAAGAAAATAAAATTGTCCGAGCTAGAAAAACCAACACTCCCTGCGAATCTTAAGGGACACTACATAACAACTGGAAAAGGAACAGGCAGAGTAAAGCTCTGACCTTTTCTCATATTTTTAAAAATTTGATTTATTCTTTATAATATTTTGATTGAGAATTAGAATGACTTTTTTTATTTATCAAAAATTTATTCAACAAGTGAATTATATCAACTAACAATGCAATGTAACGGTTCTTGTAAAAAATACAAAGCAACTGGAAGTACCAGAGAAGGAGGAAGATATGAGCAAGGACAAAAGCGATGTCATAGATGCGAAATTTACATTGAATGGGAAGGACTCTGGTGCCCTTGCTGTGGCTATTTATTGAGAACAAAGCCTAGGGGAACAAAACCAAAAAGAAGAAAAATGCTTATGAAAAAGTCAAGACTTGACCCGTAATCTTGGTTTTATTTGAAATTCAAAATTAATCTCCCTGTATTGCAAATTCATATAACGCTACAACAAAATACCTGTGAATGGAACTGTTCAAAAATATTGCAGTAGCAATAATTACTCCAACTCATACCAAAAAATCTTTTGATATGGGGCTTGGATTGGCAAAAAAACACAATGCCACATTATCTGTAATTGAATGCGTATACAAAATCCCTCCAAAATTTTATTTCTTTGAAACAAAATCAGATAAGAAAATCGCACAATCACAGGTCACAAAAATTAAGCAGGAATTAAAAAAATGGAAGGAGCTAGCCGCAAAAGAGGGAATCAAAATCAATACTAAATTTGCTTTAACAGACTCTATAGCACATTGGGTGATTGATTATGTCAAAGAAAATAAAATTGATCTACTAGTGGTGGACTATCCCAAACTTTCCATGATTGAAGCAACTCATCATGACGATATAATCAATCAAATTCACCATAAAGCACATTGTCATGTTCTTACCATGAAACAATAACTGTAAGTTATTAATTGTGCATTTTCTCTAATTAGGGAAATCATATTTTATACTCCATAAATTAAAATGCATTCAAAATTACCATAATTTTAAATCCAACAAAAATTTGTTTATTCTTGTCTTTGCACCAAATTATTTCCCAATATGGATTTGTCCCACTTTTGGAAAACCCTGAAAAAAAACTTGCTGAATTTCTTAGAACTTCACTTGAAAAGAGACTGAGCAAAACTCTTGTAGATGAACTTATCTCAAATTATATTCAAAAAACTAACAAATCAGCGGATGAAATTCTATTGAATCCTGAATTATTTTCCAAAGCTATTGAAGAATTATTTGGAGAAAAGGTATCTAAATTAATTCTTAAACTTATTCAGGAGGACTTGTTTGAGAATGGCATGTCAGATTCTGCCGATAATTCAATTAAAAAAATTCTTGATGAAATTCGAAAAAATTCAGTTTTAGAATTTATTCAAAAAATAAAAGGTCATGAACACATTGCTTTTTTTTGGGCCAATAACGATTTGCGACGATATTTATTTTCTGAATTTTTTAAAAATGCAAAATCTGTAAAGGGCTTCATTTCAATGGAAGGACTAGATGATGCCACTCCGTACATTACATATGATGAACTATTTTCCAACAAATCTGATTCTATTGAAAAAGAAAAAGATTTGATTATATCTACGCATAAAAAAAACACAACAAGTTTTCCCACTTTACTTGGAGGTGATAATTGTGATAGATGGTTTGAGGAGGGACTTGGGCATGATTTTCTTAAATTAGAAAAATATGTTGATAAATTTTTGGAAAACGAATCCATATCCTGTATTTGTGGATATAATGAATTGTTCCTTTCAAACGGAGAGCATATTGGAGAAATTCTCTCTTCTCACAAGTATGTGATTTTAGATAATCCTTTAATGATTTACAAGAGGCGTGAAAAATGAGTCAAATTTCCGAGCCAACTCAAAACAATGCTGATCCAATCAAATTTCTTGACTCTATTGAAAATCACAAACATATTGTAATGTTTTATGAAGAACCTGAGTGGGCACAAACTATAGGTTTTGAATTTCTTAAAAATGGATTGGAAAAAGGAGAACATTGTATCTATGCAATGATGGATGACATAGAAATTGTGAAAGAAAATATGTCGGATTATGGAATAGATGTAGACAAATTTCTAAATAACAATCTATTACATATCTATAAAATTCCAGATTCCTATGATTATTCAAAAGATCCCATTGAAGAGGCCAAGAAATTTTGGAAAAAAGTAATGTCAGATACAATTCCTCCACTTAGAATATTCTCAACATTTACTCGTGAATTACATCAAAAAGATGCAATTGAATGTCAAACACGAATAGAGGAATATCTTGATTCACAATTTGATAAAATTCAAGGAACATGGATTTGCCCATATAATGTCACAAACATTGAATCTGGAAATAGATTCAAGTGGATAAAAAAACTGATTTCCAGTCACAAGTCTGTAATATTTGCCCCCTCAATGGAACAAGGCACAGCATTTGACTTGTAAAAAATTATATTAATTTTTTAAAATAATTCCCAAAAAAATTCAAATCCCCTAAAGAAGAAATGAAATTTTGGATTTCCCCAAAAAAGTTGCATAGTTCTGCATAGTTTTGTGACTAAATTTCATTAATGGGCTGCAAAAGGATGTGGTCCCAAGTGAAGGAATTGAACCTTCGACAACCCGGTTTCTGTATGCCTGATATGCTGTTATTCGGTCAGCCATCTAAAGCCAACAACTACAGCCGGAAGCTCTACCAGGCTGAGCTAACTTGGGACAAAAAATTCGATGTGTTTTAGTATTAAATAACTATCGCAGGAGGGCAAATTCCCAGATCTGGGGCAACAAATAAGCCATAAATACCATGCAAAAAAATTTTTGAGTGTGTCAGAGTTAAAACTGTCATATTCGGGCTACGTATGTGCACCTTATCTACACAATCATGAATCAATTGAATTAAAGGATCTTTGGGTGAAATCCAAAAATGTAGAAAAAGTGTATTTTGCAACTGGCACGTTTTCTAATGAAAGTAAGCCATACTTTACAGAGTCTACAAACCATTATCTTGTTGCAAAGTACAAAGACAGCGCCGAAATCATAAAAAATCTAGAGAAATTCAATCAAGATAAAATTGCTTTTATGTTTGATATTAGAGAGGACCTTTTTGAAAGAGAGACAGACGGAAAAACAAATTTTATCTCTGTATATTATTTAGAATATGGCGATTCAGAAGAAGATGTTAAAGAAGTTGCTTCCCTTTTGGTAAATCGCGAAAAAATAGATTCTGCAGGTTACGGAAAAATGGAGACATATTGTACCACTCCATCAAAATTCACATTCCCATATGCTGAAAGCATTTTGGTTATTGAGGTATCAAGTGAGAAAAGCCATCAAAGTGTGAAAAAATATTGTGATCAAACAAGAAGAACTGTTACAAGACGAGGACTTACAATGTCAAACATGGTAAGTCTTTCAATTCTTGAAACCTTAAAGTAAAAACATTAAATATTCGACTAAAACCTGCTTTGACATGAGTAAACCTTCTGACCTTGGTTCTTTGAAAATTGGATCATACATTTTGCTACCACATTCAGATCAACCTAGTGGAGAGCCATGCAGAATTGTTGAATATGATACATCAAAACCCGGAAAACATGGTGCTGCAAAAGCAAGAATTGTCGCAGAAGGAATCTTTGATGGACAAAAAAGACCTCATGTAGGACCTGTCAGTATGCAAGTTCATGTTCCATTGATTAACAAAAAGACTGGCCAAATAATTTCTATTGCAGGCGAGACTGTTCAAGTTATGGATTCCGAATCGTTTGAAACCATTGATGTTACTTTGGTAGATGACGAGGTCAAAGGAAAGCTAGAGAACGGACAAAATGTAGAATATTGGGTTGTCATGGACAAAACAAAAATCATGCGTATCAAAGGCTAGATTTTAATTTCATAATTTTTCATTTTACAAACTTGATTTAACAAAGTAGACATTTTTTCGTATTTGCTAGATGAATTGGTGGGAAACTATTTCTACAACATTTACAGGATTTTTCCAAGTAACGATGCAACCAATAAAGTACAGGAGTAAGTGGTGGTATCTTCTTCCAATTTTTATTGGTGTAATTGGAGGTTTGATAACTTGGTTTGCTTTAAAAAACGATGACCGAAAACTAGCAAAAAATTGTTTGATTTTAGGAATTATCCTTGACCTGATTGAAATTATGTTCCTAATTTCTTTACTGGTGTCTGATAATCTTAGTTTAATCACACATCTTGGTCCTTTGATGGATTCAAATGATTTAGAGTTTCAATTTCAAATTGAGACTCCATGACATTTTGTGAAAATCAAACATAACTATTTTAGTTGGTAATCTTGTTTTAGATTTGCATGATTGCAAACCAAGAGGAATTTTACAGTCTCTATAATTCTATAATGAATTTGGATGCTAAAGTAAGATTTGTCACAATTCTTGATAAATCTGGAGAGGTTCTTTTTGGAGGACAACGAGAAGGAATAGAGAATTATCTGTCTGAGGAAGATCAGAAAAAATCAATCAAGCATGTTACTGATGCATGGTTTAGTAGAAATCAGTTTTCTTCAGGAATAGGTGAAGGCAAATACGCAATGGCTGAGTATGGTAAAGTCAAAAGATTCACTTTTCCCCTAAAAACAGGCCAAATTATCTATATCACAACAGAACCATCTCTTGACCAAAGCTCCTTCATTCAAAGTGTACTGAAAATAAAGGAGTCCCACTAATCCTCCTAAAACCCAAACTTTTCTTGTTATCTTTTTGGTTTATTGCTAAATTGAATCCTGCTTGAATAAACCTCACTGAAAATAGACCAAAAATTAGAAACAATGGATATTTCATAATGAAATTAAAAATTTAGAAAATTTATTTTTTCCATATGCCTTGCCATGATTCGGTGAATTGTTTTAGGGCCTCACTGTAGCTTGTGGCAGGATCCATAGAGCTCCAAAATTTTGCCCACTTTTCATCATAATAATTCAGTGCTTCAAGCCCACTTGCCTTTACCATGTTTTGCCATTCTCTTTGGAATTGAGAAATTTGGCCCATTCCAGATTCCATCCAAGAGGTCTTCATCATATCTGTCATTTGTTGTGGAAATTCTTTGTTTATTTTCCCACTTGCCAAAGCTTTGCTGTAGTTTGACATGGCTTCAATCCCTGCTTTTTGCCATAACTCAAAAGCTAACTTCCATTTTGCAAGAGATCCAACGTATGTTTTCCAGGCATCTCCAGAAGATTCCACATCTTTTTCAGCCATAGTTTTTTACTGAGTTGATTGCGTAAATCCTTTTTGTTTTTCACAAAATTTTTTAACCTGTCACTATTCTCAAATTTAATTATGGTAAAACCAATTCCTGACGGCTTTCATTCTATTACTCCTGGAATAGTAGTTAGTAATGCTAATGAAGCAATAGAGTTTTACAAAAAAGCCTTTGATGCAAAAGAAATTTACAAATTTCCCACTCCTGATGGAAAAATTTTACACTCTATGATAAAGATTGGAGATTCTAGGATTATGATGTCTGATGAATTTATCTCAATGGGGATAAGATCTCCTACTACCGTTGGAGGAACATCTGTCACTTTACATCTTTATGTTGAGGATGCTGACAAAATGTACCAAAAAGCAGTTGATGCAGGGGCAGTAGTTACAGTTCCTTTAATGGATGCATTTTGGGGTGATAGGTATGGAATTGTCATGGATCCTTATGGGCACTTGTGGGCAATTGCTACTCATAAAATTGACATGACTCCAGAAGGATTAAGAAAAGCTGGCGAAGAATATTTTGCCAATCTTACTAAAAAATAATTTAACTTTAGTTTACGGTTAGGATTTTGTTATCTCTAAAACCCAAACAATTGTTGTAGCCTTTTTTGCAACTCTGCAATTTGTTGGGAGAGTTGTTCTACTAAATTGGCATTTTCGGTTCCATCAAGAACCCTTTCTTCTTGATTATCTTCATTCCACTTTTCCCAATCTACCTCATCGCATGGTTTTGGTTCATCACCGTGTCTTTCATGTGCTTGCCATGCTTGTTTTCCAATTGTAATAGTATGATTATTTCCTGGGTTTCCAGGTGGAATATGACATATACTCATTGTATCCAATGACTCTGCTACAATGGTACTAGATGAAGTAACTACACTTGTTGTACTAGAGGCGGTGACTAAATCTCCTTCTCCAAACTCTTTGATTTCCTGCTTTTCTGCTTTTGCTTCCTCTCTATCACTTTGCCTTTCTGCTTTTGCTTCCTCTCTATCACTT
>WVWY01000035.1:15329-27460 GCA_011773785.1 Candidatus Nitrosomaritimum khambatensis | reverse complement strand
AATTCGAAATTATTTCAATTTTTTAAATTATTTGTATCAATTTGAATGAAATCTTCTTCATCCCCATGAATACAATCTGTCCCTACTGCCGTTAGTTTGGAAAATCTGACCTTCCCATTAGGAATTTTTCCTTGTTGTTGCAGGATTTGGATTTTTCCTGAAACAATTTGTTTATGTTTTTCACATGTAACCCCTACCATATATTCATCAGGATCCACAAACACAGAAACAACAAATTCTGGGGGATTGACACATGGTTTTCCATCCTCAGTAATTGAACATTTGTCAGGTAACACACTTTTTTTGAATTAGTATCAGATATTAAGATTGATCAAATGATGTTGGATTTAATATGAACCTGTCAAATTTAATAGGTGTAACCAATTGGCACATAATTTTGATTTAGTAATTATTGGAGGAGGAATTTTAGGTACATCCTTATCATATTTTTTGTCGTTTCTAAACAAATCTAAACAGATAGCAGTTATTGAGCAGGCTCCAAGAGTTGCTTTTCACACTAGTGGTAGAAACACAGGTAAGGTACATGCACCATATCTGTACAACCCTGAAAAAAAGAAAATGTTTGCTAAAGCCGCATTTTATGGTTATGAGATGTGGAAAACTTACTCCAAAATCAAGGATTTGCCCTTCAAAGAAGATGGAGTTATTGAAGTATCTCATGACAAAAAAGGAACAAAAGTTTTAGAAAAATATCTCAAATGGGGAGAACAAAATGGATTAAATGAGAAAGATATTGAGCTTCTTCCACAAGCAGAATTAAAAAAGATTGAACCAGAGATAAAATGTCATTCGGCCCTGTTTGTACACCGAGATGCATCTACGGACTATTCAATTTTAACAAAATCTTTAATGAAAGATTCTAAACAAAATGGAATCAAATTTCTATTAGACACAAAAGTAACAGACATAAAAAAACAAAACGACAAATGGAAAATTATTTTGAATCATGAACATGAAATTTTCGCAAAATTTATCATTAATGCTGCAGGGGGGGAGTCTATCGATATTGCCCATTCTGTAAATGTTGCAAGAAATTTGACAGACGTTCATTTTAGAGGAGAGTATTGGAAAGCCCCAAAGGAATACTACAATTTAACCAAAACAAGTGTTTATTCTGTCCCTGATTTTCCAGATTATCCCTTTTTAGATCCTCATTGGATAATTAGAGTGGATGGAAAATGTGAAATTGGTCCAAACGCTGTTCCTGTTTTTAGCCCATACGGATACAAAAGATCTGAAAATCTTAAAGAATTTGTTCCAAAAATGCTAGAGATGCTCGGTTCGGGAGCAAGAAAGGCGATTTTTGACAAACAGTTTCAAGAACTAGCAGTCAATGAAATTCAATCCTCGATGTCTAAAACTGTCATGATAGACAGAGTTAGAAGTTTTCTTCCCAAAATTGAACCTCATAAGATTACCGAGAAAGGGACTGCTGGAATTAGGTCTTCAGTAATAAACGATAAAGGAAAGTTTGAACCAGATGTTATTCTAATTGATGATGAAATGTCCTTTCACATTCTAAATTATAATTCTCCTGGAGCCACGGGAGCTTTGCCTTTTGCTGCTGATATTATTCACAAATTGGACAAAAAGGGATATTTTACGAATGAAAATTTTGACGCCAAATGTGGTCCTTGGAAGTTTAATGAAATAGTCGAAAAAATTTCCAATTAGTGATATTGTCTTTAAAATTACATGTTAAAGAACGAAATTCGAGATGGGGGAAATTTTTATTATATCCACTTTATAGCAGAAAATCTGTCAAATTATGGCTAGATGCAAAAGATGTGGTCGAGAAATGGAAAACCAAAGAGAGGGGTTTTGTTCTTTGTCGTGTTATAATTTAGATTTGCAAGAACAAATTCAGGCAATAAGTAAAACGACCATAATAACAAAGAAGAGATAAATTTCAAAAAATTATATTTCATTTTTAGAATTTAATAGCAATACATTAATCATAATTGAGATCTGAATGCATCAATGAAGGAAATTCTGGTAATTATTGCATCAATAATCATATTATCGCAATTATTAACTACAAACGTCTCAGGTTCTCCATTTTTTTCAAATGGGCATTTCACAGAAAATGGAATAGAGTGGTGTGAAGAAAATTATCCTTTGTATGAAATTTTAGGTGAAAAATTTTTTGAGCATCATAAACACTCCTTGGAGTCTAGAGTGTGTGCAAACCTTTATGGAGATTATTTTTGGACTTATACAGGTCCAGACAGGATTGAAAAGTTGATTGAGAGAAGTAAACATTATTCTCAATTAGAAATAATGGAGAGCTACGAAGAGTCACAAACAGGTATAATAGATACAACCCCTGCAGAAAACAAAGATCAAACACTCATCCAAGGGACTACACAAGATGGAAAAATATTGGTGCAAATAATTTCATCTGCACCTAAAATCAACCAGTCAATGGAAATTAATTTATCTTTCTTGGATATTGCAAAAGGATTAATTTCAAATGTTAATTATGGTATAGAGGTTTCTCAAGAAGGACAAGTAATTGTGCAAAATAAAAACGTCTATTCAGAAAAGGGACTTTCAACTTTAATCACTCGCCCTTTGACCTCTGATGAGCCGGTAGAAATATTCATTTCTATAAACGGAATTGGTTCACCTGAAAATCAAGAAGACTGGATAGGACCAAAAGGAGAGGTCCTAATTTTTACTGTAGTTCCAGAATTTGGCGTTTTGACAATTATTTTATTAGCTATCACAATTTCTATAATGATAGTATTTACCAGAAATAAAATAACACCATACCAAACATTCTATACCTAGTATTTGAATTTCTAAAAATAAATTAATTTTTCAATACAAGCTAAAACGCATTCCACTCATTCTGCAATGAATTTGTCACATCCAGAGTTACAAGGTTTATTCATTACACCTTCGCATTTTCCAAATTCATCATGCATTATTCTGTGATGTCCACAAACCTTGCATTTTTCCCTGAAATGAAAAATTAAATCCTTTATAGTTAATTCAGATTGTTTGATTTTATTTTCTGTTTGTTCTGTCATATGGAAAAATTAAAATCTGAAAACTTAAGGTTATTGGATTTTTAGTTTTTAAGAAAGGAATATTCAATTTAAAAGGGGTACTCAATCTCTTCCTGATTCAAGCTCATCGATTGTTCCTCCTTGGCCATAAAGAACATGCATGGTATAGCTGTTTGTGATGTCTTTATGGTTACGAAGGGTCGAAACAATTTTGTCAATGCCATCAGGATCATCGCTACAAACTTTAAGAAAGACGTCATATTTTCCCCATATTCCATTAACTTCAGTTATTTCTGGATATTTTTTTAATTCAGAAATTAATTCAACTTCGCTACCAGTATTACAATTTAGTAAAATATATGCCTGCATAATCTTAATTCTCTTTTTGATAAATAAACATACTAGATAACTAAGTTTGAAAAGGTTTAACAGATTTGTTTTAAATCTATTTTTCCATTAGTCATTTTGAATTTTTTAATCATATCCAGGGTATTTTCTAGTTTTTCTATCTTACTTTTTTCGAAATTGATTAGCCTCTCTAAAAAGTCCTCGATTGAAACTGCCCCAAACTTGAAGGGTTTATGGTGGACTATCTCAACACATCCTTTTACTTGTAAAGTTTTAAGAATATGATAGGTTTCTGTTCTGGGTAATTCTAGAAGCTTTGAAAGTTGCGAGGCAGTTTTTGGTCCCATTTTGGTAAGGCAAAGATAAATTTTTGATTGATTTGTAGAAAGACCAAACTTGCGGAAAATGTTTGAAGAGTTCTCTAAAAGATAGTCAGATTGGTTTGCAATTTTTTCCTCCTGAAGGTAAATGGGATCTTTAGTCATCGTCTAAAATAACCCACGTTAATCCTCTTACTTCTTCCCAAGATTCAATTGTGAAATTTTTCATAATTCAATTTTCGTTGATTTGAATAAAAGACTCACGTAGAAATTATCAGTACAAATCATCACTAAAATAATGGCGCCGGGAGGGAGATTTGAACTCCCGTTCCCTTGCGAGAACGCGCTTTATGGTTTATAATTTCCAGGCGCGCGCCCTACCAGGCTAGGCGACCCCGGCACAAGTCTTGCGACAAAAATGATTGGTAAAATTTGATTATATATTGTGTTGTTTGATTAAGGAAAAATTATTTCCATATTGTTACGGTGGTTGATTTTTCAACAGAATTTCCTTGATCATCAGTTCCTGTTGCAGATATTTTGTATAGGCCCTCTAATGCTTTATCACCATCATTTTTTATTTGATCCCAGGAAAACTCTACTTCATCTCCTGGCGCCAAAACTGGAGTTACTTCTTCAGCAGAAATCCAAGGAGAATACATCAGTATTCCAGATAGTCCAGTGATTCTCAAACTATACGAGGTATCAGAAAAAGTTAATGGGACAGTTCCAGAGTTAACAATTCTAATTTTTATTTCCTCACCTCGTTTAAAATCAAATTTTTCAGTTACAATTGAAAGAGAGGTTCCTTCCACAAATACCAATTGAGAGGTGTTTTTCACCTCAATTAGATATAAGCCAAAAGCAAGTCCTGCAATCACTCCCACGATTATGAATGCAAAAAGAGATTTTGAAGACAAGTATTCAGAATCTTATTGGTTAATTTTTAATCTTTTGGAGTTGGTTTAGTTCTCCATTTTCTAGGATAGATTTCAGGTGCCATAATAATGCGTTTTGTTTCAAAAGCATATCCTTTTGTAGCATCACGTATTTCTGACTCTGACATTGTGGATTCAGCCAAAGCAATAATTTCACCTTTTTGAGTGTAAATACCAACCATTTCTCCTTTTTGGAGATTAGGAGAAATTTTGAGAATTCCGGGAATTGCCAACTGAGCACCATGACACATAGCATCTACTGCAGAATCACGAACAACAACTGATTTTATTTCGCTCAGAGCATATTCTATAGGTTTGATAATCTTCTTTAGTTTTGATTCATCTTTATTATCTTCCCAAAGGGAAAAAGCATTTACAAGTTCGTGAAGTGTCACCAATCCATCTTTTTCATAAAATTGGTTAACTCTTGTTCTTCGTAATTCTATCATAGTAGCTCCAGGACCTAAAATTTCTCCAAGATCATAGTAGAGTTTTCTGATATAAGTTCCGGATTCACAAAGTATTCGTGTTAGTAAAAGGCGTTCTTTTTGTTCTAAAATTTCAAATTCATAAATTGTTCTAGTCCTTGTTTGTCTTAATACTGCTGAGCGTTGAGGTGGTTTTTGAAAAATTTCCCCAGTCAAAAGGTTCATTGTTTCTTTTAGTTTTTCTTTTGAAGGTAGAGAATGAACTCTGCCAAGTGCATGATATTCTTTGGGCCCATAAAGCAAAATTCCCAAGGCCTTTGTTGCTTCACCAAGACCCAAAGGAAGGACTCCGGACACTTGAGGATCTAATGTTCCACTATGACCAACCTTTGAAAGTTTCAATACTCTTTTAGTCCAAGCAACAGTTTCATGACTAGTAGGTCCAGGGGGTTTATCGAGGATAATTAATCCATAGTTAAGCAATTGTTCAATGGTTCGTTTATCATAGTAAGTCCCATAGGAATCGTCAGTGATATCTTGATCAATTTCAATTAAATTTTCTAGTTGAGGTAAGCTCAAAGAAGTTCCCTCACCGTTTCCTTGGATATTTCTATTACCTGTTTGGCATTTAGATTATCAGTGTCGATGATTTTATCAAAAACCGAAGTGTCTTCGCCAAAATCAAAATTGTATAGTTTTTTGTACAATGCCTTGTTCTTATCATAACGCTCTTTGGTAACCTCGTAGGCCTCTTGAGAACTCATTTTATCTCTATTTTGCATTCTTTCACTACTACTTGCGTGGGAGCCATCTAACCAGATTTTAATGCCATTTTTTACCAGCCATGGTAATGTATAGCTGGTAATCACCATTCCCCCTTTATTGAAAAGATCTACTAGTTTTTGATCTACTTTTTTATCGAATTCAGAATTTGTTTCTCTCTGACCAAGAAACTCCATTCCCTCTTCAGTATCCCACCAATCATCACCATCAACTTGGAATCCTTGTTCTCTTGCCAATTCTTTGAGAACATCTCCGCCACTAAGATATGTTAGATTAAATTCTTCAGCTAACCCTTTGGCCACTGTGGTTTTTCCAACTGCAGGAGGACCAGAGATTACTATTGATTTCGTCAAACTCCCATTGAAGTTTTGGTTAGTTTCATAATAATTCCACTAAATGCAATAGATGAAAGGAAATACCAAGCCCAAAGGAACAAAGCATTTTCTTGTTCACAAACACTCTCAGGATCAGCAGCCTGCTCTGCTGTACATGTGAGTTGGAAAAAGTCACCAGGAATTACATTGAGATGAATTGGAGATAAAGCTACAGTGTATGAAAATAAGAATGGTAATACCAAGTAGAATATCAAAATCAAAGGTACAAAAGTGATCATCATTGGTCTCATGTTCATTTGCATCATCTCCATTGACATCTTGTTCATGTAAGCCGACTTCTTGTTTAGCTGTTCTGTCTTAGCTTGATCTTTTGCTCTCATAGCTTGCATTCTTTCTTTTTGCCAAGCCCTTGTTTCTTTCATTATTCTCTTTAGTTTGACCTGATCAACCATCTTTTTTCTTACAGCTGCATTAAAGAAATTCAACATTATTCCAAATCCTGCGACTGCAAACAATGAGGGTATTATCCCCTTTACCATTGGATCATCACTACCTAGACCCTTAGCACCCATAAATCCAAAAAAGCCATCACCTTCTTGCAAGAATACTGAATCTAAGAAAAGTAAGATAAAATCTAATTCCATTTTTACAACCCTATTGATTCTATTATTTGATTAGCAGCTTCTTCAAGTTTTCCTTCATTATTTTGTATTGTTCGAAGAGGTGAGCCTGATAGAACTGCACAAGTAGACATCATAGCTGACTGAATATCAAGCTCTTTTTTAATTGTAGCAACAGATGCTTTGTCCCTGTTTCTTGTTTCGTCTTTCATTCGTCTGTTATAGATTTCCTCAGTTTTTGCTGTAACTATTATCAAATGAGTTGGCTCTATTATTTGTAAGATGTGATAAGGCAATCCGGGATTTAGTCCTTCAGGAGTTCTAATGAAGGCATGAGTATCAATAATTACTACATCATCATCTATTTTGCTTAATTTTTCTGCAGCGATTTTTTGGAGATTTTTTTGATCTGATATTGAAAGTTTTCTTAATTCATCTCTGTCATGGATTCCATTTTCTTTTGCTACTTCGAACATAACAGTTCCAAAATTTGTTACATGAACACTCTTGTTATGGTCTTTGATTAATTCTACAATCTTATTGATAAGAGTAGTTTTTCCTACACCAGGTATTCCCACTACGACAACTTTTTTATTTTCTGCCAAGCAATGCACCCAAACGCGGCATAACAACTTCTACTTGTTCTCTTACTAGTTGAGTGTAATAATTAATCAAAATGTCTACCATAAGCAAAATACCAATTCCGGATCCAAATACTCCCAAAACATCTGATACTCCTGCCAAAAGTCCTAAAATCGTTGAGCCGATAATTGTTACAGATGGAATGTATTTGTTCAAAAGGGCCTCGACGGGTTTGTTTGATCTTCTAAATCCAGGAATTTGAACATCGGCATCAAGTAAGTTTTGAGCAGCACTCTTTGGAGAAAGACCTCCCAGTTCTACCCACAGTCTTCCAAATACAATTACAATTCCAATCATAAATAACACATATCCCACTGCCCTTCCAGGATCCAAAGCAGCTATTTCCAATCCTCGTGGAGGTGTGATATAGTAAATTATTCCACCAATCGGCGTAGACGGACTTGTAGGGTCAAATTGAGCAAGGATATTCATAAAGACATTATTGTTTCGCGGGTTCATGTTCGCCCACAGCATTTGGAAAATGAAAACGGCGTTAGCAGTAAGGGCAGAAGCCAAAATTACGGGGATGTTAGAGACATACATCATTTTGATTGGATAGACTGCTGAGAATCCTCTATACTTGGTAGATACAATAGGAATTTCGATTTTCATTCCTTGAGTGAATACCAAGATTAACAGAACTCCTGCAGTAAGACAAAGACCAAAGATGCTCGGCAATTGGTTAGAACGGAAAAATACGTTGGATAGGTCTCCTTCCATGATTGATTGACCAATGTATGGCAGAATTCCAATTGTTCCACCATCTCCTGCAGGTAACGGACTAAACAAGCTCCAAAGAATTTGTTGGGCTACTCCTGCCATAATGAATAAACTAATTCCACTTCCAAGACCCCAGCCTTTTTGGATTAATTCGTCTAAGAACATGATAATGATAGACGCTGCCATCAGCTGTCCAATCATTATACCAAGGACAGATGGTTCAGTAATTCCTGGACCGTATACTGCTGCGGCATAAACAATAGACTCTGCTACGATTACAACATAAGTTACAATTTTAGTTGCAGTTTGAAATATTCCTCTTTCTTCTGGTTTTTTGAAATCAAATTTCAAAATATCAGAACCTCTAAGTAATTGCATCAACAAACCAGCTGTTACAATCGGTCCTATTCCTAGTTCAACTAAAGTTCCTTGCTGAGAGGCAAAAATTACTCTTGCAAATTGTAGGAAATCAAATTCTGGTGCTGTGGCTCCAAATAACGGAGTTTGACCCATTACCATGTAGATTAATAAACAAATTCCAGACCAGAGTAGTTTTGTTTGCAGAGAGATTTTCTTTTTAGGTTTTGGAACTTGAGGTAGGTATGGTTCTGCCTTGAAAACGATTTTTCTAATTATTGCGGTGACGGTTCCTTCAGCCATTCTCAGCTAACACTTCTCCCCCAACAGATTTGATTTTCTCTTCAGCGCTTTTTGTAAATTGGCGAACTTTAACCGTATATGCTACTGATGGTTTTCCGCCACCTAGTAATTTGTCATATCCTGCGGCTACAAGATCGAGAATTTTTTTTCCTTCTTCTTCTTTTCCGAACTTCATAAACAAGTCATCGAGCTCACGTATGTTAGCCCATTTTTTTATTATATTTGGGTGAGGTGGATGAGTAGAAGAATGACCATAATGGTCGGGATATTCTTTAAGCATAGTAGAATAATGATGCTTCATTAGACCTGTTATTCCAAGACCGCCCCTATGTCCACTTGAACGATGTTGACCAACTTGTCCCCATCCCATATTTCTACCTCCTCGAAGTTTTCGGGTTTTTCTTAGTCTTGTTGCCATTTTAGATCATTCGCCTCACTATTGAATCTAGTTCCTTGTTTAATCCTAGAACACCTTTTTGTCCATACAATCGTTTGGTGCTTCTTTTGAAACCATGTTTTGGTGGCGCTAAAGCAAACCATGGTTTTAGTGGTTTTAATTTTGAGAGATTTGCTTTGCCCTCAGCTAAGGCTGCAGCAAGTTCATCTATGCTGTTAAATCCTAATTCTTTTAGATCCTCAGGACTGATTTTTTGATATCCAGATTTTCTTCCTTTTTTATCTAAAAGATCTTTAGCTAATGATGCATCCAATTCAATCCAGGAAACATAATGTTTTACCTTGTTTAACATTCCCAAGGTGTTATCCTTAGCTTGTAAAATTGTAGCTCTGTATTTTTTATCTAATCTTAGTAAAGACATAGTAGTGGTTGCCCAATGAGGGACATCAGCCTGACCTTTGATTCTAACAACTAGATATGCTCCTGCCATTCCCCTCACCCTTGACTAAATGTTTGTCTTAGACACTCCAAGATTGCTTTAGAAGTTGAATTCATTGTAGGAGTAGAACCCTTTGCTGTAGTCCATGCATCTTTTAATCCCGCCAATTCTAACAATCGTTTGATTTTACCACCTGCAACTAATCCTAAGCCACGAGGTGCAGGAATAATTTCAATTGTTACACTTCCACCCTTGCCTTTAATTTTAAATGGTACAGAATGTTTCTGATCACATCTGCATTCCCAGCTTCCACAGCCCAATTTAATAGGACTAACATTAAGGAAGGCTTGGTTGGTTGCTTTTTCTATTGCAATTCTCATTTGTTTTGATTTTCCTTGACCAATTCCCAAGTATCCGTTTTCATTACCAGCAGCTACAATTGCTTTGAATCTTGTCGATTGTCCATTGGAAGTCATTTTTTGAATAATACCAACATCGACCACTTCGCTTTTTAAATCAGGTAGAAGTTTTTTGATAATGCCTGCCTCCTGTATTCTTAATCCTGCTTCAATTATTTCTTCAATTGAAGAAATTTCTCCAGAAGCAACCTTTTGACCCAATATTGTTTTGGGAATCCAAATTTCTTCTTCTGGTTCTCTTCTTGGACGTCTGCTTGTTTGTGCTGTTTGACTCATGTTTACTTTACCTCGTTATCTATTGTTGATTTAATTTGTGAAATATCATTTTTTACTGTAAGATGTTCTCCGTTGATTCTCTTATCGTCTGGAAAAGTTTCTGAATTTGCTGGAACCTCTAAACCCGCATCTATTACTCCTTTGAGAGCAGCAGCCATTCTTTGGGTGTATCTTTTAGTTCCAGTATACAAAATCGCGTCTTTTGCGCCCTTGCCTAATGCTTTTTTTCCTGCTAAGTATCCTGTCAGATAAGCGGCAGGTACATTTTTTCTTGAACCTTTCCAACCTTTTTCAAGTAAATATCGAGAATGAGCCGAGGCTATTACTTTGTCCCCTGTCATTTCAGGTTTTAAGATTTGGACTTGAGTATTTTCATTTGTGATGTTGACCGTAACAAAATCACGTTTACCCATTAACATGGTAGCACGTTTTTTATAGTTGGTTTTCTCCTCTCTAAGTCTTCTCAATATTTTTGAATAGGCCATCTACAGAACACGATTTTGAACCTGCTCTTATATACGTTAAGCGTTAATTAGAAAGACCAACAACGCCTTTTGTGAATGTAATCGGTTTTCTGCTTCATCCCATACAACTGATTGTGGGCCATCAATAACTGAAGAAGTTACTTCACTTCCTCTTTTAGCTGGAAGACAATGCATGAAAATTGCATCCTTTTTTGCAAGTTTCATTAATTTTGAATTTACCTGGTACTTTGGTAGGAATTTTTTGGTCCTCTTTGGATCGGTATTATGAATTGAAGAAAAAGTATCTGTTACAACAATATCTGCATTTTTAATTGCCTTTTGAGGATCAGACGTCAGTTCTATTTGTGTAGCTGACTTTCCTTCTTTTACGACCTTTGAATTTGGTTCAAATCCCTTGGGCGTAGCAATAGACATTGTCATTTGGGATAAAGCACAACCATAAATCATTGAATTGCATACATTGTTTCCATCTCCTACCCATGCAAGTTTTAATCCTTTTAGTCTCTTCTTTTTTTCTTTTATTGTCATAAAATCTGCAAGTATTTGACAAGGATGGAATGCGTCAGAAAGTCCATTAATTACCGGAATACTTGAGTGTTCTGCCAAATTTTCCAATAATTTGTGATCATAAACCCTTGCCATAATACAATCTGTATAACGTGAAAGCGTTTTTGCGGTGTCTTCAACAGACTCCCCACGAGATAATTGCATATCATTAGAAGAGAGATTAATGGCACCACCACCTAATTGGAACATTCCAATCTCAAAACTAACTCGTGTTCTGGTTGAGGGTTTTTGAAAAATCATTGTTAAAGTTTTATTTTTAAGTAAGGGTTTGTTTTGACCTTTTTTCAATTCTTTTTTGAGTTTTATAGAATAATCAATCAATTGAGAAAATTCTTTTTGAGATAATTCCCCTAAAGTGAGTAGATTTTTTGTTTTTAGTTTCATTTCCTAAAGAATCCAAACATTCCTCTTTTCTTTTTAGGTTTCTCTTCCTTCTCTAGTTCTTCTTCAATCTCAGGCAGCTCGTCTTCGTCTTCCTCATGTTCAACAGATTTTGTTTCTGGCTCCCCAGGTTCAGGTCGTCCTTTCTTTATCCACTCTCGTATCTTTTTGCTCAATCTGATAGCTTCTTCATCATTTTCAGGTGGAGGAATATCATACAAATCTGAATAATCTGCAATATCATCATCAGAAATTCCTTCAAATGGATCATCAGAGGAAATTGTTGGTTCAGGTTCTGGTGTTGGTTCTGGTTCAGGTTCTGGTGTTGGTTCTGGTTC
>WVWY01000035.1:12712-15290 GCA_011773785.1 Candidatus Nitrosomaritimum khambatensis | reverse complement strand
TGGTTCTGGTTCTGGTGTTGGTTCTGGTTCAGGTGTTGGTGTTGGTTCAACTTTTTGCAGATCTACACTTTCAAGAGAACCAAATACAGTTTCTAGAAAAGTTTCTTTATCAAATGATTTTAAATCAGGATATTCTTGGCCAACGCCTACATAAAGAACAGGGGTTGAGGTAATTTTTACAACTGAAAGTGCAGCCCCTCCTCTAGCATCAGCATCGCTCTTTGTTAGTATAGAAGCATCAAATTTTACATGTTCAAAAAATTCTTTGGCTTGATTAACAGTGTCGTTTCCTGCAAGAGAATCTCCAACAAAAATTTTGAAATCAGGATTTACAACTTTGGTTATTTTACTAATTTGTTCCATCAAGTTTTTACTAGTTTGCATTCGTCCTGCAGTGTCAATCAAAACACAATCAACCTTGTGAGACTTTGCATACAAAACGGCATCTCTAGCAACTGCTGCGGGGTCTGAGTTGTAATTTTGAGCTACTAATTTTAGATTCAATCGGTTGGTGTGTTCCCTTAGTTGTTCAATTGCTCCTGCGCGAAAGGTATCTGCAGCAGCTATTACTACAGAATATTTTTTTTGTTGAAGTTTATAGGCCAATTTGGCAAGGGATGTCGTTTTTCCAGTTCCATTAATTCCAACAAACAAAATCAAAAAGGGTTGATTAGATTTCTTTTTTTCATCTATTCTTTCAAATAGATTGATTTCACCAGCAGCATCGAATAAAGAAGAAATTGTAGAAATGAGACTGTCTTTTACAAATTTCTCAATTTCATTTTTATTTACTTTTGTTCCAATTAGCCTTGTTTTCAAGCTGGATTTAATTTGATCAATAACTTCACTTGCAACATCAGATTCATGTAAAGAAATTTCTAACTCAAATAAAATTTCGTCAATATCTTTTTCATTAAGTTCTTTTTCGCTAAGACTTTTAGCTGCATTTGAAAATGCGCTTCGGAGTTTATCAAACATTTTTAGTCTTAAGTTCTTTGAGATTCTTGTTGAATTAGTTGATTAATCTGGCTTTTTCCCTTTTCTAACTGCATTGCAGCATCATGTTTTTTTGAGGATGTATCTTGAATTGCAATTTCAATTTCTTTAATTCTAGCTTCAAGATAATTAATTGCAGAAGATGAATCTTTTTCAAGAGAGACTCCAGCCCCAATATTTAATACAATTTTATCATTTGATGAAATTTTTGCTTTAACAAATGTACCCATACCCACAGGAACTAAAGTTTCAGAATCTGTTTGACTGAGAGATTTTATTGACTCAATAGCAGCTACTGCTTCTTTTAGAACGCCATAAAGAGTAGCCTCCCTTTGAGATAAATCTGCAAAATAAGTCTCCAGCATTTGCATTTGTTGCATTAGTTGTTGTGCTTGTTCCTCACTCATTTACATCAAAACTCTTTGAGATGGTTATAAATTGATTCATAAAATAACCCGTGGATGAAAATAAATGAAAAAAATAAAGTTTGAACTTTATTTTGCTTTTGAGAATCTATCTTCAACTTCATCCCAGTTTACTACATTCCACCATGAGGATATGTAATCGGGTCTTTTGTTTTGGTATTTTAGATAGTATGCGTGTTCCCAAACATCTAATCCTAAGAGTGGAACTAGTCCTTCAGTTCTTGGGCTTGTTTGGTTTGGCATTGCTTTGTATTCGACCTTTGCAGATGAAGGATTGAATACTAACCATCCCCAACCGCTTCCTTGAATAACTGCAGAAGTAGATGAAAACTTCTCTTTAAAGTCGGCAAAATTTCCAAAGGATTCATTGATTGCATCTGCAATTGAGCCTCCAGGTTCTCCGCCGCCGTTTGCCTTCATGTTGTTCCAAAATAACCTATGGTTGTCAAAACCACCACCGTTAAAATTAATTGCACTTCTTTGAGCTTCTGGAACTTGATTCAGATCAGATAAAATATCTACTATATCTTTGTCTTGGATCTCTTGAGGACAAGATTCCAAAGCTGCGTTTAGCTTGTCTGTGTATGTCTGATGATGTTTTGTATGGTGTATTTCCATTGTTCTTGCATCAATGTGTGGTTCTAATGCATCATAAGCATATGGCATTTCAGGAAGAGTATATTTTCCCATGTTTCAGAAACAGTAGTTATTCCATTTATTGCTTTACTAGGCAATTGGTTTTTACTTGCTAAGAATTATCAAAAAGTGGTGAAGTTCATCTTTATTTTTTCAGCGGTTATTGTTTTTTCAATTTCCCTAATATTGTTAGAATTATTTGATGAAAATCAAAGTCTTGAATTGTACCTTGACAAGAGTGTTCCATTTGTGGGAACTGAAATTCCTAGAGAATATGGATTAGAAGGCGAAGGCATTAAAATTGCAGTAATAGACACCGGCGTTGATTTTAATCATCCAGATCTTTTTGGTTGGGGTCCTGATGGAAAAGTAGTTGGTGGGTATAACTTCATCCAAGAAGGTGAACGTCCAATGGACAACAATGGTCATGGAACACAAGTGGCAGGAGTCATAGCAGCAAATGGTGAGTTGAAAGGAATAGCACCAAAAGCCAAAATTTTATCCTACAAAGTATCAGAAGA
>WVWY01000035.1:3522-12665 GCA_011773785.1 Candidatus Nitrosomaritimum khambatensis | reverse complement strand
ATCAACATTAGTCTAGGGGTGAATAAAACAAATGAATCAATCGACAGAGCAGTTACTAAAGCATTAGAAAAAGAAATTTTTGTGGTTACTGCTGCTGGAAATGACGGGCCAGGTTATGGAACAATTGGAAGTCCTGGAAAAAATTTTGGTTCTGTAACAGTTGGAGCAACTTACAATAATTTAACATCAAGTTTAGTAGCAACCTTGGAGGTAAATGAAAAACCATACACGGTAATTCCAATGGTAGGGTCAGAGAAACTCCCTGAACCTATTGAAGGAGAGATTATCTTTGGTGGATATGGAAAAGAACAAGACCTTGTTGGATTAAACCTTACAGACTCAATTTTGCTTGTAGAAAGAGGAAGTGATGTTGAAGGAGAGTTGCTTTACTTTTCTATTAAAGAAGAAAACTCTGCAGATGCAGGAGCAAAAGCATTAATTGTTTACAATAACGAACCAGGAATTTTTCTTGGAGAATTGACTCATGAATTTGTTCCAGAAGGATATGAACCAAGAATTCCGGTGGTTTCTATTGATAGAGAAGAAGGATTAGAAATCAAAGAAATTATTGAAAGGGAAAACTTTGCAAGCTTGAATCTTTTTTTCAATCCTGATTATGTAGCGCATTTTAGTTCTAGAGGACCAGTATCGCCATTTTACATAAAACCTGATTTAGTGGCCCCTGGCGCATACATCAATACAACCCAAAATAATGCAGGCTATAATTTCACCAGCGGTACAAGCTACGCAGCCCCACATGTTAGTGGTGCTGCAGCCTTAATTATCCAAAAAAACCCTGAAATTCATCACCATGAAATCAAATCCTTGCTATTAACTACCGTTGAGCCTGTATCTGACGCCTATGGAGAAGAATTTTCTCTAAATGATGCAGGGGTGGGAAGGCTGAATATAGCCCGAGCTATAGATGCTACCCTTATCATTCAACCACCTCATTTTGTAGTAAATCTTTCGTCAGAGTCCACCATGTCAGAACATAATTTTGATTTGAAATCTTTAGATGGCTCCCTGGAAAATATAACGGTAAAATTTGAAGGACCTGATTTTATTCAATTTTCAAATTTTATTGAAGAAAATGTATTGAAAATTAGAATGAAAGTCATTGGTCAAGAATATGGAGATTATCAAGGTAAATTAATTGTAAATCAAAATGATGTTTTTTACACTGTTCCATTTTTGTTGCATTATACAGAAGGTTCAATTTCTACCAAACAAGATAATGGGAAATTAAGTTTTGATGTAAAATATCCCGAATCTTGGTCTTTTGCAAAAATCATTGTGACAAATAGTAAAGATGGCAGTTCTGAAACAACTTCAGTTACTCCAGAAAAAATTGGCTATTTGGACGTATATGAAAATGGAGAGTATTGGATAGAAACCAAAATTCGGGTTGATGAAAAATCTTTTGATGCCTTTGAAATTGTTCAAGTCGATTCTGTTCCACCTGGAAAAACAAAACCAATGGAATTGTTCGATTTGCCAGAAAAACAAATTGGAATAATTGCTGTAATTGTAATTGCTATAGGAGTGATAGGTCTAAAAATTTCTAGAAAAACAAAATCTATAGAACTCTAGGTCCGGCTTTTTTTATTTCAGGATTTACTTCATTGAATTTTGTAAAATTTTCAACAAACATTTTAGCAAGACTCTTTGCTGTTTTTTCATAAGATTCTTTGTTATTCCAAGTATTTCGTGGATCTAAAATTTCAGGTGGTACATCATCAACTTTTGTTGGAATATCTAGGTTAAACAAATCATCATGTCTATATTCAACATTATCTAACTTGCCTGTTAGGGCTGCAGTTACCATGGCTCTACTGTATTTGATTTTAATTCTAGCACCAATACCGTATGGGCCTCCTGACCAGCCAGTGTTTATCAAGTAGACAGTAGTGTTATGCTGATTGATTTTTTCACCCAAAAGTTTAGCATAAACAGCTGCAGGTCTAGGCATGAATGGGGCTCCAAAACACTCTGAAAACACAGATTTAGGCTCCTTTATTCCTCTCTCAGTTCCTGCCAATTTACTGGTATATCCTGACATGAAATGATACATTGCTCCTTCTTTTGTCAGTCTTGAAATGGGTGGAAGAACTCCCATGGCATCTGCTGTTAGAAACACAACAACTCTAGGATGCCCCCCAACACTTGGAATAACAGCACCTGGAATGTAATCAAGTGGATAAGCAACTCTAGTATTTTCTGTTAGTGTGTTATCATCATAATTTGGTTTGCCATCATTTAATACAACATTTTCCAACACTGCCCCAGGCTTTATGGCATTCCAAATTTCAGGTTCTGCTTCTTGACTAAGATTGATACACTTTGCATAACAGCCTCCTTCAAAATTAAAAGTTCCATTATCAGACCAGCCGTGTTCATCATCTCCAATCAAGTTTCGATTAGGGTCAGCAGATAATGTTGTCTTTCCTGTGCCAGATAATCCAAAAAATAATGCAGTGTCATTTTCTTTTCCAATATTTGCAGAGCAATGCATTGGAAATATGCCTCGGTCTGGTAAAAGAAAATTCATCACTCCAAACATTGACTTTTTCATTTCACCAGCATATTGAGTCCCACCAATCAAAACAATTTTTCTGGTTAAATCAATTAGAATGAATACATTGGATTTTGTTCCATCAACATCTGGCACAGCTTCAAAGTCATTGATACACATTACAGTAAATTCTGGAGTGTGATTTTGGAGCTCTTCTTCAGAAGGTCGAATAAACAATTGTCTTGCAAAAAGACTTTGCCATGCGTGATCATTGATTACTCTAATTGCCAAACGTGTATCTTTGTCGGCACCGACAAATCCATCAAATACGAAAAGTTCTTTGTCGTTTACAAAATTTTTCATTTTCTCTAGGATTTGTCCAAACTTTTCACTTGAAAATTCGTGGTTGATTTTTCCCCAATCAACAGTATCTTTTGTAATGTCATCAACCACAATGAATCTATCATCAGGGGAACGGCCTGTATATTTGCCAGTATTGACCGAAAGGGATCCAGTAGAATTTATGACTCCTTCTTGTCTTTTTACTGCTTCATCAACTAGTTCTTCTGGGCTGAGATTTCGATGAATTTTAGAAGGATTAATTCCAAAGTCGTTAATTTGAGTAGAAAATTTTTCTGTTACACAGGAGCCTATCACTGCTGTCAATTGTTACAGTCTCCATTAATTGTGATTTCAATCCCAGGGCCCATCATGAGATATTTCGATCCGCCTTGAATTTCCTTATTATCTCTTTCCCATTTTTTGAAAATTCCAGTCTAGGAACGTATTTATGTAAAATTTCAAGAGTTCTTCTGATGCCAATTAACAAGGATAAACTAGCTAAAAGAAGCGAGATAAAGGAACACAACCCAGAGTTTGCCAGACCAGAAAGTTGGCGTTACAAAAGATTAGAGTCTGGTTGGAGAAAGCCAAAAGGTGTTGATCACCACCAGAGAAAACAAAAAAGTCGTGGCAGACCAGGATTAGTAAAAGTAGGATATGGAGGTCCTAAAGAATCTCGAGGATTACATCCATCTGGATACACAGATAATTTAGTTTACACATTAGAAGACTTGGATAAATTAAATCCAAAAACTGACGGTATACGATTTGGTCACAGTTTAGGGACCAAAAAGAGAAAAGAGATTATTGCAAAAGCAATAGAGAATAAATTTAAAATTTTTAATGCGAGAGTGAGTGCAAGTGGTAGTAAATCTTAAGGCAAAAAAACGATTAGCCTCCAGAGTCATTGGAGTAGGAGTTCATCGAATTAGATTTGATTCTGATCATCTTGATGATGTTGCAGATGCCATCACCAGAGAAAATATTCGCAGTTTAATTACAGCAAACACAATAAGGGTAAAATCATTTACTGGAACCTCAAGAGGAAGAGCTCAACAAAAGAAAGAACAAAAAAACAAGAGAGGCACTAAACAAGGATCAAAACAAGGAAGAAAAGGTGCCCGTGTAGGAAAGAAAGAAGTCTATGTAGCAAAGGTACGCTCCTTAAGAAGAATTCTCAAAATTGCTAAAGAAAGAGAAGAGATTACTAATCCAGAATTTTGGGCCCTTTACAAGAAAGTAGGTGGAAATACAGTAAGAAACAAAGCTCACCTAAGAACCCTAATTCAAGAAATTATTGAAAAAAGAAAGTCTTAGAACCGAAAAACGGTTTTTTCCCAATCTAAAATTTTTCCATCTTTAATTTTGATACCTTCGTTTTTTAGCATGTTAGTTTTGATTTCTTCCCCATAAGCATAACCTCCAATTTTTCCATCAGATTTTACTACTCTATGACATGGGATTATCACAGGAAATGGATTTTGGTTCATAAATTTTCCAACTGCTCGTTGTCCATTTGTAAAGCCTACTGCTTTTGCAAGTTCACCATAAGTAGTAACTTTTCCTTCTGGAACTTCAAGTAATTTTTTGTAAATTTTTTTATCCATATTCATAATTTTACTACCTCTAGATTTGTTGTCTCAACTAGTTCCATTACTTTGGTTTTGTTTTGCCCTAATCCTGCCCAATCAAGTAAAACAGCACTTGCGTTTTTGTTTCTCTCTAAAATATGAGAAAACAATTTTTCATCTAGATTATCTAAAGCATGCTTTGGCATAACAGTTCCTAAAGCATGTTTTCCTTCAAGTAATTCCTTTGTAAATTTCTCTGGATAGTGTGTTCCTCCAAAACAAATAGCTACTGGATTTGATGGGATTTTTTCTGAAAGAATTTGGTCTACAATTTTTGCAATGGAATTACATAATGAAACATCAGTCCATTGTTTTTCTGTGGTTCCAATTTCAATGAAAATGGCAGGTTTGCTTAGGGCAGTAGGACCATGATGGGTGGCCTCTATAGTTATTTGAAATTCAGAAAATTGTGACCTATTTTCCCAAAGTTTTTGAAGATATTTTTTTTGAATGTCGGGGTGAGGTACTGCCATTTGTTGATAGTTTCCTCCAAATTTTGCTTCAGAAAAATTTCCAGTGCTGTGGCATGTTAGAGCTAGGACACCTGACTCGGCAGCATGTTTTGAGAGAAAAATATACCCATCATAGTCATATTTTTCTTCCAACCAATCTGCTTTGATTGCAGGAGTTGGAATAATCAAAAGGTCATAATTCTCTCCCCGAAAAATGTCGCCATCTTTTTTCATATTTTGAGAAAGGTATGTAGCCATGTTGTTGCCGGCCGGATCGTCTTTGTATGCCACAAGAAGTTCCATGAGATATTTCCTAGATTTACCTGTAAATAAAAAATCCTACAAAAAATGGGTTTTCAGCCTTGAAAACTTTGAATTTTTTTGGAATAAGAATATAAGGACACCAAATTAATTTCTGGCAATGAATCCAAGACAGACTCTAAAGAATATGGCAAATACCATGAAGATGGCAAAAAAGCCAGACAGAGACGAGTATTCACAACATCTCAGATTGGTGCTTTTAGGAATAGCAGGAGTAGGTGCTATTGGTTTTACAATACAGTTTGTCTTTTCAGTATTAACATTTGGTAGGTAAAATTGTCTGAAGAAGTAAAATCTCACCTTTTTGCAATTAGAACAACTGGCGGACAGGAAAAAGTTGTAATGCGATTGCTTGAAGCAAAAGCAAATGCAAACAAAATCAATGTCCAATCAGTTTTGTTAGTAGATAATCTAAAAGGATATGTCGTAATTGAGGCGATCAATCCTAATGATGCCTATATGGCTGTAGAAGGAGTCAGACACATTCGCGGACAATTAAGAGGAGAATTAGAATTTAAAGACATTGAAGGATATTTGGTAAAGAAATCCACAGTTTCACAATTAGAAGTAGATAACGTCGTTGAAATTACAGGAGGCCCATTCAAGGGAATGAAAGCCACTGTAACCAGAATAGACTCTGATAAAGAAGAGGCCACAGTGGTGTTACTAGATGCCTCCTATCAATTACCAGTTACAGTTGATGCCAACTATCTAAAGTTGTCAACAGAGGCTTAGTAAGGAATAAATTTTTGATATCGAGCGGATGATTATGGGAGAACCACAAAAAATTTCTTCACTTGTAACAGGAGGGGGTGCATCTGCAGGTCCACCACTAGGTCCAGCATTGGGACCATTGGGTGTAAACATTATGGAGGTAATTAATGCCATCAATGATAAAACCAAAGACTTTGAAGGAATGAAAGTTCCCGTAACAGTTTCAGTAGACCCAGATACAAAGCAATGGGATATAGAAGTAGGAATTCCATCAGCAGCAGCCCTTATTCTAAAGGAAGCCGGAATCCAGAAAGGTTCTGGAGCATCAGGTTCAGAATGGGTAGGAGATGTTACTATGGATGCAATTACAAAAGTTGCCAATACTAAACTTGAGAAATCTTATGCTTCTTCACTAAAATCAGTAGCAAAGACCATCATAGGTACTTGTCTTGCACTAGGAATCAAAGTAGAAGGCAAGACTCCAAAAGAAATTACTGCTGAGATTAATGAAGGTAAATGGGATGAGAAATTCCAATAATCCAATCTGTTAGATTAACGGTTAACGATAAAACTATTTCTTTAGATAGACAGGATCCTTGTCAATTCTTTGCAATTCAACAAAAGTTTCCGTGTTTTGAATACCTTCTATTTTTCCAATCTTTTCAATCACAATAGAGTGTAAAACCTCAAGAGTTTCAGCATATACTTTGATAAGCATATCAAATCTGCCAGTTACCTCAGATATTGATACTACTTCGGGAGTCTCAAGAAGTTTTTTCTTGATAGAATCTTTGAACTTTGGATCTCTGTTGATTCCAACTGAAGCCTTTACTCCTATTCCTAAGAGAGAGTCATCAATTACTATGGTAAATTTTTTGATTAGTTTTTTCTTCATCAGTCGTTTTATTCTACTATACAAAACTGAGGCATTGATATCGAGTTTCTTTGATAGTGCTGGAACCGAAATTGAACCGTCTTTTGTTAGCTCAAAAAGCAGATTCATGTCAAGTTCGTCAAACCTATGCAATGTGCTCAAAAATCTTTCAAGAGATTTAATAAATGTAAGTTTAGTCTTGTTTTGGCTTTGAAATTTCAAATATTATTCCCAAAATTTGAAAATTTTCATATTTTGAAATAATTCTCTAGAAAAGCCCACTAAACGATTTTAAGTAGGCTTTCTTGCAAATGTTCGTAATGATTACAGAAGCAGAGTTGTTAGAGATGATAAAGACTGCCAAGACTGAATCCAAAGAACGAAAGTTCAAGCAATCCTTGGAGATAATAATTACCTTCAAAGATATTGATGTCAAAAAAGGATTTGCCATTAACGAGGTAGTTCAGCTTCCAAAGACTAGTTCTCCTGCAGCTGTGTGTGTAATGGCAACTGGAGACATGAGTGTAAAAGCAAAGGCAGCAAATGCCGATGCTGTGATTGGAACAGAAGATCTTGACAAGTTTGCAGCAAACAAAAGAGAGTCTAGAAAATTCATTAACAAATATGACTTCTTTTTGGCAGATACCAAAATTATGCCAGTTGTAGGTAAGGTATTGGGTCAGCTTTTAGGTCCAAGAGGAAAAATGCCAGTTCCAGTCCCTTATGATGCACCAATTGAATCATTTTTGCAAAGATTTAGATCATCAATTAAAGTTAGAGTAAGAGGTTCATTGTCATTGTCTTGTAAAATTGGAGACGAGTCAATGGACGATGCAGATTTAGCAGTAAATGCACATGCAATAGTTAGTGCAGTTGAAAAGAAATTACCAAACGGAGAAAAGAACATCAAAAGAATTATGGTTAAAACAACTATGGGCAAACCAAAAAAACAAGTGCAAGAGGTGAAGAAGAAGTTTGCATGAAAATAGAACATCTTATCCTAAACGAAAAACACAGATGTACGAGCAACTACAAGAGCTTCCAAAAAAATACAAAGTCTTAGCTCTTGTAAAGATGACAAAGGTTAGAGCTTCACAAATTTTACCATTACGAAAAAAACTTCAAGGAGAAGTAGAGTTTGTTAGCATTAAAGATAAAGTAGCTCAAAAAGCCCTTGAGAAAGTTGATGTTCCTGGAATCAAAGATATGATTTCAGAACTAAAGGGGCAATGCATGTTTATGTTTACAAACATGTCACCATTCAAACTAAACGTTTTACTTGCAAAAAACAAGATTATGCTTGCTGCCAGAGGTGGAGATATTTCAAGTATTGACATTGTCGTTCCTGAAAAAAACACAGGAATTGCGCCAGGTCCAATGCTTACTGAATTCAAGGAAGCAGGTATTCCAACAAAGATTGACCAAGGAACCATCTGGATTGCAAAAGAAACTACTCCAGTTAAGAAAGGCGAGGTAATCAATGAAAAATTAGCTCCTCTTTTAGGAAAACTGGACATCAAGCCAGTAGAGGCAGGCATCGCACTATATTCTGCCATCGAAGACGGCCTCAAGTATGCAGAAGATGAGATGGTGATTGATGTTGAGAAAATCAGAAATGAATTTGCTCAACTACACCAAGAAGCAGTCAATCTGTCAATAGAGGCAGCATATGTAACCCCAGAAAACATTAGCCATATTCTTAGCAAAGCAGCACAATCTGCACGCTCTGTCTCTGTAGAATCAGGATACATGACTGACGAGACAAAAGAACAAATCCTACAAAAAGCAGATTCTCAAGCAAGAGCCCTTGCAGGCCAAGCAAAGGACTATACCCCTGCTTAATCTATATTCCCTCTTACTTTAGGTAGATGCCAATTATACTTCATTGCAGTTAATCTTACTCCTGTGGCAATTATGATTCCTACAATTGTCGCAATGTAGAGTTCTCCTCCAAAATACAAAATTCCATAAAAGGAAAAAATTCCAATAAAGCTTGCAGTAACATATAGCTCTTTTACAAAAACAATTGGCATTTGATTTACAAATACATCTCGTAGTATTCCACCACCTACTGCAGTTAGTACTCCTGCAAAAATTATTGGCAAAAAATTCAAACCAAATAGATTGTATGCAAAGGTTCCACCAATTATGGTAAAGATTCCTAATCCAAATGCATCAAACTTTAGAAATAGATTCCAGTGTTTTTTTAATTTTGAATACAAAAAGAAAATTACTACTCCGGACGCCACAGTAATTGTAACATATGCGGGATCAGAAATAGAGTTTGGAAACTG
>WVWY01000035.1:2010-3479 GCA_011773785.1 Candidatus Nitrosomaritimum khambatensis | reverse complement strand
TCCAAATAGATCTAAAACATAAATGAAAACTTCAGAGGGAATTGAAAAATCAACCAATCATAAAAAACGTATAGCGTATGCTAATTAAGATTGATGAAAAAAGTTTAAAATTAAATTGGAAAAACGAGAATTTTTCTAGCCAAATAGTGAGGATAATCCTTCCATGGCAGCTTCTTCTGTTTTGCCTTCTTCTTTTGGTTTTTCTTCTTTCTTTTCTTCACCTGCGGCTGCTGCCTCTGCTGCTGCTGGAGCTGCTGCTGCAACTGCTACTGGGGCGGCTTTGATTGCGTCTTCAATATTGATATCAGCCAAAGCTGCTACCAATGCCTTTACTTGAGCGTCATTAACTTCAGCACCAGATGCTTTTACAACTGAGCTGATGTTGGCCTCATTTACTTCCTTTTGTAGCTTGTGAAGAAGTAAAGCAGCATAAACATATTCCATTGTATCGAAAATCTTTTCTGAGTATAATATAAAACTATGGAGATCAGGCTTTTCTAGTTTAAAATCTTCAAACTGCGAGAAATGGAATAAATCGTTCTTTTGAGATTTTTATCAATAACTGAATCCATTTTTTGGCGCAAAACCCTTTTTGCCTGATCTTTTTCTGGTCCATCTGGGAGGGATAGAATGTTGTTGAATAATTCTGGCAGGGACTCTCTAACCCAACCATCAATTAGTTTGTAGACCTTTGGGGGAATCAAGTCACATTTGTCTTTATCAAGATCTAAAATTTCTGCAAAATTATCATGCTCTACTCTATACACTAAAGCAAGGATTATGTTGTCAGGATCTGGTTTTTTCAAAATTTCTACTGAGCGTTCTCCTGCTTTTCCTTGCTCAACCTTATTTTTCAAGCCAACAGGATTGATTATTACTCCATTTACTCCTACTTGACGTCCCTCAACTCCGGTTACTATTCCAAAAATATAGTCCTTGTATTCTCCATTAGGTTTTACTGAAAATACATACACTCCTTCTTTTAGTTCAGGTTTTCTTCCAAACACGTTAAGTGTGCAATATGTATTGTATTTAATGTATTATTTGGAATCGGCTATCTTTGGAAAAACCCAACATTTTTGAGGAATTTCTCAAAGTCTTGAGAGTTTTGACCCTGATTAAATACGGTTAGTTTCGTTTCCATGAAATGATTTAGGCTGAAATTAACATAAGAAACAAGACGTATTTTGAAAAGACATCTTTGGACACCCCATCGCTAATTCTTAATATCGGAGGCTTGGAGCCTCTTCGTTGGACAAAAAAGAGATTCTAAGAGAATTTTCCTCAGATCCTGAGAGATATTACCAAGTCAAATTATTTGCCGAACAAGGATTTTCTCGGAAATCTTGCTCAAAATGTGGGAGGTTTTTTTGGACTTTGGATTCTGGAAGAAGTTTGTGTCCAGATGATGCAGAAGATACCTATTCATTTATTGGAGACCCTCCAACTTCAAAAAGATTTGATTATAC
>WVWY01000035.1:0-1929 GCA_011773785.1 Candidatus Nitrosomaritimum khambatensis | reverse complement strand
AGTCTTTGAGTTTCCTGCAAACCCACTAGTTGTTCCTCAAACCTGTTTGCGTTTTAAGGATCTTGAAAATGTTGGAGTTACTGGAAGACACTTTTCAAGTTTCTGTATGATTGGACAGCATGCAATTCCAAATTCTGAAGGATATTGGAAAGACGAATGTGTTGATTTGGACTTTAGATTACTAACTGACCAATTTGGAATAAAAAAAGAAGAAGTTGTTTTTGTTGAAGATGTCTGGGCAGGTGGTGGTTCATTTGGTCCATCTTTAGAATATTTTGTAAGAGGTCTTGAATTAGGAAATGCAGTTTTTACAGAATTTCAAGGTGAGCTTGGAAAACACACCACCCTTGACCAACGAATTATTGACATGGGTGCAGGTCTTGAGAGATTTGCATGGATTACCATGGGAACTCCTACTGCGTATGATTGTTGTTTTGGACCAATCAACCAGAAACTATTTGAAAAAATTGGAATAGATTCAGATTCTCAAATTTTACGAAAATACTTTACTGAAATTGCAAAAGCCCTTGAGAACTTTGATGACCTAAATGATGTTAGACGTCATGCAATAAAACAAGCTGGAGTATCAGATGACCAACTAAACAAAATGATTACTCCACTTGAGGGAATTTATCTAATAGCGGACCATCTTAGAACTTTGATTTTTGCAATTGCTGATGGAGCTTTGCCAAGCAATGTTGGAGGAGGGTATAATCTTCGAATTATTCTTCGGCGAATTATTGGAACAATAAACAGATTGAATTTGCAGTTAAACTTGGATGAATTAATTGACTATCATATTGATTATCTCAAAGATACCTATCCAGAACTGGATGCAAAAAGAGAAGATGTAAAGACAATTCTCAAGATAGAGTCTCAAAGATATGAAGAATCAAAAACTAGAATGAAAAAGATTGCCGAAAGGGTCGGTCAAAAAGGACAAGCACCAACAGTTGATGAATTGATTACACTTTACGAATCAGATGGTGTTACTCCAGACTATCTTAAAGAAGTAAATGCAATATCTGAAATTCCTTCAAGCTTTTACTCCAAACTTTCTGAACTCCATCAATCTGAAAACAAAAAAGACATTGAAAAACTACCATTAGAAGACCTTCCGGAAACTGACACTTTGTTTTACAAAGATGACCCTATGGAATTTGAGGCCAAAGTGCTCAAAGTTTTTGAAGAATATGTTGTGCTTGATAGAACCTCATTTTATGCACGGGGTGGAGGTCAAGAACCAGACCATGGAACAATTGCAGGTTTTGAAGTAATAGATGTGGACAAGCATGCAAACATTATAGTTCACAAACTTCAAGGAGGAGTTCCAAAAGAAGGTGAAACAGTGTCATGTAAAGTTGATGATACACGAAGAGCAAACATTACAAAAAACCACACCAGTACTCACATTTTGAATGCATCATCTCGTGGAGTTTTAGGATCTTGGGTTTGGCAGCACTCTGCCTTTAAAGAAGATGATCACGCAAGACTAGACATTACTCATCACTCTTCATTGAGTCAAGACCAAGTAAAACAGATTGAAGATGCTGCAAACAACATGGTAAAGCAAAACTATCCCGTAAACATTGAATATTTTGATAGAGGGACTGCAGAACAAAAGTATGGATTTAGAATCTATCAAGGAGGCGTAGTTCCAGTCAAAGCAGTAAGGATTGTTTCAATTGAAGACAAAGACATTGAAGCTTGTGGTGGCACTCATGTGAAACAAACTGGAGAAATTGAATTGATCAAAATTACAAAGACTAAAAGAATTCAAGATGGAGTTGTAAGATTGGAATTTGTTTCAGGTCCAACTGCTTTTGAGTATGTGAAAAAGCAAGAAGAAGAATCTGCAAAACAAAAAGAACTTGAAGTAAACAAAGAAAAAATAGAAAAAGAAAGAGAAGAAAGAAAAGAAAAAGCTCG
>WVWY01000006.1:54659-58313 GCA_011773785.1 Candidatus Nitrosomaritimum khambatensis | reverse complement strand
TATTGGGAATGAAATTTCCTCAAGAAGGATATTCCGAATAGATTAAGTACTAAAGACTTTGAGATTTTTCTGTGGGTCTTCCGTTATCAAAGTATGTTTGGTTTGATGGTAAATTTGTAACACTGGATAAAGCAAAGGTTCCAATTACAACTCATGCAATTCATTATGGTACATCAATTTTTGAAGGAATCAGAGCATACTGGAATGGAAAAAATCTTTTTGTTTTTAGATTAGATGAACATGTTAAGAGGTTTAGAAGATCTGGTCAATTTTATAATATTTCATTGAATTTTTCTGATGAAGAAATAACAAAGGCAATAATTGGAATTTGTAAAAAAAATAAAATAAAAAAATCCTGTTACATTAGACCATTTTATTTCATTGGAGATTATGGGATAAATCTTCATGTTACAGAAAAAGCGCCAACTCATGTTGCAATTTTTTCATTTCCATTTGGAGATTTGTTTAACAAGAATGGAATAAGTGCAGGAGTTGTATCTTGGAGGAAGTTTTCTGATAGTTCTACCCCTCCGCAAGCAAAGATGGGAGGAAATTACCTAAATTCCATAATTGCCACACAAGAAGCAAAAAGAAACGGATTTGATGAGGCCATTTTGCTTGACAAAGATGGAAATGTAAGTGAGGCACCTGGGGAGAACATCTTTGTGGTTCGTGAAGGGCAATTAATCACTCCCCCATTATCATCATCTGCGTTAGAAGGCATCACACGTGATGCTGTTATGAAGATTGGAAGAGATCTCGATATTCCTGTCTTAGAGCAAAATGTCACTAGAAGTGAACTGCTAATGTCAGATGAAATCTTCCTAACGGGTACTGCTGCGGAAATTACTCCTATTGTTTCAATGGATGGCAAAAAAGTATCTAATGGAAAACCAGGAATAATTACAAAAAAAATGATGGATGAGTACATGGAAATTGTAATGAATAAAAATGAAAATTATTCTCATTGGTTAACTCCGGTGTATTAGATGAGAATTGTACAAATTGGTTTAGGAAAATGGGGAGAAAATAATTCTAAAATTCTTTCTCAATTAGGTTTCTTATCGGGTGTTTTTGATCCTAACTCTGATAAAGCTAAAGAAATCGGAGAAAAATATTCTGTAAAGGTTTATGACTCCATAGATAATTTGGTCTCTTCTGACAATTTTGATGCAGTCTTTATTGATTCTACCATACCAAACTCGAGTGAATTAATTTCAAATCTTCTCTACAGCAAGAAACACGTATTTGCTGAAAAACCAATTAGTGAATATTCAGAACTTGGAAAATTACATGAAATTACACAAAAAAAGAAGTCATTGTTTTCATGCAGTTTGGATGAAAGATATAATTCAACTTTAAAACAAGTAAAAAAGTTAACAAAAGAAAAAACATTTGGTGAACCAATTTTTTTGGAATTGTATAGGGAAAGTCATTTAGAAAAAGAAAGTTTGGTTTTTCAAAGTTCTTTTTATGATATTGATTCTGCAAATCAAATATTTGGAGAAATGCCAGTCTTTGTCTTTTCAAGAATATTTTCTGATGAGGAAGAAAAGTTTGCCAACATTATCCTGGGATATCCAAATAACAAAAGTGCAGTTATTTTGTCAAACTATTCTTCCGAAAAAATAGCTAAACTAAAGGTAATTTGCCTACAAAAAACAATTTTTGCCGATTTGGAGTCTAACAAAATAGAAGGATTTGATGAAAATAGAGAAGAGAATAACCCCTTGTTGTCTCAAATGGAGAATTTTATCAGTGCAATTGAGGGCAAAAATGACCTTGAAGTTAATGCAAATGAAATAATTAATTTAACCAAAATTGCTGAAGGAGCACTTTTATCTAGCAAACAAGGAGTGCCAATTTATCTGGATTTAAAATGAAAAGAAGTATGATGGATATTTTAGCATGTCCAATTGACAAAACACATCCACTGGAGCTTTATGAAATAAAAGAAAAAGATGAAGTAATTTCTGAAGGTGCTCTTGTATGTACAAAGTGTTCTCGATTTTATCCAATAATAGAAGAGATTCCTATAATGCTTCCAGATGAATTACGAGATAAAAAATTAGAGATTGATTTTCTTAAGAAAAATAAAGAAAATCTCCCTGAAAAAATTGTAAAAACAGGATTACCTTGGCATCTCTAAAATTAAAAATTGAATGTTTTTCTGAATATTAGATTTTTTAATTTAGTTAAAACGAAAATCCAAATGAAAGACAAACTAATAGCGATTCCACCTTTTACAATAGAGTTTATCAAAGGATCCAAATCTCCATAGCCGGTTATTGAAATTGGCCCAAGGATTGTAACTGCAATTCCTCCCCCGATTAAAATTAAAATCCACATTAAAAACAAAAATCCAAAAATTGAACCATTCATTGTAGTTTAACCTCCATCATAAATGCAGTAATTATTGCAAGAACTCCAGAAAACAAAGCTAATTTGAAAATAGCAATAGCAACTTCCCTTTCACTAAGGGCTTTACCTGCAACTATTAATCGTACCAGAGAGATCCTTGCTTTTTTGTCGTTGGTAGCTCTGAGTTTAAAATCTTCAGTCAATTCCACTGGTTTGTGGTTTAATTCTCTGTGCTCTACGATTCGCTTTACGCTTGCTAGGAACAAAAATGAGTTTAGAATTGCAGGTAAAAGAGCCACAGCAGCAATTACTTCTACCTGGCCAACGATTGCAATTGCCCCATACATTGCGCCAAAAGTTAGAGCTCCAGAATCCCCTGGGAAGATTTTGCTTGGAATTTTGTGATATTTGTAAAAAGCTAATGCGATAAATCCTAATGGGAGACTTGCTATGGCAATTTCGTAATTTTGTAAAATAAACAATGCAATGCTTAACGAAAATCCTGAAATAACCATAAAGCCGCTTGCAATGCCATTTGCAACATCAATCGAGTTAATTGTATTTCCAGTAATTACAATCATGAAAATAATGATTGCGATATATAGTATTGGAATTTGCACTGCTCCAAACAATGGAAATGCCAAATCTGATTCATATGCTCCAAGAAATATTATTGGAAGAGCAGCAACTGCAAGTCCGATTGGTTTGAACCATCCACCCATTACTCTCTTATCATCTACATATCCTATCAAAAATGCAATAGCAGTTGTGAAAATTATTGCAAGAATTTCATTTAGCTGCAGAAATGCATAAAGGACAGCTTCTGATGCAATTACTCCTAAAATTAATGAAGGGCCGGCTGGCCTTACGACCATAACTTCTCCTTTTTTGTGTATGTCTCGTACTGCTTGATTATTTTTGTGTAAGATTTTGATTAAAGGTGGCATGGAAAAATAAACTGTAAAGAAAGCGATAACGCTAGTAATGATTCCTGGAACAATTAATTCAGTCAATATCTGACTTTTTTTAATTCTGACTTTATGTTATTTGCAAGGGTTAAACCAATTTTATCAATTTCCGCTAATTTGTTTACTGGAATCTTTGCTAGGTCATCCAGGGTCTTGATTTTGTGTTTGAAAAGGATTCTTGCTCTAACTCTTCCAATTCCCTTGACCTTTACTAGCTCAAGCAAATCCTCTCTTATTCCATACACTATTCTTCGGCGCAGATTTTCGAGTTCTTCGAGCAAATCTGCTCTTTCTACGTGTTTGGCGATCTCTCTCAGGCAATATG
>WVWY01000006.1:53941-54583 GCA_011773785.1 Candidatus Nitrosomaritimum khambatensis | reverse complement strand
AGGCTCTAAGAGTTCAGAGGTGTGATTTTCAATCATTAGACTGGCAGTTTCAAGGTCTTTGTTTCTCATTGAGAATTTTGGAAAAAATTCTTCAGTGTTTGTAATTGCATGCAAATATCCAAAGGTGTGTTTTCTTTTCTTTGAAACATTTTCTATCGCATCTCGAAAATGAGTTGCTGTTAGAGGATCAATGTAAAGCATAGATGTTTTTTTGCCAAATTCAGTTGCAGCATATCGTTCTCCTTTTTTTACAATCAAATATTCACTGCTTAAAAATCTCAATGCAATATCAATTGCAAACTTTATTGTTGGTTTTCTTGATTGCAGCCCCCCCAAAGTTTGTAAAAAGAATTCAAGAATTTCTTCTTTTTTTATTCCAGGATTAGTTACAATTACACTTAGAACATGGGTACGTAAGGATTTGTCTTCAGTGATTTTAGATTCTATTGGTTCAGGTTCTCCTTTGATATAATATTCAATAATTTCATCCCCATTTCCATTCCCAACAATTATTGATTCACCATACTTGTCATATTGTGGTCTTCCGGCTCTACCGCAAAGCTGTTTGTATTCTAGGACACTTATTGGTCTGTTAGCACCTACCTTTGCATTGTATCTACTAATGTTTGAAATTACAACTCT
>WVWY01000006.1:7505-53924 GCA_011773785.1 Candidatus Nitrosomaritimum khambatensis | reverse complement strand
TGCAAGTTTGGTTTAATCCTGCATGATGAAATGCAACTCCACTTTTCACAAGAGAAGCTAGTGTCTTTACTAGTTCTGTATTTTCATTTGATGTTAGAATCTTTTTAGAAATATTTGCAAGCTCTGAGTAGTCTTTTTTTTCTAGTAATTTTTCAATTGCTTTTACAGCCTTTGTTGCTAAGGATTTCGAACGAGTTCGAGTTTCAGCAAAAACTAAGGATTGACCGCCTTCCTTCACGCATTGTACGCCCAAATCTATAGGCGTGCCACTCACCGTATTTTCTACCTCAAAACTGGTTCCATCATTCATGGTAACAATTCCGCCATCATAAACTCCTTCAGTCAAAGGTACTGGTCTCCAGTCATTTTCAACTAGTTTGCACCCTAGCCATTCAGCAATATCTTCTGAATTTGTTATGGTTGCACTTAACCCTAAAATCTGTGGATTGTGATCTAGTCTTTTTAGTTGCGTTAGGATCATCTCAAGTGTTGGTCCACGAGAGTCATCTCCAATAAGATGCACCTCATCAGAAATTACAAGGCCAATATCATCAATCCATTCGGCACCATGTCTAATTACGGAATCCATCTTTTCATTTGTTAAAATCAAAATATTGTTTTTCTCTAATTTTTTTTCAATATTTTCAAAATCCCCAGTCGAGATACCAACTTTAATTTTATTACCTAAAGAAACTTTTTCTAATTTTTTAAATTCTAAAAATTTTTCAGCAGCCAATGCTCTCAATGGGCTAAGGTAAATCACCTTTCCGTTATTTTTAGAAAGATAACTAATCATTGCTAAAGTTGCAATCAACGTTTTTCCACTGGCAGTAGGAGCAGAAACAAGAACACTTTTTCCCTTTAACAATCCTGCTTTTACAGCATCAGCTTGAGGAGGATAGAGTTTTTTGATTCCTTCAGATTTTAAAAACTCAATTGCAGATTCAGGGATATCTAGTTTTTCTAACTTCATACTCGGTTATAATGACCGGGTTTTGATTCATAAATAGATGCTTCGCGCAGCATTCTTCGGATGTAATTTCTAGCTTCTTCTTCTGTGAACTTTTCAGTCTTTTCTAGTTCTTTTACGAATGCCTTTTCTTCAACTGCAACTTTGTTGTCTCCTTCAAGTCCCTTGAGAACATCCATGAATAGTTGCATCTTTGAAACCTCACTTCTTGGCCTTCCTTGCAAAACACCTAGGTCGACCTTTCCGGTATTCACATCAACACCTGCATCTTGTAGCATTGATTGGATTAAGAAAATAGCACGCTCAGCGTCTTCTTCTTCTACTTTGTCTTTCATAAGGAGCCTAGCGCGGGCAGTTGAGAGCCTGATTATACCTTCAAGCTGTCTTGGGGTAACTGTAATCATCTCTTCAGACTCTACATTTCTCATTTGCAAATAGTAATCTAGAATTTTTTGTTCTGCTTCTTTGGTAAGGTCAGGTGAACCACGTTTTGCATATGCCAAATACTTTGTTAGTAAATCAACATCAATTACAGAGCGTTTGTCTGTTCCCTGTGGAGTGTGTAATTGGATAATGTGCCTTGCAATCTTTTCATCTTTTTCTTTAGTTGGAATATCTCTTACAACAAAGATCAAATCAAATCTTGTAAGTAATGGAATTGGAAGATTTACATTTTCTGTAATGTTTTTGAAGGGATCATATTTTCCATACATTGGGTTGGCTGCTGCCAATATTGAAGTTCTAGCATTAAGGGTTGCAACAATACCACCCTTTGCAATACTTGCAGACTGTTGCTCCATAACTTCGTGTAGTGCACTTCTATCTTCAGGTTTCATCTTGTCAAATTCGTCGATGCTCACCAAACCTTGGTCACCTAAAACAACTGCGCCAGCTTCGAGCATCATGATTCCAGTCTTGTCTCTTACAACAGCTGCAGTAAGACCTGCTGCAGTTGAACCTCTACCTGAAGTATACAAACCTCTTGGTGCAATTCTTGAACAAAACTTTAGCATTTCAGATTTTGCAGTACCAGGATCACCGACAAGAAATACGTTAATGTCTCCTCTAATCTTACTGCCATCACCTAATGGTCTTTGATTAGAACCAACAATTAGTAACAAGATTGCTTCTTTGATTAATGATTGTCCTTGGATGTGGGGTGCAAATGAATCAATTAATCTTTCATAAACATCTGGACTTTGAGCTAAGGCCTTGATCATTTTTTCTTCTTCAGGAGAAATTTCCTCTCTTTCAATTTTTCTGGAGGTCTTTGTTCCACGCCCACCCAAAAATTCAATATTATTTCCTTCAATTCTTAACCGATACAAGCCGCTGTGACCTCGACTAACGCCAGTCACAGATTCTTGCTCAATCCTGACTATACCAGTAAGCACGATTCTGTCTCCTGGCCTTGCGTTATCTACCAAGTCTTGCTTTATTGTCACATCAATATAGTGAGGTAGCTGTCCAGGTGGCAAGTCCTCTGGAAGTTCTTGTAATCTTAAAATTTGAAAGTCCATAAACTTGCTTGCTTCAGGCTTTAAATCAAATTCTCTGTGTTTACAACTTGGATTATCACAAACTACAGGAAGTTTTACATCCATTCCCTTGATTTGAATAACTTTTGTTGGGTGGTCATCAGGACAAACGAAAATCAATTCCTTTGCAAGTGGCTTTACTTCTGAAGCTCTTACAACCATTCCTGAAACACTTGTAATTGTTCCAATTGTTTCAGCATTGATTTGTCTAAGACTTCGCTCTAATGGATAATTGACTAATCTAACACGAACTTCATCTTTGATTTTTTCTGCATAGTCTGGGAATCTAACTTGTAGAGACTCTTTGATTGCTCGAGAAAATGCCTCAAAAATTCTATCAGGATTTTCTGAAAACATTCTTTCGATGTCTGGCTCAATTATAAGGTCATTATAATCAACAATGATGAACTTTGCATTCTTTGGCATCATTTGATCAATTGCATCTACATACTTGTATTCGCCATTACTATCCTTGAATCTATTTAGAAATTCTTTTACTTTATCAGATAATGCAGAGTCTGTAAATGTACTAGCTTGAACTTTACTCATTTTGTTCTCCTCTTATTTGGTTTTCAAAGTTTTTGCTATTCTCGTAGATTGTCTTGTAAAAAATATTTTCTTCAACTGTAATTTTGTTGTAAAGGTCTGAAGTTAGTTTTATGGAATCGGCAAGTTTTACAAGTTTGCCTCTTCTCATTCTAAACAATTCAAGCATCATGCTTTCTACTCTATCATAATCATCCTTGTCTAACTCTCTCATTGATTCTTTAAGTTTAATGTAAAAGTGAGGCTCTAGTGTTGAGAGTTGGTACTCACCTACCATCTTTTCTTTTGATAAGGCTTGTTTGAGTTCGGTAATCATATCAGCTGAATCAATTGTGCCTAGATTGTTATCTGAGAGGACCTTGCCTACCCATGTTGGTATATTGTTTACCTCGCCTTGAGCTCCTTCTACTTTGATTCCAGCGACGTTTAGTTTGAAATCTTGGCTAACGGTGAACTTAGTATCCTTTAGACCATATCCTATCGAGTGCACTTTTTCTACTTTTTCAATATCCATCGAGATCACTTTATGGTGAATAGATCCTCATGTTTCGGATCGATCAATTCTTTTTACAAATTGGTGAGATCAATTGATCTAAATTAACTTGAGGCTGATCGCATGGTAAAATGGAGGAGTTTTGATTTTAATTTTAGGTATGATACAATAACCAATTCGGATTTATTAATGGGCTTTGCACCTTTGTTTTCATGTCAGCAACAGGAATGTGGGTTGAAAAGTATCGACCACACAAACTTTCTGATATAGTTAATCAATCTGAAATTATTGGAAGTTTAGAAGCATTGATCGCAAATCCAACTGATATGCCACATCTGTTGTTTTCTGGATCTGCCGGTGTTGGAAAAACAACTGCAGCAATTTGTATTTCAAATCAAGTTTTAGGTGAATACGCAAAAGAGTACACTTTGGAGCTCAATGCATCAGACGAAAGGGGAATTGGAATGGTTCGTGAAAAAGTAAAAAAGTTTTCAAGATTTGCCGGAATGGCCGATGCTCCTTTCAAATTGATTATTCTAGATGAAGCTGACGAGATGACAAGCGATGCACAGACGGCATTGCGAAGAATTATTGAAGATACTGCTCAATATTGCAGATTTATTCTAATTGCAAACAATATCTCAAAAATTATCGAGCCAATTCAATCAAGATGTGCTACTTTCAAGTTTACAACAATTCCTGAGGAAGATGTAATTTCTAGACTAGGCGAGATTGCCAAAAAAGAGAAAATAAAGGCAGACAAAAAAGGACTCAAAGCAATATATGATTATTCAGAAGGCGATCTGAGACATGCCATTAATCTAATGCAGGCCGCTGCAAGTCTCGGAGACATTACTGAAGAACATGTAAAGTCCTCAGCTGGTCTAACCAAGACTTCTGATGTTGATGATGTACTAAAGATGGCACTATCTGGAAAAGTTGTAGAAGCTCGAGAAAAGATGATAGAGCTAATCAAAGTCTATGGAATGAGTGAATCAGACTTTCTAAAGTATCTAAATTCTGCTGTGTTTAAGACAAAACATGACAAACTGTCTTCAATTTTAGAGATTATTGCAAAATATGACTATAGAATTTTAGTTGGTGCAAACCCAGAAATTCAACTATCTGCATTGTTAGCTGAATTAGGAAATATAGAATAACGCAGAGAGAGGGATTTGAACCCCCGCGTTCTTGCGAACACAGGCTCTCAAGGCCCGCGCCCTACCGGACTAGGCGACCTCTGCAAGGTTCGATAAAATATAGTGATTAAAATTTGTTGAGGAAAAATTAAGAAAAATAAGAAAAAAGAAATGGTTTTCTTTAATCGTGTGCGTGTGGATTGCCGCTGCCTTCCATCTTAACATAAGTGCCGGCTGCTTTTTCATGCCATTCTGCATTTGCTTGTTCAATGAGAATAGCTCCAGTTGGACATGCTTCTTGACATGCCATGCAAACAGTACAATCATGTTCTCTGATTGGCATTGATTTGTCAGTATAGTCCAATCTTTCATCTTGTTCTGTCAAACCAGTACCTTCGAAGGTCTTGCCAACAACATCTTTTGCTGCAATGTCTTGTTCAGTTCTATACCATTGGAATGTTTGAACTGGACATACACTCATACAAGATCCTGCTGCAATACAATTGTCCCAGTCTACTGCAACAGTAGTACCATGGACACCAAGAGGAACTTGTTCTTCTCCTTTATCGGCATAAGCGGCTTTAACATTGTCATCTGAAAACGCTGCACCGTTTGAACCGGTGTTTACAGGCCAAATCCAATGGAAGTTTTCACCATCACCATGGCTAGTCTTTCCTGTTGGTTCTTTGTCTGAAAAAAAGTCTTCAGCGATTACTAAATCTGCCATTAAAAAACCACCGTCCAAATCTTATTTAAAGCTAGTTAGAATTAATCTGTCCTAATCCAACAAATGGAAATAATTGGTAGAAATTTAAAAAATAATTTTTAAAAAGTGATTAAAAAGAAACTTGATCGTCTCTAAGCTGCTTTGTCGTGATGCTCTTGGTTTGATTGATCAACTTTGATTGCTTGTGGGGGACAAACTGAAACACACGCCATGCACCATATGCAATCATGCTCTCTGATAGGATCTGCCTTGTCAGTGTAATCTTTTCTTTGGTCTTTCTCAGTACTTCCAGAACCATCAAAGGTTTGTCCAACTACATCTTTTGCTGGAATGTCTTTTTCAGTTCTGTACCACTGAAAGACTTGCACAGGACATGCTTCAATACATGCGCCATCTGCAACACAAGAATCCCAATCAACTGCAACCATTGTTCCACTGACACCTAATGGTACTTGTTCTTCACCACGAGTTTTGTATGCAGCTTTTACTTCTTCGTTGGTAGAAGCTTCGGCATCACCTCTTCCAGGACCCCAAATTATGTGATAGTGTTCACCATCAGAATGTTGAATCTTTCCAAGTGGTTTTAGGCCTTCAGGGAAGTTTTCTGCTATTGGCATGTTTGAAGTGGGATGAAGATATTATTTAAAGCTAGACCAGAAATTATAAGCGTGGATTAAAGAGATCATATTTTGTCAGGTAGTTTTGTTACGGAATTGATCCCTTACGTTCATATCGTAATGATTCAAAATACAATAGTTGGATATTTTCAAGTATGATGTATACCGAGGCCCAAACATTGGAGTATACATTAGTGTAAATGATGATTTTGTTTTTTTGCCACTAGGTTTTGCAACAACAAAGGCAGATCATTTGGCCGAATATTTGGAGGCAGTTCCACTTTACTGTTCTGTTGCAAATACAAGACTAATTGGATCATTGATGGTTGCAAACAATAATGGAATACTTTTGCCAACAACTGCATTTGCTGATGAATATGATTTTTTCAAAAAACAAACTGATCTTAATGTCGGAGTACTTGACTCAAGGTATACAGCACTAGGAAATGTAATTTGTGCAAATGATAAAGGAGCAGTTGTAGCTCCATGGCTTTCAAAAGACGATGTTGCAACAATTCAGGATATTTTGGGAGTAGAAGTAGTCCAAAAGAGAATTGCTGGGATGAACCAGACAGGGGCCGTTATGGTTGCAAACAATACTGGGGCAGTAATTCATCCTGAAGCAGATGAGGAAGACATGAAGATGTTTGCAAACCTTCTAGGCGTAAAAATAGAGCATGCTACCATCAATAACGGTATTCCATACGTAAAATCAGGCATATTAGCAAACAACAATGCTATAGTTGTGGGTACTCTAACTACTGGCCCAGAAATTATGATGTTGACTAGGGCTTTTCTAAATTAAGAACAGACGCAGGATCATCAGTTATCTTTTCAATTTCTACTTGGGATTCTTCTCCACTTTTCATATCTCTTACAACGACCTTACCGTTTTCAAGCTCCTTTGGTCCAACAATTACACAAAATCTAGAGTTGGTTGCTTGGTCCATTTGTTTTTTCAAAGCTTTTCCACTCAAGTCAACGTCAGCTGGGATATTTGCAAGCCTTAGTAAAGATGTAATACTCATTGCAACTTTTTGCATTTCTTCATTTATGTACAAAACAGAAACTCTTGGTTGAATGGAATCTGAAATTATCTTTTGCTCTTTCATTGTAAGAATAATTCTTTCAACGCCGCCAGCTACTCCTGTAGCTCCAATGTCATCTCGTCCAAATGCTTTTGTTAATGCATCATATCTTCCGCCACCTGCCAAAGCTCCTAACGTTGAATTTTTATCAAATACTTCAAAGACAGTTCCTGAATAATAATCCAGTCCCCTTACAATTCCAAAGTTGATTCTTACATTTGATACTCCACGATTCTCTAGAGAATCAAAGAGTCCTTTGAGATAGTTCCATGATTCGAGTTGTGTTGTGTCAAACTTTTGTTCAATTTCTTTAATTTCCCCCTTGATTTGTGAGAAGTCTAAAATCTTTTCTAGCTTTTGTGTATCGTATTTTTCTTTAAACTCATCAAGAATTTCTTGTCTTGTCTTTTTTTGAATTTTGTCAATTGCTCTTAGAATATCAGCTACAAGTTCTGGTTCAGTTGAATCAAAAACTTTGTTGATATAGTTTTCAACTAGATTTCTGTGGTTAATGTCAATTGTAATGTCTTTGAGCAGTAAAGAGTCAAACAGCCTTGAGGTAAACTCTATGATTTCAGCCTCAGACTCTATGCCTGGCTTGCCATAAACTTCGATATCCCACTGGTGAAAGTAACGGTATCTTCCTTTTTGTGGCTCATCATACCGAAACACTCCGCCAAAGCTTGAAATTTTTGCAGGAAGTCTCATTGATTTTTGAGATGCTGCAAAGCGTGTTAGTCCCATTGTAAAGTCAAATCGTAGTGCAATTTCTCTTTCACCTTTGTCTGTGAAATAATAAATCTCATCACGAATTGCAGGACCTGACTTTGTCTCAAGTGTTGTTAAGGACTCTATGGGTGAAGGGTCCATAAAAGAAAATCCATACAGGTTTGAGAGTTGTTTAAAGTGAGATCTAATGTGCTCAATATTGGAATATTCAGAAGACTCGAAATCTTTCATTCCACGTGGTAGTTCCAAGATAGTTTTGATGTTAGGTATAGTGATTTAGATATTTCTAAAATTGCAGTGTACTGAAAAAAGTTAACAATTTCCAGTCATAAATTTCTATGGTGGCATCTAAAATTCCATGTCAGTGTAACTGTAATTGTACCAAATTATTTGAGCCAATTGACAAGGAATTGCTGTTAAATCTGATTACTCATGGTGGGGTTGATGAAAAACGAGCAAAATATCTGACAAGTAGGGTTGGCAGTAAATTATGTGCAGATTGTTTTTCGAGTAATCATTTGAAATAGAGTGTTTTTAAAATTAACAGCCATGCTTTTTTGCCCAAGGCTCTTGAGCAAACTCACTGACTTCACAAAATTGTGGTAGAATTACAGCATGACCTACCGCTAGAATTTCTTCGTTGAGATTCAAGTTGTTACAATAAATTTTTCCAATAAGTCTGCCATAGCTTCCTTGAGTTTGCCCGTCATCCTCATCAACTAGAACCTTGGAGCCAACTGGGCAAATGTGTTCAATGAAATTTTTTGCCTGAGTGTAATCATGATCTCCAAACTCTGGTGTGTCGACTAGTGCGAATCTAATGGACTTGTCTCCAACAACAATAGTGTCTCCATCAACTATCCTTGTAACAAAGTCAGAGATGCATTTAGCAGTGCCAGTGCATTGGATTTCTTTTGGATATGTCTTTACAGGTTCTGATACAGGAATTTCTTCAATAATTTCAGACTCAGCGGCAGTTTGAGGCTCAGACTCTACTGCTTTAGGCTCAGATTCAGGAATCTTTGAAGTTTCAATTTCTGGTTCAGTGTTTAGAGCAGTATCCTGATAAAATGCAAATGAAATAATTCCAATCCCTACAATTACTGCAAAGCTTGCAATGATTATTTTTTTAATGTTCACGGCTTGTCTGTTTTTTATCCAAACTTAAGATTATCTAGTAAATTGTATGTGGGAGTTATTGTTGAATTGAATTAAATTCTTTTTCAAAATGCTGGTATGTTTCATCATCAAAGATGCAAAACTCTACTAAGTTGATTGAGGTGTATTGGTTTTGTAGGAATTTTTGAGATTCTGAAACTAGGATTTTTGCACATTTGTCTTTTGGAAAGCCAAAGATTCCTGAACTAATTGCAGGAATTGAAATGCTTGAAAATTGTTTTGCAGTTGCTAGCTGCATTATACTGTTTATCGCATTTTTTAGCTTGTTGTCTTCGTCTCCTTCTCCCATTTGTGGGCCTACTGCATGAATTACTGACTTGCAGTAAAGATCTCCTGCATCTGTAATTGCAGCTCCACCTACTGGAACAAATCCTATTTCGTTGCTTTGCTCTTGAATAATTGATCCACCTTTTCTTGAAATTGCTGCAGCAACACCACCTCCATGTCGAAGATGTGAGTTTGCAGCATTGACAATTGCATCTACTTTTCTTTGAGTAATGTCGTCTTTTACTAGTCGAAATGTTTTGTTGTTGATTGTTTTTTCCAATTCTGTTTTTTGATGTGAAATGATTGAAAATAAAAAGAAATGCCTTGCTCAGTCACGAATTTGACTAGTTTCTCTTTGGAAGATATGGAACTATGGCTCTGACAAACTCCATGAAGTTTTTTGTTTGCATGTAAACTGTTCCAGGACCCTCAATCTCAATTACTAGTGCTTCTCCTCCAAAAAGAGTAGTTTTGAGGCTGCCGTGCTTTGTCACTCTATAATTTGCCCTAGAAGACAAGGCAACGAGTTGATAGTTGTCAAGAATCAGTTTTTCTCCAGGTTCTAGCTGTTTTGAGATTATTCCACCCCATCCATTTACAAACATGTCACCTTCTCCCATGGTTTTTAGCATGAAGAGGTTGCTTCCAAAGATTCCTTTGGTAAAGCCTTGCCACTTTGTATCAAGGGTTAATCCGTTTGTTGAACCAATAAAGGCGCCAGATTGTATAATGTATTCTTCATCTACATGAATTACTTCAATGTCACCTAGCATGTTTCCTGTCAGTCCTAGTTTGCAGCCGTCTTCATGTGCGATAAACTCGTTTACAAAAAACGATTCTCCACCAAGTGCAGCAGCTTTAAGTGATTTGAGGAATCCACTTTTTCTCATTCTTGTGTTTGTTTCAATGTCTCCTCTGATGTAGACCATTGCAGCAGCTTCAGCTGTAACAGACTCTTCTTTGTTTAGGGTAAACTCGATTAATCCCATTGGATTTTTAAGAATTTCATATTCCATACCCCAGAACTTTGAAACTATCAATTAAGATTTTGTCTAAATTGATTTAGGATCCTAATCATCCATTCCAAAAATCCCATGAGCTGCAGCCATCCAAGCCAAGGTAAATCCATCCAAACTTCTCATGTGAATTGCCTGGCTTCCATCCCCAAGACCTTCAATTGCGCCTGCCAAGTCCTTGTGCTCATCAGAAAACTCTATCTCCCCTAGTTTTTTTCTATAATCTAGCTTTCTAGCTATTGTTGGCAAGTCAGGATTTTCCCTATAGTTTGCCTGGTTTGAAATTGGAGAATACTCTATTGTAAGATATGGCCTCTTTTTTTCTCGCCTCAGATAATTGATTATTGGAATAGCTTCATCATTTGTCACAATCACATTCAAGTCAAGGGCATCAAAACCTTTGAGATACTTTATGAACTTAAAATGCCTCAGACGTCCCTCATGTTTTTCAACAAACTTTGTTTCAATCTTTCCTGAATCACTTAACAATACTGAATAGATTCCCTTATCACAATACACTCCCATGCAGGATTTTGTCATGCTAGCTTGTTACAAAACAATCTTTGTAAACTTTGCACCCAGATCAATTTGTCCAATTTGCACAAAAAGTAACAAAGTCAAGATTTTCTTTGTTTTGTTTGTCAAAAAGTATCTGGAATTATAATTAAAATTGAAATTGCCCAAAATTGCCTTACATGTTAGGTCCAATAGCATTTATTCTAGGTGGAATTGCAGCCCTTGTGTCTTTGTGGGCATACATCGAAAAAGGTTTAGGATTTTAATCAGACACTGATAAATCGTTCATCTTTGTTATATACAAAATTTGCAAAGACTAGACATGAAAGACATTACAATGTGGAAATGCTACAGATGTGAGCTAACATTCAAAGAACAAGTCCATGCTGAACTGCATAAAGATCTCTCAAGGCACAATTCACAAAAAGTAATGTTTTCTGTTGCCTAAATTACAAAAAAAGGAATCCTAATTGACGTATTTGTCAATGTATGATTTTATAGAATCCTTTGATGCAGCACCTGCAGTTTGTGCAATTACCTTGCCATTCTCAAAGATTGCAAGCGTTGGTATGCTAAAGACACTATACTTTGAGGCAAGCTCGTTGTTTGCATCAACGTCAACTTTGACAAAGTCAACTTTGTCTTTGTATTCATGTGATAGCTCTTCGACTGCAGGTGAGACTGCTTGGCAGGGTCCACACCACTCAGCCCAAAAGTCCACAAAGACTGGATTGGCTGAATTAAGAACTTCCTGCTCAAATTGTTGTGTAGATGTTATCTCTATCATGATATCACCTCCTGTGCAAGTGAATGTAGTGGCAAAATTTTGGCCAGGATTGGAGGACCATTGGATTGTAAGGTTCTTCCAAATTGAACAATTTTACTCATGGTTTGGAAGTAGGCAATATCCAAATCTAGCCTCAAAGCATGACTATTCACCGTATTTTTCCTCCAAAAACAAGGTCCAATGCAATCCCCGAAGATCATTCCAGGAAACTTCTGAGGATTCATCTAAAAGATTTGGCACTTCTTTTACAGGTTCTTTTAGTACCTGAATTTTTGACAGCGAGTGTTGCTGTGGTTTGTCAGAGTAACTTACCATAGTATAGTTAGTATCTTTAGGTAATTTATAGTAGAAAGTGAACTAACCGTAACATACTTTCATTTAGGTAAGTTACAATTTATTAGTGATTGGGAAATTTTTTAAAATTTTAATTTAATTTTAAAATCAGCTTAAAACAGTGATTGATTTTTTGAAAACTTGTTTGTATGACCTTTGTTTACCATCTTTGAAAACTGTTTTAGGATAATGTTTCATAGAAAATGCCGCCATCTGATCAATTATTCCTTGAAGATCTTTTCCTTTTTTTGTTAGGGTGTATTCAATACGTAATGGAACTTCATCATAGATGCTTCGTTTGATAATGCCGTTTTCTTCTAATTCCTTGAGTCTTTGTGATAATGTTTTAGGGTTAATGTCCTCAATTGTTCCTAAAAATTCGTTAAAACGTGTCTGGTTACGCATTGCCATGTTTCTAATTATGTGAAAGGTGAATTTTTTACCAATTATTTTAAAGGTGTTGTCCACTGGACAGTTTTTAATCATATGTTCTAATGTTGCACTTGTCATAGTTATTGTAGGTTAATTGATCTATTAAAACTTACTTTTGTATAGTTACTAATAAATTGTAACTTACCATATGGTTACTTGATGTAGGTTTCTTCCCTTTCTACTATAAATAACCTATTGTTACTAACTTACCTATGGTAAGTTACATGAGAACAAACCTCAACACAAAAATGTTGAAAAATTCCTATTCGCCCAATTCTCCCAAGGTTGTTCTCAACCTTACCAATTTTGAGCGTAAAGGAGGTGAAATTTAGTATGGCATTGTACGGAATATACGGAAGACATGAGATTGATGCTTGTCCAATTAACAACTCCAAGAATCGACAAATGATGGTTCAGATTGGCAAAAGAGACATGGCCCAGGTCTGCAAAGAACACAAAATCAACAAAATTGTTGGCAGATTCCACTCTGCATTAGAGCACACATTTTTGTGGATTATTGATGCCGAAGATCCTCATCTTATTCAGAAATTAGCTATGGAAGGAGGTGTTGCAAGCTTTAATGAAGTCAAAATTGTCCCTCTTATCGAGTTTGAAAACGTCGTAAAGATGTTAGAAAAAATGGACAACTAGAAAAGGAACCTTTCCTTTTTCTTTGTTTTTTTCAATTAGGAAGACTCTTTCTTTATCTTTTTAGCACATTCATTACACAACATTATCTCAATCCCAATAACATCAACTGGTTTTTTGTTTTCATGGTTGCATGAAATCGTCATACAAACTAGATAATTTCAAAAATTATTTTAATTTATGGAACATCAAATGAAGGCATATTTACAGGACTTTGCGGTCTTTGTGAAGGGGGATTCTGAGAATCTTCCAAATAATCATCAAATAGTTCTTGTTGGTATGCTCCACCCATAACAAAAACTGCAAACAGCACACCTACTGCACACAATATTGCAATTGCCACTACTGCGATTGTCTTCATTTAGTATGGTCTTCAAGTTCTTGAATTTAAGAAGTTACAGAATAGTAAAAAGCGATTGTCTCATAACTATGGTATGAAAGACAAGCTTTTGCAGTTATGCACTTGTACTGCAATTGAGGTAATGACGGCAATAGGGGTCACATTATACTTGCTTTATCTTGGACAACCTATCCTAGCCTTGATTTCAACAGTCGTATTTGCAAAATTAATTGTATTTCATTTTATCATGTCTTACTTTGACAAGAGAAACTCAAAGTCTCAAGCTTTAAGTTTGAAAAACGCCTAACTACTGTATGAAACCACAATCTTGTCGAAACTGTGGCAAAGAATTGTTTCAGAGTCAGAGAGTTTGCCCAAAATGTGGCAGAGATTTAGAACAAGACGATCCTGACATGTAAAAATGAAAACTTCAAAGATTATTGGTATTGGGGCAGCATGTTTTGTTGTAGTTATTACAATTGCAATTATCACCACAAACTCGCTTGGTGGACTGATTGAGAACCAACAAGAACGAAACTATCAGAGATTTGTTTCAAATGTTGATGGTTTAACCAATACATTTCGCCAATCAGTAGAGGCTTGTGCTGAGTTAGATCAAATTCAACAAAAACAGTGTATGGAAGAAGTAATTGAGGAATTTCAGATTCAGTTTGGAACCTTGATCAAATTGTTTGGATATGAGCCACATATCGAAGAGTTGTATTACCTATGGAAAGCTGACTTGGATTTTTGGTTTGATTCTACAAAGGTCCAATTGCAATACTCTAATAATCCAGAATTTATTCAATCAGAAATTCAAAGATTGTCAGATATTAGACAAAAGGCAATTGATTCCAGATTAAAGCCTAGTTTTGCTCAACAAGTTGAATCGGGACAATAAATTCGGGTTTTTAATTAATTCTTTTTAGAAAAATCAATCTTTACCTTCAATTGCTCAGATATGCTTTGTACTACCTTGCCAATTACACTTGGACTAATTGAGAAAAATCCTCTGAATTGTCCATCGCCAATATTTTCTGCGACAAGGCCAAAGGGTCCGGTTTCTCTTGTAGTTAATACTATCCACATGTTAGCAATGTTAGTTCCATCGCAGCTAATGACCTCAGCATTTGAGGGAGGTTGCGGAGCCAAAAATTGATTCTTGAAATCTCCTATAATCCATGCCTTTGGTATTTTGTCTAAAAATTCTCTGTATCTATTTCCAACATACTTGTACCTTTTATCAGTCTCAAAGGTAGCAAGAAGGGGAACATGATTACGGACTGCATGATTCTCAAGTAGCACACTTAGTCTATAGAGAAATTTCCTGTTAGTTTCAAAATTAAGATATCCAACATCAATGTGTTGTTGTAATGTCCAGAAATAATTGTAATTTGTAATGTCCGTTGATTTTACTTGCTTTAGTGCTGGGAAATGACTCCATACATCCTCTACGAAACTTTTGTAGTTTCTTAGTGACATACCTAGTTTTTGCGTTTTTGATATTTAACTGGTGATAAAAGATTGCTCTAGTGCTAACATTTAATCTCAAATAATTTTCACGGATTGATCATAGGGTAATTTATCACTAGGAAATTTTTGAAAAAGAGATTAAATTCAAAGAAATTCTAAACAAATTATGCATCAGTGTTGTGCTAACAAACCAAAGTATCAAATCGAATACGATACAGGTTCAGTTTTCAAAGTATGTGAGAAATGTTTTGAGGATCCTTATTGGTCCAACACTATTACAAGCAAAAAATTATTGAGCAAAAAATACTAGATTTTTTTGATATATCAACTAACTCAATTTTATCAAATTTTGGTTTTATGCAAAGGTCTCGTTGTAAAGTTTTGAGATTCCCTTGTAGGTTTCTTTGGCGTTATTCATTGTAATAGAATCTTTTGAAGATGCTACAGTTACAGTTATTTCAGTCATCAAGTCTTTAATGGATAGAAGCATTTCTTTTGAAGCTAGACTAATTTCCCTAATGTCATGACTGGCTATCCCATCTTCTCCTGCCATACCAAAAGAATCAATCTTTCCTTTGGCAGATTTTATCAAATCTGATGCTTCATAAATCACTCCTGTGTCTTTTAGCTGGTTCATAGTGTTTTGCATTTTAGTTGATGCTTCATTCATGTTCTCTGAAATTATTCTAAAGTTTTCCATGTTTTTTATCATCTCTGGAGTGCTAAGGTCTTGAATAATTCCACGAACTGTTTTTGCAGTGTCTTTTACCTGATTAAGTGATTCAACAACTCCAGGATTTCCAATTAGTCTCATAATTTCTGCAGCATCAGAAGCTGTTTCTTTTATGTCTCGTATTTTGCTAGATTTTTTTTCTTCCATTTTTTATCACTTCATAATCTCCTCTAATTTGGAATCAAATTGATTCTTGTCTTGGTGCATTTGTATCACAAAAATAAAACCACTAGCAGCAAACAAGGAGTTTAGTATACCAAACTCTATGCTGTTTGCAAGAAAGTCATTTGCAGCTAAGATGGTGTTCAAGCTCGCCAATGAGAGGAAAAGGACGGGGAAGTTTTTGCCAATTTTTGTCACAACCTCTAAGACATAGACGACTACTGCAACGTCGGCAGAGTTTGTATTTGCAGTAATCCACTGGTGCGACTGCCCTTTTTTCTCATTGACGAGGATTGACATCATGCACCTACCTTGTTTTTGATGCCTTCTACCACTTTTCCAGTTGCCTGGTTTGTCTCTTTTCTTAGACTTTCAAATCCTTCTCTAACTGCTTTTGATGTGGTTGGTGATGCTTGTGAGGCATCAGTTGAGATGTCTTTTACTGCTTCTAGGGATTCTTCAGCAGTCTTGAGGGTATTTTCTACGGCACTGGCAGTATCACTTATGATACCATTTTGTTTCAGCTCTTGCGTTGTTTCATTAAGGTCTTTTACAGTATCACGTACGGCAAATGAACCTTCACGTATTGCCAAGGCAAACTCTGGAATTGCTCCTGACTCTCGAAGTGTCTTCATGGTTTCTCTTATTTGAAGAGAATAGTTTCGGATGTTTTTGGAAATGTTTTGGATAGATTCGGCTGTTTGTTTTGCATTCAGTTGATGAACTGAATCGTCATTCCAATATGGAATTGAACTGTTGTATTCTTTCATGATATAGTATAGATGAATTTTATTAATAATATCCGCGACAAATTTGTTCATACAAATGATCCATATTTTAAAAAATAATTTTCTAAAAAATTTTACATTTAAAATAATTTTAGAGTTTTAGGGAACCATCATGTAATGCATTTTTCACTATCTCGACGTAATCTTCAATTGTACATTTTCTTAAAGATGCCGGCATCTCTGATGGATCAAACTTTTCCATCATTTTTGCTTTTTTCCGAACTACAAATCTTACTGGGCGAGGAACGTTTTCGGAATATTTTTTGTTCACATATTCAATAATTTCTTTAATTTCTGAATCATTCATGCATTGTAAAGGAAAAATTTTGAATTAAATTTATCTTACAAATTCTTCGTATCAAAACTTAATTTCCTCCTCACCAGGAAAAATATTGTCTTGGATAAAGAGATCGAAGAAAAAATCCAATCTATAATTTTAGATACATTCCAAGATACAGAATCTGAATGGATTAGCTACTTCCAGCATAGGGCAAAACAGATGAATTTAGACCAAAAATCGTTTTTTATAGGCATGATGTACCCCAAAATCGTCAAAAATCTGGAGGATAACAACATCCACATACGCATAAAATCAGATGCTTGGGGAGACCATGAGATTGAAAAGATAAACTCTATGCTTGGTCAATTGTATGAGAAATTTGTGTAACACACTAAAACTTATTTTCTAAGAATTACGAAATTATCTTACATGAGCAAAGAATCAAAAGATGATAGATTCTATGAACCACGAAACTGGGATAAGAAGATGGTAATTGAAGAATCCGGAGAAGGAACCCAAAAGTATTGTGGAAAGTGTGGTCATCTCATTTATGAGGGAGACCGATTTTGTACAAAATGTGGTGCAGAAGCTAGAAAATGAAGATTCTTTTGTGTCATTAAAATTGTTTTCAAAAAGACAAACTAGTTTCCTTCAACTTTGCAGTTATCTTCCCCAGGATAGCAATAAACTGTAAACTTGAATAGTTGGGTTTGAGAAGAACCATTTCCTGATATGCTAATGTAAGCTAAAAGTGTTTCATAGTCATCAAAGCTTTTTGGAATTTCCCATGAAAAAACAAAGTAGCCATTTTGATTAGTAAATCCATCAAATTCACGGATAATATCTTCCCCATAGTCTTCAATGACAAGAGTCACTTTTGCTCCTTGTATTGGATTTGTTCCATCACTTACATGAACATTAATTGTATGAGTTGTTCCTCTCCTTACAAGTTCCTCCCCAGTAATTTTGACTTGCAATTGAGAAGTTGATTTTTCAGAAATTATTACAAGACCAAGGTTTGACAAGTGTTGAATTGCATAAATTAGTTCTAAATCTGTAATTTTATCTTGAATCCACCACTCAAAGGTAGTTAATAGCCAAGGAGGAATGTTAGATTCAGGTATTGGAGTGTTTGTAAGATGAAAATACGTAATTGATTTTGCTTCTCCAAATTCAGCGACAACTCTGTAGGTTCCGCTCTGAGATGTCCAGTCAATTGGATATGAGGTTGACCACCTGCCTGTCTCCACCAATGGGACGCGTAAATCCTCTATAGTTCCATCAGGTTTAGTTATCTCAAGTGAGATCTGTGCAGTTTTACCAAATTCTGCAATCCTACCTGATAGTTTTACAAATCCTGTTTGTCCAAATTCGGAAACTGTTTGTATATGATGTACACTGTAAGGGATTTTTACCAAATTATGTTTTGATAAGTCACTAAGAATCTGTGTTACTGATTTTTCTGTAATGTTATTTTTTTCATAAAGCTGTATTGCCTTTTGTTTTGTTGAAAAAGGAATTTCTGAATCTGCATATGCTAATACAAAAGAAATTACAAGTAAACTTGCAAGTAATGCTGCTATTTTCATTATGATGGCTCTGATTCAACTCTGATTTTTTCTTCAAGTTCATCTACATCCAAATCCGAATCAGTAGAATAATGGATTTGGTCTTCTTTTCCATATGTGCTGGTTTTTTGTTGAGGGTTCTCAGGATGTTCTTGTGCAAGTTTTACCAGGTACTCTCTTTCTGATACTACTAACATCTTGTTTTCCTCAAGATCTTGCTTGATCTTTTTTATGCGTTGAGCATCACCGAATCCTAATTGAAGCAATCTATTTGCATCTTCAAGAAGGGATGTCATACCATTACCATTGTATTTTCATAATTAAATTGATTTCTAATTTTGTAAAAAAATAAAAAATTAAAGTTCTAACCCAAATGCTCCTGCCACATCTGAAAACTTCATGTATGACTCTAGGTATTGCCTCCCTTTTGGAGTAATAACAAAGGTGTTTTTTCCATCATACTCTATTTTGTTGATTAATCCTGAGCCTGTCAGGTTTTCAAGGAATTTGGATAGTCTGGAGTGCGAGAGATTAGCCTGGGCAAGCAAGCGTGTGGTCTTGATTCCTTCTTCTCCAGAATCTTGGGTAGCAGTAAGAAGATCACCGACAATCTGCATACTGGTTCGATAATTTTGCATATCTATGATTATACAAAATTTAGTTAAAAGGAACATGAACGATTTCTCTGTAAATTTTTGAAAATTTTAGGTATATCTAAAAACCCATAAACAAATTTCAATCAAAATTTTGGATTGTGTTTAATTATTTGGGTAATTTCTAGATGTAACAGGTCAGATGTTACACTAACCGCCAAAACTATCTTCTCTTTGTTGTGTGTATTTTCCTTTGTCATTTTTACCAAATAGGATTATTTCTAAAATGTTAGCCTTGTCTTCTTCAGTAAGTTTGAACCCACGCGATTCAAGGTAGTTGAAGAGTTGCTCAGAATGTATTTTCATTTTATCACTTGTATTTTATTATGGATTTCATTTGTTAAAATTTCTGCAGACAAATGTTTTGGGTAAAGTTATCTAAAAAATTTTGTAAAATTTCTTGTTCAATTAAAGAATTTTGTGAATAGATGCAGGGATATACTTGGTCTGGGAAAATCACCTTACACATCTATTGATATGAAATTGTAACACAATAATAAAAACAAGACGTATAAATTATCAGTCGGTAATTATTTCCTTGTTTCACTATAGTGGTTTTGCAAGATGTTTTTCATAAGCGGCAAATACACATCTTTTGACCATAGCTTTGTTTTGCATCCTGCCAATAGTTTGTCACAGTATTGCTTTTCTTCTTGAGTTAGTTGTGATGCATGAAGATAATTTTTCTTTGCGGCAAGCTCGTAAAGAAACGAGTAGTATTCTCGAAGAATCTCTTTTTCTTGCATTTCTTGTGAAATCATTTTTTTCCAATCAATAGCGAGTGATGCAAATATTTAGGCTCTGTCTAACTTTTAGCCAGCTCAAAGTTCAGAATTGGAATTTTTTTAACCAATTTAGTTCAATAATTGAACACCTGAGGCTATCTTTACAGTAAAAGAAACTAATCGACTTCAATATGACTATGGCCGAACCTCTAGTTGAGCAAAAAAAAGAGTTCAAGATTGATTCAACAGACAGACAAATCCTAAATTTACTTATTGCAAATGCACGTGATTCCACAAGAACAATTGTCAAAAAGCTAGAAGGCGTAGGGATTGAAATGTCTGAGCGCGGTGTTGGAAAAAGAATCGCCAGACTAGAAAAACTAGGAATTATTCATGGATACACTACAATGGTTGATCTAAAAGAGGTCAATATGCCAATTTTGCGTCTAATCACAGTAAAATTCACCTCACCCAAGGATTTTGTAACAAGACTAGATGAGATGAAGCAATATCTATCAGCAGCTCCATATTGTGACTTTTCTGCTAGAACTAATGGAAACATTGATTGGATTGAGCTCAAGTTCTTCAACAATCACGAACAGGCCCAACAAGAAGAGGATCTTTATCGAGCTTGGTTTGGAGACATTATGGAAGATTACAGGTCATATGATCTTGATATTCACAAAATGGGATGGCAATTGTTTGATGAAAATGACTTTAACAGATTCATCCAAAGTACTTCTAAAAAAGAAGGCACTGAGACTATCCCAGATATCAGAAAGAAATCAAAATAGATTTGTCTTAAATACAAAAAATGGGTATTATATCTATGGTATTTAGAAGATGTGTACATTGTGGCAGAGAGTATGAAGATGTCTTTAACAGGAGAATTTGCTCTGACAAGTGCTCCTTAGAAATTTCCTAATTTTTGAAATCTTTATACAATAATATCGGAGATTAAATTTGTGAAGTTTGGATACAAACTAGTAATTTTTGCAGTAGCCGCAATTTTGTTACAAGTTTTTGGTATGCTTTTGCTTTGAAAAAANNTAATAGTAATGGAAAAAGAAAATGTTTTCTCATCTTTGGAGGAAATGTTATCTGAATTCATTGAATTAGAACAAAAAAAGAAAAACACAAGTAAAATTTATCAACACTACATGTATTCTTAGAAAATTTCTTATTTCATTTGAAAAATAATTCTTTTCAGGCACAAAATTTTTTGAGTTCTTAGAAAATAAGATTAATTTTTTTAACTGAAATTCTAGGCTCGATAGTTCATTTTCTGAACTTTATTGATAATAGACTGATTCATTTAATGAACAAAACATTGCAAAAAAGTTAGATCCATTCTAAATATTTCCCCGACATCAAAGAGACTGACAAAACATGAGTACAATCAACGTACAACAACAAATCTCCGAGAACAAAAGAAAACTCGGAGTAATAGGTTTGGTTGCCTTACCTATTGTTGCAGCAATGGCCCACCAAGGTAGTGCTTCATTAGAGCAAGTACCTCAAATACTCACTAGTGGTGTATTTCCTGTACTATTTACCATTGGCTCATGGGGTCTAGCTGTGAAAATGGCATTAAAATTGAGAAAGTAGGTTAATTCCTGCCTCCTCTTTTTTTTATTTTTAATTTTGGTTCAATCAATATTTATGATTGTAAAATGATTTTTTCTTTGTGAAAGCACTTTGTTTTGATGGAAAGAAACTAGAATACATTTCAGATTATCCTAAACCCCAATCAGATGAAGCATTGGTTAAGGTAACTATGGCAGGAATCTGTGGAACGGATCTTGAAATTTTGCAAGGATACATGTCATATGAAGGAGTTCTGGGACATGAATTTGTTGGAGTTGTAGAGGATGCAAAAAACAAAGAGTTGATTGGAAAAAGGGTGGTTGGAGAAATTAATGTAGGGTGCCAAAATTGTGAAGTATGTAAAAAGGGAAATGAAAGGCATTGCCCTAATAGAACTGTTTTAGGAATTCTTAATCGAGATGGGGCCTTTGCACAGTATCTATCTTTACCAGAGAAAAACCTTCATGTTATTCCAGACTCTATTTCAGATAAACAAGCCGTGTTTATAGAGCCAGTTGCAGCAGCCTTTGAAATCAAAGAGCAAATTTCTCTAAAGCCTGACTGGCAGGTGGCAATAGTTGGAGATGGCAGACTGGCCCAGCTTATTGTTTCGGTTTTAAGAACATCTTGTTCAAAGGTTACCTGTTTTGGAAGACATCAAAACAAGCTTGACAGATTAGAAAAATTAGGCATAAAAACAAAGATTGGAATAAGCAAAGAAGACCAACATTACTTTGATTTGGTAGTAGAAGCTACTGGTAGTACTTCGGGATTTTTAGATTCAATGAAACTTGTAAAGCCTAAGGGAGTTGTAATTTTAAAATCAACAATTGCATCAAAGGAGAATCTTGATTTGACTCCAGCTGTGGTAAATGAAATTACTCTTGTAGGTTCAAGATGTGGTCCATTTAGACCTGCAATTAATGCACTTGCCTCAGGAATTATCTCGGTAGATGATTTAATAGAGTCCGAGTATCCTTTGGAGAAATTTCAACAAGCATTTGATGAGGCAAAAAAATCCAACACACTCAAAGTTGTCTTAAAACCATAAGGTTTGTCAAACTAATTTACAAAAACAAAATTGGTTTTGGTTTTTAAGTGTCAAAACACTTCCTGCGATCAAAAATTAATTTTCACACCATAGGATATCTTGGACTTTCGAAATTCAGTTCTATGAGTGAAAAACCAATTAGCGACAGAATAAAGATGGCTCATACTATAGAAATTGAAAGTGCAATGAGAAGAAAAGTTGCGTTAAAAGTAAGTTGGTATGATGTACATGGTAAAAATCACACCCAACACTACTCTCTAGTAGAAGGTTCTACCATAGAACTCTAATCTTTCTTTTTACATTTGATTAGATTCATCAACAAGTTCTTTGTGATGAACTATCTTGTAGTGACTCTTAAGGTAAGAGTAACCAAGGATTCGTTTACCACAAACATCACATTCGATTCTTTTTACCATTCTATCGCCAATATTTGTGCATAAATTTTGTATTTAAACGGCAGGAAGTGTAATACAATCTTTTGACAACTTAGAAAATCAATTTGGTTAACTTACAGTTATTGATGCATTGGCCCACGGATGAATCATACAAAAATAATCATATTCACCTTTTTGCTCAAATCTAAATGAAAAAGTTTCGTCAGCCTTTATCAGACCACTATCAAAAATTCCATCAGGTCCTTCGATAATATTTCCACTAGTTACAGTATGTGCAGAAGTATCATCATTTCTCCAAATAATTTCTGCACCTTCAAAGATTATCAACGTTGGTGGATCATAACATAAATCGACTTCTTCACATCCAGGAATTGAGGTTCCTGCAGGAATCGATACGAGTCTTGATGGAGATTTTGACGTTGCCAATTCTTTTGTTGTCTCTTGTAGCTCTTTAGTTTCCTTTGCAACTTTTTGAGTTGTCTCTTTTACCTTTTCTAAAGTTTGAGAGCCTGTTTCTTGAATTTCTTTAGTGGTCTCTTGAATTGTAGATGTTGTTTTCTCAATAGTGGGGACAATATCAGGGGCGCTTGGACTAGAAACTGAAGTGATTCCCAAGGCTATGGCTACCACTGCTATTGCGATACCAATTCCTGCCTTGTCCATATTGGTCATAGTTTTGATAAAATTTTTTGAGGACTTAAAGGAAACACGATATTATCAAATACGAAAATTAAGCGATTAGATTAAGTATTGTAAATCAATCTTAGTACTATATGACTGATGATCCTTACTGTCACTGCGGATCTTGTGGACATGAAAAAGTTGATGAATGTTATTCAAAAGAGTGCGGATGTTGCCTTACTGACCATCAAGGTGCATTTGGAAAAAATAGATAAAAAAATTTAAACGATTCTATAAAATTTGAATCAACTTTTAGTATTCGTCTTCAAAAGAATTTCTTTCTAAGATAAGCTCATCAACGTATCTACAAAAGGCACATTGGCAACTAGGCATAATGTATGTGATAGGAATATTGATTTATCATTCAGTATGACTTTTCAAAGCACAAACTGTATCATTTCCAATTTACGTTGTAGAAAAGAAATATTACAAAACGTCTTTTTTATATGCAAATTTTCCTTTTTAAATTTAGACTCAAGTCTGCCCACTATTGCCCAATAGTTATGCTTTTTTCTTGGGTCTAATTTTCCTTCTTAAAACTATCCAAAACTTCAATAGTAAAAACGTCGTATACTATAGGATGGCGATAGGGCTGTACATTGCAGTAGTGATTATTGGAATCTTGGCTGTTGTCTTTTACAAGCTGATAAGAAACACAAGCAAGACTAGTTACTTTGGAGAAGATAAAAGATGTCAGATTTGTGGGCGCAAGACTCAAGAAATAACTTGTCAAAATTGCAAAAAAGATTCCGAGTCTCTAAGATGACTTAATTTTCCAAGTATTCAATGAACTTGCCAGTATGTTCAAATTTGATAGAGTTTATTTCATCAAGATCGTCAATTGAGTTCATCTTGAGATAAAGCTCGGAGGCTGTGTACAATACATTTTCAATGTAAAATGTCCTAGAGTTACCTATGCTATAGTAACCCCTATCATTTTCAGAGTGAGTGATTGTTCCTTTAAGATTAATTCCATCATCTGTATCCAAGTCAAATACATAGAATCCATTCCAGCGGTTCCAGTCTGGCGCAATTAATTTTTCAGATACTCCCTCAAGGGACTTTACATCACTACTGATTGGAATAGAAAGCAGTGATTTGTTTTTGTCAAAAAAGAATGCTTTGTGGTCATGAAGGGATTCAGAATGAGTAGAAGAGTCTCCTATAATATAGTCATCAAGCACCTTAGGTTTACTTACATCTGAGACATCAAAGAGTGCAATCTTAACTCCTAGCTGCTGAACTCTACCGTTTTCTATCTCTTTGGTATCTCTGCCAACCCCAATCACTACATCCTCATCATATGGATGAAGATAGTTAGAAAATCCTGGAATTTTTAGCTCACCTAAAATTTTAGGGCTGTCAGAAGACAAGTCGATTACAAAGAATGGATCAATTTGTTGAAACGTTACCAAGTACAAACGGTCACCCATAAATCGGGCTGAGAATATGCTCTCATCAGGTGCTATCTCATCTAGTCCTCCAACTATCTTGAGGTCTTCATCTAATACGTAAACTGCGTTTGAGCGAACCACTCCAGAGTATGGTGTATAATACTCGATAGTGGTTGCAATCCTAAATCTGTCATCGTTTTCATCCATTGAAAATTGGTTTAGAAGTCTACCAGGAACGGATCCCTTTGCTTGATATTCTAAACTTGAACCATCAATTGAGATTTTATGAATTATTGTTTTAAGGGAGTCTTTTTGGATTTTTGCATCATAATCTGCTAATGCCTCTCGAATGTTTTCAAAGAGTTGCTCTTTTTGGTTTTGACTCATTTTGTTGTATGAATCCTGCAAAACTTCAGAGATTTGTGCCCATTGTTTTGCAGAACTAATGCTAGTATCTTGTCTTATTTGATTAATCTGATTTTGAATTTCTTGTGGAAGTAATGGTACTACAATATCAAAAAATCTGTCTCTTGCTGAATCCTCATAGAATCCAAATGGGAGATTTTGTTGGTATGTCAGGTAAAAATTGTTTTCAGAGGCATAGATTGTTCCACTATAACCCATGAGAAAAGTTTCAGAAGTTATTGTGTCACCAAATATGTCAATTGCAGTTAATGTATTAAAGTTTGAAAACCTCTCAACATTATCAAAGTAAAAGACATCAGGTACTATCAAGGGTTCGGCTCTTTCCATAATTACAGGGAATCGAGGATATTGATAGTCAATGTTTTTGTTTGTTACAAAATAAACAAAATTATCAATCATTCTTGCATCACGAAAATGTCCATCAATTGTATAGTCTTTGAGGATTTCAGGATCTTCCTTGTCCGAAACGTCTACAATTAATGCATGGGTTACTGGGTTGTAAGAAGGTCTTGGAATAAAGTCAAATTGCGGAATGATTTCATCTTGGCTTTGTCCATTGTAAAATATCACTAGTCTATCATCATTCAAAAACATGTTTTGTATCCATTGAGATTCAATATCTAGTGCAATCTTGAGAACAATTTTTGCGGATTCAGCAGGATATGCGTCTATAATTGTAAGTGTGTTTTGAGATACGATATACACATACTTTGAATCATTTTTGAGGTAATCTGGTTCATCTACATTTTCGACCTGTACATTTGTAGTTGAATAATCAACTCCATCTGACCCAGATTGAGAGGTAGTTGCCATGTCGCCCATTGGTTGGGGAGCAGCTTCTGGCATTGGCGCTCTATCCATTTCAAAAGATTCCTCCATTACAAATGGTCCAGAAGTACGGAATACTCTATCATCAAATCCAAATTCATTAAAAGAATTAGAGGCTGAAAGAATCTCTCTTAGTTCAGATTCAGAAGATATTTTCCTTACTTCTTGAGTGCCTTCAAAAAATTCAGAAACTGTTTTGTTTACATAGATAATTTCAGGAGAAGGCTCAATGGTAACTTCAGGTTGTTGATTAATTCCAATTGCAAACATTACTCCAGCAGTAGCAAAAACGGCTACAGCCACGGCAATTGGTAAGATTATTTTTGTGTTCATTTTTCTTTACTCTTTTTTTGTAAACTGACTTTTGACAGTTACTACTGATTGTCCTATGAGCTTAAAAGGTTAAGTGAAATTCTAATTTTACCAAATAATTTACATATCAAACAAAATAAAATGAAGATACATGTCTGCAGAAAATAATGAGAGCGATGAAATTACCGAGAAAATCAAAATCATTGCAACTGATGATGAAAAGATAAAATCCTTTGGAGAACTTTTAACAAATGATTCAAGCAGAGCTATACTTCAATTATTATTCAATGAAGAGTTAACGGCTCTTCAGATTTCTGAAAAGACTGAAATTTCTTTGCAATTAGTAAAATATCATATCATAAAACTTCAGGATCTTGGAGTAGTAAAAGTTACCAAAATAGAAAAAAATTCAAAATCCCAAGACATGAAATTTTATTCAGCCTCAAAGTTTAGCATGGTAATTGTTCCTCCCAAATATTCTGAAAAAACTAAAGAAAGCAAGCTTTTAGTTCGTTCATTCAAGCATATTTACAAAATTGCAGGTCTGGGAATAGCTGCTGGAATCTCTGGATTGCTTTCCATACCCTTACTTGAACAAGATAGAAGAGTTTCTGTAGATTTTGATGATAGGCAACTAACTCAAACTACAGATTTGCAAGATGCTGATGAAAGTATTTCAGCATCAGTACCAGAATCTGAAAAAGCAGTAGCATCTGAATCCGGTGATGGTGGATTTGCATCAGCTCCTGAACCTGAATCAGGTTCAGAGTATACCTTAGAAGAAGCATTAGAGCTTTCTGCAAGAAACATCGAAGCTGCTGAAGCAAACCCAGCTGCTGGTTCTGGAATCCCTATCTTTGATAGTGGGGATTTGGCAATTACTTTAATTGTTTTGGCAGTTATTTTTGGAGGACTAGCTGCATTCTTTTTCTTAAAATCAATAACACATTCAAAACAAAAACAATTAGCAAAATTTTAAAAATTTTTTTGGTAAAAATCAGATTTCATCAAAGCCTTTATTCAAAATTCACGTAACTAAATCAATGACTAGAAAAAAAATTACAATGTTAGCAGGAGTAATATTTTGCATTTTGATATTACCTTCTGTTAATGGGATTGCATTTGCACAATACTACAATCCAGATTCCTCAACTGGATTAGATGATTACCTAAAACTTGCTCAAGACAGAGTTGCGATTGCAAATGATAATCCAAAGCAGGGCTCTGGAACACCAATGTTTGCAGCAGATGGTGTTGTAGGTGCAATTCTTTTATCGTCTGGAGTTTTTGGCGGAATTGCTGCGTCATTTTTTATCAAAAGCCGTCAAGGAAAATATGCTGTAATTGGACGTGGATAACCCATCCACTCCATTTTTTAAAAAAAGGTCTCATAATTACAGTTGTCTGAGGCTGATTTTGTGGTATTTTTAAAAAACTATTCTAAATATTTTGTCAACAATGATTTGAGTATCTTTCTTCAGCATAGATGAGAAAAGCTTCGTTTCCAAAGTATTTCTTTGATTCAATTATCTGCTCGTCTGCATATTGTTTTAGTTCTGGACAGGATAAACCTACAATGTACTCTTTTTCTTCCATCATATCGCCATAGTAAAGAAAAAGCAAACCCAGTAAAGAGGCAAAAACGATTGGTGAGACGATAAAAGTAATTGGCATTGATTTTATATCATGTTTGGAGATCAATGCAAAATCCCCATACTTTTTAGTTGCAAATTTACAATTGGCCAATTAACTAACGTTAAAGATTCCAAAATTACCCCTCTAGCCCAACAAAATATCAATTTCTTAATTAATAAGGCTAACTTTTAGTATGATTTTTTTTGTTACAAATTATGTAAAAATTTTATGATCGAAAAAATTTTTTAAATTTTTTTCAGAACAAAAAAAGATTATCTCGCTTTAATTGTGATTCCATGTTGAATTAATGTATCTGCGGTTGTTTTTATGACACAAATTGCCAAAGCATTTGATTTCTTCATTAGCAACTCAAAACCTTCACGACAAAACCACTTGTACATTAATTACAATACCTGTACTGGTGACAGCACAATAAAGCACAATCATTAATAGTGATAAGTGTGAATTATTGCATCTATGCAAGAATATACTGCCGAAGATGCAGAAAGAATAGAACTTTTACAGATTGTATCAAGTTCAAAAATAGGACTCAAGATATTATCAAAAGAACAATTAGAAAAACTCTACAGACTAGTCGATGGGAAAGATTACAGTCATGATGTTGATGCATTAATTTCTAAAATAGAGCTTCTCAAAAAAATCAATAATCGTCTTTATGATCTTGGTGAAGGTAGAGTAATTCTCTAAAAGTAAATTAATTTTTAAGTAGATGAATAATTTGCATGAATGAATTACATGGATCTTTCCATAGAAATTGCTTTTATTTCTAATTAGTATATTGAGTTATGATAAGTAAAAATGAAGATTTTGTAGATGTCTTAGAGACATGGGCAAAAGTAATTGGAGTAAATCTTGAAAGATAAGAAAAGGAATTTTTAAAGTAGAAAATTTCTTCAAACATCTTTTTATTTAGAATCATCCAAGTTGGTTAATTGAGTTCTATTAAATCACTAAACAAAAAGATTGAAAACTGTACAAATTGCCCAAGACTTGCAGAGTATATCAGGCAAGTTGCTAAAAACAAAGTCAGAAGATTTGCAGATCAAGATTATTTTGGAAAACCATTATCAGGATTTGGCGATATTAAGGCCAAGTTGCTTATCGTAGGACTGGCACCTGCAGCTCATGGAGGAAACAGGACAGGGCGTATGTTTACTGGCGACTCTTCAGGTGATTGGCTCGCAAAGGTGATGCACAGACATGGATTTGCATCAATACCTACAAGCCAATCTATAGATGATGGATTGGTTCTAAAAAATGCCTACATTACTGCTGCTGTAAGATGTGCACCACCTCAAAACAAGCCAACCAGAGAAGAGATGGCTAACTGCTTTGATTATCTCAAGCAGGAGTTTAAGATTCTAAAGGAGATTTCAGTTATTTTGTGCCTAGGAAGAATAGCTCATGAGGCTACCTGCAAGTTGCTTGATGTAAAACCAGAAAAGTTTGGTCACAACAAATTGTTTGAGTATGATTCGATAAAAGTTCTAACATCGTACCATCCATCAAAACAAAATACTCAAACAGGAAGACTGATGTGGAAAGACTGGTCAGCAGTTTTTCAAAGGGCAAAAAGACTAGCTAGATAGAAAACATTTATTGAAAAACTAGAACTATTTTGTTTAATGAAAATAATTCTTAGTGTGATTCTTGTTTTTTCTTGTATGCCTTTTGCTTTTGCACAAGAATATCCAGATTTAGGAGTAAAGGTGGAGACGGTTGCAGAAAACCTAAAGATTCCTTGGTCCATTGCATGGACGCCAGATGGAATGATATTTTTTACAGAAAGAGACGGTAATCTTAGAACTATACAAAACGGAATAGTATCAGAACCAATTTTTTCAGTTGATGTTGGTGGTGTGGAAGGAGGTTTGCTTGGAATTGCACTTGATCCAAATTATTCAGAGAACCATTACATCTATCTGTATTATACTTACAATGATTTTTTATCAACAAAAAACAAAGTTGTCCGTTATGTTGAATCCAATCTTAGTTTGTCTGAAGATAAAATTTTAATTGATGAAATTCCAGGTGGTCCATTTCATGATGGTGGAAGGATAAAGTTTGGACCGGATGGAAAATTATACATCACAACTGGTGATGCCGCAAATGCTGACTTGGCACAAGACAAAAGTTCGATAGCAGGAAAAATTCTTAGAATTAATTCAGATGGAACAATACCTGAAGATAATCCATTTTCAGGTTCGCCAATCTATTCAATTGGACACCGTAATCCACAAGGACTAGATTGGGATAGTTCTGGACGTCTTGTGGTAACTGAGCACGGACCATCGGGATTTTACGGTGTTGCACAAGATGAAATCAACCTAATTGAGCCTGGATTGAATTACGGTTGGCCCGACATTATTGGTCCTCAAACAAGAGAAGGGATGGTAACTCCAATATTGAATACTGGGGATGATCCTTGGGCCCCATCTGGTTCAGACTTTTATGATGGAGATAAAATTCCACAATGGTCAGGAAAATACTTTGTTGCTACTTTGAGAGGAGCTCATCTTCACATGATTGATTTTGATTTGGAAAATAACAAAGTGGTTTCAAATCAAAAGTTGTTTGATGGAGAATTTGGAAGACTACGAGATGTAGCTACGGGTCCTGATGGATATCTGTATATTTTGACCAGCAACAAAGATGGTAGAGGATATCCTCAAGTTAATGATGACAGGATTCTACGGATTGTTCCACTAAATGAAATTAATAATTTTGAACAATGTGTTGCTGCCGGTAATCCTGTGATGGAGTCATATCCAAGACAATGTAGAGCAAATGATCAAACATTTGTTGAACAAATAGAAACTTCAGAGCAAAAGATCCCTGATTGGGTTAGAAATATCTTCATTTGGTATGGAGAAAACAAAGTCTCAGAAGAGGAACTCCTCAATGCAATTAAATTTCTAGTCCAACAAGAAATAATCAAGCTGGATTGATTAGATAATCCAATCCAGACTATTTCCAAAATAATATCCGGCAAGGATTGTTCCAGTTGACCAAATTAAGGAGCCAGCAAAAGTATACAAGACAAATTTTGGAATTTTCATTTTGAGTAATCCAGCTGGGACTGAAATCATTTCTCTCATAACAGGAACCATTCGTCCCAAAAATACTGCCTTGTCTCCATACTTTTCAAACCAAATCTCAACTCGCTCAAGTTTGCTTTCATTAACTTTTACAAATCTAAGATATCGTAACAAAATGGTTCTTCCCAGTTTTAATGCAATAAGGTAGATTCCTGTAGTTCCAATTGTAGCACCTAATGCTCCTAAAAGTATCATGGGAATCACAGCCCAGATAGAAAACCCTTCTTGTGAGGCTAAAAAACCAGCAGTTGGAAATACTGCAAGTGTAGGGATTGGAGGGATTATAGTTTCAATCAAGGCTGCCAAGAAAACACCCTCATAAAGATGGCCTCCAAGAAATTCGCTCATCCATACTACGATAGAATCAAAGGGTTCCAATAAACTCCAAAACAGTTACCCAACTAAATTACTTTACAAGATGGATGGTGTAGATGAAACTAGGCAAGTTTTTTTAGATGCTCAAAAAACGATTCTCCAACAAAATCCACATAATCCTCAATTGGATTAATCTCCATATCTGAGAGATAATTATCATAAACTGTTTGACGTTCGTGTTTGAGTGGTGGTGAGCAATAGCACATCTCAGACCATTCTATTGTTCCAGGTTGCGTGATTTTCGCTCTTTTCATGGAGCTAAGAATCTCTTTTCCATCAGGTTTTTGGTTTTCTATTGTTCCATCAGTTAACTTTACGAAAAATTCTTTCATTTTTTCTTCATTAAATTTTGCTTTAATCGAGTAAATCATTTTTCTCAAAAATAGTTACAATTTTTTGCCTCATTTAATTTAGAAATATTTTATGAATGCTTTCTTTGGTAATGTGTAGTTTGTAAATATCATCATTCTTAACTACAAATATTCTGTCATGCATCATAAAAAGTTCCACAAGATCAGTGATATCTGAATTCATCAAGTCACTTGATTTGTAAGGACAAAACATCAATCCAGGTAACCTTGACTCATCATATGTTTTTTCAAGCTCCATTGCCTGACTAAAAGAATTTTGAGCAACATCAGTAATTACAAAATCAACACAGCACAATGGTTTTTTGTTTGACTCGTTGACTATATTTTGTATAACTTGGCCGCAATATTTTGATCCTCCCACTCCGTGTGGTTTGTATGGCTTTACAGTTCCGTTGTACCAGTTTAGTTTTGATAATATTTTTTCAGTGTGATGTTTTGGTGGTGCTGCAAAAGATTTGAACCATTCACTATTGCTTGCCATTCTATCAAGTGATTTTAAAAAACTGTTCATTGATTTATCATCTGCATAAATCAACAAATCATGTACATGTGGTACATGGGTTTTTTTTGAAAGCCATTGGTCTACTGCATCTTTTACAATTGAATTAATTGAGACTCCCATCTGATCTGCTTTTTTTCCAAGTTCAGAATGAGTATTATCTGAAAAGCCTCTAACCAAAACGTCCTTTGTCATGATATCGTTTGAGCCTACATCTATATATAATATGCTATCATGATATCATTAATCAATAAATTAATATATGATATCATGATATCATCATTCATGAAAACCCAACCCACCCTACAAACAAAATTAGCAGATTGGACTGAGGCCTTTAATTCAATGTCTGATAAGCAAACAAATGAAGCCCAAATCCTACAAGGATTGGTTAGTGATCTAAAGAGAAAGATCATGCTAGAAGGAATTACAGTGATTCCAGGAGTAGCATAGGTGAAATACATGTCTGAACTAAAGACACAACAAAAAATTCTCAACGGTGTAAATGTTGATGGCCTAGTTCAAACCATCGATGCCATAAAGGATGATTCATCCATTGCAAAATTCAATTTTAGAGCAAAAAATCAATGGATCAATGGAGGAGAAAACAAAACCACAGTATCTGACTTTTATGGCGCTGGAAGGACTCATGTAAGAATCAAACCTTTTGTGTTTACAAAAGATGAACCACCTGTTCTTTTGGGAACAGACCAAGGTGCAAATCCAGTAGAGTATGCCCTGACAGCTCTTGCAGGATGTGTCACCACAACTTTGGTTTACTATGCTGCAGCAAAAGGAGTAAAGATAAACAAAGTAGAGTCTACTTTGGAAGGTGACATTGATCTTAGGGGTCTTTTAGACATTGATGATAATGTCACATCAGGATACGAAAGCATCCAGATAACCTTTAAGATTGATTCGGATGCTCCAGAAGAAACTTTACATGAACTAATTGAGATTGCAAAAAAACATTCCCCAGTCTGCAGCACAATCAGAAACGCAACACCTGTAAATATCAGTCTGTCAAAATGAAATAAAATGACAGATGATATTTCCTCTTTTTCTTCAGAAACTTTTGATGCAATTGAAAAAAGAAGGGCGGTAAAGCACTTTGATGAGAAGCATCAATTTACAGATAAAGAAATTGAAAGACTTGTTTCTTTGGCAATTTTGTCTCCAACCTCTTTTAACATACAAAATTGGAGATTTCTAGTCGTAAAAGACCTGAAATTGAGAGAGAAAATAAGACAAGTTGCCTGGAACCAGGCTCAAGTTACAGACTCGTCTTTGCTGTTAGTAATATGTGCAGACCTTAAAGCATGGGAAAAAGAACCAGACCGATACTGGAAAAATGCATCCAAAGAGGTTCAAGACTTTTTGGTACCAGCAATTGGAAATTTCTATCAAGGAAATGAGCAATTACAACGTGATGAAGCATTAAGAAGTGTTGGAATTGCAGCTCAAACCTTGATGCTTGCAGCAAAGTCTGCAGGCTATGATTCTTGTCCAATGATTGGATTTGATTCTCAAAAAGTAGCAGAATTGATTAGTCTTCCAAAGGACTACATTATTGGAATGATGTTAGCAGTAGGCAAAGCAAAGAGTCCTGCAAATCCCAGAGGAGGTCAATTAGGATTAGACCAAGTAGTTTTTACCGATACATTTTAGGTATCTAAATTAATGATAGTTTATTTTGAAAGATTGTAGTTGAGTTACAAGTTTTTAGATCATGCGACTGATGCCTTTATTGAAGTAACTGCCAAAGATCTCAATGAAGCTTTTGCAGTCACAGCCGATGCTGTAATTAACTTGACATTGGATCAAGATAAAGTTGAAGAAAAAGAGCAAAAGGAGTTTTCTGCCAAAGGAAAAGATTTGCGATATCTTTTGTTTAGCTGGCTTGAAGAAATTACCTTTGTTTTGATAACAGAAGGATTTGCCATCAAAAGAATTGAATTTGATATCAACAAAAACACCGAATATACGATTAATGCAAAGGCATTTGGTGAATCCCTTGACTTTGAAAAGCATAACTTCAAAGTAGAAATCAAAGCTCCAACATTTTATGAGATGAAAATCGAGCAAAATAATGGAGTTTTTATGAGATTTTTGCTGGATTTGTAAATTTGTGAATAAATCTGACCAAATCCATAGAAGAAGTTATACGCGTTTTTTAAAAACAAACTATTCGAGGAAATAGTATGATGCGTAATTTGATGGTATTTTCAGTATTTTCACTTGTAATTATGATGATTTTTCCAGCCTATGCTGCTGTTGAATCATTTAATCTTGAAAAGAGCTTTTACACTGATGAAGAGAGTTTTAGTTTTGTCGGTACAATTGATAATAATGAAATTGTATATGTATTAATTCGTGGTCCGGGCGGAAACTTTCTTGGAATGGTCTCCGATATATCGCCTGATAGTGATGGTACATTCTCAACAATAGCAAGACCTGTTGAAAATTTTTTCAAATCAAGTGGAACGTATAATGCAACAGCATTTACTGATGACGAAAAAGAGGAAGATGGTATCTCAATTCTTTTAGAATATAATGGGAATAAATTAACTGAAAGAGAAGATTTTGTTTTAACTTTAAAATCAATTTCAGACAAAACAATCACTGAAGGTAAGACCTTATCATTTACAGTAGAAGTAACTGACAGTTCATTGGATAATTTAATTTTCAGTTTAGAAAAGAATCCTCCAAGTGGTGCGGAGATTAATGAAGATACTGGAAAATTCACTTGGACACCAACTGCAGCACAAGGAAATGCTCAAGGAGTCCAATATTCGTTTGATATTGTAGTAGAAAGAGGAGCTCAAAAAGATACAGAGAACATAACAATTACAGTCAAAGATCCTGTGGTTGAACAACCAAAAGATGAACCTAAAGAACAACCAAAAGATGAACCTAAAGAATTAGGAATTGCGTCTTTTGTAGATGAATCCAAAGATCCACAATATTATATTGACAGATACAACAGTGAACCAAAATACAAGGCATGGTTTGATGAAAATTTCCCAGAGTATGACTCTATTTATGAGGCAGTAGGTCTTACAGAACCAGAAGTTGTAGAACCTGAAATTGGTGAGTGTGGACCTGGAACTGATTTGATTGATGGGAAATGTGTTGCAATAGAAAAACCAATTGAAGGAGGAGGTTGTCTAATTGCTACTGCAGCTTATGGTTCTGAGCTTGCACCTCAAGTACAATATCTAAGAGAAATTCGTGATAACAAAGTGATGAATACAGAGTCAGGAGCCACATTTATGACAGGATTCAATGAATTTTACTATTCATTTTCTCCAGCAATTGCAGACTATGAAAGAGAAAATCCCGTTTTCAGAGAAATGATAAAAATTACAATCACTCCACTTTTAACAACTTTATCGGTGATGGATCTCGCTCAAACTGAACAAGAGATTATTGGATATGGTATTGGAGTAATTTTGATGAATATTGGAATGTATATTGGAGTCCCTGCAATAGTTTTCTTAGGGACAAGAAAACTAAAATCTCTCAATTGAAAATTTGGGTAAATTTCTTGTCAAACTCATTTTTCACAAAAAATATCAAAGTTGAGTAACTGATTTAATACAATAACACCCCTAGAATAAGGGAAAATATGGTAAATACGCGTGAATTTAGTTTGTTTTTAGGACTTTTGTTGTTTTTTAGTGCATTTTCTGTTCAGATGGTATTTGCAGCACCATCATTTGAATTTGAATTTGGCGAGAAAGGAGATGGAGCAGATGAATTAGATGAACCTATAGATTTGATAGTTGATGATAGAGGAGAAAGAATTTTTGTTGTAGATAATGTGAATAATAGAATTAATGTATTTGATGAAGACGGAAATGATCTTTTTAATTTTGATCAATCAGATGATTCTGGGATTTTGAATAATCCAAAAGGGATTGCAAGAGATGGTGATTTTGTTTATCTTGTTGATAACGACAATAACAGAATTCTAAAAATTGACATAGATGGAAATTGTAATGATACCGATACTGACGCTTTTGAAGAAGATATTTGCTATGTAAATGAATTTGGTTCAAGTGATTCAGCAGATGAAGACTATTTGCCCAATCCTCAAAGAATAGCTGTTCATGAAGATTCTGGGTTTGTTTATGTTACAGATTCAACAAAAGATGCAATTTTTGTTTTTGATGATGATGGTAATTTTGAAGTAATGTTTTTTGAAAGTGACGACTCTGGTCCATTTAACAATCCAGAATCTTTGGCAATAGATAATGATGAGGATATTTTATTTGTTGGAGATACTGGAAATGATAGGATAGTCATAATTGACCTTAATGGAAATTGTAATGTTGATGATGATGATGGTTTTGCTGAAGATATTTGTTATGTAAATGAATTTGATGAGGGTGAAGATCCTTTTGAAACGATTAATGGTTTATCTTTTGATGATGTCGATAATATGTTGTATGTTTCAGATTCTAGAGATAATCAATTAATAATTTTTGAAATGATTACTTCTGGTTCCTGTCCTAGTGGAACGGATGAAATTGTTGATGAAGTATGTTTTGTAGAGTCATTTGGATCTTCAGGATCTTCTGATGGACGTTTTGATTCACCTTCAGGATTATACATAGATTCACCAAATGATCTTCTTTATGTTGTAGATACTGATAATCATAGAGTTCAAGCATTTGAGTTAACTGGAGGAGCAGGTGGATTAGATGCTCCTACCAATCTTGAAGCTTATCCCGTTTCACCAAATTCAATATTCATTTCATGGGAAGCTCCTGATAGTACCGTTGATGGATACAAAATAGAATATCGAGAAGGAAATGAATCATTTGAAACTCTTATTACGGATACGGATAGTAGGGCAACGGGATTTCTTCATGAAGGATTAGACACATCAAAAACTTACAGTTATAGGGTTTATTCCCTAAATGCCGATAAAACTAGTTCTGCTTCAAATACAGACTCTGAAAAACCAAGAGAAACAGTGGGTCCTGCTGCTCTTATTGCCAAGGCAATATCACCCACTCAAATCCGCTTAACATGGTTTCCACCTTCTGATACCTTAGGTTTTGCAATAACTGGTTATGAAATATTTGAAAGGGCAGGATCTACCACCTCTGGAGATTTCATTTTGATAGATGATACTCGAGATACTAGTTTTATTCATTCTAACTTGAATACAGATGAATTATACTCCTACACGGTTAAAGCAATTTTCTCTGTTGGTTCAAGTGCCGATTCAAATGTGGCAATAGCTATTCCTAAAGATGACTCGGAAGATACAGATTCGGGCATCATTTCTATTAGTCCACCATCATCTCCGAGAAATATTTCTGCTACAATATTATCTTCAACTTCTGTAAAAATAACTTGGAATGCGCCTTCAGATGATGGAAATTCTGCATTAACAGGTTATAAGATTGAATCAAAAAGAGGTTCAGGATCTTTTGAAGTTCTTGAGGAAGATTATGATTCTACTTCATACACCGCTACTGATCTTACTACAGATTCAAAATATACCTTTAGAGTTTCCGCAAATAATGCTGCAGGTTCAAGTGATCCAGCAGAAGTAACATCAACACCAACCTCAGATATACTAAGAATTAATCCAATGGGAAAATTAACAATTGATGAAGGAAAATTATTATCATTCACAGTATCGTTAGCTCCTAATTCTCTGGATAATATCAGATTTAGTTTAGAAAACAACCCACCCTCAGGAGCAATCATAAATTCTGAATCGGGAAGGTTTAGTTGGACACCAACAAAATCACAAGGACCGGGAACCTATAATTTTGATATTGTAGTAAAAAGTGGTACCCTAAGTGACAGAACTAGTATCTCGATCACAGTTAATGATGTACCTGAACCTACNNTACAACAATGAACCAACTTACAAGGCTTGGTTTGATGAGAATTATCCTGAATACGACTCTATCTATCAAGCAGTAGGATTAGACGAACCCAAAGAAATTGCAGCATTTGTTGATCAAACTAGAGATCCACAATATTATGTTGATAGATACAACAATGAACCAACTTACAAGGCTTGGTTTGATGAGAATTATCCTGAATACGACTCTATCTATCAAGCAGTAGGATTAGACGAGCCAACTGTAACACCTCCAAAGATAGGAGAATGTGGTGAAGGAACAAAACTAGTCGATGGTGTATGTACACTGGTTGAGCAACCAAGGGAAGGAGGAGGTTGTTTGATTGCAACTGCAGCTTATGGTTCTGAATTGTCACCTCAAGTCCAGTTCTTGAGAGAAATTAGAGATAGTAAAGTAATGAGCACCCAATCAGGGTCGTCATTTATGACAGAATTTAACAAATTCTATTACTCTTTCTCACCAGCAATTGCGGATTATGAAAGAGAAAACCCAATTTTCAAAGAGGCTGTAAAGCTTGGCATTACTCCAATGTTGTCATCTTTATCAATTCTATCTCTAGTTGACATAAACTCAGAACAAGAAATGCTTGGTTACGGAATAGCAATAATCATGGCAAATATTGGAATGTATATTGTTGCTCCGGCTATGGTAGTATATGGAATAAAAAAATCTCGACTAGTTAGGTTTTAATCACAATATATTTTTGAGAAAAGCAATGGGAAAACTTTCAAGAAATCTTAGAGTTTGTGGAGATTGCGGAATCGTTTACACTTCTGTTAGCTTTGAGAAATATATTGATGAATGTCCAATATGCAATTCTAAAAGATACGAAGCCCTTTCAGTTGATTTAGGTAGCAATTGATTTTATCTCGGAATTGAAATAGGTTTTTTAAAAGAATTGATTTTCTTGGAGTATATGTCCGAAGACCCTGAAATCGAGAAAATAAAGCAAAGAAAGCTCGAAGAGATGATTCGACAGCAAAACCAGCCTCAAATCAAGCCTGGAATTATCGATTTAGATGGCTCTAATTTTGATCAAATAGTTTCTGCTGAAAATCCTACCTTGGTGGATTTTTGGGCAGAATGGTGTGGTCCATGTAAAATGATGCATCCAGTTTTTGAGAGTTTATCAAAAAAATATCCAAACATAAAATTTGCCAGAGTAAATGTTGACCTTAACCAGAATCTTGCTATGAGATTTGGAGTTCAATCTATTCCAACTTTTATCATGTTCAAATCAGGACAAATTGCAGATAAAATGATGGGTGCAGTTGGCGCTCCAGGAATTCATATGATTTGTAAAAAATATTCTCAATAAATCACAAAATAATTTTAGTAAGCATAAGCAGGGTCTATTTTTCTTTGGATTTCTACTATTTCATTTAATATTTCAGTTTGTTCAGGAGAAAGCTTGTGTCCAAATTTTCCTAAAAGTTGTTTTGCCTCATGAGATGGTGGAAAAGAGTAAAACACATCTTCTTCAAAAATTTGTCTTCCAATAGTTACATCCTGAACAGAACATGCTACTTCTTGTCCTGCTTTTGCTAAAGAAACTGTTTTTCCTTCGTGTTGCAATTGATGTACTCTACCAATATTTTTTCCAGTTTTATTCATAAAAGGAATTTTATGGCGTAGTTCTCCAACATCTACTCTTATTCCAAAAACAGCTGGATTGTTGTTTCTAAAAGCATATCCTTTGAGAAATGTAAATTTGGTAATTGGTGTAAACTCGGCAAATATTGCATCTTCTTCATGAGCAGTATCTTCTTCAACCCAAGCATTGTAATTGTCAATCAAACTATAGATTACTTTATCTTCAAAAATTCTAATGTGGTTGTTATCAGATTCTTCTTTTGCGTCAGGAAGAATCTTTACGTTAAATGCAAGAATTACTCCTAGGTGTCTGTCATTTTCTTTGATTGCTTTAGATTCCATTATGTCTCGGCGATTTACTGGACCAATGTCTGCCTTGGCAACAGGCACCTGAGAGCGCCTAAGCATCTCCATTATTGCCTCAAGGGAGCCTATTGTATCACATTTTAGAATAATTCCATTAGTCTCAGTATCGACAAATACCGACTTCATCTCCGACTCGATTAGGTTGGTATACTTTTTGATGTCTTCATCAGTCGATGCTACATACAAGGTACTGCCTGGCAGAACATCTTCCAAGTCAGGAGATGCGATCTTGAGGCCAGCAGCTGCCTCTACTTGGTCTACTGGTTTGAATTTGTCTCGTGGGTCTCTCATCTCATCGAGGGGTTTTGGCAAAAGAATGGCTTTGGGTTTTGTGACAATGACAGAATCTCGTTTTGCAACTACAATGCTGTCAGTTTTCTTTATGCTGCCATCAATCAAAATAATATTTGCAGACTGGCCCAATCCAACCTCATCATTAACTTCTAAAACAATCCCTCTAGGGTCCTTTTCTTCTTGGTTTAGCCTTTTTTGCAAATATTGCTGGGTCAGGCCAATCAATACAGCAAGCAATTCTGGAATTCCAACACCAGATCTTGCAGATATGGGAACTATTGCAACTTCTGATTTAAAGTCCTTAACTCGATAGAATGCTTCGGACTGATAGCCTAAGATAGACAATGTACCAACTACGTCGTAAATTTTTTGGTCTAAATCATTTTGAATTGACTGGTCTTGCTCTTTGATTGCCTGTGAGATAAATTGAGTTTCTGATTTTCGCCAGCCAGATAATTGATCACATTTGTTTAGAGCAACAACAAATGGAACCTTTCTGCTTTGTAAAATTTTAAGACTCTCGTTAGTTTGTGGTTGGAATCCTCTATTAACATCTACAACTAAAATTGCAATGTCAGCAGCTGAACCTCCTCTCGCTCTAAGGTTGGTAAAGACTTCGTGTCCTGGTGTATCGATTACTAAAAGTCCAGGAATCTTTGTTTCAGAGTCTTCAAGTTTTTTGTATAGTGGTCCACATGTTTCTTTGATTGTTTCAGTGGGAAGAAAGCTTGCACCAATATGTTGCGTGATGCCACCTGCTTCTCTACCTTGTACACCTGTACCTCTAATTCTATCAAGAAGAGATGTTTTTCCCGAGTCTACATGACCTAAGACTGCCACAATGGGCTGACGAATTTGCAAAACAGATCACTCAAATGCTACCCTCGATTCATGGTCAAAGCTCTCTTGGGAGTCAGATGCGTGAATAATATTATCTGTAAATCCTAGACCAAAGTCTCCTCGAATTGAACCAGGTGCTGCCTCAAAGGATTTTGTTGCACCAATCATAATTCGAGTTGTTGCAATTGCATTATTTCCTTCAATGATTGCAACCACTACTGGACCAGAGGTGATAAATGAAACCAGCTCTCCAAAGAAGGGTTTGTCTTTGTGAACTCCATAGAAATTTTCTGCTTGCTCTTTGGCAAAATTAAATAGCTTTAGTTTAACAAGTTTGAATCCTTTTCTCTCAAATCTTGCTATTACCTCACCAGTAAGATTTCTTGCTACTGCGTCGGGTTTTATTATGAAAAGAGATTGTTCAGTCAACGTTTCTTTTGTTTGATTCCGCCTTTGACGTATTTTTTAGTCCACTTTAGTTTTCTTGGATCACGCTTTAGCTCTAGTGCATTTTTCTTGCATTTTGCTGAACAAAACCACAATACAGTTCCATCATTTTTTGCAAACATTGTACCAGAACCTTTTGCAACTTCTCTGTTACAAAAATTACATGGTTTTACTAAAAGACTCATTCATTTCACCTACTTGATTTTCTTGGCTTCACGTTCTGTTTCTCTTAGCATTAGAATTTCTCCTAATCTAACAGAACCTTTTACATTTCTAGTAAGAATTCTACCTCTATCTTTACCATCAAGAATTTTTACTCTAACTTGAATTACTTCACCAGCGATTCCAGTTCTACCAACAATTTGAATAATTTCAGATTGTGTTACTTCATCAGTTGTGGCACTCATTGGTCGGTCTTACCACCTTTAATTTTATCAATTGATGATACAACTTGATCAACTATGTGTTGTGCATCACCAGCATCTAAAATTGCTGCAGCGGCAGAAGTTATGTCAATACCTAATGATTTACCTAATTCTTGCTTGTTTGGAACAAATGCATATGCAGCTCCTTGTTCCTCACATAGGATTGGAAGATGTGCTACTACCTCGGGAGGCTCTACATCTTCTGCAATTACGATTAGTTTGCTTGTTCCACGCTCGATTGCTTTTGTGGCCTCATTAGTTCCTCTTTTTACCTTACCACTGGTAGATGCAACTCTTACTGCCTCAAGGATTGGATTAACCAAGTCCTCTGGTGTTTCAAATTTTACATAGTAAGCTTTACCCATACTTTGTCACCCTTAGGGATCATTCTCCATTCCCATCATGCGAGTGATTGGTTTTAAAAGTGTTATCTGGTAATGATGGATTTAGCTTTTTCCATATATTCAGACATCAAAGAGTCAAGTTTTTCTTGATTTTCCGCTTCTGCATATATTCGAATAATTGGTTCTGTTCCACTTGGTCTAATCATTACCCAATTTTTCAAGTCAATTGATATCTTGATTCCGTCACTAGTATCTGAATTGGGAAACTCTTCTTTGAGAGTATGAATTAGTTCTTTTGCTTTTTCAGATGAACAGGAGACCTTATCCTTTGTGGTAAAAGAGGAGGGAAGTTCTTCAATTTTCTGAGATAAAGAAGATTCTGAAGATGATAACAAGTCCATCATTAACCCTAGGGTCATACATCCGTCTCTTACTTGGTTATGAGGACCAAACATGAATCCACCATTTTCTTCAAATCCAATTAAGGCATTAATTGGAACCATTCTTCTTGAAACTTCCACGCTGCCAACTTTTGTACGTATTACTTGAGATTTGGTTTCTTCTGCAATAGTTTCTATGTTAGAGCCAGAGTTCAGGCAAGTGACAACAGTTGATTGGGGGGTTTTTTGTAAGATATGTTTTGATAAAACTAAAGCCGATTTGTCTCCCGTAAGTATTTCTCCATTATTGTCACAAAAGATGCTTCTATCACCGTCTCCATCAAAAGCAATACCAAGATCAGCATGATTCTCTATCACAATTTTGGATAGTTCTTGTAGATTTTGAGGGGTGGGTTCTGAACCTCTACCAGGAAATGTTCCATCAATCTTTTCATTTACCAAAAATATTTCACATCCAAGTTTTTCACAAAATAAAGGAGCTGAAACGGCTTGTGCACCGTTTCCTAGATCTAATGCTATCTTGAACTTTTTTGATTTTATATTATCTGAATTAATTTGAGAGATTATTCCTTCCAAGTATACATCAATGGCTTTTTCCTCTATTCCTGTAGTTCCCCATTTTGATGGATTCTTAATCCAATTTTTCTTTAGATAAATTTCTTCAATAACAAGTTCATCTTCACGAGAAATTTCGACGCCATCTTTTGCAGCGGGTTTTATTCCATTGTATTGAGGAGGATTATGAGATGCAGTTATCATAATACCTCCTTTGTATCCTAATTTTTTTACAGCAAATTCAAGACAAGGAGTAGGGACCAATCCTGCGTTATTACAATCTAATCCACAATAATTCAATGCAGAACACACAGTTTTTGCAATTATTGGACTAGAATCCCTTCCATCATAACCTACAAGGATTGGACCTTCTTTGAAGTAGGTTGCAATCGCTAATGTCATATCATGAATAAAATCTAAAGTAAGGTCATCCTTGAATACTCCCCGAATTCCATTTGTTCCAAAAAATTTTGCCATAATCTAGGTCAATAATAGATAAATTTGTGTCTAGTGGCACAACCGTTGCGGGAGTCGCCCAGCCTGGCCAAAGGCGTAGGGCTTAGGACCCTATCTCTTAGGAGTTCGTGGGTTCAAATCCCACCTCCCGCACCAAAATTTTTTCTGTTAATGATTAATAATGAGAAAATATTCAACAAGAAAGTCTTGAGAAAAACGGTAATTGGAATTACAGTAGTAGGAGATGACCGAGAAGGTATTGTTGCATCCTTTACAAATTTTGTATTTTCTAAAGGTGGAAATATTGAGAAAGTAAATCAAAATATAATCAAAGGTCTTTTTGGAATGTATCTAGAAGCCTCATTTTCTAAAAAAATTGATCTTGACAAGTTTGATTTAGAGATTGAGAAACTTGCTAAAAAAGAAAAAATGAGTGTAAATACACATCATGAGACACATACACAGAAAAATATTGCAATTTTTGTAACCAAAGAACCATTATGCCTTGAAACCATTCTTGATGCGGGTAAAAAGAAATTATTGAAAGGAAATATCTCAGTGATTATAGGAACTGAAAAAACTTTAGAACCAATTGCAAAAAAAGCAAAAATTCCTTTTGCTGCAATTGAAGAGACAAATCAGGAAAAGGCAGAAGCAAAGATTATCGATATTTGTAAGAAACACAACATTGACCTTATTGCCCTTGCAAGATACATGAGAATTTTAACTCCTAATTTTGTTTGGAGATATCCAAATAGAATTATCAATATTCATCCTTCATTACTTCCAGCGTTTCCGGGAGCTCTTGCTTATGCTCAAGCTTATGAGCGAGGAACTAAAATCATTGGTGTTACATCCCATTATGTTACGGAGAACCTTGACCAAGGACCTATTATTTTCCAAGACTCTTTCAGTGTTGATCCAAATGACTCCTTAGAAGAGATAAAGGTAAAGGGGCAACAACTTGAAGCAACAACTTTACTTAAAGCAATTAAAATGCATTTGGAGAATAAACTTGAAGTACATTGGAGAAAGGTTCACATCAAATCTAAGTGAATTCAATGGTAGAAATAAAATCTCAGTTAGATCCTTTCTTAAGAAAAATAATTAAAAGTAAAAAACAGGTTGCAGTAATCCCAATAGGCTCAATAGAGCAGCATGGGCCTCATCTTCCTATTTCTACTGATTCAGATATTGTGACAGAAGTTGCCAGACAGATATGTTTGAAAAATAACTATCTGTTATTGCCCACCATAAATTATGGTGTATCTTTTGAACATGCACCATTTTTCCAATTAAGTGTGAAAAAGGAGACGCTTCAAAAAATTTTGGTAGATTTGTGTATGTCTTTAGGTGAAAATAAAATCAAAACAATATTTGTAATTAACGGACATCATGGAAATATGGAGGCAATAAAAAATCTTGATAAAAAATTACAAAAGACATCAAAGAATAAGCTTAAGGTTTTTGTTTTCTCATATTGGCATTTTATGGAAAGAGAATTTGATCATGCTGGTTTTGTGGAGACTTCGTTGATGTTGGCAATTTCAAAAGATGTGAAAATGGAACTTGCCCAAAAGGGTTTGATAACCGATGGTCTGACCAAAAAAGAAATTACAAAACTAGGAAAAATTGCTACAAAGTCATTTCCTAAAGTTACAAAAAATGGAATATGGGGAGATCCGACCAAATCAACTAAAAAAGAGGGTAAAAAATTTTTTTCAGAAATCATTGATAATCTTGGGAAAAAGTGTCAAACTTGCCTCACTGGGCATAGTTGAAAGTTACACCAATGAAATTTTAATATAATCCCCTAATATCAAAGCCAATAAGTGAAATAGATGTCCGTTGATATGGCAGTAAAAGTATTGGACGAGAGTATCAATCAAGTAGTATTGATAAAACTCAAAGGTGGAAAAACCCTTAGAGGAAACTTACTTGGTTTCGACCAACACATGAACCTGCTACTCGATTCTTCAGAAGAAATCCCAACTGAAGGCGATTCTAAGAGTCTTGGAACCATAGTAGTGAGAGGAGACAATGTAGTTATGATATCTCCTCCACCAGCAAGTTAGGTGATTAGATATGGTAAAGGGTACAACTTCTATGGGTGGATTTACGAAGAAAAAAGTCCACATTAGGTGTAGAAGATGCGGTAAAAATTCCCTACACAAACGTCATCATCAATGTGCCAGTTGTGGTTTTCCAGATGCTAAAAGAAGAAAGTATTCGTGGATTAAATGGTACACATAGATGCAAGAATTTGCTATTATTCTTAGTTCATTAGCTGGTGTTGCTACAGCAGCTGCTATAAGAAAAACACCTAGAAACAAAACTCAGTTGCTAAGTATTGGAGCCAGTGCTCACATCAAAAGTCAAATTAATTC
>WVWY01000006.1:0-7486 GCA_011773785.1 Candidatus Nitrosomaritimum khambatensis | reverse complement strand
CAGATTCAGAATATTCAAAAATTCAACGAGATAAATTATTGATTAAATATCAACATCAATTAGGTATTATTCTTGCTAAATTAGAAAAATTAGAAGATGCAAGTAAACATCCTGATTTAGGACCTGTGGGTGATGGATTAATTACATTGATGGATCAAAAATTATCCAAGCTTGATGATAGACTGTATGAATTATCATCAAAGTTGTCATCTGCAAATATCTCCATTCCAGAGACCAAAAAAGATGCCCCAATAGAAATTCCTGTGACTCAGCAAAAACCAACTCAGAAATTAGAAGAAAAAACAGAACCGGTCAAAAAGAGGGCATTTATTTTTGAAAATCCTAAACCCGTAAAATCTGAACCAATAGTAATTCCACCAACAAAATCTCGACAATCATTTGAATTAACTACTCTTACAAGCATTTCTAAAAAGGAACCCAAATTCCCATTATTTGAAAATAAGATTCCTGAAAAACAAGAAATTATTCAGCAAGTAATTGAGCCCAAAAATAAAGTTCAAGAAAAAATCATCACCCAAACTCTTACAGTACAAAAACCAAAACCAAGTTTTGAAACCAAACTAGACATAGAAAAAGAGGTTGAAAAAATTACTCAATTCAAAGCCTTACCAGAACCTCCAAAGGAAAAACCACAACAATCAACTATGTTTGAGGAAGACTATGATGATGATTCAGACGATATTGACAAAATCAAGGGAGAGATCATGAATGTTCTCTCCAAGCTTGACCAAGCAGAGGTAGAATAATTGTCCTACGATAGTGCCATAGCGGCATTATCCATTGATGCATTAAAATTTGTAAAAGATAAATCAGTTGTTGGTCTTGGTAGTGGCCGTGCAGCTACGGCACTGGTAAATTCTCTTGCATCTTTAATCAAAATCAAAAAATACAAAATTCTTGGAATACCTACTTCTCTTCAGATAAAATTGATTGCAGAGCAAGGTGGCATTCCTCTTGTAGAAGCTGATCAGGTGGATCATATTGACGTTGTATTTGATGGAGCTGATCAAATAGATGGGCAAAAGTTTGTAATTAAAGGTGGAGGAGGAGCTTTACTTCGAGAAAATATTTTGTTTAGTTTGGCCAAAAAAGTTGTGGTAATGGCGGATAAAACAAAATTTGTAAAGAATTTCAACAGAACCGTTCCTGTAGAAGTTCATCCCTTAGCTAGAAATTCTGTTACAAAATCAATTCAAAAGTTGGGCGGAACCTCAATTTTACGTTCATTAGATAGAGGATATCCATTTTTTACAGAAAATGGAAACATAATTCTTGATTGTGATTTTGGTATAATAAAAAATCCAAAAATCCTTACTCAAAAAATCAAACAGATTTCCGGAGTGATGGAGTCAGGAATATTCCTAAGAAAGCCAGATGTAATTTACAAGGCAAAGACTGGTGGAAAGTACGAGATTCTTTAGTTTAGAGTTTGATTTTCATGCCTAATGGAATTCATAAATTCTTGATGTTCAAGCATCAAATCTATCATTTGTTCTCTTAGGTCTACATCATCCATCATAAATCCAAGCATTGGGCCCATCATCTGCTGTGACATTTGAGCCATATGAGAGGGATTTTTTAGCATGAACTCATGCATGTCTGTAGTCATTTCTTTATTTATCCACATGTGGTGCATCATATCCATCATCCTGTTGGAGTGTGAAAAATCTTGAAAATGAGCGTGCATTTGATGTGTTTCGTATTCGGGGCACCATGGACAATTTGCCATATGCATTCCTTTACCTTGGTCTGAACCCATATGCATTCCTTGACCCATTCCAGGTCTCATATCATCATGAACTGAATCCATCCATCTTGGATGTCCTTGCAATGTACCCATCATTTCTCCGTGTTGTTTCATCTCTGCTATCATTTGTTCTCTCAGAACAGGATCGCTTACCATTGGACCCATCATATTAGCTAAATATACTGGATTCTCTTTCATTTGAGAAATCCAATTATTCATAGTTGTTTGCATCATTGTTTTGTCATTTAACATCATTTCATGCCAATGGCTCATTATGGTTTGATCTGCAGTCATTGTCTCTATCAAATTATTCATCATCATAGAACGTTTCATCATAATTTGTGAATCAAACATGCCATAACCTCTATCAACTAACTTAAGATATGCTGATGATGAAACACAAGCAGGGGCTCCATTGTGTTTTTGTAGTAAAAGCAATCCTTCCCTGCAAGTGAGCTGATCAATATCAGAAATTTCTCTCCATTGTTTTCTTGGAGGAATTAAAACATCTTCTTGAGCTGATACTTGGATAAGAATAGGAGAGATTGAAAGACTAATAGTAAACAAGAAAATTAATGGGAGATAAAATTTTTTCAACGTAATTTAATGATAATTTAGAAATAAAAATTATTCGCATTGGTAATCATTTAGTAACAGGACGTTCCACAAGTTTACCATGACCAAGTTTACCAATAACTTCAAAATCTTCTGCCACAAGCTCACCTCTAACAAATGTTTTAACTGGCCATCCCTTAAGGTTCATCCCCTCATATACAATATAGTCTGAAAATCCTCCAAACAATTCATTTGAAACTTTTTGTTCTTTTTTTAGGTCTATCATAGTAATGTCTGCATCTGACCCTTTCTCCAAGGTTCCTTTTTTGGGATACATTCCAAAAATTTTAGCAGCATTTAGGCTCGAAAATCTGATTAATTGGTCAAGGGAGATTTTATTTCTGTTTACACCCTCACTGAGCAATATAGGAATAACAGTGCCTATGCCAGGAAATCCTGCCAGTGCATCCCATACATTTTCTCCTCCTAACTTTAGTTTAAGCTGATTTGCCACATGGTCAGTTCCAACAGTGTCAATCTTGTTGTTCATCAAGGCATGCCATACAGCATCGTTATCTTTTTTGGTTCTAATTGGAGGCATGACTTTAGCAAGATAACCTTTTTGATCTTCAAATGAAAGTGTAAGATAGTGAGGACAAGTTTCAACAAAAATTTTTGTTCCTAATTTTTTTTCTTCTTCAATTTGTTGTAAAGCAGTTTCAGAACCTATGTGAACAAAGTAAATTGTACAATTATAATCTCGTCCATATTTGCAAACAGTTTTGATTGCTTTTGCTTCAAATTCTGGAGATCTGCTTTCGGACCAAGCCGAAAGTCCATCCTTTTTCTTTTCTTTAGCAGTCTTAATACCACAGCCACAAGACTCGTAATCTTCAGCATGTACCAAAACTGGACACCCAAGAGAAGCTGCATTTTTTACAGTTTTTTCCACAATTTCATCATTGACATCAACTGTTGCAGCTTCTAATTCGGAGGAATATGGAGTCATATCCATATAGACATGACCAACATCTCCTCCTAAATTCATGTAAATTTTAAAGGATGTAATTTTTTTATCAACGCAATAATTCATCTCATCGATTTGTTGTTGAGAAAAAATAGATGCATGAATAGTATAATCCACATAATGATTTTTTGCAGATGCATCTAATTGATCCTGCAAAGATGTTTTGAATGATTTTTCCAGCCGAAGCATTCTCATCATAGTTGTAATTCCGCCAATGGCAGCTGCATGAGATTCTGTTTGGGCTGCCTTATCTATGGGAGAATAAACTCCATAATGGACATGGGTGTCAATTGGTCCTGGAATTGAGATTAGACCACGTCCATTGATTTTGTGGTCTGATGAGGGTAAATCATGCGTAAGACCAACTATTTTTCCTTCATCAATTATGATGTTTTTGTCAACCATGCCCTGAGGAAGAATAATGTGAGAATCAGTGATTATTGTATCATAAGTCATCGGTTTTTTTTAAAATTCGAGTCTATTATGCGTTGAGATAAATCAATTTTGTAGAGACCTAGAAAAAACAGAAATTTTGTATTTAGGCAGCTTCTTTTACAACAAGTTTTTTCTCTGGAGCTGGAAGGCAGATAAAGAACGATGTGCCTTTGCCAAATTCACTTTCAAGCCATATCTTTCCTTTTAATCCTTCGGTAATACCTTTACAAATTACAAGACCTAAACCTGTACCACCATGTTTTCTAGTATGAGATGTGTCAATTTGATAGAATTTTTTGAAAATACTAGATTGTTTTTCTTTAGGTATTCCAGGACCATTATCATGAACTGAAAAAATGATATTTGATTCTTTGATTTTGGCCTCAACAAGTATTTTTCCATCAGGGGATGGCACAAAGTCAACAGAGTTTCTGATCAGATTGTCTAGTACTTGACGTAGTCTTTGTTTATCTGTTTTGAGCATTAATTTTTGTGGATATTTTACATTGAACTTTATGTTCTTGTTTTTCATCAAGTGCATATTGTTTTCTTTAAGTTCGTCCATAAATTCCTCCAAGCTAAACTCTGTAATCAAAAATGACATCTTTTGCATGTCTAGTTTTTGAACATCTAACAAGTCACTGATTAATCTCTCAAGCAATGTAGCATTGGATTCAATTTTATTTATGAAATCAAGCTGATCGTCATTTAGAGAACCAAAAGTATCAAGATCCTTAAGCATTTCACAATAACCTTTGATTGGAACAAGAGGAGTGTTCAATTCATGTGTCATCATTGAAGAAAATTCTTCTTTTTTAAGCTCAGATTCCTTAACATTTTTGAGAGCTTCAGAAAGTTTTTCCTCAAGGATTTTTTGATTTGTGATATCTGTTAAAATGGCAATAAATTGCTCAGGCTTGCCATCGTCGCCTAAAAGAGGTGAAATTGTGGCTTTGGACCAATAAAATGACCCATCTTTAGCTTTATTTTTGATATCACCTTTCCAAGTTTTTCCTTGAGTTAAGGTATCCCACATATCTTTGAAAAAGGGTTTGTCATGATAGTTAGAATTAACAATTCTAGGATTTTGTCCTAAGAGTTCCTCACGAGAGAATTTTGAAACTTTGCAAAAATCATCATTAACGTAAATTATGTTACCTTCTGTATCTGTAATTAAGACATTTGCAGATTTGTCCAATGCTTCTTTGAAATTTGATAAATCTTCTTGTTGTTTTTTGATTAAATTCATATTCTCAACAAGGGCCTTGTTAGAATCTTCAAGTTTTTTTGTTTGAACTCTTACTAGGCCTTTCAAGTTATCTTGTGTTGATTTTACATATGTAAGGAGTTTTTCAAAACCATTTGTTAATTGATCTAATTCATTATTTGATGTATCAGGTTTTTTGTCTAAATTTACGTTAAAGTTACCTTTACGTATTTCATTCATAGTGGTGCTTAATTTTTTAATTGGTGAGGAAATAGTTTTGGAGAAAAAGAAAGCTAACAACACGATTCCTGCTAAAAGGAACATAAAGACCATCAAGAGCTTAAATTGTAAATCGTAAATTGGTGAGAACACTTGTTCTAATTCAATTTCTCCAACAATACACAAGTTTCCATCTTCAAGTAATTTCAAAAGGCCCAAAACTTCTGTACCATCTTTATTGACATATTGTTCTGAAATTATTTGTCCTGCGAAACATCTATCAATTAAATTAGTTTCAGCGTTCCAATTTTGTGTAGAATATTTCACTTCAGGATTACTTGTAATTTGTCGAGAAAAACTGTCTACCAAAAATATTTGGTTATTGTTCTCCAATCCATTACTCAAATCTGAGGGTTCTATTGCACTAAGAGAGGTTTGTAGTGAAATCATTCCATATTTGTTTCCATCAAAATCTACTAGATCAGCAGAAAATGTTACAAAATTGTGGCTAAAAATTCGATTTTTTTGAAGGCCACCAAAAAAGTAATTTTTTTCAGAAGTTTGTTCCATGAAATCTTGTGGGAGTTTGTGCCCAACTAATTCTCTTTGGGTGCTTGCAAGAATTTCACCATCTAAATTTGAGATGAAAATTGTCTCAATGGAAGATTTTGAATCTATTTCACCAAAATTATTTAGCGCATTAGATCTTGTTTCAACCAGTATAGAATCAATTTGGATTTGGATTTTATCCAAAGTAGCTTGTTCATTAATTTTATTTTCGTCTAGTTGTAAAGGCAAAAATGTAGAAGCAAATAACTTGGTTTGAGTTTGTCTGGTGTCAAAGTAATGTTCAATATCAGATATTTTTGAGATTAAAGATGAATCAAGTCCTGCTTCTTTTTGATCGACCAAATCATCTGAGATTTCAGTAATGCTAATTCCCTCAAGAATCATTATTGGCATTAAAGCGATGACTAGGAATAGAACGATCAGTTTGGAATTTAATTTCAATTTTTTAATCCCCTTAAATTATTAGAAATCAACTTTTGATTTTCTGATTTTACAAATTTTTTGTTTTTAATTTGAAGTTTCAATTGCAATCAATGAAATTCAGAAAACCTTAGCTTGTGATTGCCGTCAAAAGTTCGTTGAGTTGAATTGGCTTTTTCAAACAACCTTGAATTCCATCTTTCTTTAACAAATCATTAACTTGGCTAGTAGTAAATGCAGTTGCAGAAAATATTACAATCTTTTGATCTTGTAGTATTTTTTCTCTTTCAAGGGTTTGAATAATATCAATTCCACTTAGTTCAGGCATTGAAATATCTAAAAGAACCACATCAAATTTTTCTTCTTTTATTCGCTCAAGGCCAACTCTTGGATCATTAGTTACAACATTATCAAATCCTTTTGCTTTTAGAAATTTAGACAATAAGCCTGTAATGTCCTGATTATCATCAACTATGAGTATTTTCATAAACTAAATCATTAGGTTGTCCTATATAGCAAAATGTTTGTTCATTTTCAACAATAAATTTTAGATTACAAAATAGGATAATTTATTGAAATTTAGTTTGTATGACAATTAAAAATTTTTTAGAAAATGAATAAAAATACAATAAGGAAACGGGAACTAGGGCCGGTGGTTTAGGGGTATAATGTCGCGTTCGCAACGCGAATGTCGGGGGTTCGATTCCCCCCCGGTCCACTAAATCCAGAAACTATTATACATTGACAAGAAAAATGAAAGGTATGGAAGTTTTTGACGGTAAAAAAGCAGCTCAAGAATACATGTCAAAACACACCTTAGCATTTTCTACTCCAGAGTTAACTTTGATGAGATTTGCATTTTGGTTAGGAGATACGGTTCCAGATCCAAAAAATGAAGGCAAAACAATACCTCGAATGATGACTTTTATGACTGAACAAGATTTTGCCCCAGTACTCATAGATGATGATACTTATGTTCCAACAGGAGCTGTAAAAAATTCTGGTTTGTATGGGAATCCAAATGAAGAAACAGTTTCTGAAGGAAAGTTTTGTTCTGAATGTGGAACTAAACTTTCAGCTACGGCAAAGTTTTGTCCAGAGTGTGGAACCACTCAAGAATAATTAGAACTAAATTTTATTTCCGCATTTAGTACAGAATTTTGCATTAGGTCTTAGGGGTGAACCACAAGATGAACATGCATTACCACTAATTGTTGTTTGTCTAGGCATTAGATTTGGATCAGGTGAAGGTAAAGTCCCTGGTTCCCCAAAAGCTTCTTGTGTA
>WVWY01000013.1:25441-27485 GCA_011773785.1 Candidatus Nitrosomaritimum khambatensis | reverse complement strand
CCAGAACCAGAGCCCGAACCAGAACCAGAGCCCGAACCAGAACCAGAGCCCGAACCAGAACCCGTTTGTGGACCAGGAACTGAACTTGTAAATGGAGTTTGTCAAGTAATCCAGGAGGAGGAGCCATCTGAGGGTGGAGGGTGTCTTATTGCAACTGCAGCATATGGATCTGAACTTGCACCACAAGTACAATTCCTAAGAGAAATTAGAGATAATACCGTAATGAGTACTGCATCAGGTTCTGCTTTCATGACAGGATTTAACCAACTATACTATTCATTCTCACCAACAATTGCTGATATGGAAAGAGAAAATCCAGTATTCCAAGAAGCAGTTAGATTGTTTATCACTCCAATGCTTTCCACCTTATCAATTATGACTTTAGCAGAGGATGGAAATGAAACTCAAGTACTAGGATTAGGAATCTCTGTAATTGCATTGAATCTAGGAATGTATATTGCAGCACCAGCACTAGTAGGATTTACAATTAACAAAAAAATAAAATCCAAAATTTAATCTCTTAACTTAAAATAATTATGATGTTTTGGTTTTTGTCTATTCTCTCAACTTTATTTCTTGCAGAAATTGAAATTGGAGTAATTGCCTTTGTTGTAACTTTAATTATAATTATAGTTGCAGTGATTGTAAAAATCATCAAAAATAAACAATTGGAAAAAAATGGCACCGATCGATAGAAAATTCGAATTCCAATATTTCAATTTTATCTAAGTTATTATACTAAAACCATTTAGTAAAATCAATGCATATAGAATATGAGGAATTTGATACAATTGAAGATGTTTTTATGTATATGGCCTCAGCAGCCCCTCCAATGAAAAATACAATGCCGGTTAATTCTTACAAAGGATATGTGATGTCATTTATTCCACTAAGCTCCTCTGGGGGAGATACTTATCTTATGATTTATGCCCAAGGCACACTTGAACCTGGAATCTATGAATTTGATGTTGCATCAAAATCATTCAAAAAAGTTGATTCGGTTGAAAGAGCTGATAAAAGTTATTTTGTTTCTCTCACGCCAAAAAGAAATACAATTGCAGATGCAGCAATTGAAAAATTATAGTTTCTTTGTTTGAATCTTAGGAGCGGAGACTGATCTTGCTCTTGCATATTTGTTTATAATTTCATCAGGTGTTCTTCCATTAAACAAATCCTTACACAAACCTCTGAGGTATCTCATTATGGCCCAAGTTCCTGCCTTTAGAATACCATACATGAATACTTTCATTGGTGGACCATAGGTTTTGTTTCTAAGAATAATTGGAATGATATCATTAATTACACGAAGATTATTTTCCCAACATCTCCAAAATAATGTAAACTGAGCTTCATTCAGATTTCCAAAGTGCATTGAGTTCTTTTCACTGAAATCTTGGTAAAGTAATGGTGCAACTAAACCTCTAAAGTCCATAGCTCGGAAATCACTAATCATATCAATAGTATGTTGAATATCATCAGGTGTTTCATCTGGCCATCCAATAATGATAGTAGCTGCAGGGAACCAGTGGTTTTCGTTAAGTATTCTTGCTCCTTCTCTTACAACACTTCCCCATTCTTCTGGAGAGAATGGTTTAGTTTTAACACCTAGATGTTTTTTAACCAAATTTGGTGCAACTGTTTCAATACCCAAATTAGTTGCAAGCCATCTTCCAGTTTTATCTTGTTGATTAATTTTAGAAATTTGTTGCATAAGCTCTTCATCTGCTGCTACTGCTGAAAATGTCATGTGGGTTGTTCCAATGAAATTAGCTCCTAACCCCTTTAGTCCTTTCCACAAGTCGGTAATGGCATCTCTATTTGGAACAAACTCTCTATTATCACAGCCGTATAACAACATCTCATCTGAGTGCAGCCATATTGAATCAAAACCATAGTCTAGATTTATTTTGGCTTCGTGTTGAAGTCTTTCTAATGGAAGATCTTTTTTAGATCTTTTATTCACATCACAAAAATCACAACCTCTACCACATCCTCTCATAGCTTCAATCAAGGAGTTAATTGTAGGTCCTTCAATAATTGGAAT
>WVWY01000013.1:25147-25425 GCA_011773785.1 Candidatus Nitrosomaritimum khambatensis | reverse complement strand
ACAACTACTGTATCTATTCCGTGAATCTTCATTCTATCTGATTTTGCAAGTTCCCAAGCTCCGTTTCCTCCTACTACAACTTTGAAATCATATTTCTTTTTCAGTTGAATTATACTTGCACACATTTTTTTAAATTTCATGGCCACATAGGATAATTTTTCAGGAGACATTGTAGTAGTAACTGGAGCCATTCCAAGTGGGTCCATAACATTGATTCCAACTACTTTAGTGTCAGGACCAATTGATTTTTCTAACATGTCGGGATTTGCAACGAAAAC
>WVWY01000013.1:0-25063 GCA_011773785.1 Candidatus Nitrosomaritimum khambatensis | reverse complement strand
CCAGTAACAGGATCGGTTTCCACTGCTGGACAAAAAACTTTGTCAAAAACCCATTCGGGTAAAACTTCGTAAGGTCCACACGCAATAAATCCATAAAGAAAATTACCTCGGTAATTTGTCATTAAACTTCTATCAGCAGTAAGAACAATTCGTTTACCCGACAATATTACCAAGATTCGAATTGGCATCTTATATATGATTTACGAGGTAAAATCTCTTATCAAGACAAAAAATTACTTGATTTTAGAAAATTTATCTTACTTGGAATGGATCTTTCTAGTACTTCTATTTGCAATATTTGCAGCAATGGATCCGGCAGCAATCCCGCCATCTATGTTTACTACAGATAATCCTAAAGAACAGCTTTGTAGCATGGATGCCAAAGCAGCAATTCCCTTCTCGCCATAGCCATATCCTACCGAGGCTGGGACCCCAATAACTGGAATATCTGTCATCGACGAAACAAGAGTAGCTAATGCTCCTTCCATACCTGCAACCACAATTATGCATTCTACGTCTTCTTCTACCATTTCTTTTAGGACTGGAAATATCCTTTGTATTCCAGCTACCCCCACATCATAACTAGTAATACATTTACAATTCATAGCTTCGCACATCAATTTTGCTTCTTCTGCAATTCCGATATCGGAGGTTCCAGCAGTTATAATTCCAACTTTGCCTCCAAGAAATTTTATGGGTTTTTTATAAAATAACAAAGTAGAAGAGTTTTTTCCTGTTTTTATCTTGAGCTTGGATTTTTTTCCAAATGAAATTAATTTTGAATAATGTTCTTCTTTAATCTTTGAAACTAAAACTGAATTAGTCTTTTCTAAAGTGAATTTAATAATTTTTTTTATTTCATCTAATTGCTTTGTTTGTGCAAATACCACTTCTGGAATGCCTCTTCTTTTTCTTCTATTAACATCAATTTTTGCAAAATTTTCTATAGTCTCAATAGAATATAATGAAAGTAGTTTTTTGGCTGTATTTGATGTAATTTTTCCTTTTTCTAATGAATCAAGAATTTCTTGAATTTCCAATAACTATTGTAAAAAATTTAGAATAAAAAAATGCTTAGATCTCTATACCTGAGACTGCATCTTTTACACTTTTTACTGCTGTATCAAATACAGCCTTTTCCTCAGCATTTAGGTCTAATTCAATTATTTTCTCTACGCCATTTTTCCCAATAACAGCAGGAACTCCAATGGTGACATCTGAATGTCCATACTCTCCATCAAGATAGGTTGCAACAGGAATTACTTGTTTTCTGTCTCTTACGACTGCCTCAACTATGGCTGAAATTGCATTACCTGGAGCATGAACAGTAGCACCTTTCAATTCTATTACTTTGGCAGCAACCTGTTTGGTATTTTGAACTAATTCATCTAGTTTTTCTTTTGGGAGTATTGAAGGAAGAGGGATTCCTGAAACTGAAGAGAATCTTGGAAGTGGCAACATATTTTCTCCATGTTCTCCTATAACAAGAGCTCTTATCGAATCTCGGGAGTGACCTGTGGCTTCGTGAATAAATTGTCTAAATCTTGAAAGATCCAGCATTCCTCCCATTCCAAATACTCTGTTTCTTTCAAATCCAGATGCTTTGTAAGTAACATAAGCCATCGGATCAAGTGGGTTTGTAACTGGAATTATCATTGAGTCATTGGCATATTTTTTTATATTGTCAACTACACTTTTTACAACATTAGCGTTAATTTTCAAAAGATCCATTCTTGTCATTCCTGGCTTTCGTCCAGACCCTGCAACTACTACTACTATGTTAGATCCTTTCATATCCTCAAAGTTATTAGATCCCTTTACTTCGACATCAATACCTTGTTCGGACAACATGTGATTAATGTCCATAGCTTCCCCTTGCGGAAGCCCTTCCATAATGTCCAACAGTAAAATTTGATCATCTAATCGCTTCAATGCAGAGAATAAAGCGGCATCTCCTCCTACTTTTCCTGAACCTATAATAGTAATCATGCACTCCGAAGAAAATTCTCAATAATTAAATCTAATGAAATTTCCATCAAATATAGATAGAATTTATATGCATTTTTTGACTTTTCTTATCTATGGTTTTTGTTATTGACTCTCATATAGCAGGAATTTCAGGAGATATGCTTTTGTGCTCCTTAGTTGATATTGGAGCAGATAAAAATAAAATAATTCAAGGTATTACTTCTTCAGAAAAATTTCTTGAAGGCTCTACTATAAAAAAAATTGATTTTACAAAAACAAAAAAACATGGAATCAATTCTACAACACTAGTTTTAGAAATTGAAGAAAACACTCAAGAAAGAAAGGGTGTGGACATCAAACAAGCAATAACAAAATCCCTAGAGTATCTCACAATTTCTGAAAAAGGAAAAAAATTTGCAGAGGCATGCATAGATACCCTCATAATATCTGAATCAAAAATTCATGGTGTCTCTCCAGAATCTGTTCATTTCCATGAGGCATCCAGTATTGACACTTTGGTGGACATATTAGGAGTAACAATAGCTGCCGATGATCTTAGTCTGTTTGATGAAGAGATCTTATCCATGCCAGTTTGTGTTGGTGGAGGTACCGTTTCCTTTTCTCACGGAACTATGACTAATCCTGCCAGTGCAATTCTTGAAATTTTTAAAAATTCTTCTTTGGAAATATGCGGTTCTAATGTTAAAAGTGAATTAACAACTCCTACTGGGGCCTGTATTCTTGTAAATCTTTCAAACACACCAATTGAATATTACCCCACAATGAAAATAGAAGAGATAGGTTACGGAGCAGGAGAAAAAAATTTTGATGAATTTGCAAATGTTTTAAAAATTGTAAGAGGAATAAAAAAAACAGACCTAAAAGAAGACTCAGTGATAGTCCTTGAAACTAATATTGATGATGTTTCTGGAGAAATTCTAGGTAATCTTATTGAAAAACTAATGAAAGTTGGTGCAAAAGACGCTTTCATTTCACATGGAATTACAAAAAAAGGAAGACCTTCCAATTTAGTTTCTGTTTTATGTGATGATGATACTATAGATGAGATAACTCATACATTATTCTCTGAAACTGGAACTTTAGGGATAAGAATTACAAGGTCAAACCGAATAGTTCTTCCAAGAACAATAAAAGAGATAAAAATCAACATTGATGGAAAAAGCTTTGATGTAAAATACAAAGTTTCAACTGTTAATAACAAATCTAGCTTTAAAATAGAATTTGATGACTTGAAAGAGATTTCTGGAATTTTAAATAAACCAATTAAAGAAATAGAATCGTTGATTAGAAAAGAAATTGTGAGGGAAGATATCAAATTTGAATAAACTTGAAAATTTAGTCAATTGGTTTGGTGATAAAAGAACATTGATTGCTCTTTCCGGAGGAGTTGATAGTGCCTTAGTAGCATATGCAGCATTTCAAAAACTCGGAAATTCAGCAATCGCCGTTACTGCTGATTACAAAACTCTTTCCCAAGAAGAATTAATCTCTGCCAAAAAAATTGCTAAGGAAATAGGAATTTCTCAAATTCTTTTAGATTACAATGAACTAGAAAATGAAGAATTTGTGAAAAATGACTCTAATCGCTGTTTTCATTGTAGACAAGAATTAGGAACTCGTCTTGTACAAATGGCAAATGAAATGGAAATTGACTTAATTGTAGATGGGACTAATCTAGATGATCTTGGCGATTATAGACCTGGGTTACAGGCATTAGAACAAAAGGGAGTTAGAAGTCCTCTAGTGGAAAATAAATTTAATAAAAATGATGTACGAAAAATAGCAAAGTTAGTTGGACTCTCCGTATACGACAAACCATCCAATTCTTGTTTAGCATCTAGAATTCCTTGGGGACAACAAATTACATCTGAAAGACTTTTGAGAATTGAATTAGGAGAAACTCTTGTAAAACAAACAACTAATTTGAAACAAGTAAGAGTTAGAGATTTAGATGGAATAGCAAAATTAGAAATTGAAAAAGAAAAAATTCCTTTACTTGATCAGCAAATTATAAAAGAAATTGAAGAGAAATTAAAAACTATAGGTTTTTCAAATTTGATAATAGATCCTGAAGGATACCGACCTGGAAAAATAAATGTGATTGCAGATTGATTTATCTTGATAATGCTGCCTCTACAAAAATTTCTAACGAGGTCCTTGAAGAAATGCTTCCTTACCTTAAAGAACAATATGGTAATCCCTCTTCAATTCATAGATATGGAAGATTTGCACACAAAGCAATTGAAAAGGCTAGAAAGCGTGTTGCAGAATTAATTAATGCCGAGCCATCAGAAATTTTTTTCACATCTGGAGGCACGGAATCAAATAATACTGCTCTTTATGGAGTGGCCACAAAAACCCCCTCATCTAGAGTCATTACTTCATCTATAGAACATGACGCAATTTTGGAACCATGCAAGAAATTAAAAAAAGAAGGCTTTGAGGTAATCTATCTACCTGTAAACAAATTCGGTTTGATTGATCCTCTTATTTTGAAAAAAAATCTCTCAGAAAACACATCTTTAGTGTCTATAATGATGGCCAATAATGAGGTAGGTACTGTAGAACCAATCTCTGAATACATAAAGATTTGTAGGGAAAGCGGAATTATTTTTCATACCGATGCAGTCCAAGCGGTAGGAAAAATACCGATTGATGTAAAAGAGTTGGATGTAGACTTGCTCTCAATATCCTCTCATAAGATTAATGGTCCTAAAGGAATAGGTGTTCTTTATATCAAAAAAGGAATAGTAATCAATCCTGTGATTTTGGGTGGAGGCCAAGAAGGAGGATTACGGTCAGGCACTGAAAATGTTGCAAATATTGTAGGATTTGGCAAGGCATGCGAGATTGCAAAAAATAATCTTATTGATAATAATTCCAAAATGAAAGAATTAACAAACCGTCTCTCTAAAAAAATTCTTGATTCCATTCCGGGTGCAACTATTAATGGTCACCTAGAAAATCGATTACCCAATAACATTCACTTGACTGTTCTTGGAGTTAACGGAGAAGACCTTTTAATTAAACTAGATGAAAATGGGATTGCTGCATCTACGGGATCTGCCTGTTCTGTTAATACACAAAAAGCATCTCATGTACTTCAAGCAATGGGGTTTTCCCATGAACAGATTACAGGTTCTCTTCGATTGACTGTTGGTATAGAAAACACCATTGAGGAAATGGACAAGACAGTTGAAATATTAAAAAAAGTTGTTGAAGAGTTACGGGCAGTTTCACCATTTAAAGAAAAGTATTCTTTTTAATTTTAGATTTTTACTTGTATTGGAAATTTATTTTTGCTAATCATAATAGTAATTAATATTCCAATTATTAAGACAAATGCAGTAAAGGTACCAAATTCTGGAATCACTCGAGTACCTATAATCTCTATTTCTGAATCACCTTGTTCAAAATTAATTGTGATTAATCTGGATTGGGAATTAGTTTCTGTCTCTTGATAGGGAACTTGAATGTCGTCAATTAAAACAATAAATTTCTCGTCTTGACCGTCTGGTTTTTCAGCATCTATTGATTCTCTTGGAAGTTTAATAGAAATTGAACCTTCATCAGGAGCATTCAGAAAAATTCCTAATGTAAAATCATCTGGTTCGAGGTAAATATCTTCCAAACTTCCACCTAAAATGGAATAATCCAAGTCAAATGTTCCTCCATTGGGAATTTCAACCTCAATACTATCTTTGGTTTCAATCAACTCCTTTTTAGGAGTAAAAGTAATTGTAGTTTCTGAAATATTTCCCTCTCCATGAGAAATTCTTATCAAATACTCCCCTTCTAATTTCCAAGAAGGTTTTTCAGCTAAAATTGTATGAGAATAACTGCCATCCTGTGCTGGGAAAAATTGGGCAATATCTATCATATTTCCTTCAAACCACACTTGAAGAATTAGTGGGGTTTCAGGAATTATTGTCCTTAACTGACCAGAAATTACAATTGTATCGCCTTCATCATAGTGATTGTCATCAGTTTTCACTGTAAGAAATGGAATCTCATCAGTTTGAGCAAAAGCTGGAATCACTGAAACCATGAAAAATGTTATTGCACAAAAAACTATAACCTTCACAAAAAACATGCTATATTGTTTCTATATCTCCTTTACTATCTGAAATTAAAAAATGAAAAAAAGTTGTAGGTCTAGTATCTTGGCATTATGCTTAGTCTTGATTTTGCAGAAACTACAATTATTGAGATAATTGCCACTGCTAGAATCAAAGCTGCAATTGCACCAAATTCTGGGACTACAAATGTTCCGATAATTTCAATCTCTTCAGCTCCTGCAAGGAACATTACTGAAATCTCATTTCCATTGATTTCAACGTCATCCCACTCTTCTCCGTCTACAAGCACCATAAAGGCACCATCGAGAACGTCAGCAGATGGGCGAATTGTCAATGTTCCATCTTCATTGGCACTGATTTTTACGATAAGAGAATTATCGTTTGTATTAACAGATGTTCCTGTTATTACTCCACCTGTAATGCTATATGGCACACATTTACCTTCAACAGCAAATTCTGATGCACCACATGAAACTGGTTTTACTGGGGTGGTTGGTTTGCTTGTAATTCCTCCAACTAACTCTACCAAAACTTTGTTACTTTTTTCAGCACTTCCATAATTGGCTTTGATGAAATATGTTCCATCATATTTCCATAGATCCCCTGCTGTGTTGAAAGATGTGGCAAAGTTACCCATCTCATCAACTGACACTTGGTCTATTGTTATAACCGAATTTAAGGAACTAATTACGGTGAGAGTTACTGGAACGCCAGAAACTACATTTGCTACTCTACCTTCTACAATAATTGTGTCATTATGATCATATGTCTCTCTATCAGTCCAAAGTGAAATTGGAATGTCTTCAAGTAAAAGCTGTTGGGCAATTACTCTAGGATCATCTCCTGCACAATCAGGACATGGTAATTGAGCATATGCGGATGACACAGTTATAGTACCGACTGCAGTCAAAACGGCTAGTAGCGCGAACGTCGTACGGTTGTTCATCTTGTATGCGATTCACAAGAATCTCTATTTATGTATATTTAAAAAATGAAAAAATTAAAGATCTAGTATCTTGGCATTATGCTTAGTCTTGATTTTGCAGAAACAACGATTATTGAAATGATCGCTACTGCTAGAATCAAAGCTGCAATTGAACCAAATTCTGGTATTACTACTCCATCAACAATCTCTACTTCTACTGAAGCTTTGTGATCAGGAGAGTCACCTTGTTGAGCAACTACTGTGTAGAATCCATCTTGAGACCATAGTGGACCTCCAGTGGTAATATCTTTAGCAAACTTGCCATCTAAACTTGGTGTAATTTGTTCAACAGAAACTACATTACCATTTGGCGCAATGACCTTCAAGGTAATATCTAGATTAGTTCTATCAGAAACTCCTGATATTCCAATCGTGGTTGAACCTTCCATCGCATTTGCTTTCATTGTTAAACCTTTTACAGTAAGTTCCTCTACTTCTGGAACAAATATTCCAGTTTCCAAATTAGATTCTGTCACTAGAGTTTCAATTGCCATTCCGTTAACTACTTCGACTACTACAGACATTGTGTACAAAGGATTTGCACGAACTCCTTGCATGGCCTCAATTGTGTAAAAACCATCTTGATTCCATGTTGGACCTATTTTGAACTCTGTAGAATAGTATCCTTGTGCATCTGGAGAAACTTGATCTGCTGCCAATACATTAAAGCCATCAGGAGATGTTACAGTAAATGTAATGTCAGTTACTTGAGATGCCGTTTGACCTCGAACTATAATCGTATCAGATCCATCGGATGCTTCTGCTGTCAAAGACATTCCTTGCATTTGTGCAAAGACATCTTGTGGAATTGAAGTAACGGACATTATTGATAATGCCATTAGGATTAAGGCTATTGATGTCGTAGAACGTTTAAAATTCATCCTGATTGAACACCAACTATTTGGTATTTATATATTTAAAAAATGAAAAAAAGTTGTAGGTCTAGTATCTTGGCATAATGCTTAGTCTTGATTTTGCAGAAACTACAATTATTGAGATAATTGCCACTGCTAGAATCAAAGCTGCAATTGCACCAAATTCTGGGACTACGTGTGTACCGATAATTTCAATCTCTTCAGCACCTGCTGGGAATGATATTACAAGGGTTCTGTCAGTGGATGTGGTTGTTTCATCAAAGTCAACTTCTTCTCCATCAACTAAGACGAAGAAATCATCATCCTCATCTCCAATCTTTGCATCAATCAATTCTCTGGGCAAGGTAATGGTGAGTTGTCCATCATCTGTTGCATCAATGGCAATGATGAGTGAATTAGCGTCTACATCAGGTGTAACTGAAACAAGTTTTCCACCTGTAATTGTGTATCCTACCATAAAGTCAGTTCCAGCAACGGCTACTAGTGGGCCTCCTGGACCAGAAACTACGGAAGAACCTCCAAATGTAAACGATGTTTCAGCTTGTCGATTTTCGGTTCCATATAGTACTTGAATCGTATACTCGCCACTTTGTTTCATGAGAGCACCACCTGCTGATAATTCAGTACTGAATGTTTTGTCTTGATTGACCATTACTTGATCAATGGAGACAATATTTCCATTTGGTGCGAGAGTCATGACACTAATAGCATATCCGAAAAGAATTTCGCTAACTTCTCCTGTTACCATGATTGTCTCACCCTCTGAATATGATGTCTTATCAGTGGTAACAACGATTGGTTGTACTACTTGTCCAAATGCGGGTGCCATTCCAATACTTGCAATCATGATCGCAAATAGGGCAAACACCGATAGATGAGTATTCATCATTTTTACGCTCAAATTTATACTATTTAACGTTATGAAAAATATTATTGACTAAAGAGAAAAAAGACTGACGAATTTCAGATTAGATATATATTAACCTCAGAGAGAATTTTTGACAGTTTGTTTGTATTATTCATTGCTACATCTTATGTTATTTGTGAGGGTTTGAGTCATGGCAACTAAGAAAAATCAAATTTTAGTCCCAGATCATGTCTATGTTCCTAAACATGAAATCATCACAAAAGCCGAAGCTGAAGAAGTACTAAAAAAATACAATTGTAAACCAACCGAATTACCATTAATTTTTGTAAACGATCCAGCTATTCTCGGACTTGGTGTTAAACCAGGAGATATGATAAAAATTACAAGAAAAAGTCCAACCGCTGGCGAGAGTCTTTACTACAGATACGTGGTGGAAATTTAAATGGTTGATCCTTCAACTAAACGCTGGCCAATAATTCAGGATATCCTAAAACGTGAAGGAATTGCAAGACAACATTTGAATTCATTTGATGAATTTTTGGAAAGAGGTCTTCAAAGTATAATCAATGAAGTTGGACAAATTGAAATTGAAAACGCAGAATATCCATATAAAATTCAACTTGGTAAAGTAAAACTTCAACAACCAAGAATGATGGAACTGGATGGTTCTATTACTCATATTACTCCAGCTGAAGCTAGATTGAGAAATGTTTCTTATTCAGCCCCTGTGATGATGGAAGCAAGTGTAATTGAGGATGGAAAAATATTAGAATCAAGATTTGTTCACATTGGAGATGTTCCAGTAATGGCAAAATCAAATGCATGTATTTTGAATAACTTTTCTTCTCAAAAATTAGTTGAACATGGTGAAGACCCAAACGATCCAGGTGGTTACTTTATCATTAACGGTTCTGAAAGAGTAATTGTAGGATTGGAAGATCTTTCTTACAACAAAATAATTGTTGACAGAGAATCTGTTGGAGGCAATATTGTTTTCAAAGCAAAAGTTTATTCTTCAATTGTTGGATACAGAGCAAAATTAGAACTTGTTATGAAAAGCGACGGTCTAATTGTTGCAAGAATTCCTGGTTCCCCCGTTGATATTCCAGTAGTAATTTTAATGAGAGCATTGGGATTAGAGTCTGATAAAGAAATTGCAGCTGCTGTTTCACTTGTAGATGATATTCAAGATGAGTTAGAAGGTTCTTTTGAAAAAGCTTCTGATGTACCAACATCAAAAGATGCAATCGTATACATCAGTAAAAGAATTGCACCCGGAATGCTAGAAGAATTTCAAATTAAACGTGCTGAGACACTTTTGGATTGGGGTCTATTGCCTCACTTAGGAAAACATCCAGAAAACAGAAAAGAAAAAGCACAATTTTTGGGAGAGGCAGCCTGCAAACTATTAGAGCTCAAATTAAACTGGATAGATCCAGACGATAAAGATCACTATGGAAACAAAGTCATAAAATTTGCAGGACAGATGCTTGCTGATCTTTTCAGAACTGCTTTTAGAAATCTCGTTAGAGATATGAAGTATCAACTAGAAAGATCCGGTCAAAAACGAGGAATTAATGCTGTTGCTGCGGCAATTCGTCCTGGAATAATCAGTGATAAATTAAACAACGCAATAGCTACTGGAAACTGGGGACGAGGAAGAGTAGGCGTTACTCAATTACTTGATAGAACAAATTATCTTTCTACAATTAGTCATTTGAGAAGAATTCAATCTCCATTAAGTCGAACTCAACCAAACTTTGAGGCAAGGGATTTACATGCAACTCACTTTGGAAGGATTTGTCCTAGTGAAACTCCTGAGGGTTCCAATTGTGGACTTGTAAAAAATATTGCATTATCAGGAATTATTTCTGTAAACATCCCCTCAGAAGAAATCGTAGAAAAACTATATGATTTGGGAACTGTTCATTTCTTTGATGCCAAGGAAGACTTGAAACAAGATGGCACAAGAATTTTTGTTGATGGAAGATTAATTGGATATTATAAAGATGGAGAACAACTAGCAGAATCTCTTAGGGAATTGAGGAGAAACTCAAAGATTCATCCCCATGTAGGAATTTCATTCCATCAATCCAACATTGAAGGAGCAACAAAAAGACTTTACGTTAACTGTAATGCCGGAAGAGTCCTAAGACCACTAATCATTATCAAAGACGGTAAATCTCTTCTTACTCAAGAACTATTAGACAAAGTCTCAAAGAAACTATTATCATGGAATGATCTTTTGAGAATGGGAGTCTTAGAATTAATTGATGCAAATGAAGAAGAAAATTGTTATGTAACTCTAGATGACAAGGATACCAAAAAACATACTCATTTAGAAGTATTTCCACCATCTATTCTTGGTGCAGGTGCATCTATCATTCCATATCCAGAACATAATCAATCTCCAAGAAACACATACGAATCTGCAATGGCAAAACAAAGTCTAGGATTTTCAACCCCTATGATGAATACTAGCACCTATGTTAGACAACATCTTATGCTATATCCACAAACTCCTATGGTCAACACTAAAGCAATGAAGTTGCTTGGAATGGAAGACCGACCTGCTGGTCAAAATTGTGTTGTTGCTGTTTTGCCATTTGATGGATACAATATTGAAGATGCCATAGTTTTGAGTAAAGCTTCTGTCGATAGAGGTCTTGGAAGAACATTTTTCTTTAGAGTTTATGATGCTGAAGCAAAACAATACCCAGGTGGAATGAGAGATAATTTCGAAATACCAAATGCTGAAGATAATATACGTGGTTACAAAGGTGAAAAGGCCTACAGACTTTTAGAAGAAGACGGTGTTGTCGCATCAGAAGCTTCTGTAAAAGGAGGAGATATTCTAATTGGCAAAACTAGTCCTCCAAGATTTATGGAAGAATACAGAGAATTTGAATCATCAGGTCCATATCGAAGAGATACTTCTATTGGTGTAAGACCATCTGAAACTGGAGTCATTGATACTGTTGTAATGACTCAATCTAATGAAGGAGGAAAAATGTATAAAATTAGAGCAAGAGATATGAGAATTCCTGAAATTGGAGATAAATTTGCATCAAGACATGGACAAAAAGGTGTCCTTGGTATTTTAGCTAAAGGAGAAGATTTGCCTTACACTGCAGATGGAATCTCTCCAGATGTTTTGATTAATCCACACGCTTTCCCATCTAGAATGACCGTAGGAATGATGATGGAGTCTATTTGTGGAAAAGCAGGCGCTCTAAGAGGAAGTCAATTTGACGGTTCTGCATTTGTTGGAGAAAAAATAGAAGAAGTAAAACCGGTTATGGATGCTGCAGGCTTCAAATATTCTGGTAAAGAAATAATGTACGACGGAAGAACTGGAAAGGCATTCCCAGTTGAAGTTTTCATTGGTGTTGTATATTACCAAAAATTACACCATATGGTTGCAGACAAAATACATGCACGAGCTCGTGGCCAGGTACAAATGTTGACCAAACAACCAACAGAAGGAAGAGCAAGAGGAGGGGGATTAAGATTTGGTGAAATGGAAAGAGATTGTTTGATTGCCTATGGGGCTTCAATGATTTTAAAAGATAGATTGTTAGACGAGTCTGATAAATCCGATGTATTTGTTTGTGAAAGGTGTGGCTTAGTAGCTTATCATGATGTTAAACAGAGAAAATATGTTTGCAGAGTTTGTGGTGACAAAGCCAAAGTTTCTTCAGTTTCTGTTGCCTATGCATTCAAACTATTACTTCAAGAAATGCAAAGCTTGAATGTAGCACCAAGGTTGCTGATAAAGGAGAAAGTATAATGTCTGTTCAAGCAATAAAATCAATTGATGGAATTAGATTTTCTGTTTGGTCTCCAACTGAAATTCGAAAATACTCTGTAGCAGAAATCACAGCTCCTGAAACTTATGATGAAGATGGAATGCCTGTTCAAGGGGGTTTAATGGATGGAAGACTAGGAACTTTAGAACCAGGACAAAAGTGTCTTACATGTGGTAATACTGCAGCAAGATGCCCAGGTCATTTTGGACATATCGAACTAGCTGAACCAATTTTACATATTGCTTTTATCGATAATATCCATAAACTCTTGCAATCAACTTGCCGTTCTTGTGCAAGATTAAGAGTTCCACAAGAAGAACTAGATGAATTTAAAGCATTAAAAGAAAAACATCTTGCTTATACTGTAATTTCTCAAAAAAGAATTCCTGAACAAATTATTGAAAAAGCAAAAAAAGCAAAGGAATGCCCACATTGTGGTAAAACACAATATGAATTGATTTTTACAAAACCAACTATTTTTGTAGAAAAAACCGAGATTGGAGAACACAGACTCTTACCAATTACCATTAGAGAAAGATTCTCTCAAATTACTGATTCTGATTTAGAACTTTTATCCTATGATCCAGTAACTGCAAGACCAGAATGGTTTGTCTTGCAAGCAATGCCCGTTGCACCAGTAACTGTTAGGCCTTCAATTATTCTTGAAACTGGCATAAGGTCTGAAGATGATTTGACTCACAAAATGGTAGATATTATCCGAGTAAATCAGAGACTCAAAGAAAGTAAAGAGGCAGGAACACCTCCATTAATCGTTCAAGATTTAGTAGACTTGTTACAATATCATGCCACTACATATTTTGATAATGAAGTTTCAGGAATTCCTCAAGCTCACCACCGTTCTGGTAGGCCTTTAAAGACATTAACTCAGCGTCTAAAAGGAAAAGAAGGAAGATTCAGAGGTTCATTGTCAGGAAAAAGAGTAGACTTTTCTAGCAGAACTGTGATTTCACCTGACCCTAACTTGGATCTTTCTGAAGTTGGAGTCCCAGAACAAATTGCAATGAAGCTTACAATCCCTGAAATTGTTACTGAATGGAACATTGATAGAATGAGACAACTAGTAATTAATGGCCCAAACAAATTCCCAGGGGTAAACTATATTGTAAGACCTGATGGTGTAAAAATTCGACTAGACTTTGTGGAGGACCGTTCAATCATCGCTGAAACTCTGGAAATCGGGTATTTGGTAGAACGACATCTCTTAGATGGCGATATTGTCATGTTCAACAGACAACCATCACTTCACCAAATGTCAATTATGGCCCATTATGTTAGAGTCCTCCCAGGTAGAACATTTAGACTACATCCTTCTGTTTGTCCACCATACAACGCTGACTTTGATGGAGATGAAATGAATCTACATGTACCTCAAAGTGAAGAAGCTAGAGCAGAAGCCATTCTCCTAATGAGAGTTCAAGATCAATTAATCTCACCAAGATATGGTGGCCCAATTATTGGAGCTTTGAGAGACTTTGTAACAGGAGCGTATCTTCTTACAAAAGATGATACCGTATTATCCGTTCAAGAATTTTCAAATCTTGCCATGTTAGGCGGATATTCTGGCGAACTTCCAAAACCAGGGACCAAAACTAAAGAGGGTCCAGCATACACAGGAAAGCAACTTTTCTCATTATTCTTACCTAAAGATTTCAATTATGTCATAACATCAAAATGGTCTAAAGGAACAAAAGGTGCTCCAAAAGATGTTGTCATCAAACAAGGTGAACTTATCAGTGGAGTAATTGATAAGGCATCAATTGGGGCAGAAGAACCTGAAAGTGTTTTACACAGAATTGCAAAAGACTATGGAAATGCCGAAGCAAAATCTTTCTTAAACTCTATTTTGATTATGGTAAAGCAGTTCATCACCCATTACGGATTTAGTTATGGATATGCAGATCTTGAAATTCCTGATAATAATAAACAACAAATTCTTGACGATATACATGAAACCTATGATATTATATCAGATCTAACTTCTCAATATGAAAAAGGAACTCTTAAACTCACAAGAGGAATGAAACCTGAAGAAGCATTAGAGGCTTATATCGTAAATGAGTTAGGTAAAGCAAGAGACAAAGCTGGAAACACCGCAGATCAATCACTTGATCAAAGTAATTCTGGAAGGATTATGGCTACAACTGGAGCTCGAGGTTCTGCATTAAATATTGGTCAGATGGCAGGAGCTTTAGGTCAGCAATCAAGGAGAGGAAATAGATTACACTCTGGTTATCACAACCGTGCACTTCCACATTATCAAGAAAATGACCCAAACCCAGATGCAAAGGGATTTGTAAAATCAAACTATAGGGATGGCCTTTCAACTCTGGAATTTTTCTTCCACGCAATGGGAGGTAGAGAAGGTCTGGTAGACACTGCAGTTAGAACACAACAAAGTGGATACATGCAAAGAAGACTGATCAATGCCCTTGAACATATACGACTAGAATATGATGGAACAGTTAGAGATCCACATGGACACATTATCCAATTTTTGTATGGTGAAGATGGAATTGATGTGGCAAAAAGTGACCATGGTGAGGCCTTTAACATAAATCGTTTAATCGAATCTCAAACAATTGTTGATTCTGGTAAAAAAGCAACAAAAGAAGAGATTGAAGAAATTGCCAAAAAATTCACAAAGACATTCAACCCAAGATTGAAAAAACTTGTTACAGATGGACTATTAGATTCAAAACTTAGTAAAGAGGGTGTAACCATTGTAGGAAAGAAAGGCCTACAACTCTACAATAAGGCCAAGGTAGAACCAGGACAAGCAGTTGGAATTGTAACTGCTCAATCAATAGGCGAACCTGGTACACAGATGACTCTGAGAACATTCCACTTTGCAGGAATTAAAGAAAGAAACGTAACACTAGGTTTGCCAAGATTAATTGAACTGGTAGATGCAAGAAAGAAACCAGTAACCCCAACCATGGATATCTATCTTGATGAGGACTCAAAGAAATCTAGAGAAAAGGCAATTGAGGTTGCAAGAAACATCTTACAAACAAAAGTTTCTGATTTACTTGAAGATAGTGAAACTGACTACAACACAGAAATCAAATTAATACTTAGTCCAACTAAATTACGGAACAGGGGTTGTTCTGTTGGAGAGGTAGAAGCAGCCCTATCTTCAAATAAAAAATTCAAGATTGAAACAACAGGAGAACTGCTCACCTTAAAATTAGTTGAAGAATCTGATGCTCCAACTGTTATTGCAATTAGAAACAAAGTCTTAAACTCTACAGTAAAAGGAGTTCCTGATATTGCTCGTGTAACACTTGTCCAAAAGGATGATGAGTGGATTATTCAAACAACTGGTTCTAACATTGCTAAAGTTCTTGAAGTCAAGGGAATTGACAAGAATAACGTAAGAACAAACAATGTCTTTGAAATTGCTGGAACTTTGGGTATTGAGGCTGCAAGAAATGCCTTGATTGATGAACTAAACACTACTCTAGGCGACCAAGGACTGGAAGTCGATAATAGATACATTATGTTAGTGGCTGATTTGATGTGTTCAAAAGGATACATGCAACAAATTGGTAGACATGGAATTGCAGGAACAAAAGACAGTGTTCTTGCAAGAGCAGCCTTCGAAATCACTGTTCCCACAATTGCTCACGCTGCATTAGGTGGTGAAATTGAGCAACTAAAAGGAATTACCGAAAACGTAATTGTTGGAAGCAATATTCCAATTGGAAGTGGAACGGTTGATTTGTACATGCAAGTAAGCAAGAAAAAAAATTAATGTGAATTAGATGGCTGACGAAATTTCTACATTGATGAATCAAAGCAAAGACAAATCCCTACTACTACGATTGCGTAATAACAAAACTGTAAAAGGAACGCTCATTGATTTTGATGTTCATATGAATTTGACATTGGAAGATGCTGAAGATATCACTGAAGAAACTCCCAATAAACTTGGAAAAATTCTTTTACGTGGAGATAATATTTTAGCAATCTCTTTGCCAGATGATGAATCTTAAATTTTCAAACAACTAAAGATTAAATCACATTAAACTTTATTTTCGATATGTTGTCTATTTTCATTATTTTTCCATTTTTTTTGTTCCCTGTTTTTGCTGAGCAAATTCCTGATTATGAAAAACCATATTCTCCTATTTTTACAGACAAACCTGCATATTCATGGACCGATAAAATGAAAATCACAATTTTAGCTCCAAGCTGGAACAGTGATAGATACCTAATCGATTCAATTGGAGATGACAATTACAATCCAATAAAAATTTACACTAGTGAAAATTCTCTTGAGCCTTACCGATTTACAGAAACAGGACCAAATACCGGAATATTTACTGCCGAGGTAATTTTGACGGGATTTCCTCATGATGTAGACGGTGATGGAGATACCGACACAACTCCGCGAACTTTGGGAACAGGTCCTACTAGTGGATTTTTAGAGACAGATAGAGACTCTGCTGTTACTATTTCATTTGAATTTGCGGACGGTGTTGTTTTAACAGAATCCGTTCCTATCTTTTGGAATATTGGCAATACTCAATTTACTGAGGAGAATTACCTTTCAGACAAGTCAGCGATGATTAGAGTTATTGATCCTGACTTGAATCTTAACCCTGAAGCTCTGGACCAAATTTCCGTAGAGGTCTCTTCTGATTCAGACGCTGCAGGAATTGAAGTTGATGCCATTGAAACCTCTGAAAGCTCAGGAGTATTTGTGGCAACTATATCATTTACTCAAAACCTATCTTCTAGTGGGAATAGATTGTTGGCATTCCCAGGTGATGAAATTTATGCAAAATACATTGACTATACCTTACCCAAACCATATTCCACATCTGATAATTTAGAAATTATCAGTCTAGCCAAATTAAACTCTGCAATTCCAACACTTGAGCGAGTATCGAATTTACCAATCTCTCTTGCTGATAACTTTGGAAATCCTTTAGATTCATTTTATTCGAACACTAGAATTCAAGTTGTAGGTTCTGTTATCAATGAACAAAATTTTAATCAACAGTTTGTCTACTTGATTCAAGTAAAAAATCAAAAAGAAGAAGTTGTTTCACTTTCGTGGATATCTGGAGAACTGGATGGAAATCAAAACTTAGATGTTTCACAATCCTGGATTCCAAAAAATTCTGGCGTGTATGCCATTCAAACTTTTGTGTGGAATTCTTTGTCTGAACAAGTTCCTTTGTCAAATTTTACAGCGACTACAATAACAGTTGAATAATCAAAAGTACAATTTCTACGTGAGTATTAAATACAAAATTGCCTCCAATAAACTGTGTTAGGATATAAGATAGGATTGTTACTAGTGGTAACCGTAATCTCATCTTCTTTGATTTCTGAATCCTTTGCAGAAGAAATTCTAATTGACTTTGATAAAACAGAATATGACACAGGGGACATTCTAACACTGTCAGGAACCATACTAGACTTTACAATGCCCATGGTTGCTTTGAGCATCTATGATCCTGATGGCCAGATTCTTTCAGCTAACAATATTGAACTTGATGAGAATGGTAATTTCTCAAAATTGATCTCTTTGGATTCTCCTTTTTATGACAAACCTGGTATCTATACTGTAGAAATTAATTATAGACAAACAAGCCTTGAAGAATTTTTTATAATTTCTGGGGAAATTTTTGAACCTGAACCTATTTTAAAAGAGTCCATCAAACCTGAAATTATTCTACTTACTACTGATAAGGATGTCTATACTGATGGTGATGTTGTAGTAATAAGTGGAATAGTTTCATCTCTTGAATCTCCAACAGTTTTAATTGGAATTTATGATACTTTTGGAACTCCTGCGGGATTTTATTTTGGAAATGTTGATAAAAACTTGGAATTTTCAACAAGCTTTTTGGTAAAAGCAGGAGTTAATTTCAAGGTTGATGGTGAATATTCCATAAAAGCACACTATGCTGAATCTGAGTACACCGCATTTTTTGAATATTATGAGAATATTCAAGAACCAACAGACGACAATGAATCAACTAAAACAAAACCAACAGACGACAATGAATCAACTAAAACAAAATTACCAAATAAAAATCCAATTAAACCCAATGAAAATGAAAAAATAAATCAGAAAGATACTACAAAAAAATCTACTTCTAAAAATAAACAAAAAAGTTCTGATAATCTTTCAGTTGAGGACATTGAATTAGGAAAAATGCTCAATCAAATTAATTTAGAATGTGACCGAAGCAAATACACAGATACAATTTCATATTATGATGGAATGGGGCCTGCACTTTACCGACTTTGCAAATTTGAAAGTTCTATTCAAATTTTTACCGAATCTTTGCTAAAAGATCCATACAATGTTGAAATTTTGAGCAACAAAGGTTCTGCATTAGGAAAATTGGGATATCGTAATGAAGCAATTCTTCATTATGATAGAGCAATAGATCTTGACCCCAATTTTCTTCCGGCAAAAAACAATAAGGCAAATATTTTAGCTAATTTAGGAGAACACGAAAAAGCAATTTCACTTTATGCTGAAATACTTGGAAAAAATCCTAGTTATACAACTGCTAGACAAAATCTAGAACTGGTATTATCAGAACTCCCTGAAAAACAAATGCAACCTATCCCAAAACAAGAAATCAAAAAATCAAATGAGAATATCATTAATGAAAAAATTCCAATAGAGACCAACCAAAAAGCTAAACCACAACAAGAAAAACCCACAGACTTTTTTGACCAATTAGGCTCTGTGTTTTCCTCTTTTGGTTCATTATTTGGAATATTAGATTAGAAATTATTTTTACATGCGTAAATTTTCAATAAACCTATAAAGCCCCGAGTAACCGATTCTGATTAAGGAATGAGTAAGATACTAGAAAAAGCACTAAAGGATGCATTAAAAGAAGACAAGCTAACTATGGGTGCAAAACAAGTGTTAAACTCTGTAAAAAATTCCAAACTAATTGTTTTGTCTCAATCTGTAGAAAAAGAAATGTTTGAGAAAATAGAAAACGATGCAAAAAAAGAAAAAATACCCTTTGTTAACTTTCAAGGAACGTCTGTCGCATTGGGAAGATTGTGCGGCCTACCCTTTAGAATTTCAACACTATCATTTACATCAATCACTGATGCAAATATCAAATCAATTCTTAAAGATACAGAAACTGAGGAAACAAAATGAAATATCTAGTTCTTAATGTAGATTTAAATGAGACACAAATTTTTTGGAGATAATTAGAATAATCATGGCACAATCAATAAAATTAACAACTGAACAAATGCGGATGATGTCTTTGTTCCAAAATGTCACAGGTGCCACTGCTAGAGATGTTATTGATGATGAGAAACAAGACCGTGTAATTTTTGTGGTAAACACAGGAAAGATGGGACTTGCAATCGGAAAAGGAGGGTGCCACATTAAATCATTACAAAATATTGTTAAGAGAAATGTTGAACTAGTTGAGTTTGATGAGGACCCTGCAAAATTCCTAACAAATCTTCTTAATTCAAAATTAATTTCTGAAGTTAAAATAAACACACGAGCAGATGGAAGCAAACAAGCAATAATTTTGGTAGACCCTAGAAAGAAAGGAATTGTCGTTGGTCGTGAGGGACGAAATGCTGAAAAAGCACGATTGCTTGCAAAACGATATTTTGATATAACCAGCGTACTCATCAACAGTCCTCAAAAACAAACTTTGGAGATGTAAAAATGACAAAATCACCCCTTGGATTATTTGCAGGCAGAGTTCTCAAAGATAAAAAGAAAAAACAAAGATGGGCAATATCCAGCTACAAAAGACGAACTTTAGGTATTGATAAAAAAGCAGATCCCCTAGGAGGTGCTCCTCAAGGTAAAGGAATAGTTTTAGAAAAAATTGGTGTTGCTGCAAAACAGCCAAACTCTGCAGTTAGAAAATGTGTCAGAGTTCAATTAATTAAAAATGGAAAATCTGTAAGCGCATTTTTGCCACGAGACGGTGCCTTGAACTTTATTGATGAACACGATGAAGTTCACATTCAGGGAATGGGAGCTACCCAAGGTGGTGCAATGGGAGATATTCCTGGAGTAAGATTCAAAGTTTTCAAAGTAAATGGAACATCCTTACATGAATTAGTAATAGGAAAGAAAGAAAAACCAAGGAGATAAAATTGACACAAACTAAAAATCTAGAACTATTTAGAAAATGGGATTTATCTGAAATTGAAGTTAAGGATCCTGGATTACGTACTGCCATTTCTCTAAGAAAGCAAGTATTGCCATACACCTATGGACGTTCAGCTCTTAAACGATTCAACAAAGCAGATGTAAACATTGTAGAACGACTTTGCAATAAAATGATGCACTTTGGAAAAAAATATGCAAAAAATACCGGCAGAATGACTGGAAAAAAAATTAGAGTTCTGAATACCGTCAAAGTTGCATTTGATATAATTTCTCTTAAAACTGGTCAAAACCCTGTAGAGGTTTTAGTAAGAGCTGTAGAATATTCAGCACCAAACGAAGACACTACAAGAATCGTTTATGGTGGAACCGTCTATCACGTTTCAGTTGATGTTGCTCCAATCAGAAGAGTTGATTTAGCATTACGATTTATCGCAGATGCAATTAAAGAGGCCACATTTTCAAATCCCAAACCAATTGAAGAACACATGGCCGAACAACTAATCTTGGCATCTAAAAACGATCCTAATGCTCCCTCTGTTAAGAAGAAAAACGAATTAGAACGAATCGCACAAGCATCTAGATAGAAATTTTCCAGTAGCCCGAGGCAGATTCGAACTGCCGTCTCCGCCTATCCACTCTTGAGATCCAGAGGGCAGAATCCTTGGCCTAATACTATTTGACCGCTAGACTATCGGGCTACCAAGAAAAATTTTGTATAGTCTGAATATAATTATTTGTGGCAATCATTTAATTCGAACTTCATGAATAGCAGTAGCATAATCACACTCTGCTTTTAATCTCATGTATGGAATTAATCTATAATGAATTGAATACAAGTCATCTTCTTTTAGTAAAATTTCTTTTTGCATCAAAGAAACCAACCCACGTGAAGTAGTTGTAACATCAATATTTTTTCTAGCACATACTTCATCACGTTTCTTTTGATATTGTTTTAAGGTAAATGCAACATCATTTAATTCCAAAATCAATGGCCAAACAACTTCTGACCAAACAAATCTTCTATTCTCAGTAGCTGATGCATATTTTCCTTTTTCACTCAACATTAATAACATGAACAAAAGATGTTATAACTTAATACTTGTCTCAAAAAGAAATTGAAGAATCCTTAAACCTTTTAGAAAAAGATTGGGATGTAGACCCAATTTTACGAAAATTTATGCTTGGAAAAATTAATGATGTATCTGACTCTCCAATCAAAGTAAAAGATGTCGTTTTTCACATTCCGTATCTTAATTCAGAAAAAAAATACATTTTATGGAAATGTTTTTGGCCAGATTGTCACAATTGCTGTGATAGACAAGGAAGACTTCCACTTACTTCTGATGACTTGATAACAATTGGAAAAGGACTCAAGTACCAAAAAACTTCGGACTTTATCAAAGAAGAAACCTTGACTGTCACTTATCAAGAGCAAGGTCCTTCTGGACAAAAAACAACAATGACAACCATTAATCTTAAGAGAAAAACTGATGAGACTCCCCAAGATGATGGTACTCACATCTCCTGTAGATTTTTAGATGACAAAGGAGGATGTAGCATGCATCCAGACAGACCAGGAGTGTGCTACTTGTATCCATTTTCTTCTTGGCTTGAAAATGAAAAAGGAATGGCACGAGTTCATGCATCATATCAATTCACAGGGGACTGTCCAGGATTCTACCTGTCTGATAATTTGGAAGAAATGAAAGAAGAACTAAAAGAATATTCTAAAATTATTTTTCAATACAACATGTCATCAAGCAGAACAAACAGAGAAAATTTTGGCTCTATTAGTTTTAGTTAGGCTTTAGCGACTTTCATCAAGTCTTTCATATGAATCTCCATTCCAAATCGAGCTTCATTTTTTTTCATGTATCTAAAGATTGACAATAATTCTGAAATCTGTTTTATCATGCTAAATTTATTTTTCATTTTGTTTCGGACAAAATTAAAGACCTTGCCATAAATCTTGTAATGTTCTAATACCTCTCTTTCATATGCTTGATTATCTCCAAGATTTTTCACAAAGATATTGACACATTCCATACTTGGAATAATTCCTTCTCCCAATAAGGGATAAACAGTTCCAATTGATTCTCCAACTCCTACTACTTTTCCTTTGTAAAATGGCTTGCACATGTTTGGTGTTGCCAATCTGATTGGTCTTCCAACAGTTTTGATAACCTTACCACCGTATTTTTGCAAAAATTCATCAGTAGCTTTGATGTGATTTTTCTTGTAATCACCTGCACCAATGTGCGCATAATTTTTTCCTAGTGGAAAATACCAAAAGTAACCAGTCATTTTTTCAAAAGGTCTTACCAAAAAATCATCATAGGGTACTTTGCCGTCATACTCTACTTTGTATTCATAAGTTGGTAAAAAGAAATCTTCCTGTAATTTTGGCAAGTAAACTCTGTGAAATCCAGTACAATCAACAATCAAATCAAACTCTTTTTCTAAATCCTCTAGCTTGGGTGCTTTTCCGTAATGAACAGTACATCCTTTTACAAAATCTTTGATTAGCTGAATCTTGTCATATGTACAAAGACCGTGAAGTCCTATATCGAATTTCTCGTTATTGTTCATCTCAATATGCATATTTTTCCCGTCATGAATTACATAATCATTAAAGTCTATTCCTGACTTTTTGCACAATTCTACCATCTTTGGTTTGCAGGTTCCCCAAGCACAAATAGAATCATGTCTATCTTCTGGCATTCTCTCAAATCCTACAACTTCGTGTGAATCTTTTAGGCGAGAAATAAGATAACTTCCTGCTACTNNACAATATCAGGTTAGTTTAGTGTGGTTATTTAGTTGAATCTAGATTATGAGATATCCTTTTTTGATCAAATACTGAATTCCATCAACAAATTCTTTATCTGAAATTTTTCCTTCAACCCACCAAAAGGATGTTTGTTTGACATATTTTGGAATTTTTACACCTGAAATCTGGGATCTTTCAGTAGTGTCAGAACTTGTAATAATTTGAGTGTCATAAAATTCCTCAATAGTTAGGTTTTCAGGATTTGGAGGATTTAAAATTCCTTTTCTGATCAAGTCCTGAATTCCTAAAATAAAGTCATGTTCATTTATTTTATCTTCTGCCCACCATCTTACCGAATTTTTAATCCACTGAGGAATTTTAGAATCATCATCTTCTCCTTCGTATTGAATTTCAACTGCAACCTCGTGACTTTTTACATCGCGATACTTTGCAAATACAGTATACGTTCCATTCAAAATGGTTTCATCAATAATTGTTTCATAGCTAAAAGTTCCATCAGAACTTACACGAACAGTTCTTTCATTGACGTTCTGATTTGGGTCGATGACTGTAATTTCTACTTGAACTCCAGAGATGTATTGTGTATGATTAATCAAACCTTCTACACTAGCAGTTGTAAAGCCTCCCTTAGGAATAACATAAAGTTCAGATGAAGGTTGAAACGTATCAAATGTTTTTATTTTTTCTTCGTCTGGCAAAAATCCATTTTCTCCATAAATTGATCTTACAGCAATAATGTCTTTAGGACTAATTACATTTTCATTTAGATTTTGATGACTAAACACTGCCATGATTGAAGGTGCTGGAACAGTTCCTCTAGCCCATGCAACACTAACATCAATGTCATCAGCTTTGTAGTGTCCTAATCCTAATGCATGTCCAAATTCATGTTTGACTACTGTTTGCAATTGCTGCATTAATCTTGGCAAGTCTTCATAACATGGATCAAAGTAAATCCAATCTTTGTCTTCAGTTTTGCAAAATTTTATGTTGTTATAGTATATTGTAATATCTGATCTTCCAGTGTCACCAAGCTCATAAACTGTTTTTCCTAAAAGCTTGTACCATTCATCTTGAGATTCAGGTTTATCTTCGAATTTTATAAAAACATGACATTGATCATAGTCAAAGCCCTCCTGCTCTTCTACCGAAATCGGAATAGTATCAATTTCCCACATTGATTTATCTCGTCCCCTCTCCATACTTTGTAACTGAACTTGCCACTCCTCAACTGAAATTCTAGATTGGTCCATGAGTCTTTCTACGAACATCTCTGAAAGAACTTCGCTGTTTTTATGGTCAGGCTCAATTATACAAACGGTTGAAACATCTTGAATTTTAGGCCCCCACTTCTCATAAAACACTTCATATCCGTAGGCTGAATGAAAGCCAAAAAATACCACAAATGCAAAAATTATTCCTAAAATTCCGTATTTCAATCAAATATGGTTACAGTTTTTCAGTTAAATTTTTTGGGACTTTATCGTACTTTTTCTATATTCCATAGGT
>WVWY01000027.1:81901-84917 GCA_011773785.1 Candidatus Nitrosomaritimum khambatensis | reverse complement strand
TGTTGGAAAAATTAAAGCTGCAGTTACTCCAAACAATCCAATTAAAATTATAATCATAAAAGAGGAGCGACTGATTTTCAAGTCATTTTTCAATAGGGAATTTGATTATTTATAATTTAGCTTAGGCTAAATTTGTTACCCTAAACTAAATTTATTAAATCAAGTTAACATTAGTAGAAAAATTAGGTTTAAACTAAAGAAAATTAATTCGAAAAGGGTGAAAAAAACAGGGATACTTTTTGCTGTTGTAGGAAGTTTAATTGGAATTGGGATAATCTTGTCATTTTATGGAAATTATGTGGTGTTTGAAGAGTTGGTGAAAGGAGATGGAGAAATCAGTTCAGGAGAAGAATTGATAATAGAAATCCAAATTGACAAAACAAATACCCAGTCTGGAATTTATGCAGTCCAAATTATTGATTTTAAAGGACAGACAGTTTCTGCAAATGTACTAGATCCCTTCAATTCCATCATTGAATCTCAATCAATCAATGAAGAAGTTTTTGAAGGATATTTTGAGGTTACAGACTCTGGTACTTACAAGTTAATGATAGAAAATAGAGGGGAGGCAGTAACAATTTTTGGAGTAATTGGGCCAGAACCAGATGAAGGTAAGAAATCATTAACTTTCATATCATTATACATTCTTGTGGCAGGATTATTTGGAATGGCAGGATTAGCAGCATATTTGGTTATTAGTAGAAAAAGAGCAGCTAGTTAAGGAAACTATCCATTTTTTCTAATCCCTCTATTGCAGCACCAAAGTTTTCACCATCTTCCATAAGTAGAGAGAATTTTTGCACATTAGCTGAAAATATTGTTTTTTGGTCTTTTTTTGATTCGGTAATAAATCCATGATCAATCAAATAAGAAAGCCGTTCACGAATTTCAGTTTCAGATAATGAAGATTTTTCTTCCAAATATTTTGAATCTTTTTGACCATCTTCTAGTTCAGCAATTATTTCAGAGGTAATTGGATCAAACATACAGTCAATTACTTTTTCTCGATCAAAGGAATTATCCATTTTGTATTCTTGGAAATTCTAAACTAATAACTTTTCGAGAGTGTTTTATGAAAATGTCTACAAACAACATATTAAGAAAAAACACGCACGAATATTATTGCAAAAATTATGCTCAAAAGACCCAACAGGGAAAGGTATTCACTGTTTTTGCATTGAAGTAGATTCTAGGAGCGGAATCAAAAAATGTTGCAAATGCAACCAATGGAATATCCAAGGGACCAACTGGACTGAGGATTCAGACTTTAGATAAAAAATAAATCATTTTTAGTAGGTTTTCAAGAAAAATTTGAAAATTGAGATATTTTTATGCCCAGCATGGTTTTTATCGGGGGAATTTAGCATTTTTGAATACTTGAGTAGTCAAGAGTATAATCACATTGTAAGGATAGTGGGTAATGATATTCCCGGAGAGAAGAAATTGATAATTGGTTTAACCCAGATAAAGGGAGTAGGATTTAATTTTGCAACGGCAATTTTAGATGCTCTAAAAATAGACCCAAATTCCAATATTGGCTATCTAACTGATTCAGATGTTCAAAATATTGAAAAATTGGTCACAGATCCAAGTTCAGGTAATTTTCCAACTTGGTTTTTGAACCGAAGAAAAGATGTAGAGACTGGAAAAGATATACATCTACTCACATCAGATATTGATTTTACTTTAAGAAATGATATTGAAAGAGAAAGAATAACAAGCAGTTGGAGAGGCTATCGTCATCTTTATGGATTAAAAGTTAGAGGTCAAAGAACTAGATGTACCGGAAGAAAAGGTGGTGCTGTCGGAGTAGCCAAAGGTGGAAAAGCAGCTCCTCAGAAACAAGCTGCACCTCAAGCAGTAGCTGCACCAACTGGTGAAGCTGCACCAGCCGCACCTGCACCAGAAAAGAAGGAAGAACCAGCAGAGGCAAAAGAATAGGTGAGATGAATGGGAGATCCTAAATATCCAAGACGTGCATGGAGAAAACCAAAACGTCCTCTAAATTATGATTTGAAAATGGAAGAGTTAAAGACTCTAGGTACTTTTGGTTTAAGAACAAAAAGAGAATTGTGGAAAGCACATACCAAATTATCCACGGTAAGAAATCAAGCAAGATCTTTACTTGCTTTGCAACAAGAAGTAAGGCAACAAAAAGAACCAATCTTGATGAAGTCATTAGCTCGAATTGGCTTGGTAAGTAGTGATGCTACATTAGATGACGTTTTGAACTTGCAAGTTACAGATTTGTTAACAAGAAGATTGCAGACTTTGGTTTTTAAGAAATTTGGATTCAAAACTCCATACCAAGCAAGACAGGCTATAGTGCATGGCCACATAATGATAGGAGACAGAGTAGTAAACATTCCATCTTATACGGTTACAACTTCAGAAGAAGACAACATCAAATTTACACCAGAATCAAAAATTCCACAAATTTTAGAGAAAAGTAAAGAAGCGCCATCAGAACCAGCCCCAGTAGAAAGTACTGAAGAATCCTCCGCAGAGGATCAACCTGAGCCTGCTGCTGAAGTATCTGCTTCTGAGAGCGAGAGTCCTAAAAGCGAATAGTTGCAAAAACAAGCTAATTACTAAATATCCACAAAATTAGAGAAAGAACGATTATGTGCTCAATTATTGGCTATACCGGAGAAGATGATGCGGCTCCGATTTTAGTAAAAGGCCTCAGAAGGATGGAGTATAGAGGATATGACAGTGTAGGGGTTGCAACAGAATCTGAAAATCAAATTGAACTAAAAAAAGGGGTTGGAAAAGTTGAAGAAGTAAACACAAAATTTCATCTAGAGAAGTTACCTGGTAAAATTGGAATTGGTCACACCAGATGGGCAACTCATGGAAAAGTAACAGATCTTAATGCACACCCCCATCCAAGCAATTCCGGAAAAATTGCAATAGTTCATAACGGAATTATTGAAAATTTTACAGAACTAAAACAAGAACTAGAAAAAGAGGGTTACAAGTTCCAAAGCGAAACAGATAGTGAGATTATAGCAAA
>WVWY01000027.1:54070-81882 GCA_011773785.1 Candidatus Nitrosomaritimum khambatensis | reverse complement strand
TGAAAGGTCACTATTCTTTTATTGCAATGTTTGAAAATGGAGAGCTAGCTGCTGCAAGATTTCACGAACCATTAATCATAGGAGTTGGAGAAAAAAATTATTTCCTCTCAAGTGATGTACTTGGGTTTATCGAACAAACAGATGATGCAGTTTACATTAATAATGGAAATTTTGTTTTGATTAATCAGGCTAAACTACAGATTTTTGATTTTGATGGAAACGTAATCAAACCAGAGATAACAAAAGTTTCAAAAGAATTTGCAGATGTTTACAAGGGGGATTATGCTCACTTTACCTTAAAAGAAATTTCTGAGCAATCTGATACTATTTTCCGAGCGGGAGAAAGTACAAAGGAAGCCTTGAAAGAGGCTGTAGATTATTTGCGACACTCAAAGAATATCTACTTAACAGGTAGCGGTACTAGCTATAATGCATCACTAGTTGCAAAATATCTCCTTGCAAAATATGCTAAGATAAAGACAGAATCCATAATTTCTAGTGAACTTCAATTTTCTCCAGACCTAATTGAGCCTAATTCTATCCTTGTTGCCATATCTCAAAGTGGAGAAAGCGCTGATGTACTAGAAGCTGTAAATATTGCAAAGAAAAGTAATTGTAAAATTATTTCAATAATAAATTCTCTGACATCTAGTCTTGCGAGGGAATCAGATATTGTGATTGGTATGAATTGTGGTCCCGAGATCGGAGTAGCTGCAACGAAAAGTTTTACATCTCAACTAATTATTTTGTATAAAATCATACAGGAACTCAATGAGGAGATTAAAATTAATTTTGAGGAAATTTCTTCATCTATTTCAAAAATTTTAGAAGAGCATAATCTAATCAAAAAAATTGCAAGTGAGCTTAAGGAAATTTCTGATATCTATGTTCTTGGTAGAGGAATTCATTATCCAATAGCTATTGAATCAGCATTAAAGATAAAGGAATTGACCTACATCCATGCAGAAGGAATTGCAGGAGGAGAGTTAAAACATGGACCTCTTGCCTTGATGGATACTAATGTTTTTGTCATTATCATCAATCCTGAGGATTCAACATACCAAGACACTTTGACAAGTGCACGAGAAATAAAGGCTCGAGGTGCAAAGATTATTGGAATTTCAGATAAAAATAGTGATGCCTATGACTTTTGGGTAAAAATTCCAAAAACTGATGAGTTAACCTATCCTATTTCTGAAACTATTCCTATCCAATTGTTATCATACTATGCAGCTCTTGAAAAAGAAACTGACCCAGATTATCCAAGGAATCTTGCCAAATCAGTTACAGTGAAGTAAAAATTCTGTGATACTCTTTTTCAGCAAACTCTAAAAATTTTGAACTGTCATTTCTTGTTTTCAGAATTGAGGAGATGATACTTCCACCAGCTCCTACACCTTCTTTTGCAAATCCTTCAGAAAAGGCCCTCAAGCCAGGAAATTTCGAGTTTTCCAAGCCTGGATTCACGGCTATTGCAGGAATATCTGCAATTTCAGATACCAAATCTTTGAAATTTGCAGTGCTATCTCCAGTTATGTAAGAGGTGGTGCCAATGGCTGTATTTTTTTCATTAAAACCAATTTTTGATGCAAACGACAAGACTGCTGTCATTTGTGTTCCACCTGCTAACATTACAGGGTTAATTTCTGATGCTGCACTCAACATTCCGGTAACAAAAGGAATCATTGGGTCCCCAACTTTGGCAATTATAGAATAAGGATTATCAGTCTCAAGATTTTCTAGCGCCATACTTGCAATTTGATTTTTTAAAATAACTGGATTATTTGGAATGCTGGAACTAACTTGAGCTTTATGTCCAAATGCTCTCATTACAGCTAGTGCAGTTGTTGTTCCACCAGGAATGCTTTCTCCAATTAATAGACAGTCTGTCATTGATGCCAAAGTTCTTCCAACAATTCGTCCAAAGTCTACTGCTTTTGCAACTTGTGAATCTGTCATTCCAGGATTTACTGAAATATTTTTTCCAGGTGTCAAATCAGTTTGAATAAATGGTAATTGAGGAGCAACTTTACTTCCTGCATTAATTACAATGTGTGGAATTGATGCAGATTCTAGTGCAGCTTTTGTTAGAAGAGCTGGTGTTGGTTTTCCATCAGGAGTCATGGGAATTTTATCAATGGTCTTACAATTGCCATAGTAAAGATATTCTGCATCAGCAGGTGGTGTGAATTTTATGGAATCTTTGTCAGCTCCGGCAAAAGTAATTCCTGGAATCTCACAAGTTTCAGTATAAGAAATTACAAAAGAAAAAAGAAATTTTCCATCTTTGATTGACTCGATAAATTTTTCAGCTTTTTGAGTATTTCCAAAAAACTCAAAATCTGTCAACTGATTCACTGACCCATCATTTGAAGAAACTCTTCTTCAGTTCTTCTTTGCATTACAAGGTTAGTGGTCTTTTCTTTTCCAATACTAGAAATTTTGGTATGACCATAATTATGCCCACAGTATAGTTCGAGATTATCATCAAGCGTGTATAGTATATCAAATAGGCTGTGATATAGCTCCTTGGCGCTTCCTCCAGGAAGGTCAACTCTCCCACAATTACCCACAAAAAGAGTGTCTCCTGAAAAGATTTTTCCATCTCCAACTAGGCAGATGCTGTCTTTGGAATGTCCTGGAGTATGATATACTCGTAATTCTGAATTTCCAAATTTTATCACATCACCATCTTTTACCTTGATATCATTTTCCAATTCAGATTCCTCGTGTTGAACAATTGGTGCACCAGTTGATTCTGCCATAGCTTGGTTTCCTAAGGTGTGATCAAAATGATGGTGTGTGTTTACAATGTATTTGATTTTCAAATCATTTCTTTTGATTACCTGTTCAATTTCATCAAGATCCCATGAAGGATCAATTACAATCGCTTCACTTGTTTCATCATCCTCAACCACATAGGTAAAGTTTGCCATGTTTCCAACTTGGATTTGATGTACCTTCAAAGAACTCCCTCTTCAGATTCTGGAGGGATGCCAATTTTTTCGGCAAATAATTCTCCAGTAAGATCCTTTCTTTTTGGTATGCCTCTTTTCATTTTATGAAAGGTAACTGTCATATCTGACTTTACACAAATGTTTGCAGTCTCTCCTGTATCAGGATTCAAACCAGAAGGAACATCAACTGCAAATTTAAAACAGTTTAGTCCATTGATGTAATTTATTGCAGATGCATAGGGTTCTCTAATTTCTCCTGAGATTCCTGTACCAAGAATCCCATCAATTACTACATCTGGAGTGAAATCAAAATTGGTATCATCACCTGAAATTAATTTTACAGAAGGCATTTTTTCTAAAATAGACCAATTCCAATTACTTTCTTCAGTCTTTATTTTATCAACAGGGCCTAGGAGAACCACAGTTACATCAGCATCATAACCTGCAAGGTGTCTTGCCATAACTAACCCATCACCCCCGTTATTTCCCATTCCAACAAAAATTACAATCTTTTTTGAGGTGGGATCTCCAATTTTTTCTATTAATCTTCTAACTGCTGCAGCTCCAGCATTTTCCATCATGAATTTTTTCAAAAAGCCCATTTCATGACCATTATTTTCAATTTGATACATTTGATCTACTGATATTTCCATAATCAAATGAAAAATAGATGTAAAATTAAATTTTTGGACATCCTTTTCAGGTCTAAATTACTTTTTTATCATAAGTAAGATTCTGAATTTGTTTTACTGTGTCATTTAGTGCATTCATTATTGATTTTTTGGCAAAAGTATTGGTTTCTTTCAAAAATTCGTTTTGTAGATTTGCCAGTTTCTCTTGAAGCATTTTTAGTTCTGCCTTAGGATCTACCTCCACATTTTGAATACTTGATAATCCTGAATTAGCATTTGAATTCTTACATCCATAACATGGTGCATTATTATCATCCTCGAATCTTGGTAATTTTCCATTTGGGTCAAAGTTTGATTGAATGTCTTTGTCAGCAAAACCATACTTGACATTTAGTTCTTTTATGTAGCTAATCATTTCAAGTCTTGGCATTGATGCATACTTGAAATACTCTCTTTGGGCTTCATAGTAAGAACCTCCATTCTCTAACACTACATTCTTAGCAGCTATTGCTAGCTGTACTTTTGCATTTAGATAATCAAATTGATCCCAAAATATTCCATGATATGTTTCGTTTAATTTAGAAACAAACTTTGCAAATGCATTTTTTGGAGTAAAATCAATGTATTTTTTCTCCATAGACCTTAGGTCTTCTTTGAGCATCTCTGCAGAAATTTTTCTATTTTTCTCTATTTCGATTTGTTCAAGGGTAGGGATGGACTTTGGGGTTGTTTCTTCAGAAAGTTGTTTGTATCGTAATTTTTGAGCCTCCATTTCGGCAATTATTTTCATCGCAAATGGATTTTTTTGAAGTTGCTTTGATGCTTTGACCTGTGGAATGTCATCTGATTGAGCAAATGCAATTTGATTAGTATCAAGCAAAGGAAAAATCATCAAGCCTGTAATTACTAAAAGTGATACAGAAATGACTTCAATGTTATCAGATTTCTTCACAAAATCAATTTTCTAGTTTTTCTTAATAAGGAACAAGAAGGAGTTACACGGATGATTAATCAGTAAAAATCCAAAGTAATAGTTATAACAAATAAAATTTGGTGGCAACTTTATTTTCACATATTTGCAAACGACTTTATCCTAGTTTTATTTCATAAATCTAAATGACTTTAAAAAATGTTAAACCCTCCCTTGATAGAATAGGAAAATCATTAGCTGATGTACAAGATAACAGAGAATTTCTACTCAAAAATACAAGAGAAATTATTATTCTTTGCAGTCGTGCAATAATTTCTATTCATAAGGGTGATTTGAAAACTGGTAAAAAAAATCTAAGGCAAGCCGATTTGTTGATAAAAAAATATCGAAAAAAAGCAATATCAGATTTACACCGTTACCTAATTACCTCAGAACAAGAGTTTGTTGAAGCTTCTTGTTTGCTAGCAGTGACAGAAGGAAAAGAAATTCCCACAGATAAAAAATTAAAAGTTTCAGGAGAAGGATATGTTCTAGGACTCCTTGATTGTGTAGGAGAAATGAAAAGAATGGTCTTTGATAAAATACGTACAGGCAATATTGATGAGGCTTTGAGAATTTTTGAGGTTATGGAAACATTGTATTTGCATCTGTATCCATTTTCCATGTACGATAAAGTGCTTAAAGAAGCAAGAAGAAAAGTCGATGTAGACCGAATTTTAGTAGATGATACGCGAGGAGCCGTAACAGAAGAGAAAAGACGATCTGAAATTATTGATGCCATAAACAAACTCAAAAAATAAAAAATTTGTATGCGGGCGATGGGATTTGAACCCACGAACTCCTGAGAGACTAGCCCCTCAAGCTAGCGCCTTTGGCCAGGCTGGGCGACGCCCGCAGGAAAAATTTCTTGCATGGTTTTTATAATCCTTGATTACTTTTTCGTTCGTATGTTAATCCCTGTAAGATGTTTTACTTGTGGAAATCTAATTGCAGATAAATTTGAAGATTATCAGACTAAAGTAAAATCTGGAGAAGATCCAGGAAAGGCTCTTGATTCCCTTGGAATGAGCAGATATTGCTGTAGAAGAATGTTATTGACCAGTGTAGAGTCAATTCAACAAATTGTTCCATTCTATGAAGCAATTCAGAGAAGGCATCAAGAAGTTCAAACTGAGCTAGAATAGATTGCCAAAAATTACATCTATTGAAGGACGAGTTCTCTACAATAGTAGAGGAAGTAAAACAATTGAAGTAGATATTGTATCTGATAACACATTTTTGGGGAGAGTTTGTGCCCCATCAGGTGCTAGTGTTGGAAAATATGAAGCAGTTAGTTTTCCTGACGGAAAACCCGAAGAAAGTCTTAGAGTACTAAAAGAAAATTCTTCAAAATTTATTGGACTAGAATCTTCAGATCTTAAATCAATACATGATACTTTGAAGAGCTTGGATAATTCTTCAAACTATTCTCAAATTGGAGGCGCCTTGGCATTTGCAGTTACCATAGCATCAATGGATTCAGCCTCAAAAGCTACAGACCAACCTTTATTCAAAACTCTATCTTCAGAATCATCATTCAAGTTTCCATTTCCCCTTGGAAATATTTTAGGGGGTGGTGCTCATGCAGGACCAGGCACTCCAGACATTCAAGAAATTTTGATTTGTGCAACAGGTGCAAAGTCAATAAAAGAAGCAATCGAAACTAACCTCTTAGTACACAAAGAATTACGTAAGGTTCTTGAAAAAGAAGATCCTAATTTTACAAACGGACGTGGAGATGAAGGTGGATGGGCTCCAAAGCTCAATAATGAAAGGGCTCTTGAAGTTTCTGCACAAGCAATTGAAAACCTAGGATTTAGTTTAGGAAAAGAAGTTTCATTGGGAGTAGATTTTGCATCGTCGACTCAATGGGATGAGACAAAACAAAAATATCTATACAATAGGGCTGGTTTTGAAAACTCACCTTCAGAACAAATTGATTTTGCTGCAAACATCATTGACAAATACAAATTGATTTATGCTGAAGATGCAGTTCATGAAGAGGCATTTTCAGATATGGCAGAGTTGACCAAGAAATTTCCTAACACTTTAGTTACTGGTGATGATCTCACGGTAACAAACAAGAATATTTTGCAAAAGGCCATAGATGCAAACTCTTGCAACGCTGCAATTTTGAAAGTAAACCAAGCAGGAAGTCTATATGATGCAATGGAGTTTGCTCAACTTGCAAACAATAACAATGTAAGATTAATCACTTCACATAGATCTGGCGAATCAACTGACTCTCACATATCCCATATTGGTTTGGCTACCAAGTCCAAAATGCTCAAAGTGGGCGTTGTTGGAGGCGAAAGAGTAGCTAAGTTAAACGAATTGATACGCCTATCAGAGCATGATTTAATACGCGGTATGATTGAGATTTAAAATCGCTATGAGCCAACAAGCAGGGTCAACTGACATAAAAAAGAAAGTTCTTTCAACTGGTATTAGAGTAGGAACTCAAGTAAAAACCAAATTCATGAAACCCTTTATCACAAAAGCAAGCCCTGAAGGCCTTTACATGCTTGATTTGGATATTACACTAGAAAAAATACAAACTGCAGCAAAATTCATCAATCGTCTTGGAACAGAGAATCTAATTGTCTGTTCAGGCAGACAATATGCCAATACCCCAATTGAGAAATTTTGTGAAATGTTAAATTCTAAAAAATTACTAGGTAGATTTTTGCCTGGAACCCTAACAAATCCCTCATTGCCATACTACATTGAGCCAAAATTAGTTTTAGTTTCTGATCCACAAGTTGATGAGCAAGCAGTGATAGAAGCAACCAATGCAGGAATTCCAATCATTGGAATATCAAATACTGACAATCTTACCTCAAAATTAGACGTTGTAATCCCAGCAAATAACAGAGGAAGAAAAGCTCTTGCAACTGTCTATTGGCTATTGGTTCGACAAGTCCTCATCGAAAGAGGTGAGCTAAAAGAAGATGAGCCAATGAAATACGAAATCGATGATTTTGAAACTAAAATAAGTGAAGAGGAAATCGAGTAATGCAAATTAGAACACCGGCAGTTGCCGGGATGTTCTATCCAGAAGAAAAAAACAAACTAACAAAACTAATTGATGAATGTTATTTGCACCAGTTTGGGCCAGGAAATAAACCCCCTACAAAAGATGAGAAGAAAATTTTTGGGGTAATTTGCCCTCACGCAGGTTTTGTTTATTCAGGTCCTGTTGCTTGTAATTCAATTTATTCAATTTCAGGCTCAAATCCTGAATTATTCATAATAATTGGCCCAAATCATTGGGGAATAGGAAGAAGTGTAGCTACTATGAAAGATTGTGAATGGGAAACCCCTCTTGGAAAAGTAGAAGTGGATTCAGATGCTGCTGACGAAATTACAACCCTTTCCAAAAACATAGAGTCAGATTTTTTTTCTCATACACGTGAACATAGCTTAGAAGTTCAAATTCCAATATTACAGCAAACATTTTCAAATTTTAAAATTCTGCCAATATCTCTAATTAATCAAAGTAAAGAAATAGCACAAGATGTCGGAATGGCAATGGCAAAAATAGCAAAAAAAAGAGATGCCATGATAATTGGCTCTTCTGATTTTACTCACTATGAGCCAAATGACTTTGCTCACAAACAAGACATGGCCTTAATCGAACCTATTTTGGAAATGGATGTGGATAGATTTTATGACGTTTTACAAGAACGAAAAGTTACCTCCTGTGGGTATGGAGCAATGGCCTCTACAATGATAGCGTGTAAGGAACTTGGAGCAACAAAAGGGGAACTACTCAGATATGCCACAAGTGGAGATGTTACTGGAGATACGAGTTCTGTTGTCGGATATGGATCTATAATTTTCACTTGATATCAAAAGCCTCAGCACCTGGAAAGGTTATTCTTTTTGGGGAGCATTTTGTAGTACATGGAGTAAAAGCAATTCTTTGTGCCATTGACAAAAGAATAACAGTTAGTGCACAACAAATCCCTGAAAATAAAATTTCAATAAAATCAAACATAGGAAATTTTGAAAACGAACCAACTAAACCAATAGAGGAAATTCAAAGCGAATTTCGACCATTTTATTATTTGGCAACAAAGATGATACAAGAAAATAATGCCAATTCAGGCATGGAAATCAGCATAATTTCAGAAATTCCCCAGGGAGTAGGATTAGGATCATCTTCTGCTTGTTGTGTAGCAGCAGCTGCTGCAATTTCGGGGGTTTTTTCAAAAAAATCAAAAGATAAAATTTTACAACTAGCTATTGAAGCAGAAAAAACAATCTTTCCAAATACATCTGGAGCAGATTGTACAGTTTGTACTTTTGGTGGAATTATGGAATACAAAAAGAATGAAGGTCATTCAAAAATCCAATCAGAACCCAAATTTCATCTAGTAATTGCAAATTCAAAAATTGAGCATTCAACAAAAGAGGTTGTTTCAGCAGTACAAGACTTTAAAGAAAAAAATGAATTAGAGTTTTCAAATTTATGTAATGAAGAAGAGAAATTAATTGAAGATGCTCTTTCTTGTATTAAAAATAATGATTGGAGTGGAATTGGTTTGGATATTAAGAAAAATCAAGAGTTTTTAGAATTAATTGGCATTTCAAACGAAAAACTGAGAAAAATGATTGAGGTTGCAAATAATTCCTCATACGGATCTAAAATTACGGGTGCGGGTGGAGGCGGATGTATATTTGCTCTAACTGATGAAACAAACCTTCAATCTACGATGGATGATCTAAAAGAGTATGAATGCTTTTCAGCAAAGATCGATTACAAAGGATTGGATACTTTTTAATGGCATAGATATTTTGTGACAGCATGATTCTAATCAAATTAGGCGGCTCAATAATTACCAATAAGGAAAAACCTCTCTCTCCTAGAAGAAAAACAATAGATAATCTGGCAAAAAGTTTGAGAAAAATCCAAGAGCCCATGATAATTGTTCACGGAGGAGGCTCCTATGGTCACTATTGGTCTGTAAAATACGATATGCATACTCAGCCTCGAAAATATGACATCAAGGGCGTCTCAATTGTAAAAAATTCCATGATTGATTTGAATAAAATAATTTTAGATTCATTTGTAAAGAATAGACTAACTCCATATTGTCTTCCACCTACTGATTTTATGACAGGAAACAAACCAATAGCAAAAAAAGTAAAAGAGATTCAAAAGATTGCAAAATCTGGTTTGATTCCAGTAACTTTTGGAGATGCTTTGTGGTTTGGTCAAAATAAAACATACATTTTATCTGGAGATAAAATAATGACACATCTTTCCAAGATACTAAAACCAAGATTGAGTATTTTTGCTCTAAATGAGGATGGACTTTATTCAGACCTAAAAACTAAAAAATTGATTAGAGAGTTAAAAGGAGAATCGCCAAAAATTTCGGAAAACAAAATGGATGTGACAGGAGGAATGACTAGAAAAGTTGAAGAGGCTTCAAAAATTGCAAAGATGGGAATGGATGTATTTTTTGTAAACGGAAACAAACCTGACCGAATTGTCCAAGCTGTTAAAAATAAGAAATTTGAAGGGACTTTGTTCAAGGGGAAAAGACATGGCTGAAGAATATCTCATTTTAGTTGACCAAAATGATAATCCTATTGGTAAAGAAGAAAAAGTAAAGTGTCATTTACCTAATGGAATTTTACACAGAGCTTTTACGGCATTATTGTTTGATAAGGATGGAAGATTAGCATTAACAAAAAGAGCAAAAGAAAAAATGCTCTGGCCAGGTGATTGGGATGGAACTTTTGCAAGTCATCCAAGAGAAGGAGAAACCTATGTTTCATCCGGAGAGAGAAGAATGCCTGAAGAGCTAGGAATTGAAGGGAAATTAGAGTATCTTTTCAAATTCGAGTATCATGTTCCATACAAAGATGTGGGTTCAGAAAATGAAATTTGTGGTACTTTGCTTGGCATTGTGGATGATCCTAGCTCACTAAAGTCAATTGAGGGGGAAATTGACGAAATAAAGTGGCTTTCAGGCGTAGAAATGCTCTCAGAATTGAAAGAAAACCCAAAAATTTACTGTCCTTGGCTAATCATTGCTCTTGAATTTTTAGAAAAATCAGAAAAGGCAATGCTTGAAAAATATGATAAAATTCTATCAGGATGGATGAGTAATGAGACAAGTCAGGTGTATAAGCAAGCCATCAAAATTCATCTACCAGATGATAATTGGAGAATAGTAGAATGAAAACTAATCCTATAGAAAAAAATGCAATAACAGTAAACAAGTATCTTAGGATAAAACTAAAAGGAAATCCAAAGAGACTCTACGATGCTGCAGGGCATCTTATAGTAAATGGAGGAAAAAGACTTAGACCTTACATGGTAATTAGAAGCTGTCAAATTTTAGGCGGAAGGGCCTCGATGGCCATGCCAGCAGCTAGTGCTGTCGAAATGGTTCATAATTTTACATTAGTTCATGACGACATTATGGATAATGATGAGATGCGTCATGGAGTTCCAACAGTCCATAAAAAATTTGGAATGCCAGTTGCAATACTAGCTGGAGACGTTTTATTTTCAAAGGCCTACCAAACTATTTCTGATTCTAAATTATCAAGTCAATCCAATAATCAATTAATTTCTAGACTTGCAAAGGCTTGTGTTGATGTTTGTGAAGGTCAGTTATTTGATATTAAGATGGCTGAGGAAAAAAGAATTCCCTCTCAATCAGAATACATTAACATGATTAGCAAAAAGACAGCTGCTCTTTTTGATGTGTCTTGTGCAATGGGTGCCATTTGCGCAACAAACAACAAAAAAGATATTCAAAATCTATCGTCTTTTGGAAAGAATTTAGGAATTGCATTTCAAATTACAGATGATCTAATTGGCGTAATGGGAGACCCCAAAGTCACCAAAAAACCAGTAGGAAATGATTTACGGGAAGGAAAAAAATCGCTTCCAATTTTAATGGCGATAAATTCTGCAAAGGGAAAAGACAAAAAAATAATTTTGAAATGCTTTGGAAATTCTAAAGTCGCAAAATCTGACCTCAAAAAGGCAGTTGATACAATTCGTGCTCTAGGAATAGAGGAAAATGTAAGAAAACAGGCTCTAAAATATGCTGAAAAGGCAGAAAAATCCCTATCAAAGTATTCAGGATCAGCAAAAAAAGAATTAGTAAGCCTCTTGGATTTTGTGGTAAAAAGGAATATCTGAAATTCTAATTAAAAAATTTTCAAACAAGAGGAACAAAAACATATCCTTCCTGGTTTTTTACCTCTACAATTCCTTTGGAGGTTTTTTTTAATAGAATTAAGGATTGAATGTTTTCTCCTACCGGAGCAATTAGCATGCCATCAATTGCTAATTGATCCAACAAATTCTTGGGTACTTCTTTGCAAGCAGCTGTAATTATTATTCTATCAAAAGGAGATTTGCTTGGCAATCCTAATCGTCCATCATCATTAATAATTTGAGCATTTTTTATTCCTGATTTTTCAAGATTTTTTCTAGCAAAATTTGATAAATTTTCATGACGTTCAACTGTAAAGACTTGTCCAGATCCAACTAATTTGGCAAGGATTGCACATTGCCATCCTGAACCGCTACCGATTTCTAGAATTTTTTGACCTTCTTCAATATTTAACCACTCGGTCATTCTAGCAACTACTGAAGGTTGCGATATTGTTTGCCCATTCATAATTGGTAAAGGTCCATTTTCATATGCTCTATCTTGCAAGGAATCAGGTACAAAATTATGACGAGGGACTAATTTTATTGCAGATTCTACCTTACTGTCTGTAAGAAAGCCAGTTGCTTTCATATGATTAATTAGCTCATCATATTTTTCTTGAAAATTTTGTTTTGTCTTTTTCTTTAAAAAATTCATTTTGAAATTTTGTTATTTTACAATCATTACGGGAGTTTTTGATTTATGAACAACATGGTAAGAAACACTTCCTAGCAAAATTTCTTCAGCATGGCCTTCCCCTCTTGAGCCCATAATAATTAGATCTACGGAGTTCTTTTTATTGTGAGCGTATTTTACAGTGTCATATCCTGGATTTCCTTTAAGAATTTTTGATGAAAATCGTATTTTGTTTAGATTGCATCTTATCTTGGCAGAATTGACAATTTTTTCACCTGTTTTTTGAAGTTTTTCTTCATAGCCAATTGACTGAATGGATGATAGGGGTTTCATTAATTCGATAATTGAAAGTGATGAAACGTCCGTTGGTAAAACATGAAGTCCAATAATTTTTGATTTTGTAAATTTTGATAAATTTATTGCAGCATTCAATGCACGGATTGAATTTCTAGACCCATCAAGGGGAACAAGAATATTACGAATTTTGGATTTAGCTATACGATAATCTTTTGAAGTAGATTTTTTCATAGAACACTATAATATTTTATCTCTATTATATTACCTTACAAATTTCAATAGTGATATTTTCAATTTAATATTCTCAAGCCAAGGTAAAAGCAGTTGGGTTAGAATTTAGATTTACAGTGATCACAGTAACCAAATAATTCAAAACTTCCCTTCAAAATATGGTATTTTGATTTTTTTTCAGCCCGGGTTTGAATTTCATTTAGTGATTCTTCATCAATATCATCAATTTTACCACAGTTCATACAAACCAGATTGATATGAGCACTAACATCAGCATCAAACCTTGCTTCTCCATCAACTTCAATCTCATTAACAAGTTTTTTCTCTCGCAGAAGGTCTAATGTTTTGTAAACTGTGGATAGGCTAACCATAGGATACTGTTTTTTTACTATTTTGTGTATGTATTCAGCGCTTGGATGGTCATCTGTTTTTAATAGATAATCCAAAATTGCTACTCTTTGTGGAGTAATTCTGAATCCTTCTTCTCTTAGATGAGAGACTAATTCTTCCAATTGCTGCATGTCTTTCATTGCAAACAATGTTATTTATACCTATTATTATTTAATAATGATTCCTAATTAATAATAATACTTAATTAGGAGTCATTCTTAATAACATTGTGAATACTCAAATGGCACAAATAAGCGATCTTGAAGAAAAAAAGCAGACCGTAAACAATGCAATAAGGATCTGTGTGGATTGTGGAAGCATTTCAGTTCAGATTGAAAACTATGGAGTATTTTGCAAGGAATGTGGTACTTTTTTCAATGTCAAGGAGAGCAAAAATTGAGTGAGAATTCTTGCCGAAGTGTATGTAGATACTATGATGCAAATTCCTCATATAGAAATTCTAACATTGCAATATTTCGTAAATTCTGTCCAACCTGTAATCTAGAATTGGTTTCAAGATACTCTAGATGTCCTTGTTGTCATGACTCATTTGGAAGGAGTGTATGAATAGTGGGTTATTGTTGTAAAGGAATTTGTGAAGATTACAAAGGCAAAAGAGTGCCTAATGGATCCCGCTACCAAGTAGGTCAGAAGAGATGTTCTATGTGTAGTGTTTTTCTAACAGTTGAAAGCCTACGATGTCCTTGTTGCGGTGCAATCTTAAGAACAAAATCCAGATCAAAGAAAGCTGAATTAGCAAATTCTTTAGAAGTCTAATTGTTTTTTATTTTTTAAACTAAGATAGTGTGATGCTAAATTGAACTGATTATTTCGTTATTAATTTTTAATATTAGATTTGAACGAATTTCTTAGCAATATTGGAGAAATGAAAATTGTTGCCAAAATTACAAAAATAATTGTAGAATAAAGTTCATCTGATAAAATTTCAAAAGCTAACCCAATTCCTCCTACAATGAAAGCAACCTCCCCTCTTGCTATCATTCCATAACCTATCCGAAATCCAATTTTTCGATTTTTTAGCATAAGAGTTGCAGGTAGTCCGCAGCCGATAATTTTAGAAATAACCGCAATAACCAAAATTATTCCAAACAAAACCCAATTGATTGAGGAAATTTGTGTAATATCGACATGTGCACCAATTATAGCAAAAAACAAGGGTGCTACTATTACCTTTAACCTACCAACAAATTCACGAGTTTGAATCGCAAGTTTTGATCCGGCCAATCCCATTCCTGCAGCAAATGCACCAACAACAGGATTCAACCCAACACTGGCTGCAATTGCACCTAAACCAAAGGCAGACCCTAAAGCAACACCCTGTCGAATTCCCCTTGCTTCAAGTGTTGATGGGTGAGTCTTTGCTACAACATGAACAATTTTTGGTAAAATGTATACAGCTCCTAGCAGGATCAGGATCCAAAATCCTATCTCAGTAAGAGTTGTAATTATTACTGACTCTATTGTAGGGATAGTATTCAAAGCAACCAAAGAAATTACTGCAGATAAGATAGCAAGTCCTAATACATCATCTAATACTGCAGCATTAACAAGAATATTTCCTTCTTTAGTTTTTTCTTTACCTATTTCTTCTAAAACTATCACAGATATCGCAATGCTTGTAGCACTGAGGGTGGCGCCAACAAGAACCGCCACAGTCCAATCAAATCCCAGCCAAAGCATGACAAAGTAACCTGAAACTAACGGAATGATTACTCCAAAGACACCAATAATTGCAGATTTTGGACCTGCCTTGATTAAATCATGAAAAGTAAAATGTAATCCAGCCGAAAATAAAATTATGATACCAGAAATTTGCCACAAGGAAAGCATTACTTCGTTAAGCTCCACAATTGGTCTATCAAAAATTGGAATCAATCCTCCTAGAGCAGTTGGTCCTAAGATTATCCCGGCAGTAACAAATCCAATTACTTCAGAAATTTTGAAATGAGAACAAAGTTTTCCTAAAGCAAGTGCGGGTAAAACTAAAAACAATACTCCAATAATTGTTGGAATTACATCAAACTCCGAAACCATTTGGAGTTTGTATTAGAGAAAATAAAAAAACTTTGGGATTATTTTCATCCTTATTTCATCTTATTTTAGGTACAAATTTGTCAATTAGTATAAAAAAGCCGTAATTAGCATCCCTACAAAGGCGTTTCAAATTTGGATGAGGATATACGATTAGAAATAAGAAAATTTGCTTTACAAAATGCGTTTGAACATGATGGAAAAACTCAAGACAAAATCGTGTTATCAAAAATTTTGGGAACTCAGCCTGAATTTCGTACCAAAGTAAAAGAGATTATTGGAGACATATCACAAATTGTTTCAGAAATAAATCAGTTATCAATAGAAGATCAAAAAAAAGAGATCGAAGAAAAATTTCCTGATTTGTTAAAACCAAAAGAAAAAGTTGAAGAAAAAGAAGGCCTTCCTCCATTACAAGGAGCCGAACAAGGAAAAGTAGTTACAAGATTTCCACCCGAACCAAATGGTTATCCTCACATAGGTCATGCAAAGGCAGCAATAATCAACTCCGAATATGCAAAAATGTATGGAGGAAAATGTATTTTGAGAATTGATGATACAAATCCTGAAGCTGAAAGGATGGAGTATCATGCTGCAATCAAAGTTGGATTAGATTGGTTAGGAGTTGAATTTGATATTATCAAAAGTACTTCAGACGACATGGAGTTTTTTTATGAAAAAGGAAAAGAATTGATTGATTCTGGAAAAGCCTACATTTGCACTTGTAAACGAGAGACAATAAGCCAAAACCGAAAGGAAAGAAAAGCTTGCAAGTGCAGCATGCAAGATATTTCACATAATAACAAAGATTGGGGAAAAATGTTTGAAAAATTCAAACCAGGTGAAGCTATCGTAAGATTTCGAGGAGATATGAAAGCAGATAATGCGGTTATGAGAGACCCTGTCCTTTTTAGAATTATAGATGAAAAACACTACACACTTGGCGACAAATATAGGGTTTGGCCAAGTTATGACATGGCAGTTGCAATAGAAGATTCAAAGGATGGAATTACTCATGCATTTCGTTCAAAGGAATTTGAATTAAGAAAAGAACTGATAGATGGAATTTTAGATGCATTAAGTATGAGAAAGCCCTATCAAGGATTCTTCTCTAGGCTCGAATTCAAAGGAATGCCAATTTCTAAAAGAGTTCTAAAACCACTAATTGAGGAAGGAAAAGTTTCCTGGTATGATGACCCTAGACTTCCCACCCTTGAAGCCCTTCGAAGAAGGGGAATAAAATCAGAGGCAATTAGAAAATTCATTCTCTCATTGGGATTAACAAAAGCAAATACTTTGGCGCCCTTTGATGCCTTGGAGGCTTTTAACAGAAAATTTGTGGATGCGGATAGTATCAGATTGTTTATGGTAAATAATCCAAAGGTTTTGAAAATCAGCAATCTTCCATTTTCACTTGTAGAAATTCCTAACCATCCAGTAAAGGATATGGGAAAAAGAACCGTAGAGTTTGATGAAAATATTTTAATTTCTACAGAAGATGCAAAAGATCTTCAATTAGGTTCACAAGTTAGATTGCTAGGATTAGGAAATGTCACAATTACAAAAAATGATCATGAAGTAGAAGGAGACTTTGTGGAAGGTGGGGAAACAACAAACATTCCAAAAATTCAATGGGTTCCTCAAAAAAACGCTCATGAGATCAAACTTTTAATTCCTAACCAACTGTTTATTGATGAAGAATTCAATGAAGGCAGTTTAGAAGAATTAGACGTTTATACAGAACCTCATTATCTTAAATTAAAAGAAGGAGAAGAAATTCAATTTGTTAGATTTGGATACTGTAGAAAAGATTCACAAAATCAAGCAATATTTACACACAAGTGATTAGACTATGAAAATTGCAAGACTGTCTTATGACAATAGTGAAACTTACGGATTTGTAAAAGGAGATAAAGTTTCGACAAAAGATGAAATAACTTACAAAACAGGTGTGCCAATTCCTCAAAGTATCAAAGATTTTCTTTTTGATGGATGGTACGATGAAATCAAAGACAAGATAAATGATCTGCCTTATGAGGAAAATATTTCAAACTTCAAGTTACTTCCACCAATCCCAAATCCAAACAAGATAATTTGTTTGGCTTTCAACTACATCGACCATGCTGAAGAACAAGGCCTAAAGGCTCCTGAAGATCCAGCCATCGTCCTTAAACCAAGGACTGCTTTGACAGGCATGGATTCCCACATAGAATGCCCTGATTTTGTTTCCCAACTAGATTATGAGGTAGAATTAGCCTTGATTATAGGTAGGAATTGCAAAAATATTGGCCTCGAGGAAGCCAAAGATGCAATTTTTGGATACATGGTTTTCAATGATGTTTCTGCTCGAGATATTCAGTTTAAAGATAAGCAATTTACGAGAGGTAAGGGATTTGATACCTTCGCACCCTGTGGACCCTGGATAACCACAACAGATGAAATTTCAGACCCACAGAATTTGAAACTAACTACCAAAATAAATGGCCAGGTAAGACAAAACTCATCTACTGAAAAAATGTTCATAAAGATTCCAGAAATCGTTTCAAAGATTAGTCATGTAATGACTCTACAAAAAGGAGACATCATATCAACTGGAACTCCAGCTGGAGTAATGTTAAACAAACCCGACGCAGTTTTTCTAAAAGATGGAGATTTGGTGGAAATGGAAATAGAAAATCTTGGAATTTTGAGAAATACAATAAAAACCGTAAAAGCTCAAGACAATAGTTTTTGCACTAAATGAAAAGTCAATCGGTGCTCCAAATTATTAAAATTTGAAAATGATTCTTTAGACAAAATTTGAATTCTCTTATACTGTTTTTCAGCTCCAAAATTTTGTAAAAACAAAAGAATATTTTTTGTGTCAGATTCTGATCCTGCAAATAAAGTTACAATTAGTGTGTTATCAAAATGTTCCGACTCACCTAAGATTGCAACTGACTTGTTGTTAGTTGTATCAGAATAGACAATATTGTTTTGTGAAATCAACAAGGATATTTCCTTTTCATTTAGGGGGACCCATCTCCAAGATTTTACATAATGAGTTGGTTTGTTTTTTTGAAATGGATTTCCCAAAGAAATTTCAAAATCATTGTTTTTTTGAGATTGAAGTGAATAAAATTTCCAAGTTTCAGAAATTTTGTACCCTAATTGTTTTGCCATTAAAAGAGAAGGTTCGTTTTCAGTATCAATCAACATTAATGAGATAGGAATTCCCTTTTGTTTTGAAATTGATTCTACATTTTTCACCAATTTTGAGGCTAAACTTTGCCTTCGAAAATCAGGATTAATTCTAATTCCTTCGATCCAAGCTTGGGTAGGATAAAAAACAGCATGACAAATACCAATTGGTTGGTTTTTTTCAACCACAAATAGATCTCCTTCAGAAATCCAATGATCCCAAACTTCTTTGATGTAATCTCCCCAAGAAAATGTATTTTGACAAAATTTTAGAACCTCAAATTTATCTGAGGAGATTGCCTCTCTAATCATATTATAAAGAAAAAATATTAAGAATAATAAATTAAGAGCATCAATGGGAAAAATTATAGCTGGAAAAGTTTCTGACATTACTCCAGGAAAAATGATCAAAGTTGCAGTTGATGGAAGAGAAATTTTAGTTGCAAATATTGATGGAGAATTTTGTGCAGTAGATGATACCTGTACTCATTCAGGAGCAAGCTTGTCAGAAGGAGAATTGAATGGAAATGTGGTCACATGTGGTTGGCACAAAGCGGAATTTGATTGTAAAACCGGAAAATTGGCAAAATTTCCAGCTAAAATACGTGATTTAGGGAGCTACAAAGTTTCAGTTGAATCTGACAACGTTTTTGTAGAGATGTAACTAAATACTTCCGATATTTAGAAAAGGTGTACTAGAATGGCTGATGAAAAAGAGAACAAAGAATCGATGAAAGAGGCAATAGATACTCTTAATCAAATTGTTGCAAGCTCATCTACTCCAAAAACCATCAAAAAGTCAATTTCTGACTTGATAAAAGACCTAAATGATGAAGAATATCCATTGGCAGTAAGAGCAGCAAATACTATTAGCCTTCTTGATGATGTTACCCAGGACCCAAATTTACCATCTTACGTTAGAACTCAATTATGGCAAGCAGTATCAAAACTTGAAAGCATAAGGGAATAAATTCTCAATTGTTCTAGTTCCAATATTGAAAATTGAAGAATATCTAAAGACCCTGCCTGAAAACCTTCTTAGTGGAAATGATGTTCAACTACCAGAAAAATCATTTAAAGAAATTTTCAATTTCGTAAACTTGAATCAAAACGATATTTTCTATCATCTAGGATGTGGGAATGGAATTGGAGTTCAAATTGCAATTGATGAGTACAAAGTAAAAAAAGCAGTTGGAATAGATAATGATTCTGAAAAAATTAATCAAGCAAAAAATTTACCCGGTGAATTTGTTTGCCAAGATGTAAGAGATTTTGATTTTTCTGATGCAACAATAATTTTGTTTTGGTTTACCGAAGAAGAGATTCTAAAACCAATGATGGAAAAATTTGAAAAACTAACCCCTGGAACTAGGATTATAACAATATGGGGCCCATTGCCAGAATGTTTACCAGAAAAAGTAAACTTTCCTTACATCTTGAATACAGTTCCTTTCAAAAAAGCTGAAAGTTTACAAGAGCAATTATTGGCGGTGTTTGGTGTAAAGTGCGTTGATTTTGTAACAGCCTGGGAATATGCTGAAAGGTATACCAAAGCCATTGGAGACCCAAATATTCCAAACGATCGGTTTTTGACAATTATTCAAACGCTGGTCATATGGATAAATGCGAAAAATCTTGGTGTTGCCTGTAGAGAAGAAATTCCAGAATCAATTCAAACTTATATCAATATTATGAAGATGCATTTTGATATTGATTTTGAACATCTATTGAAAGAGTAATCATTAATCCTTTTATTTTGTTTAATTTAAAAAATATCATGAGCGCACGGATTAACATTAATGTCTCGGCAATTGATTACGATAAAACTAGCAAAGCAATTGCTCACAAATTGACCTTATTAGAAGAAATGGTGCATGAGGAAGACGGTTTTGCTATGACAGACTCTGAATTTGCCTTTGGCTGGCATTTCTTCGTGGTTGGAGTAAATAGGTCCTTAATTGAAAAATTAGCCGAACAAATGGGTTCTGATTTTGAGCAACTAAAGGGCAAGGGAATGGAAAAAAAATTCCTAACTTGGATTGCAAAAAATATGCAAAACAAAGAGCATAGATTCAAGTTGGCCATAAAAGAAGAAATGGAATCAAGCAAGTTTGGTATTTTTTAAAAAAAATTATTGAACCTGAATTGATTTTTTCTTAGAAACTACAGTTGGTTTTGCTTTTGGAAGAGTAACATCAAGTACTCCGTCTATGAGTTTGGCCTTGACCTTACTTGCCACAACGTTTTCAGATAGCGGAAGTGTTCTAAAGTAAGATACTTGACTTCTTTCTTTTCTAAGATAGTTCTTTTTCTTTTGTTCAGATTCTTCCTTATGTTCGGCTGATATTTCCAGAGAGTTATCTGTTACTTCTAAGTTAATTTCATCTCTTTTTACTCCTGGAACATCCATTTTGACTCGGAATTGCTTACCTTCATCGATTACATCACAAGATGTTTGAGCTATCTTTGGCATAGATGGAAATTGAGCAGATGGAAATGATGCAAATGCTTTTTCCATATCCTTGCGAAGATTCTCAATGGATTTGTCAATATCCAACCAATTTGAGGTCCAAGAAGGAGTTATTCCAGTAGCCTTCTTTTTGGGTTTTGCCATTGATCGTTTTTTGAATTTCTCATAATTAACTTATTCCAGTTATTTTCTGTTTTGAGAATCAAAGGTAAAATTAGGAAAAACCACTCTTGTTACTTCAAATTATAAGTAATTTTGACAAATCGTAACAAATTTCAAAGATGTAGTTCTGCCTAAATTGATGACTGTTAATTGTAAATGCACAGAATGTGATTGTAAAGAGGTGATTTTGTCAATGGATAAGGACGATCAATTTCTTTGTTCAAGTTGCCGATTGGGAAAACATGGTCATAAGGTTTGAAGTAGATAGTCTGAAAAAATCAAAACTGACATGCCGCTAAATATCACGATTTTATAAAAAAATTATGAGCGGGTTTACAGAATGTAGAAAGTGCTCTAAAGGTAAACTGATAATTCCATTAATGAAAGCTGGTCACTCGGAAATTTGTCCACTTTGTGGATGCATTTACTGATGAAACTATACGATATGATTTTATAGAAATTATTGGAGATACTTTATCACTTTCTAAAGTGTATAGTAATCAATGAAGGAACACAGAGTTGTAACAGCTTATCGAAAATATGCAGAAAATTATGATTCTGCAGTGAAGCTTTATCGTCTTTTGGGGTTAGACATTGATAAATTTAGGAAGATGGCCGTTGATGCGCTAGAATTATCCAAAGGAGATACAGTTGTTGAGCTTGGTTGTGGAACTGGACTAAATTTTTCCAGAGTGATTGAGGTAATTGGTAAGGAAGGAAAACTTATCGGAGTAGACATAACTGACAAGATGCTTGATCAGGCTAGAAATAAAGTAAATCAAAATGGATGGAAAAACATCGAATTGATACATAGTGATTTTGCCGATTATCAATTTCCCAAAGAATTGGATGGAATTTTTGCAACAGGGGCGCTTCAATATTCTCCACATTTTGATAAAATTATCAAAAATGGATATGATGCATTAAAACCTAGAAAAAAATTTGTTTTAGTTGATGGTAAGATGTCTCAAGGTCTAGCAAAAATATTTGCACCAATTTTACTTAATTTTACAAAACCATTTGGAGCTGACAAAGAATACCTGAAAAGACAAGCTTGGAAATCAATTGAGAAATATTTTGAAAATTCGACGTTTCAAGAAGGATGGGGAGGGTTTTTGTATTTATCTGTGGGAACAAAACCTTCTTAAAAAATCTACTAAATTAGCCTGAAACTCTAATTGGAACTACTTTCTTGATATTGTAAATACGGGATAAGGACGTTTCAAATCAATTGAAAAATTTCCCTTATTTTTGAATTTATATTCTTTAAAGGTTTTAGTTTTTTCATAAAGATCACTTCCTATTACGATGCCATTAACAGAACATAATCCATTAATTTTTGAGCAGGTGTTAATTGTGGGTCCGACAAGGTCTACTATTCCATCGTGGTTCCTCATCATTGTAACAATTCCATAATCAAAACTTATTCTAAAATCAATCAAGGGAAGATTTTCCTGCTCAAGAATGGTCTTTAATTTCTCATGAGATTCAATTAAAGAAAAACCACATTCCAGACAACTTAAAAATCCAAATTTTCGGTCAGAATGGCTTGTTTCTGGAAAATAAAACAAAAGGCTGTCTCCCATAGTTTTTAAAACTTGACCCTTGTGCTGATTTACATCCTTTGCCATGTGGTTTAGAAAAATTGAATAGTATTTTGAAGATTGCATAGGCGATAATCCTGCAACCGTACGAGTGGAATTGACAATGTCCGCTATTCCAACACAAAAATAAGTTGGTTTTCCAATAGGCTCGATCAGGTTTTCATCCTCATTTAGGGGTTTTACGGTCGGAAGGTATCCTGTATTACCAAATAAAATTTGATTTGTTAATTCATTTCTGAATACCATAATAAAATACGAATTTAATATATGAATTAAACTTATTGTTGTCAAATTATGAAGTTACAAAATCAAAATTGGTTCTCAGTTTTGTGGTAATTAAAAATAAAAGAAGTTTGTTTACAATGTATCACAATCAAATGCGGTTCAAAAAGTCCTGAAAAATAATTTCAAATACATAAATTTAATAGAATAAAATCATTGGTTTTTTCATGTCCTCCAAAACAAAGTTTGTAATTGGTGGGGCAGTAGCAGCAATAATTTTAGGGATTTTGTTTTTCATCCCAGTCTATGAATTTACTGATTCTGGTTCTCCTAATTCGGAAGCTCCTCTACCCATAGTTGTGTTATCCAACTATCCAGAAGACTTTGAAATTTCTCCAATTAGTTGTAAGGTAATTGAGGATACAGTCGAGTTGCAATTCAATATAACAAATAATCTTGATGAGGATTACTACCTCGAAATAGAACTAGCATTAAATAATAAAGATAATCAAGACCTGTCTCGCGAAGCTATCCTTGTTCAGATAGGGGCAGGGCAAACTACAAATGAAAAACATCAAACCCCTTTCAATCCTGAAATGAAATCATGTGTGATTGAATTAGATCGAATTGAGAAGATTTCTTGAGAATTTTTCATCTTTTTAAAAAATAATTTCAAACCATGAGTCTTGAAGTAATTTTTGAAAAATCACANNAGACTACGGTTAGGTTTTGTGCTTTGGACTTTTTTAGGCACAACATGGGATCTGCAAAAAAAGGTTAAGTCCTCATCTCTTTTTGGAAAAATCATTGAGTCTGGTATCTGCCAAAGAGATTCTGCTAAATAACAAAGTCGGAAAGGCAATCGAGATTGCTATCTTGGCCTTGTCTAGTGTATACTTTGTTGGGTTTGTTCTATTTGATACTCAATCAATAGGGCTGCCAGACCTTTACCCAAAGCCTGAGAACTTTGAGGCAATCTTTGATGGAATTATCTGGGCTATCTTTGTAGTTATGATTCCTGACCTTACCATAAAGTATCTTCGTTCAGAGAACTGGAAAAAGTTCCTGCGAAATTACTGGATTGATGTTATGTTTTTTGTGCTCATTCCGCTGTTTGCATGGCTTCGCATCCTCAAGGTACTGCAGTTTGTAAATCAGCTAAAGACATTCAATATTGTAAAGTCACTTCTCAAGGTAATCTATGACGTAAGGCAGGTCCTAATTCCGTTACTTCTTGGATATCGTCTCATCAGAAAGTTTCAAGAAAAACGGAAAAAATAATTCTGGAAAATCAAAAACAAAAAGAAACCAAGCCGATTAATTATCGGGCGATAGTAAGGCGAACTTGATTTCTAAAATAAACTCAAAGATTTTGTATTTAACAAAATACCTAAATTGTTACCAAATGCCAAAAATTCAGCATATCAGAGTATGGGATGTATCGTGTTTATGAGCGAAGTGAATGTGAATCGCTAATCTAATTGGATTATTCCTTCTTGAATTAGGAATTTAATTGCTGCAATTATCTCATCTTCAGAGATTAAGCCATCTGCATACCAACCCATTGTGTTTTTTACCCAATCAGGGATTTTTGGCTGAGGCTTTGTGTCATCAACTCCTTGTCGGAGCTCTTGTTCAGGCAAAACAGGAACAATGATTTCAGGTTCACTAGGTAGTACATCATAATCCGTATCGGTTTCATCGTCACGAATAGTTCCAGAACCTTCTAAATTCTCAGATTTTCCAATATCTGAAATTACGTATAAAATTCCAGGACTATCGTTTGCAGTATAAATCACATCCGAGACTGGATTTACTGCAATTGCAAACAAATGAGTTCCGACAGAAATTGTGTCGGAGACTGTATCAGTATCTCCGTCAATTACTGATACCGAGCCATCGCCAGAGTTTGCCACATAGATTTTGTTTGTTGATGGATTTACTGTGACTCCGTCTGGGTTGTTGCCCACTTTGATTTTTGTAACGACGGTATTGGAATTTGTATCTATGACAAAAACTACAGTGTCTGATATGTCTGACACATAAATCCTGTCAGTAGATGGATTGACTGCAATCCCTGTTAATTGACCTGAACCGACAGGTATGGTCTCAGATATTGTATCTGTATTTTTGTCAATTACAGAGACATTTCCCGCATTTGTCACATATGCCAAATGCGTCAGTGGATTTACAGCAATGCCTCCAGGATGATCTTCCAAAAGTATTGTTTTTGATACAGTATTGGTATTTCCGTCAATTACCGACACTGATTTTTCACCAGAATTCGACACATAGATTTTATTCATTTCTGTATCCAGTCCCAACAGATTAGGCAGTTTTCCAACGGTTATGTTGGCAATTATGGTGTCAGTTGTGCCATTGATTACAGATACGGTGTGTGAGCTAAACATAGAGACATAAATCAAATTTGTAAAAGGATTTATCACAATCCCTGTTGGATTTTGCCCAACTGTTAGAAATTTCACAGAATTTGTGTCACCATCAACTACTGCCAAAGTACTGTTGCCTGAATTTGTTACGTATACCTTGTTTGTTGCAGAGTTTATTGAAATTGCCCATGGATTTTCATGTATCTTTATTGGAACAATCTCCAAAGAAAATACAGGAATCACATTTCCTACCAAAAGTAAAATTATCAAAAGATATTTCATAGATTTGCTATTCTTGATGAATATTTAGGAAATCTGGATATTGCCAAAGGTGAGAATATCATGATCCAGTTATTTCTCAAAAATCCTATATATTCAAAGACTGTTTTCTTTAAATTCTATAAAGTGATATTGAAAATTATTCATGAGTGAAACTTGGAGACAAAGGCTAAGCCGAAGAAGATTAGAAATTGGAATTGAGGGACCTGAATATGATTACATTCAAAAATACATAGAATTCTACTGTTCAGAAGCAGACCGAAGATGTAAGGAAATTGATATGACAAAAACTGTGGATGAAGTAATTGATTCTATGAAAGACAAAAATTTTGACCGATTTACCAAAGGAGTAATAGATGCCATTCACAAGAAACGTGGATTTGATCCCAGTGATAATGATACAAAAGAAACACCATTTATGTCTGCGTAACTTCGTAATGGAAATTTGAGCCTTCCCAAAAAATAATTTCAAAAACCTCTACATTCAAAGACTGGTTTTATTGTATTGTATTCAAATTTTAGAATATTTGAGGGTGTCAAACAAAAAGGTGTAGGCCCTCGAGGGGAATCGAACCCCTGTCCGGGGATCCACAGTCCCCTATACTAGCCACTATACTACGAGGGCCACGAAAGTGAAAAATTGTTAATCCTGTAATAATCTTTGATTTCATTTGTGTTGAAAATTAGCCTGTAGATTTATTATTGACTAGTAAAAATTATCATCATGAGATTTTGGTGGGTAGCCATGGCAATATCCGTAGCACTAACCTATGTTGGAGCAACCTATCTCATGCCCTGGCATTAGTAAGGTAGAGACTGAAAGAGTTTTTCTTTATAGTAGCGATCGCTTTAAATTTGTAAAATATCGCTAGTTTTCAACTTGAAGAAAGGATTCATTGCCAATAGATTGCGTTCTAGTAAGAAATCTGTAGAGAGCTCTATGCTAAGAAAAATAGAGACTATTGAAGGAAAAAATTTCTCTTGGATTGATATGCAAAACCCCGACAGATTAGATGTGGAAGAACTTGCAAAGAAATACAATTTCAATGCATTAAACATAGAAGACTGTATGACAAAATCTGAGCTTCCAAAGCTTGATAGTTATGATGATCATTTTTTTGTAATTTTACAATTTCCCCCTATTTCTCCAAAAGTAGGAATGGCAAAGAATAGTCAATTATCAATATTTTTTGGAAAGGAGTTTCTTGTGACGGTTCATCAGGGAGATCTTAAACCTTTGACAAGTCTTGTAGAGTTATGCATAACAGGATCTGATGAACAAAGAAAGGGAAGGCTCCTTGGAAAATCGACTGGTTTACTACTACACGAAATTACAGATATGTTAGTTGATGATCTTTTACATACATCAAGAAGAATTATTGCAAATTTGGATGATTTAGAAGATGGCGTTTTTGATCAAAGGAAATCCGTTGCAAGAAGTATTGCCTTACTAAGAAGAGAGATTAACCAGCTAAGAAGAATTGCAAATCCTCTTAAAAGATGGGTTTTAGAAATTGCAAAGAATGTAAAAAGATTTACCGATGAAGGTGAAGATCTAGGATTATTCTTTGATGACGTCATTGACCACATTGATAAAGTAATTGAAACACTTGAAGAATCTCGTGAAACCATGGAGATTTACAAAGACACAGATTTCGTGTTAAGCACTGAAAAGACCAACAAAGTCCTTGCAGTTTTGACAATCATTTTCACATTGGCCATTCCTGCAACAGTAATTGGAACATTTTATGGGATGAATGTCAATTTGCCTGGAGGAGCAGATGTTCAATGGATGGTTTTTGGTGAATATACAACATTTATTCTAGTAATTTTAGCCTCATCGATTCCAGTTGTGTTGATGTTTGCCTATTTTAGAAGACTAGGCTGGATTAGCGGTTAAATCCTCTCATGAAGATTTACCCTAATCTTCGTTAAAGACAAGTCTAAACTGTCAGGAATAACTATCAAGAGGCCTGCTTTTGAGCCTACATTTTTGCATGTTCCACTATAACTAACCTGGTTTTTTGAAAAGCATTCACTATGAGGATAGTAAGAAAAGGGTTTGTGTGAGATATAATTATCTAATTCATCTTTGGAATCAACAAAATAAACATCAAATCCAATTTTTTCATCATTAATTGATACTGCGTAAT
>WVWY01000027.1:3367-54020 GCA_011773785.1 Candidatus Nitrosomaritimum khambatensis | reverse complement strand
AAGATTTGCACATAAGGATCCTTGTTTAATGTATTTCCCTGCATGTATTCAATGTTATTTCTTACGGTATCTATTGCGTATCTGTATAAAATTGGTTTCCAGCTTGACTCACAATTACTAAATTCATGTTTTAGTTCAACATATGATTTTTGATTTTGAAATTGTAATTGGTTGTAATTGTGATCAGTGACCAAGGATGTTTGTATGGATGGATCATAGTTGAATGTGTTTAAGCTTGTTTCAGGATCAGGGTTTGACCAAACATTGGTTATTTCATAAAGAACATTACCCGGATAGCTTTCCCAGTTTGATTCCAAATGAACATAGATAGAATACTTGTTAATGTCCTGGTCGTAAGGTGAATTGTATAACAAATGGCCAAATAACATATTTAGTAAAATTAAAGAGAAAGCCAATGCCGGGAAAATAGCATAAAAAATTGTACGCATTAAAACACCTTTTTTGAGTTTTCAAAAGGAGGTAAATATTTCATTACAAAAAATTGTATCTATTCTAGGTTAGGAAATATGCCAGAAAAATGAGCTTAATTAAATATTAGGATGATGGATTGAAACTATGGGAAAAATTAGAGTCAGATCCGGTAGGGGCACAGGAACTGTCGATGTTGAAGATGAAGGCAAAAAGTGGGCAGGAGATGCCTACAGAAAGAAACAGGCCGAAAAGAAAAAGGCTGCAGCAAACCGAATGGTTCACACTGGCAGAGGAACAGGTTCGAAGAGATATGGAGATATACCAGATCCAAAACCAAGGCCTTCCACAGAAGGTATGACTAGAGTTACTGGAAGAGGAACCAGTAGCAGAAAGAGTAAGAACAAGGGCGGATAATAAAATCCCCTTTTTTGATTTTTGAAAAAGTTTGTTGTAATTTTTGATTAAATTCTAATGTCTGGATTTTCTGTCTTTAGTTTTTCCCAGTCTGCTAGGAAGTTTTTAAGACCAATGTCTGTAAGTGGGTGTTTGAGCATTTTATCAAGTACTGCTGGAGGTAACGTTACAACATCTGCACCAATTTTTGCAGCCTCTACAACATGCATTGGGTGTCTGACACTAGCAACAAGAATTTGAGTTTTAAAATCATAGTTTGAAAAAATTGTTTTGATTTCTTTTATCAAACTCATTCCATCTTGTCCAATATCATCTAATCTTCCGATAAATGGACTAACATATTTTGCACCTGCCTTTGCAGCAAGAACTGCTTGATTTGGTGAAAATACCAATGTCACATTAACTGGAATTCCTTCTGCAGAAAGAGCTTTGCATGCCTTTAGTCCATCAGGAGTCATTGGGACTTTAACTACAACATTGTCACCATAATTTCGCAGAGTTCTTCCCTCCTCAACCATTCCTGAGTATTCAGTACTCAAAACTTCAAGGCTTACATCGCCTTTGATTATTTTTGTAATCTCTGCCATTCCATCTTTTGGGTTTCCTCCCTCTTTTGACATCAACGAAGGATTAGTTGTAATTCCATCCAGCAATCCCATGTCGTTAAATTTTCTAATAGATTCTAAATTGGCCGTATCAAGAAATATCTTCATAGTTTTTTACCTCTTATCTCCTTGACTTGTTTTACCATATTAAAAGATGTTATTCCGTGTTTTTCTAACAACAATGAAACTTCATCCTCACGAGCAGATTCTCCAAACATATCTTGGGCACCAATTCTATGTATTGGCACTGGATATCTTTCTGCAACAGACTCTGTAACTGCAGAACCCATTCCACCAAAAATATTGTGTTCCTCGGCAGTAACAATACATCCTGTCTCCCGTGCTGCTTTTTCTAAAAGGTCGCCATCAATGGGTTTCACAGAGAATATGTCAAGTACTCTACAAGAGATTCCTTCCTGTTGTAATGTTTCAGCAGCCTCTAGAGCCATCCTTACAGTAATACCACAAGCCGCTATAGTACAATCAGACCCATCTCTAAGTGTAATTCCTTTACCAGTTTGAAATTCAGTGTTTTCAGAATGGACTATTGGAGTTTTGGATCTGGCCATTCTCATGTAAAATGGTCCATATTCGTTTGCCATCAATCTAACAAGTTTTGAAACTGCAAAAGTATCGGCAGGAATAAACACTCGGAAATTGGGAATTGCTCTCATTATGGCAATGTCTTCAATTTGTTGATGAGACCCCCCATCAGGTCCAACAGAAAGACCTCCGTGAGAGGATACTAACTTTACATTAAGACCTTTTTTTCCTGGGGGAGAAGGATATGCAATTCCGTTTCTAATTTGGTCTACAGCTCTTCCAGGAAGAAAGATTGCATATGTGCTTGCAAAAGAAATTTTTCCAGATGCGGCCAATCCCGCTGAAACTGAAACTAAATTTCCCTCGGCAATTCCTACATTGAAAAATCTATTTGGAAATTCTTTTCCAAATCCTGATGTTTTTAGAGAATCAGTAGTATCTGCTCCTAAAACAACAACGTTAGGGTTTTCCTTTCCAATTTGTATAAGAGTTTTTGAGTACTCTGATCTCATGTCACTCATTTCAGGTGGATTCAAATCAAATTCTCCTCCTTTGCGATTTTTGTAATTTGATCTTTCTTTTCTCCCACTACATGCAAACCAATCCATTTGTTTACAAGATCAGGTCCTCCTAATTGATGAGCTTGCTCAATCAAAACTTTTCTTCGTGCTTTTAGAACTTGGTCTCTAAAATCTCGTATTGTTTGGCGGACATCAGATTGGCCAATAATTGCACTCCCGCCGACAAAGGCTCTTGCACCATCTTCAAAGCAGGAACCAATGTTTTCAAGATTGACTCCTCCGTCTGCTTCAATATATCCTCTAAAATTATGATTTTTTAGGATAGGGCCTAGTTGTTTCATTTTATCATGAGTCTCAGGGATATACTTTTGACCTGATTTTCCAGGCACAACTGACATAACAATTAGTTGGTCTAATGTGGGCAAGAATTTGTAGGACCATTCTGGGAGGTTGGTGTCGGGATTTATTGCTAAACCTACGCCCACTTGATTTTGTTTTAGTAGATCATGAATTTCGCCAAAACTAGATTCATCACACACTTCAGTGTGGACTGTAATAATGTCACTACCTGCTTCAACATAATTCCGTACATGTTTTACAGGTTCATCTATCATCAGATGAGAATCAAAAGGAATTACGGTTAATGGTCTTAATTCTTTAATTTTTGTGTGATCAAATGTTTTAGCTGGTACAAACTGGCCGTCCATAACATCAAGATGAATGTAATCTGCTCTTCCATTTACACATCTCTTTACTTCATTTTCCAAATTTGTCATATCCCCAGCAATGATTGATGGCGCAATCATAAATTGTGAGTCAAGTTCTAAATTAATGAGAGGTACCACGTCTTTATCAGGAGCTTTTCCATGCCAAGCAGGATTGTCTTCCATATGTTCTACAGATTTTCCTTTTATTGTTCTGGAAATGATAATTGTGGGAAGCCCTTTGGTTGCAAGTGCTTTAGAGATTGCCGAATCAATTTGTTCAATTCGGTGGCCATCTATTTCAATTACATTCCATCCAAAGGATCTCCATTTATCTCCGGTCTTCCATCGTGAAGCATCTTTCCACATTTCTGAAATATTATCTCCATTTAGTACTTCATCAAGTGGCATGACTTTTTCAGTGTAAGAATCTTGTTGAATGAAATTTCTATCTAAAAACACGGTAAGATTATCTAATTTGTATTTTGAAGCAGTCATTGAAGCTTCCCAGATTTGTCCTTCGTCTGATTCGCCATCACCAATAATGGTATAGACATGATGATCTTTATTGTCAATTTTTGCTGCAAGTGCAACTCCAATAGAATAAGAAAGTCCTGTACCAAGAGATCCTCCACAAAATTCAACTCCTGGACATTTCAAATCAGGATGTCCTTGTAATTTACTTCCAAATTTTCTCAGGGTTTCAAGTTCTGATTCTGGAAAATAACCTGCTACTGCCATATTGGAGAAAAGTCCAGGGGCAGCATGGCCCTTTGAGAGAACTAAACGATCCCGGTCTTCCCAAGTGGGGTTTTTAGGGTCAAATTTGAGATATTTGTAAAATATACAACCTAAAATCTCTGCCATTGAAAATGAGCCTCCTGGGTGGCCAGACCCAGCAATACTAGTTGATTTAATAACCAATTTTCTTGCTCGTAAAATATTCTTCTTTATGTGGTAATAATTTAGGCCCATGAATGAGTGGATTTTTTGGAAATTTAATAAAAATCTACTTCTGTTGTTAGAATGTTAAACGAAAAACTGTATAATTTCTTTTATTTTTTAAAAAATTTTGAAATTGGGTTTAAAGTAAAATAATTTTTACTATAGACAATAATACAAAATTTCACCAATAGGTACAATGACAATAGGATATTGTGTAAAATGTAGAGCTAAAAGAGAGATCTCGGGGGCTCAATCTACGGTGTTAAAAAATGGAGCATCGGCAATAGAGGGAACTTGTTCTGCTTGTGAAACTAAAATGTTCAGAATTGGAAAAATTGAGATAATTCAGCCAGTTTTGGAGCAGACTATTGGCGCACCTCAGCATGAAGAATCTTCTCGCTGGAACTTTTTGGACCAAGTACGAAAGATTTTTCCATAATCATTTTTTTGATATATTCAGGCAAAATTTTGAGCCTAAAAAAAGAGAATTTTGAGGGTAAAGTATTACTCTTTGTCAACATTCCTTCTGTAAAATTTTAATCTGATCGAAGATAACCTATAGTATGGACTTGAACGAAAGCATTCCCATAATGTTGTATGATGACAAATGTTACCTATGCACAAAATTTGCAAAAATAGTAAATTCCCTGGCTAAAGGAAAAATTACAATTATTGGACATTACTCTACTAAAGGGGAAGAGATTCGAAAGAAAATTTTAGACGAGTCAGCGTTAGACATGTTTTGGTTAATTGATGAAAAGTATGCCAATGGTGGAAGGACAGGAATTATTCCATTAATTCGGGCTATTCTAAGCTCAAAAAAGAAAAGATCAAACCACATAGATCTAGAAGTGGATTGTGAGCAAGAATGTAAAAATGTAAAATCTGTTTTTATTAGATCTGCAAGTATTCTTTCGTCTAGTAAGAAAATCAAATTAAAATAAATCTAAATAATACTTGCAAAATTACAGTTTTAAATGAAAATAAAAATTGAAAATTCCAATCCTGTCAGAAAAAAAACTGAGATGCTTTGTGGATTTGTTTTAGAATCTTCTGATAAAATATTGGGACTAAACAAAATTAATTCAAAAATTAAAGACTCTGTAAAACTTTCTTTGAAGGATAATAATGGAGAATTAGGAAAAATTACTGTCTTTCCTACAAACAACAAAGTTTCTGCAAAAAGAATACTACTAGCAGGAATAGGTAAAAAGGAGAAGATAACAAATGATACTTTTAGATTTGTGGCAGGAAAAATTGCCCAAAAGGCAAGTGAGTTAAAAATAAAGGAATTTTCAATAATTTCTCCTCCAAGTTTTGTTTCAGAGCCTGTTTTGGTCAATTCTCAGATAACTGAAGGATGTAAAATGTCTCTTTACAAATTTGAAAAATTCAAGGCAAAAAAAGAAGGTTCTACTCCAGATTTGTCAATACTAGTTTCAAAATCAAATAAAATTTCAAAAGCAATAAAATCATCAGAGATAATTTCAGATGGGGTTATTTTTACAAAAAGTATTGCTAATTTACCACCAAACGAATGTACTCCTACAACTTTGTCTGATTTTGCAAAAGACATTGCAAAAAAGAACAGAATGAAATGTACCGTTATTTCAAAGACCGAACTTAAAAAAAAGGGGTTTGGAGGAATTACTGCAGTTGGTCAAGGAAGTAAGAATGAACCAAAACTGATTATTTTGGAACACAATGGTGGGCCAAAGAGCGAAAAACCAATTGTTCTTGTTGGAAAAGCTGTGACTTTTGATACTGGTGGAATTTCATTAAAACCTGGGGAGAAGATGGACGAGATGAAATTTGATAAATGTGGAGGTTGCACTGTTTTGGGAATTATGAAATCCATTTCAGAATTAAAATTAAAGAAAAATGTAATCGGCATAGTTCCTTCAGTTGAAAACATGCCAGGTGGTGAATCTTACAGACCAGGAGACATTATCAAATTGTATAATGGAAAAACTGCCGAAATCTTAAACACTGATGCGGAGGGAAGATTGATTCTTGCAGATGCATTAGCATATGGTGAAAAACATTATTCTCCAAAGGCAATAATCGATTTTGCCACATTGACTGGCGCTTGTATTATTGCGTTAGGAACTAATGTTGCGGCAATAGTTTCCAATGATGACCAATTAAAACAGAAAATTATTCAGTCCTCTAATTTTACTACTGAAGAAGTTTGGGAATTGCCTCTAAATGATGACTATATGGACATGATAAAATCTGATGTTGCAGACATGAAAAATATTGGAATTGGAAGGGCTGCAGGAACAATTACTGCTGCAGCGTTTTTGAGAAATGCTATAGAAAATACACCATGGGTACATTTTGATATTGCAGGAGTAGCCTGGACCCAAATAGCAACAAAATCTAAACCCTATAACCCAAAAGGAGCCACAGGTTTTGGAGTTAGGCTAATTTTGGATTATCTTCAAAAAATCTAACTTGGATCTGTTATCAAATCTGAAAATTAATTTGTATATTATTATACAAAAATTGGTTTGATCAAAATCAAGGAGTAAAATTTGCTAGTGGTGAAAGGTAATGACAGTTGAAAATGCAATTATGCGATTAAATGATTTGATTATGGAAAGAGAGGAGTTATCAAAACTAATTTCAAAAGAAATGAATTATGAAATTTCTGATTCGGCAAAAACAAGTGTGATTGCCACAGTTGATTTTTTAAACGATGAAATAGCCACCCTTAAGGAAATTTTGAAAGAGTTAGACTAGTAGCCCCTGCTGTTTCTATCAGGTTTGTCAATGTTGGGATTTCTAAATCCATGTTTTTCCATCATATGATTCAAAAACCTAATTTCATCAGAAAATTGTTCTCCGCAAACACTACAATTGGGCATTTGATTAATTTTGAAGGTTTTATTATTAATACATTGATTAAATTAAAAATGCCAGCACTGTTGCTTCCCAAGAGCTCTCGCATCTTAGTAGCACAACAGCGACGTTAGGTTTGACTTCCAAGTTCGGAAAGGGATTGGGTCGCACCCTAACGCTATGGCCGGCTTGTGAGTTGATGACAAATTCTTATCTATTAACGTAACGCCGACCTTAAGAGGGGTTCAAAAGAGGTATAAAGCGAGAAGTTACCGAAATACCTCATGACACATAGAGTTGGGGTTCTAGACATGGAACTCTGCCAGCCCAAAAAATGTGGATTGGAGTGCATAAAGTACTGCCCAGTAAACAAGTCTGGTGCAGACTGTATAGTTTTGAATGATGAGACAAAAAAGGCACAAATTGATGAGAACATTTGCAATGGTTGTGGAATTTGTGTAAAGGTTTGCCCTTTTGATGCAATCACAATTGTGAATTTAGCTAGTGAGCTTGCAACTGATAAGATCCATCAGTATGGTCCTAATTCCTTTAGACTTTACCGATTACCAACTCCAAAAAAAGGAGAAGTTGTTGGTCTTTTAGGAAGAAATGGAATGGGAAAAAGTACTGTTGTAAACATTTTGTCAGGAAATCTTAAACCAAATTTGGGAAGATATGAAGAACCTCCTGAATGGGATGAAATTTTAAAGTATTACAGTGGAACTGAATTAAAATCTCATTTTGAGAAAATTAAAGATAAACAAATTCGTGCTTCAATTAAACCACAACAAATCCATCAATTAGCACAAGCCTTTGATGGAACAGGAAAAGAATTAATCGAAAAATACGACGAAAGAGGGGTTTCTCAACAATTAATCAAAGAATTAGGATTGGAAAACTCCATTGAACAGAATCTAAAGGAGCTTAGTGGTGGAGAATTACAGAGATTAGCTATTGCAACAGTAGCATCAAAAGATACAGACTTTTACTTTTTTGATGAACCATCATCTTACAATGATGTATTTCAAAGAACAAGTGTTGCAAGGGTGATACAAAATTTGGCAAAGTTAGGAAAAAGCGTGATGGTAGTGGAACATGATTTGACATTATTAGATTTTCTCAGTGATTTTATTGAAGTGCTTTATGGAGAACCAGCTGCATATGGAATTGTTTCCAATGTACTATCGACTAAAGTTGGAATCAATGTATTTTTGGATGGATATCTTCCCACAGAAAATGTTAGATTCAGAGACAAGAAATTTTCTTTTGATGTATCAACTTCTGCTACTGAGGAGTTTCAAGAAGGCAGTGAGGTAATTACATATCCAAAACTTGAGAAAAAATATCCATCTTTTTCAGTTTCAGTTGAGCCTGGAACAGTGCGTAAAGGTGAAGTTTTGGGAATTATGGGAGCAAACGCTCTAGGTAAGACAACCATGATGAAAATGATTGCAGGCGTAGAGAAGCCTGATTCTGGGGAAGTCGATAAAAAAGTAAAGATTGCCTACAAACCACAATACTTGCAAAATGATTATGATGTAGAAGTTGTTTCAGTTCTTGATAAAGCAAATGAATCCCCAATTGAGGGAAGTCTTGAAGAAGAACAAATTGTTGATCCTCTCAAAATAAAAAAACTATACAATAAATCAGTAAAGAATCTGTCTGGAGGAGAATTACAAAAGGTAGCTGTGGCATCTTGCCTTTTACAAAAAGTTGACCTTTATGCCTTAGATGAACCATCTGCATTTTTAGATGTTGAAGATAGAATAGCAGTTGCAAAATTCTTGCAAAAATTTGTAAGATCTTTTGGTAAATCAGCTATAGTAATAGATCATGACATTCAATTGATGGACCTTATTTCAGATACTATGGTAATCTTTGAAGGAGAGTCTGGATTAAGGGGGCATGCTACATCTCCAATGCCAAAATCCAAGGCGATGAATCAATTTCTAAGATCACTTGATATGACATTTAGAAGAGACGAAAAAAGTCTTAGACCAAGAGTAAACAAACTTGAAAGCAGATTAGACAAGGAACAAAAGGGTTCTGGTAATTTTTACTACAAGAATTGACACGAATGCTAAAAAAAGCATTGGAAAGTATTCTTTCTCCTCAAGAAATTGAAGAATTAATCTCAGCATTTGATCAGATTGGAGATATCATAATTGTTAGAATACCTGATTCTTTGTTGGACAGGAAAAAAATTATTGGAGAAACCTTGCTAAAGGAAGTCAAAATAGTCAAAAGCGTTTTTTATCAAGCATCGCCTGTTGAAGGGGATTTTCGTACCAGGAATCTCGAAATTTTAGCAGGTGAAGATAAAACTGAAACAGAATACCGTGAATTTGGGTGTAGATTCAAAGTAGATGTAGCCAACGCCTTTTTCTCACCTAGGTTATCTACTGAAAGAGAGAGGATTGCAAATCTAATCCAAGAAGGAGAGATAGTCGTTAACATGTTTGCAGGAGTAGGAATGTTTTCGATTATGGCTGCCAAACAGAAAAAATGTACTGTTTATAGTATTGACATTAATCCTATTGCTTCAAAATTATGTGAAAAAAATATAGCGTTGAATAAACTAACTGGAAAGGTAATTTCGATTAATGGTGAAGCTTCTGAAGTGGTAGAAAATCAATTGGTTGATGAAGCAGATAGAACACTAATGCTTCTTCCAGAAAGATCTGATGAGTTTTTGGATTCAGCAATTAAAGCTACAAAAAATGGTGGAATAATCCATTATTATTGTCATATGCACGCAGACAAAAAACAAGATGCTGGTAAATTATCTGAAGAACATTTCCTAGAAGTGTGTCCAATAAAATGTAAGATTCTTTCTTCAAAAATTGTTAGGCCAATTGGTCCTAGATATTACCAAACAGTTGTTGATGTAAAAATTTCAAAATAATTATTCATCAGAAGAGATTGTAGCCGAAGAGGGTTTTGTTGTGGCCATAGTATATCCAATCCAAGCAATTACTCCCAAAATCCCACCAGTAATCATTAGGATAGATAATTGTAAAACAATGGGACTCCATTCAGATAGCATCAAAAGATAGGCATACACGAAAAATGCTACAATACATAGAAGAAAAATTCCAATTCCTGTCCCTTTACGCTTGTCCATCGGCATAAAATTTTGTGGTGATATATTTATTGGTTTGAACTATTTTTCTAATTCAATTGCCATGAGAAACGCGTCTTCGCCATCTCGATAGTATGCATTAAGTTGTTGTTTTATTACAAAACCAAGTTTTTCGTATAATCTCACAGCCTCAGTATTACTGCATCTTACTTCAAGATAAAATTCATCACATTTTTTGAGTTTTACACCCTTGACAGATTCCTCAACAAGAGCCTTTCCAATTCCTTTTCCGCGAAATTCTTCAAGAACTGCTACTGAAACGACATGACCTTTTTTTACGAATCCTAATTTTTTAAAATTTGAAAATCCATACTCTGTTTTGCACATAATGTAGCCTACATGTCTTCCTTGAATTTCAGCTATCACAAAGGCCTCTGGTACTTCGGCAAGTAAACTCTCGTAAAAATAATCTGAATAATGTTCTGGAAGTGTTTTTAGATTGATTTCCATAACAGGTATGAGATCGCTAGGTTCAGCCCTTCTGATAATTGCGTCTCCTAATTGTCTTAGAATTACCTGCATGGTTTCTCTTGTTTGATATTGATATTTAATTTTATGATAGTTCTGTCTGATATTACAATTAATTTGAGCCTCAGGGCTTTGACACCAAAGCCATTTATCCGAAAAATATTGAGTATCTTTAATGAGTGATGCCAATCAAGAGGAAATAGTATCCATAGTAAATTCATTATTTGAGGTAGAGAAATTCACCAAAACATTGTATTCCTTAGAATTCAAAATTGCAGATTTGGATTTTAAATCCAAATTTGAAGAGCTTGCAAGGAGATTGGAGGATTTGGATTATGTATGTAAATTAGAGAAAATGGAAGATGGAAAATACATTATAATTCAGAAATTTGCAATTAAACAAAGAAAATGGCTTAATGCTTCATGGACTCCGAGAATTTTGTTTGCCGTTGTTGTATCTTTTGTTATGATTGATGGGTATTATCGAACAGATTTAGCTAATAGTATTGTAGAGTTGGGTGACCCATATGAAATGGCAGGAATCTATACTCTTTCCTTACTTGGAATTTTAGGGATTCATGAATCTGGCCATCTTATTGCTGCAAGAATGCATAGACTCAAGACAACATGGCCCTTTTTTATTCCAGGATTGCCAGTAATAGGAATTCCAACCTTTGGAGCATTTATTCAATCACGCGGTCTTACAATCAATCGAGAGATACTATTTGATGTTGCAATTGCAGGTCCAATAGCTGGACTGATAATTGCTATAATGGTTTCAATGTATGGAGCATATACTGCGCCAGTATTGGAAGAAAGCGTAGCACAGGGTCTCTTTGAAGAATCTCGTTTAATAGAGTGGGAGCTTGGTGAACCCATCTTGATGTCAGCTAGTTTAGCTATGTTTGGAAAAGGAGGAGAAGGTGGTGAAGTTTTGATGACGCCTTTGTTGTTTGCGGCTTGGGTTGGATTCTTGATAACTTTCTTGAATTTGCTACCGGCTTGGCAATTAGATGGAGGTCATTTAGCTAGAACTCTTTTGGGAGCAAAAATACACAGATATGCTACCTATGGAAGTATGGCAGTTTTAGTTCTGTTAGATTTCTGGTTAATGGCAATATTCATTTTGTTTTTGAGTATGCGAAATCCTAGTGCAAATCCTTTGGATGACATTTCTCCTTTAACACAAAAGAGAAAACTTGCTTATGCAGGTGTAGTAGTTTTAGCTTTCTTGTGTGCTCCATTACCAACGGGTTTGTTACCGTGGTAAAACTCTGGCACCATCTGAAACTACTGCAACCTTTTGTCTTGCTCCTTGTGTTTTTAGAATATAATCCATTGAATCTTTAATTCCAGATAAAGTGACAAGATTCAATTTCTTTGCGTAAAATTCTGGAAGTATGGATACCAAACCTATTTGGAAATTTTTTTGCACTTCTTTCAAGAAAAGCAAATCTTCCATTCCAGTGATGTATTGGGTGGGATTTTGGAGTTTTTCTAATGGGAATCTGTCTTCTGTGAATTGCTGTAAGGCATCAGAACCTAGTCCCCCTTTACATTCAGCAACTAGTATTGCCAACCCTCCATTTTGCATTGCATTTGTGCAATTCCAAATTGAGCCTAAAGATTTGCTTAAAGTGTCATTACTCGAATCTTTTCCAGTGCTAATTATCATTGATTTTTGTTTTCCAATATCCTGAATGGCAAATGATTCCAAGGTTTTAGAAATTTCTAGAGTTTTTGATGGATGGCCTATTGAAAAATCAACTATTCCTTTGGAATTTGCTACAACTTCAATTCCTTGAATTTCAAAATTATTAGAAAAATTCTTTGCTTCCTCAAGGCTTTCAGTTGGTTGCCCAGGAGAAGGAAGATTTCCCTTTCTTTTTGCATAAGCTGTAAGCATCGATTCTTGGCCAAATTTTCTTATCAACCTAGTTGCTATAGTTTCATATCCAAATAATCCATCAAACTCCATTTCAGCTAGAAATACCAAGTTAGGGTTAGAGAGTTCATTTTTCTCAAATTCATTGATTGAGCTACCCTCAGGCATTCCGGCTTTGATTTGATTCATAATTCGTTTTTCAGCTAAAACATTAGGAAATGGTAAGGATTTTTGCTCACAAATGGTAAACAAAGAAGAAATTATTTTTTGAATAGATTTTGAATTGTGTAAAACCATCAAATCCATGGATTTGGAAAGATCCATCGAGTTTAGTTTTTCATTAATTGCCGAGTCTTCTAGAATAGCTCCATCTGAATCAATTTTTTGCTGTAAATTTTCAGCTCTTATGTCTAAAACTACGTCCGTTATTCCATAATTCAACCAGATCTCAGGCATAATAATGAAGCAAATACAAACCAAAATAAATCCAGTTTAGCTAATTTTGGTATGGATTTTGTGAAAGAGTTTTCAACTTTTTTGTTTGAAAATAAGATTATACAATTTGGTGATTTTACCCTTGCCAGCGGTAAAAAAAGCTCTTACTATGTAGACCTTAGACTGGTTCCCAGTTATCCTCATGATTTTCGAAGAATGGTAAAACACCTTCAAAATGAAATCACTAATGATGTGGGTTTAGATAATTTTGATTCACTAGTCTCTGTTCCCACAGGTGGTTTAGTCATTGCTTCTGCACTTGCAATTGAGACAGTAAAACCACTAATCTATGTCAGGAGCAAACCAAAAGAGTATGGCACGTCAAAATCTGTGGAAGGCAAAGTTCAAGAGGGAATGAAAGTTGTAATGGTCGATGATGTTGCCACAACTGGAGGGTCAGTACTTAATGGAATTAAATCGCTAAAAGAATCTAACATCAATATTGAAGATGCATACGTCATTGTAAACCGGATGGAAGGAGCTGATGAGGCCCTAAAAGAACAAGGAGTAACATTGCATTCACTGCTCAATGTTTTAGAAATTACAAAGGCTCTTCATGAACAAAATCTCATTGGGGATGAAATCCTACAAAAAGTCCAGCAGCAAACAGCAATAGAATAACTAGTGGCAGCTCAGACAAATGCCTTCAAATCACCATTCAGAAATAACTCTGATTCTTCATTGCAGCCAGTGAGCTTTACCTCTAGTCATTTTAAAACTAATAGAATTTTAATGGGCCCAAAGGGCACTCTTTTCAGCAAATTTCACTAACGTCAAGTTAAAAATCTTTTTTGCAGTTTTTACATTTTACATTCATTGGCTTTCTATTCCAGTTCTGTTTATCTTTGAAAAAAGGAGGTTTAAACAATTTTCAAATTGCATGTTTAATTGTCTAAGACGGGAAGAATCAATAGACAAAGAGTTCCTATCAAACCAAGATTCTCCCAAATACAAGTCTCTATTCATCTCAACTTGAATCCAGGGATATGGATTGTTGCCGTAAGTTCTGGTAATATATCCTCCATGGAAAGGATCGTTTAAGGAAATCTTACTTTTTTCAATATCAAATGATTCGGATATGCATGAGGCAAGCAATTCAATCATTTGATTAGTTGATGTTTTTCCATCTTGATTTGACAAGCAAAATAATGGACGTTTCTTTTCCCTGCCATCAGGAGAGATATTGGGCGCAACAGGTGCCATTGAATGACAATCCAAACAAAGCTGCAAATCAAGCTCATGGATTTTCTTTTGGATAGACCTATGATATGGTTTGTAATACATTTCAATTAACACCTTTCTTAGAGATTCATCTGGTTCTCGACCTTTTTTGTAAATGGGTTTTTGATAACATGTTGAATTTTTTATCAATCCATCAGGATTTTGAGGTGGGAGATCCTTCAATGACCTGTTAAGATCGACAAATGCTCGAGCAATGTTGGTTTTAACTACACTTTCAACTTTTTCTCCCAAATCATAAATTTCAATTACAAAAGGATCAGAGTCATCAAACAAATCAGCATCAGTTATTGATAACAGATTATCAAGTTCTGGAGGCCTCTGTGTTCCTCCATGTGGTATAGATAATAACACTGGAAGTTTACTCAATTCAAACCTTCAGCTGTTCCATCTCTTCGGATCTCAGCAACTCCCTGAAAACCATCCCCCGTCTGGCGTTTTAGAACGGCGTGAATAGCTCCAAGATAAAAAGAAAATCTTTCTTTGATATCAATCTTGTAACCCATTTTCTTTAGATGTTTGATTATTTCTATACCTGAATCATCTGCCTCAAGACTAATTTTCCCATCAAGTGAACAATGAATCCTAGGTCTTGTCATAGCAATATCTATGGGATTGTCCCCATCAATTACCCTGGAAATAAAATGGCTTACTACTGAGAAGATTCTGGCACTACCCGGGCTACCAAGCACAATCCAAGGCTTATGGTTATAGAAGATAATCGAAGGAGAAACAGAAGTCCATGGAATTGAATTTGGTCTCAGATAAAATGGATGACTAGGATTTTCCAGTTCGTAGGCAGACATGTAGTTGTTATACAAAAATCCTAAACCGTCAGCTGCTGCTTTGGACCCATAAACAAGTTCAATTGATTGAGTGATTCCTACGGCATTTCCCTCACCATCCATGACTGAAAGATGTGTTGTATCTTCGATGTCAGAAGATTCCTTGAGGGGTAAATTAGGATCAATTGAATCTCTTATGGATTCAGAAAGAGATTTTGAAAAGCTTCGGCTAAGATGTGTTTTCTCATCAATCTGGTGATAAGTTTCAGGATTAAATTTTCTTTGAGTTCGGTAAAGTAAGGCTTTGCGAAAGGTTTCAGCTACAAAGTGATACGATTTTGATGTTCTTTTCCTTAGAAAAGATTTTTTCAAATTTCCTAACATCATTAATACAAGTAACATTGTATCTCCTGCGGTTGGAGGAGGCATTGTGTAAACCCTAATTCCTCGATATCTTCTACTAATGGGTTTTCTTTCAATTGGTTCAGGGATAAATGCTAAATCCTCATTTCGCAAAAACCCTTTGTTTATTCTCATGTCTTTGTCAATTAGTTTTGCAATCATTCCTTGGTAAAATGACACATGTCCATACTTTGAAAGATGTTGAAGCAAATCTGATAAATCTTCTTGTACAAATAAATCCCCAACATCATAAGGAACCTCTCCGTCTTTGAGAAAATATTTTGCCCCTGATCGTGATTTTACTTTAAAAAAATTTGAAAGATTTTCTTCTTGTAATCTGTTTTGGAGTTTGGTAATTCTGTATCCACGTTTTGCGATACGAATTGATGGTTTTACAATTGTTGACCAATCCAATCTTCCATATTTTTCATTAAGGTATCCAAGTGTGGCTATGGTGCTTGGAACAGTTGTTGCCTTGTATCCAATAAAACGATGAGAACGTTTTTCAAAAAATGAATTATGTGCCAGAGAAGGGGCTCTGCTAGAACCATCAACTGCTATTGTTTTGCCCTCAAAGTGAAGTATTGCCAGAGATTGACCACCTATTCCTGACGCTTGAGGCTCACAAACGCCCAGGGCTAAAGCAGTAGCACATGCTGCATCTACTGCATTTCCTCCTTTTTTGAGCATCTCCACTCCTGCCTTGGTGGCTTGTGGAAAAGCGCTTGATACCATTCCTTGTTTTGAAATAGAACACTTTTTGTCAGTGGTTGTTTTGAAGGAATTTTCCACTAATTCTATATTCATTTTTTAGCCTCTCTGGAAAGAGCTGAGCATTTGTTTATGGTAAGTGATAATAAAACTCCCCTATCAATAAGACTGTCACGGAAGATATGCTCATTAGCAGTTCGATGATCACTTCCAAGAGGCCCCATAGAACCAATCATAGGTATGTCTGCTAAAACATCACAAAGACTGGATGGTGCAAATCTATGTTCAGGTTTAATCTTTATCTCAGCTAGTTTAGCTAGTTTTTGAATTATTTCATAGAAGTTTTCAATTTTTTCTGTTTTGATAAAGGGCTGCCTTGTAACAGTTTTGGCTACGTGAATATCAAGATTTGAGTTTGTTTTCTTTTTTGCAATCTTTCTGATTTCAGCATCAAATTTTTTACCTTGTTCTATATTTACATATCTTGATTCTAAAGAAAGCTTGCCATAATCTGGAGCTTTTCCATAAGAAGTCTGTCCAGAAAAATCAGAGATTGTAATTCTGGCATCTGGAATTCCTTGTGAGATTTTCTTCCACAAAATTACCTTATGGCACATATCTGGGATAACTTCTTTGATAGTTTCATTTGGTCGTCTTACATGAACCATATCTATATGGTATTTGGTAATGCCAGAACAAGAGGTTGCGATGCTTCCTTCTTTTGTGCCCCATTTTAGGTCAATGACGTAATTAGAAATATTAGAAATATCGTGTACAAGTTTTTTGCTATATTTCCCACCTAAAGAGTCATCAGAAATTAATAAAATTCCACACTTTATTTTTTTAAGTTTTCTTGCAAATCTCAAAGCTTGAAGAGCAGAAATCATCAACAAAATTCCTCCTTTGCTTTCTGCGATTCCAGAACCATATAGCTTGTTTCCAACCTTGTAATAAGGTGTAAAATCACGATTTTCGTACCACGTATCGAGATGGCTTAGGAGTAACACTTCGTTGTTTTCTGAATCATGGTTTTTTAGATAAACTATATTTCCTACATCAAATTCGTGAAAATCTTGTGAGTGGAATCCTAAATTTTCTAAACGCTTAATGATTGTGTCTCCTAATCGATTTACATTATCGATGTTATGAACACTTGAGTTGACATTTACCAATTGCTCAAGCAACCGTTCATTGGATGTGAGATGACTTCTAAGGTGACTTCTAATAACAGATCTTAATGGTTGTGATTCTATTGTTTCTGGACTGGCCTCATGAGGATGAAGATGAGATTCTCCAAAATATCTTAAAGCAGAAACATCAAGAATTTTGTTAATTAGGGAATCAAAGGAATACCCTGCTGTTATTGCTGCATGAACATATGAACCTGTTAATCCAAGACTTGCCATAGAGTTAAGTTCCAAAATGTAGACGTTTCCTTTTTCATCCATACGCAAATCAACTCTTGCATAATCGTTTAGTCCAAGTTTTCTAAAAGATTGTAAACAAATTTTTTTAATTTCTGTTTCTTGTTCTTTTGTTAATTTGGCGGGACATATTTTATCAAGTGGTGTTTTCATTTTGTCTGACTTTGTTTGGATTTTATTGGGATCTCCTTTAAGATCAATTTCAACTATAGGGAAAACCTCTATGTTGGAGCCATTCCCAATTAGACCAACTGCAAATTCTCTTCCTGGGATAAACTGCTCTGCTAAAATATCTTGAGAGTATTTTTCTAATTGTTCTTGAACTGTTTTTTTTAAATCCTCCCAGTTATCCACAATTTTCATTCCCATCGATGTTGATTCCATAGACGGCTTTACGATAACTGGAAAAATAACATCATCAAATTTGTCTTCAGATGATGAAAAAACCCAAAAACCAGGAGTTGGTATGTGGTTTTTCTGTAGAACAATTTTGGTCATTACCTTGTCTTGAACAACAGAGTGGGCTTCAGGTCCTGAGCCTACATATGGCAACCCAAGCATTTCAAGCATTGCAGGGACATGAGTATACCTATTTTTTCCTTGAATTCCATATGCCATATTAAAGACCATCCCTGGCGTATCCCCTGAAACTACTTTTGGCATAAAATCCTTCATCTCGTCAATAAAGCCCATTCCTCCCTCGATAATTTTCACAGAATGTCCTGCTTTTTCAAGGGCTTTTGCAACTTTCTCTACTGTCTTAAGACTATAGTGTTCTTTTGTGGTTGTTCCAAAAATATTGATAACATCATTTTCATCAATTGTTTTTTTGTTATAGACAATTGCTACTTTCAACAATCCTATAGATGGAATGTACTAAAAAAACTCATTGCAAAAAATGATGAATCAAGAGCTACTCATTTGAGTAAAAACTGTTAACATTTTCTCTATAAGAGCAAGTTCAGATTTGAGAATTCAGCATGGTTCAAACCAAAGCTCAAAGAAGTGCTGCAGCCAAAAAAGCTGCGAGGACTCGTAAAAGAAATGCCAAGCTAAAAGAAGAGGCTGCAGCAAAAACTGCTGCTAAGAGAAAGAGAGCAGCAGCTGCCAAAAAACGAGCAGCATCCAGTGCTTCAAAAAAGTCAAGTGTTTCAAAACGCAGTGCTCCTAAACGAAAGACTGCAACTAAATCAAAAGGAAAGAAACGATAAATGATATTCAATCCTATTCTAGAATTCTCATGTAGTCATTATCTAGAAAATGAAGATTTCAGAGATTAATCCAATCTTTTTCTTCTTTTTTTGACCTGATTTTTTGAAAAGGTCTGTTTTGATGGATCTAATTAGATCAGTCAATTTGTTCACAAAGTTAATTTACTAGAATTACTCCCTGATTTTTTGTGATAGGTGTTTGTCAAAAATGCCATTGTTCTGGAATAGAGTTATTGAAAACTCCAGTTTTACTTAGTGAGATAGGAGTGGCTGACTTGCTACTATGTGAAAATTGTAGACACACTAAATGTTGAAAATGAGGCGAGAGATTGGGCAGTTGTCTGGCTTGTGGTAGGAAATTTTACGACGGTTCTGGAATTTATTGTTCTTATCAATGTGAATTTATTGCATCATGTACAAAAAGAAAGTTTTACAACAAAAAGGATTTGAGATAATGAGTGGATTTCTAGGAGACAAATCAAAGAAGACTGTACATCATCTAGCAAACATGAGACCTGAATGTGACATTTATCACATTGAGATGAAAGATCGTGAATATTTTACCCCTGATACTATAGAGAATGCAAAGTCAAAAGGATACAAATCCTGTGAATTATGTATTAGTTAAACTTGAATCTTCTTGGACCAAGATACCAAATTAGGATAAAAATTTAATCTTGGTTATACTTTTTGTGTGTAAAAATTAGATAATGATTAACTTTCACAACCGATTCCATCCTTATCTACATCAAATCTATGAGGATCAGGTTGTAGTACAGTGAAATTTTTCTGAGGAATATCTCCACAATCTAAATCAGGTGGAGGTTGAGGAATACAAAAGTCTGGATAAGATGGGTCACATTGACTTTGTGTAGATGTTGGTTCTGGTTCTGTGTAAGATTCACATCCATGTTTTTGTGCCCAATCGGTATATCTGAATTCACTTGAATCACAAAACTGCACAGATAGATGCCCCAACCCTATATCCAATAACTCTTTGTTTAGATTAATTTCGTTACAGTAAACTACTCCAACCAATCTGCCATAACTGCCCTTTGTTTGAGAGTCATCTTCATCAACTATAACTTGAGAACCAGCAGGACAAAGAGTTTGGATAAAGTCTCTTGATTCAACTCCCCCATATCCTCGAAGTTCTGGAGCAGATGCCAATGCAAACCTAACAGCTACATCATCAACCTGGATTGTATCTCCATCGACAATTTTGACTACAGTTCCAGAAATACATCTTGCATTGCCTAAACAATTTACATCAGAAATTTTTTCTTCAGTTTCAATCTCATTGACTGTTTGTTCAACGACAATTATTCCATTTTCAATTAACCATGTTAATCCATTTACAAAGTCTTTATCTGGAAGTATTCCTGATGCCCACCAGCCTGCGGTATCTTTAACCCACTGTGGCACAGATTGTTGATTAGATGTTTCTTTTGAGGTTGCTTCGATGGTAATTATTTTTTCATTTATCAGGTATTGTATTCCTTTTAGGAATTCACTATCGGGAAGTTGACCATCTGCCCACCATCCCGCATTATTTTTTATCCAATCTGGTATCAAATTCTCTTGTGCTAATGCAGTAAAACCAAAACTACCTCCGACAATAATTAAAGAAAAAATAACAATTTCTTTTTTCACAAGATCTTTTTTGTTAGTAATAACTTAAGGATATCTTAGATTTCAAAATCCATTTTTGGAAACTAGGTGGATTCAGGCTAGAATTTGTAAAGCTTTGACTAGTTTTATTTCAAAAAAAAGTACCGTGGGCCCGAAGGGCTTCGATCCCTTGGCTCACCGATTATGAGTCGGTTACTCTACCAAGCTGAGTTACGGGCCCCAAAATTTTGAAAATATCTTCAGTTTAAAATGTTAGGCTAGCAGTATGCTTCATAGCAACTGTCTAGTAGCAAGTTTTGAGCAGATATTGATTTGTCTGCAATCTGAATCAAATCTTCAGTGTTTGTTGTTGCTGTTTCAAGGATATTTCTCCAAGCAGCTGCGTGTCTAATGTCAGCCTCTGTGTGTAGTTTGAAATATTCAGTTGCATCTTCGTTTGTCATTCCATAAAATTCGGCCATACCATCAAGTTTTGTTTGGCTAATTTTTGGAATCTCTTTTTCAAATGCATACATGGCACATGAGCCACCTTCATAGGTATTCATTAAATCAGATAGTTCAGAGACTGCTTTTTTGGTCTTTCCTAGTCCCTCATAATTTGTTAATTCTTTCTCGGAGATTCCAAGTTGGCCTGCAAATTTAATCCAAGGTCCAATGTGGTCAGATTCTTCACGCTGATTTTCAATTAATTCTCCTTTCAGGTTTTCTGGTGCTTTTTCAATAATTGGACTCATGTATCCTGGAACTGCTTTTACTAGTTGAAAGTATTCTTTGGAATATCCAGCCAACATATCTACTGTTAGTTTTCCATCAGACCACATCTGGTAAAATGGGTGTTTAAGCAAGCTTCTCTCTTCAATCATTTCATCTATTCTTTTTATCAAATTCATACGACATATCCCTAATATCCCGTAAAAAAATCTTTGTGGTTTACAAAAGATTTTATGGATAAAATATGAAATTTGATTGGGTTCCAGTGGTGTAGACCGGTCAAGCATACTGCCCTTTCAAGGCAGTGATCCCGGGTTCAAAATCTTCCGATGAAAATCCCGGCTGGAGCACCAAGATTTATTTAGTAATTAGGAAGGTCTGAGTTTAGGCCGTCTTGGACAGGAAAAATTTAGAGATTAATCCTTTACTTGAAACCTATGGAAAGTATATCGATAAGATTGACAATTCTTTAGACAGAGAGTTAGATCTTTACTCTGAATCAGAATTCATTGGACCTCTCAAGTATTCCTTGGAAGGTGGAAAGCGAATCAGGCCAATAATTTTGGTACTAGCAGCAGAGAGTGTGGGCGAGGTTGATGATAATACTCTTGCAGCTGCATGTGCTGTTGAATTTCTACACATGGAGTCAATCATACATGACGATATCATTGACAATGAAACTTTGCGAAGACAAAAAGATCCATTTCACATCAAATATGGATACAATACAAGTGTATTAACTGGAGATTTTGTTTTAGGACTAATTCTTGGTATTTCTTCAAGACTTGATAATGCCAGAATCACAAAAGAATTGGCAAGCACTGCAATGCTAATGAGTGAAGGAGAAATGGTGGAAAGTAGGTTGGAAACAAGTGAAGATGTTACCTTTGATGACTATCTCAAGGTAATCGAATACAAAACTGCTGTGGCATTTCAGGCGGCATCTAGAATTGGAGCCATTATTGGGAAAGGAACGGAAGAAGAAATAGAGTCATTAACTGAATATGGTAAAAATATTGGAATCGCATATCAGATTAGAGACGATTTGTTTGATTGGAAAAATGAAGACAAATTGTTTAATTTACTAATCAAAAAAAGTTCTGATCCAAGAGTTGTCTTTGATAAGATGGAAGAACTTCTAAAAGAATATTCAGAAAAAGCAAGAAAAGGATTACGAAAAATTCCTGAAAGTAATGCAAAAAATAATCTTGATAACTTGATTAAATTTACAATGTTTAAGGCATAATACCTAAACTAACTATTGGAGTTGCAAATTCTACAAACTTGATTATTGGGTCTGGATAAACTCCAAATCCTACTAGGAATATAATTGAAAATACCATTACTGCAATAACTGATTTTGGTTCTGAAACTCTCTTTTCAGTCTCGCCTTCAAAGTACATTCGTCTCATAATCCAACCATAGTATGCTAGTGATAATGCACTATTCAAAACGCCGGCAATTGCTAACCAAGGAGCCCACCATAAAGCGGTTGAAGCATCAAGTGCCCCTCCAAATAACATCAATTTACTCCAGAATCCTGCTAGTGGTGGAACACCAGCAAGAGCAAGTAATGATATTACCAAGCCAAGAGATGTAATTGGCATTCTTCGTCCAAGTCCTTTTAGTTTGTCTAGATTAGTGACAGCAAGAGTTGTAACAATTCCAGCAACTGCGATAAATGCCATTCCTTTCATCACGGCATGATTCAAAATTTGGTACAATGAACCTTGTAATCCAAGATTACTGTGTGGAGCTACTGCCAATCCAATGAGAATGTAGCCAGCATGTGCTATACTTGAATATGCAAGCATTCTTGAAAGATTCTTTTGCATGATGGCTGCAACGTTTCCAACTGTCATTGTCATAATTGCCAAGATTCCTAATGCAAGTGTCCAATCAAGGTTGAGCACAACCATTCCCAAAACTACTATTCTTATTGTTGCTGCAAATCCAGCTTTCTTGGTTCCTGCTGCAAGTAATGTGGTGATTGTTGGTGGAGAGCCCTCATAGGTATCTGGTAGCCATTGATGGAAAGGAACCAAACCCATTTTGAAACCGAATCCTGCAATAAACATACCAATTGATAGTAAGGCAAGTGGAAGAAGTTCTGGATCTAGGTTTGCATATCCATGTATTACTTCGCCAATATTGGTAGAACCAGTAATTCCGTATGTTATAGAAATACCATAAACGATTATTGCAGAAGATAATGCTCCAAATAAGAAGTACTTTAGTGCTGCTTCATTTGATTGTGGGTTACGTTTGATAAATCCGACAAGAGCATAAGTTGGAATACTCATCAATTCCCATGCAACAAATAACATAATCAAGTCAGTCGAATAAGCAACTAGTACCATACCGATTGTCGAAAGTAAAATTAACGAATAGTAAATTGCAGGATAGTTTTGTTTTCTCATATAGTTGAAGGAACCAACTGTTGTGAAGATTGCTACAATTAACATTGCAATAGCAAAGAATCCACCAAATGCATCATCGACAATTACATCTTCGGAGAATAGTGCAGATGGTGCAACATTTTCGTTAATGAATTGATAACCGACGTATCCAATGGAGGCAATTAATGCGGCAAATGTGATTACCGCATAAAATGAGTTTGAGCCTTTTTCTTTTCTTATGACGTTAATTACTGGAAGAAGTACTCCTACTACACCTAGGATTGCAATTATTATCAATGGGGTAGCGCTTATTTCGATCATCTCATTTTTCCTCCTATATCAGTAAAATCAGAATTATGAATAGTAATCCTGCTCCAAATACGAATAGGTATGATTGTGTCACACCAGTCTGTGTTCCCTGTACTACTTTGGCACCCCATCCAGCAGCCTTTTGGAATCCATCATTCATTCCATAGTCAATTGCTGTCTTCTCAAAGTACCTGTAAACTGCTCTTGCAAGCCAAAGAGGGGCTACAACGAAGCACCAGTAGATTATTGCGTTTAGATACCATCTGTTTAGAATAACTTTGTGAATTGCATAAAAGAAAATGTTAGAGTTTACAAATTTAGTAGCATCAACCCAACGTCCAATATAGAAGATATACCCTAATCCAATTCCAATTGCAAAGGCAACTAACGATGAGCCTAAGGCAACAGGGTTGAGTCCCTGTAATGGAGCAGGTAAGATTGATTCTCCATTCTCATAATGTTCAGAGTGAATGCCAAATGAATGATCAAGATATTCATCGAATAAATGATGAATATTTTCTTCAGCAGATAGTCCGATTAATCCAATTCCAATTGTTAGAACTGCAAGAATTCCATATGGAACCCACATTGACAAAGTGGCTTCATGAACATGGTGTCCTTCTTCTTCCATCTTTTCGATATGTTTGCTCTTGTTTCCAAAGAAGACTAGTCCCATCATTCTTGTTGTGTAAAACGCAGTGATGATTGCAGTCAAAATAGCAATTCCATAAAGTGGTAATGCCCATTCACTTCCAGATTCATAAACAGCTGCAAAGATTGCATCTTTACTCCAGAATCCTGTTGTAATAAATGGAGCTCCCATTAATCCAAGACCTGCTGCCCACATGAAGGCATATGTCTTTTTCATATGTTTTCTAAGTCCACCCATATCTGACATGAATCTAGAACCTACAACATGCAAAAGCGAACCGGCCGCCATAAAGAGAGATGCTTTGAACATTGCGTGAGAAATCAAATGGAAGAATCCAGCGGTATAACCATCTACATATTGATGTGATAATCCTGCAACTCCAAGGGCCATCATCATGTAACCTATCTGAGAACCTGTAGAATATGCAAGGACTTTTTTAATTTCTTGATTTACCATGCCTTGAGTAGCAAGCAATAATGCCGTTATTGCGCCGACCCATGCAACTATTTCAAAGAATTGTTCTGCCATGATTCCGGCTGCAGCCAAAGCAAAAACGATTGGTCCGATTCTGGCAACAAGGAATACACCTGCTTTAACCATAGTTGCTGCGTGAATCAATGCAGAAACTGCCGTTGGACCTGTCATAGCCTCCAAGAGCCATTCATTTAGTGGGAATTGAGCAGATTTTCCTACAGCCCCACCGAAAATTAACACAAATGCAGGAACCAACAATCCTTGAGCACTCATGGCTTCGGCCCATCCCAAGTCGCCCATTAATTCTTTAAATCCAAAAGTACCTGCAAACAAAAAGATCAATAACATACCTGCTATCATCATAACATCTCCGACCTTTGTCATGATGAAAGCCTTCATACCAGCATGTGTAGGTGCATAATAATCTAGAAGACCTAAAACTGTTCTGCCTTCAGTACCAACATGATCTTTCTTTTTGTCTCTATACCAGAAACTGATAAGGGCATATGAAGCAAGACCAACACCTTCCCATCCAAAGAAGACTTGAAGTAAGTTGTCTGATAAAACAATAATTTGCATTGAACCAATAAAGAACATCATCCAGAACCAGAATCTAGTAATGTCTTTGTCTCCTTTCATGTATCCAGTACTGTAAATCATAATCAAGAAGGAAATCCAACCAACAACATTTGCCATAATTACAGATAGTGGATCTGCAAGAACTCCTCCCTTCAATCCAATAGCTTCAATCCAAGTAATTTGATGATGAATCTCACTTGCATCTAGAGTTACTGGTAAAAGTGATGCTGCCGATACAGCACTCATTAATGCAAATCCAACTGCAACGTATCCAGTGAATTTTTTAGATGCCTTTCCCACAGCTGGCATAATTAAAGCCGCAACAAATGGTAAAATCCAAACTAACCAAGCTGCTGCAGATGTTGCTTCAAATGGTAGACCCATAGTCTCTGTCGCCATAGTCTATACTCCTAACACTCCCTGCATGTATGGAATGATTGTTTGTAAGAAAATATCAGGATAAATTCCAACTACAACGGTAAAGCCTGCAAGAACCATCATTGGTGCGGTCATGTACCAACTACCTTCCTTCACATTCTCAAGATGCTCTGGGGTCTTACCAAAGAAGACTCTCTTTAACATCCAAAGCATATATGACATTGTTAGGGCAGTGGCCACCAATCCTAATCCAAATGTAACTGCTCTAACTGTGGAACCTTCTTCAATAGCAGTTTCCAGAGCACCGTAAAATAGAATCCATTCTCCCATGAATCCACTTGTTGGTGGAACGCCCATTATTGTTAAGGCACCAATAACAGCACAAACGGCAGTTATTGGCATTTTCCCTGCAAGACCACCTAATTTGGAAATGCTTCGTGTACCAACTTTAACAATAATAATTCCAGCCATCATGAAGAGAATGCCTTTTCCAAGAGCGTGAGTTACATACATCATCTCTGCACCAGCGAGGCCAAGAACAGACATGGAACCAATTCCAAATAGGATGTAACCCATTTGGCTGATACTAGAATATGCTAAGAGTCGTTTGATATCATCTTGCATTAGAGCCATTGCACCACCATAAATCATAGTGACAAGGCCCCAAATGTGGAACCAAATAGAGAGTTCAGCAAAAGTTGCCGGTAAAAATTCAACGATTAATCTGAAAATACCGTATGCACCAATACCGATCATAGCAGGTGACAAAAGGGCACTAATTGGAGTAGGTGCCGAACCGTGAACATAAGGTAGCCAAATATGGAAAATAAAGACTGCAAGTTTGACACCAAGACCAATTGCGATTGCTATTGCTGAAATCAAAACAATGTCTTGTGGGATTTCAGATTCTCGAATATCTGCAAAATCAAAGCTTCCAATTGTAAGACCAATCATTAAAAATCCCAATAACAAAACTACTGCTCCAGCATGTGTCCAGAACAAGAACATCAAACCAATCTTTCTTCTTGGGCCATCACCCCATATTGCTACTAAGAAGAAACCTGGAATCAACATAACCTCAAAGAAGATGTAAAATTCAATCAGGTTTGTTGCAAGAACTGTTCCAAGCATTCCCATTGCAAATACAAGGTAAAGGGCAAAGTAAAGTCCAGATTTGGCATTCACATAGTCAGTAAGTGATCTTGATTCTACAACAGTTGATTGTCCGCCAGCTGCTTGAAGTTCTTTTTGTTCTTCTTCAAATTGTTCATGGAATCTGTGAATCATGTATGGTTTTGAATAAAGAACAAGAATCAGACTTAGAACGTAAATCATGATTGCAAATGGAGATGCTAGACCATCCATCAAGAAACCAAATTCACCAAACAAGTCAGTCCATGGATAGTGTTCCTCTGTTGTTCCACCCATTGCAGCTTGAATTACCAAAACTGTTGTGTAAAGTAAAACTGCAAAAGTAAACCACATAGCAGCGTTTGGACCCATTTTTCTTCCAAGAATATAGGCCACAGGAGATAACAGTAGAGGAATGAAAACTGCCTGTAAGAGTGCGTATTCCATTATCCTTTCAGGCTCCTAAAGTCAGCAATATCGATATTATGATACATTCTATATGCAACAATAATCAAAGCAAGTCCTACAGCAACCTCTGCAGCAGCAATGGCTATTGAAAACAATGCCAATGTTTGACCTCCACTATGAGGTAAGAAACGGCCAAAGGCAACCATGTTAAGGTTAGCAGCATTGATTACAATTTCAACGGCAAATAACATTCGAATAAAATTTCGTTTTACAGCAAGGCCGTAAATCCCAATACCCAAAAGGGCAACAGATACTAGTACAAACTCACTTAACTCGTTGACCATTCTCCTCATCTACCCGTCTAGCTAAAACTAAGGCGCCTGTTACAGCTCCTGATAAAATCAGGGCCATCAAAATCAAAGCAGGCCAATAATATGTCAAAAAGTCAGTACCAATTTCTCTAAAGTCAACTGGTGGTTCATCAGTTGTGATTTCTTTAATTCCTGAATCTAATACAACTGCTCCCAACCCTACCATTAATACTAGCATTAATCCAATTCCTGCAAATTTTCGTCTCTTGTCTTCAATTTTTTTGAAAATAAGTTCTCTTTTTACCAACATGACTGTAAACAAAATTAAAACCGCTATTGAGCCGATATAGACTGCAACCTGAAACATTGCAACAAAAGGTGAATCCAAAAGTAAGAAAAAGCCTGCAACTCCACCCAAAGTCCCCATTAAGGCAATAGAACCATAAACTAATGATCTTAATTCAAGAGCAGCTATTGCACTGCCAATTGTAATTACACTTAGAGCAAGAAAAACAGCATCAGCCATGAGTCGCACCTCGTGAAGAAATTTGTATCTCAACATCTTGATCTAGACTTGGTTTTACTGCCAATTGAGCAGGAGTGTAGATTAATCCCTCTTTACTAAAAGAAGAAAGTTCGTAGTCGTTTGTCATGTACAATGCATAAAATGGACATGCATCAACACAAAGTCCACAAAAAACACATTTACCGTAATCAATCTGAGGCATGATAGATTTTTTATTTTGTTTCCATTCTTCTGGAACCTTTACCATTCCGATGGCTTCTGCAACTCCTTCACATGCAATTGAACATAGTTGGCATCCTGTACAATGATCATGGAATAGCATGTGTCGCCCCTTTAGACCTGCAATTCCTACTCCAGTGGATGGATCAAATTGATAACCATCTCCTACGAATTTTAATTTCTCTTCAGGATATCTTAGTGTAAATCGTTTTAGAGCAATGTGCTTAATTCCAGAATTTAATGCCTTGATAATTCCAGTAGCTGTTCCCATTAGAAAATACCTCCTGGTCCCAAGATTCCAGCATAAAGCAAGCCCAGTGCTATAAAGATGTTAACGAATGCTAGGCCGATTAATTTCTTCCAACCCAAGTCAAGTAACAAGTCAACTCTAATTCTTGGGAATACACCTCTTGGCAAAAGTATGAAGAAGATAACTCCAACAGTTTTTAGAACAAACCAAAGAGTTCCATTAATCATCTCTTGAGTTAGTATTGGAAGTCCTGGGAATTGCGCGGTTACTGGACCTAACTCAATTCCTTCAGTAATAATTTCCTCAGGGAATGGAGGCCAAAGCATTGGTCCGTTCCAACCTCCTAAGAATAACACAACAAAGAGTGCTGCAAATGCATACAATTTCAAATAAGTTCCTAATTGCACAAGACCATACATCATACCAGAAAATTCAGTCAACCATCCTGCAACGATCTCACTTTCTGCTTCAGGCAAGTCAAATGGGATTCTTTCAAGCTCAGCCAACATTGTAATGAAAAATACAATAGCTCCTACTGGAAGGAAAATTATCCATGGGAAGCTTGATTGACTTGCGGCAATCTCTGATAAATTCAAAGTTCCTGTAAGAATTACAACGCCAAGTAATGAAAGAATTAATGGAATTTCAAAGGATACCATTTGGTAAAGTGCTCTAATTCCTCCAATGAATGGGAATTTACTGTTTGCCGACCATGCAGAAAGAATTGTGATAACTGGGAAGAATCCAATTACAGCAAATACCGCTAATAATCCTACATCTATATCAGCAACAACCCAACCTGGTGCAACTGGAATCAATGCTACAAATGCTGCAGCTGTTGCTACAAACAAGACCGGTGCTGCCCAAAACAAAGGTTTGTCGGCTTTTGCAGGAATAATAATTTCTTTTGAAATTAATTTTAATCCATCTCCCATTAATTGTAAAATTCCTTCTACCTTTCCACAATAAAATGGCCCTACTCTTAGTTGAAGCTTGGCTAACATCTTTCTTTCAACAAAAATTGTTCCGGCTGCAATCAAAGCGGCAAAACCAAATCCAGGAAACGCGGCGATTCTGAACAAATCAGTTGTCATAAACGCCTTGATAATTGGTATTGATCTGGATGGGTCGGCCAACCAAGTCAATGCCAAAAATGGTGTGAGTAGCTCGCCATTAATTACTGGCATCTCTATGTAAAATAGAATAAATTGGATTGCTGGAAGACCAATTAAAGTTAGGATTAAGAGAATCCAAAATATATTATCAAGAATCGATTTGATAAATTCACTTAACTTGAATTTTGGTGCAATAATTGACATTTATCGATCCGCCTCCACTGGCCAGTAATTTAGACTCCAATAAATTGATGGCATGTTACCAAGTTTTTCTCCAATTAGAAGATGTGGCATTGCAATAAGATTTCTAAATGAAGGTACACTAAGCTTTACTCTGTAAGGTTCTGGTTTTTTGTCTGATACAATGTAACAACCAAGAGCACCTCTTCCAGATTCAATACGTTTGTAAACCGAACCAAGTTCTCCTTTTGGATTTGGTTTTAGTTTGACTCTTACAGAGCCGGACTTTGGCATTTTTTGTAATGCATCTCTGATAATCCTGCAACTTTCCATCATGTCAAGCCATGGAATTCTGGATCTTGCATAAGAATCTCCATCCTTCAATACAGGAGTTTCAAAATCTAATTCATCATAGACGTCATAGGGCTCTTTCTTTCTTACATCATAATCAATTCCACTTGCACGAAGAACAGAACCTGTTGTTCCAAGTCTAATCGCATTTTCTCTGGTAAGAACACCGGTATTTGCTGTCCTTGAAATTAGAATAGGGTTTTCATAAAAGACATCAGCATATTCTTTAATTCTTTTTTCAAAATAATTCACTTGTCTTAGACAAACATCTTCAAAGTTGGCAGGTAAGTCGTTTCTGATTCCTCCTGGAATAAAATAAGAGTGGGTTACTCTTGCCCCGGTCATTTTTTCCATAAGATCGATTAAGAGTTCACGGTCACCTGCAGGCCACATGAACATTGTAGAATGACCCAAAAAGATTCCATAAATGGCAAGCCAATATTGAATGTAAATACATCTGTTTAGTTCTGATGCAATAACTCGAATGTATTTAGCTCGTTCTGGAATTTCGAGTCCCAACAATTCTTCTGATGCTAAAACATAAGGATACAAAATATTACAAGAGTCATGTATAACAGGTCTTTCAAGATGTGGAACGTTTAGAGTATAGTTTCTATATTCTGCCATTTTTTCTTCACCGCGATGAACATATCCTGGGTCAGGATCACATGCAACAATTTGATCACCATCGATTTGGACAACAATTCTCATATGACCAGAACCGGGATGTTGTGGTCCTACATTGAGAGTCATAATTCTCTCATCGGCTTTTTGAATTGCTAATCCTGGTGGTAATGTCGGAGAACTCATTTTTATCTACCCTTAATCCTAAAGTCTTTTCTTAGAGGTGGCAAGTCTGCCCAATCTTCGGGCAAAAGTAATCTTCTGTTATCTGGATGACCTTCAAAGTAAACACCTAACATTTCAAAAACTTCTCTTTCATGAAATTCTACACTGTAAAATACATCTCTAAGACTCTTTAGTTTGGTTGCATCATTACCTGGAATTGGATCCTCTTCTCGTTGAGCCCTTGTTGCTAATTCAAGAACTTGTCTGGATAAAGTAGGATCTGTGTAGGAACTCAGATGGTATACGACTTCAATTTCTTTATCGGATGGATAATCGACTCCTGCAACTGACTCCACATGATCATAATTTAGAACATCTCTTGCAAACTCTGCCACATCATGAAGATCATCTTTTCCGACTTTAATTCCAATTCTATCTGGTTTTACATACGAGACTGTTGTCTTTTCCCCAAATTTTTCTGTGATTTTATCTGCTAGTCCCTTCTCAAAGGCAGGTAATTCAGGCTCCTCTTTTTTAGCAGCTGGCTTTGTAGCAGCGGGTTTGGGAGTTGGCTTTGCAGCAGCGGGTTTATCTTCAGAGGATTTTTGTTCCTCTGATTTTTTTTCAATTGGCTCTTTTTCTGGATCTGAACTCATTATACAAACTTCCTAGCCTTCATCCTCTTGATTTTTTCTTGCAACAACATACATCCTTGAATAAGAGTTTCAGGTCTAGGTGGACAACCTGGTACATACACATCTACTGGAAGTACACCATCAATTCCTGGAAGTACATTGTATGAATCAAAATACAATCCTCCTGTGATGGCACAAGCTCCCATTGCAATAACGTATTTTGGTTCTGGCATTTGATCATAAACTAAACGTAAACGTGGTGCCATTTTTCTGGTAATAGTTCCTTGAACTACAACAAGATCACATTGTCTAAGTGATCCAAAGGCTTCAATGATTCCAAATCGTTCGACGTCGTATCTTGGACTGGATGCTGCTCCAAATTCAACACTACAACAAGCTGTTTCAATGTGTACAGGCCATAGGGACCAAATTCTACCCCAATTGATTGCATAACCTAATGGTTTGTCAATGGCTTTTTCTAAAATATCACCAAGTTTTCCGACAAAGACATTGGCATTTTGTGGCGTAACTAGATCTTTGATCAAATTAGTCCCTCCCAATTGTAATTTTGATTTGTATAAATAACTACCAAATATTTCTCCTCCCTGATTGTTGTAAAGCAAACGCCATTGCTCCAAATATTATTGCCAAAAATCCGATGATTGGAAGAGTGGCTTCCTTGGGAAGATACAGGATTGTACTACCCCAAGCATAAAGGAAAATTGCAACTACATCAAATATTACAAACATCAAAATGTACGCATAATACTGCATCATAAAGTGAGTTCGTCCTTCACCTGACGGAACCTGTCCACACTCCATTGGCAGAAATTTTACTGGATTACTCCTTTTTCGAGGGTAAACCATTCTAGAGATCAGTAATGCGGGTGCCATTGCTGCAACAGCAAAGCCAAACATCAATACCACGGTACTATAACTGCCCGCTAATTCCCCGACCAATTTAGCTTTGAACCCAGGTTTTTGTATAAAAATCTATGCACATTTTTTTTGTCATATTTTTTGAAAAAATCAATTTTTTGTAAAGTACTTTATAGGATAACGACTAGGAGCGATCATGTCATTGAATGTTGGAGATGTAGCTCCTAACTTTGAACTTCCTGACACAGAATTAAAAATGAGGACTTTGGATGAATTCAAAGGGAAAAAAATAGTACTGTCTTTTTTTGTAGCAGCAAGTTCTCCAGTATGTGAAAATGAATTGTGTACATTTAGAGACTCTTGGCAAGAGTTGTCAAATCTTAATGCACAAGTAATAGCAGTAAGTAATGATGGACCATTTGCAAATAAAGCATTTGCAGAAAAACACAATTTCAATTTTCCATTGTTAGGAGATTACAACAGTAAAACCATCCGTGATTATGATATACTGATGAAAGACTTGTTGCATATCAAAGATTACAATGCAGCTAAGCGTTCTGTATTTGTAATTAATGAAGATGGTAAGATAGGTTACAAATGGGTATCAGAAGATCCGTTAAAGGAACCAAACTATGACGAAATTAAAGAATTCCTCAAATAAGGAATCTTAATTTTTTATTCTATTTCTGCAATCAAGTCGCCTTTAGCGACGGAACTTCCTTCTTTAATTTTGATTGACTTTATTGAACCAGATTTATGAGCTTTTACGGCGACTTGCATTTTCATGGATTCTAATGTACATACAACATCTCCGTTGTTAATAGAATCACCTTCGTTAACTGCGATTGAAACAACTTTGCCTGGAATTTGACTCTTCAATGCTAATTGAGCTGCGCCTTCACCACCACCTCCAGAGTTTTTGTAAACAATTTCATCAAGATTAGTGTGCATGTTTATTGTGATTGGAACATTGTCAATGACTAAATTCATTTCATTGGTATTATTTTCAAGATATTTTGCTTTGTGATATTTTTGGTTTAGTAAAAATTCAATTCCTTTTGCATCCATGTTTAAAATTTTGATTTGATGATCATTGTTGTTGATTTTAATTAAATATTCATTGTTTCCAAGATTTTCTGTTATTTCACCATCAAATGCGGTTTCAACATCTTGTACTTTATAGTCCATATTTCATCAATCCAGTTTATTCTTCCAATTGGAACTATTTGATGTTGAACTTTGAACTCGGCTTTTGAAGTATTCAGAATGCATGATTGCTGCGGCTAGCGCAGCCTCACTTTTGTCTTCTTTTTCTTTCTTCAAGTCTTCTTTTAATTTTTCAATCATATTGTACCGTTGTAAGAAATCAGTTGAAAGTTCTCCTTTTTTGTATTCTTCACTTTCCAAAATGGTTTTGTACAAAGGAATTGAAGTTTCTACTCCTTGAATGTAGAAATCATTTAAGGCATTTAACATTCGTGTTCTTGATTCTTCAAAGGTGTTACCCCATGTACATAATTTTGCCATCAAAGAGTCGTAAAATGGGGATACAGTACATCCAGGATAAAGGTAAGTATCACATCTTACACTTGGTCCTGATGGAATTGTAACATCAGGGACAGGTCCTGTTGATGGTGCAAAGTCCAAAAATGTATCTTCAGCATTTATTCTACATTCAATTGCATATCCATTCATTTTAAGATCAGATTGTTTGAATGGGAGTGGTTCACCATTTGCAATATCAATTTGTAATTTTACAAAATCTAATCCCGAAACCATTTCACTGATTGGATGTTCTACTTGAAGTCTTGCGTTAATTTCGATAAAGTAGAAATCGCCAGAATCTGCACGAAGAAATTCGGCAGTACCGAGATTTGTATAGTCCACTGCCTCGGCTGCTTTGACTACCAGTTCACCTATTCTTTCTCTGGTTTCTTGATCAACTACAGGAGAGGGAGTTTGTTCGATTAATTTTTGATTACGTCTCTGAATTGAGCACTCTCTTTCAAATAGGTGTACTGCATTGCCATGTTTGTCTCGACACATCTGATATTCAATATGACGGGTTTTTTGTAGGAATTTTTCTACAATTATTGCGGATTTTCCTACTGCAGCTATGGATTCACCTGTTACAGATTCAAAACCGGTTTTTAGTTCGTCATCAGTGTTAACTAATCGTATTCCTCTTCCACCACCTCCGTAAACGGATTTTAGTAATACAGGATAGCCAATATCATTTGCAATTTTTGTTGCCTCTTCTACATCTTTTACGAGTCCAGGACTTCCTGGAACTGTTGGAACTTCTGCTTTTAACATTGCAGCTTTACATTCCATTTTATCTCCACAAAGATTCATAGATTTTGCTGTTGGGCCAATGAAATTGATTTTATTTTTTTCACATAAATTTGCAAAATCATCATTTTCAGATAAGAAACCATATCCAGGATGAACTGCATCTGATCCAGAAGATAACATTACATCCAGAATTTTTTCTTGGTTAAGATAGGATTTTGCAGGAGCTGCTTCGCCAATATGGTAAGATTCATCTGCTTTTTTTACATGTAGTGAGTTGTAGTCTTCATCGGAATAAACTGCAACCGTTTTGATTCCAAGTGCCTTACAAGTTCTAATTACACGTAAAGCAATTTCTCCTCTGTTTGCAATAAGTACTTTCTCAATCATTTTAATCACAAATTGATATTTCCATGTTTTCTTGGAAGTTGTTTTTCTCGTTTGTTTGCAAGCATTTCAAGTGCTTTAATGATCATAGGTCGTGTCTCTGCGGGATCAATAACATTATCAACGGTACCGTGAGATGCTGCAACATACGGATTGTCAAATTTTTCGGCAAATTCATCTATTAGTTGTTTTTTATGAGCTTCAGGATCTTTGGCCTCTGCAATTTCTTTTCTACTCATAATTTTCACTGCAGCTTCAGCACCCAATACGGCACATCTGGCAGTTGGCCAAGCGTAATTGATATCGGTTCTTAGATTTTTGCTACCCATTGCAATGTATGCTCCTCCATAAGCCTTGCCAATAACTAAGGTAATTCTTGGAACTGTTGCTTCACAGTAAGCATAAAGCAATTTGCTTCCGTGCCTAATGATACCATTATGTTCTTGGTTGGAACCAGGCATGTATCCTGGAGTATCTACCAGAGTAACTATAGGGATGTTAAATGCATCACAAAACCTAATGAATCTTGCAGCTTTATTTGATGAGTCAATATCTAGTGCTCCTGCCAAATGCATTGGCTGATTGGCAACAATTCCAACCGCTGTTCCATTCATCCTAGCATATCCCACTACAATATTTGGTGCAAACAATTCATGAACTTCGAAAAATTCGTTGTTGTCTACAATTGAATTTATGATTTCTTTCATATCATATGGTTGAAGAGGATTATCAGGAATTATGTTAATGAGGTTATGATCAAGTCTGTTAGGATCATCATCTGTGGCTTGTTTTGGAGATTGTTCTGAATTATTTTGGGGAAGAAATGAGATTAATTTTTTAATGTAATCTATACATTCGTATTCATTTTGCGCTACAAAATGAGCAACACCACTTTTTGTTCCATGTGTCATTGCTCCACCTAAATCATCAAACGAAATATCTTCACCTAAAACAGTCTTTACAACATCTGGGCCGGTTACAAACATGGTACCAGCTTTTTCAACCATGATTACAAAGTCAGTCATTGCTGGGGAGTAAACAGAGCCACCTGCAGATGGACCAATACTTGCGGTGATTTGTGGTATAACACCTGATGCAAGTTGATTATGATAAAAGATGTCTGCAAATCCATCAAGACTCATAATCCCTTCTTGAATTCTTGCTCCACCTGAATCCATTATTCCAACAATTGGACAGCCAGTTCTTACTGCATGATCCATTAATTTTGTAATTTTTTTAGCTCCCATTTGGCTTAGCGTTCCACCAAGCACTGTAAAGTCATAAGCAAAGACAAAGATTTGTCTTCCATTAACTAATCCATAACCTCCAACAACTCCGTCAGTATAGAATTTCTTTTTCTGCATGTCATATTCATGGTAATGATGAGTAACCAAAGGATCGACTTCCGTGAAAGTTCCTTCGTCTAATAGGAGGTCAATTCTTTCTCGGGCAGTAAGTTTTCCTTTATCGTGTTGGGCCTTTATGCGATCTTGTCCTCCTCCTTGTGCGGATAATTTTTCCTTCTTAGAAAGATCTTCAATTTTTTCCGCGTGCATCTTGCTATCTAAGAAATACATCTACTTATTAATTTAGTTGAAAAAACCGCGGAGAATTTTTTTTTGAAACTTAATTATTTTTTGAAAATTTTACAAATTTTTTAAAAGATTTTCAAGCCACTTTACGAAATACATTTAACTAAAGTAAAGGCGAAATATCGTATATGGTTCAAGAGATGGAAGCAACAGTGATTTATACTCATTTGTTAAAAGAGGACCTTGTTATTATTAGGATTCTTCCTGACGAGGGAATGCCGGAATATAAGACAGGGCAATTTCTTACAATTGGAGTAAATGTTCCTGCAGAAAACTATAAGCTAGTTCGAAGAGCATACTCTATTGCATCTCATCCCGAAAACCGAGATTATTTTGAATTTGTTATTAGATGGGTAAGAAACCCTCTGCCCGGAAGGGTAACTACCATGTTGTTTTATGCAAGTGTAGGAGACAAAGTAAAGTTAGGATATCCAACGGGAAATGCTTTACAGATTAATGAAACTCTTCCAAACGGCGAGAAGGACATGAGAAGAATTGTTTGTGTCGGAGGAGGAACTGGACTTGCTCCTTTTATCGCATTTGCCAATCATCTTCATGATGTTGGAGATAAACGAGAGGTTATTGTCTTGCATGGAGCTAGTTATGTCGACGAGTTAAGTTATAGAAGACTATTGACGGATTTAGAAGATGAGAGTAAAAAAAGAGAAGGTGAATGGAATTTCAAATATAGAGCCGCCATAAGTAGACCAAAGGAATTTTTCAATAGATCATGGAGTGGGCACGTCGGAAGAGTAGAGTCATTTTTCAAAGAAGATAAAAGTGGAATGTCTCCTTTGGATGAATTAGTAGGAGAGAAATGTACTCCTGAAAATACTTACATCTACATTTGTGGCTATCAAGGAACTATTGATGGTGTTATTGAAAATACTACAGCACGTGGTTTTGTTACATCAGACAATAAACGTGAAGATGGAAGTTATGAGATAAGATACGAATCTTATGGATAAGATCTAAATCTCAAAAATGAACCATTTATTCAATTTTAGATAAAGCAAAAATTCTAGTATTTCTGGCGAAGAATAAATTGCATTAGTGCTTCTTTAGAATAGTCAATACCATGCTCTTCATCTGTGTGCTTGCCAAATTCCTCAATTACTGCCTCGATCTCGCCTTCACTAACGAAATCACATTCAAAACCATAATCTGAGCACCTCAGTCTTGCCATATTTTGGGTGTTAAGGTTGTACAATAAAAACTAAGATGTTTTTTTTAATAAAACATAGAGGATGAAAAATTTTCAACATAAATGGATGAAAAAGTGGGTTTTTTGGTAATAAGAAATCTACTCAGATTTTTCTTCGGTTTTTTTTGGGACCGATACAATACTTTGAGCTACAGACTTTGTTAATTCTTCAATAATCTTCTTCTTATTCTCATCTAAATCGCCTAGTTGTTCTAGGGCTTTTTCTAATTCTTGTTTTCTAATGGTGTCAACTGTTTCAAGAACTTCACCGACAATTGGCTCAGCATTTACTCTCTTCATGGTGGCCTCGATTACAGGGACTTCTTTTGCAATCAATTTTTCAACGTCAGGAACTTTATTCATGCGAATGGTTTCATTTTCTTCAACCAATTCAAGAATTTGATCTCTTGACATGAGTTTTACCTTAGGGATGATAGATACCTTATCAGCTACTGCTCTTGGATCTGAAACATCCAAAATTAAAATACCTGACTTTTTGTTTTCTACAACTCGTTTGATGTGTTCTGGTTGAATAAGGAAATAATCTGCAGTAGTGGCAACAAAAACAATATCAAATTTGTCAAATCCAGGGAAAACATCTTTCCATTCTATTGGAGTTCCTCCTAAAATTTTAGAAAATCCTGTTGCACGATCAATCGTTAGGCTTACAACGTCAAATGCGTAACCTTTTCTGTTAAGTGCTTTTGCAACTCTTGCAGCTGAAGTTCCAGTTCCTATCAACAAAATATGTTTCTTTTTATCAATGCCTGCATTTTCTTCTGCAATTTTTACGGCAATATCACCTAAGGAAGATACATTCTCTCCTATTCCTGTTGTTTCTCTTATTTGTGTTGCAACACGGATGCAAGTATCAAATAATTTATTCAAAACTGTTCCAGATGTTTTATTTTCTTTAGCTGTTGAAATTGCTGATTTTAATTGTGTTAGAATTTCATTCTTACCAATTACTACGGAATCCAAACCACAAGCTAGACTAAGCAGGTTATGATAGACTTGTTTATCAGAATATAATTCCAAAGTTTGATCAAAGTGATCAAGATCATATTGGTCTAGTTCTGTAAGTTCTATCCATTTTTCTTGAATTTGGTTTACAACTAAACCTTTACCCTCTGGTCGTCTTGCGTCAGGAGTATCACCTGTTTCCAAATTAATAACCAGAAAAATTTCTACTCTACTTGCAGTTTGAATTACTATACATTCTGAAACGTCAGAGATTGTTTTGAATTGTTCTGCTGCAGCTTGAACATCTTGGAATTGGAATTTTTCTAATTTATGAATTGGAATGTTCTTGTGTGTAAATTTAGCATTTATTATTTTGAAATTACCTTCAGCCAAGCAAAATCACCTTATTTCGCAAGTTTGTCCCTTCCACCTTTTGCTGTTCTAAAAACATTCATTCCTAAATTGTAATTTTCATAAAGATAATCGATTGTTTTAAGATCCTCTTCTGCTTGATGGATTTCTTGTTGGCTTGCACTAGGATCACTTTGCAACCTTGCCAGTTTTTCTTCAATTTCATCTCTAAAGTTAGCTACTCCACTTTCGTAATTCGAAGTTCCTTGAAATTCTGGGCTTAGCATAAGCTTGGGTTCAAATTTTGGTGTTTGATCTGTAGGAATTTCAACATTCCTTGAAATCTCATCCATTTCTTCTTGGGAAAGAATTGGTCTGGGTGGTGCAAGTTCATTTTTTCTTAGGAAAAATTCTGGCTCCCCCATCTCACGTCGAAAAATTTGTTCTTGAAATCGTTTATTTGTAAAATCATCACTTACTTTTGCAACAACAATTTCTTTTGCTGCTGCTTGATATTCTTCTTCTAATGCCTTTTCCGCAGCTTCCTTAGCAGCTTTTGATCTTGCAGCTGCAGCAGTTGCTTCTGCCTCGGCTACTGCAGCTAATTCAGATGCAGTCATGCCTTTTTTTGTTTTTTTAGGAGTTTTTTCTTTTGATTTTGAGGTCTTTGGTTTTTTTGTCTTAGATTCAGTTTTTTCGACTTTTGTCTCAGTTTCGGTGGTTTCAGCTATCTCTTCAGTTTTTTCAGTTGCCTCAGTAGTTTCTTCTTTTTTCTCCTCAGACATCAAAAAAAAGAATAATTGAGTAGAATTTTAAGGTTTTAGATGTTTTTTGGATCTATATTGAATCTTTAGGTAATTTGCTATTCATCTAGGACTTTAGATTTAACAAAGGAAGTTTCTTTTTGATGGATTTTTGATAGGAGTCATATGGATTTTTTTCCTCGCTACATTTTTTGCAGATACATAGCTGTGATACATGTTCAATGTCACAGTTTTCCTGGAATTCACAACTTTGACATCCTGCAGGTCCCCCACATACTGAGCATTTTAACTCTTTAACCTCCGCACATTTTTCGTGCTTAACTCCAAGACCTTTGGCCCATAATCCTATTTCATTAACTTCAATTTTTTCATTACATACAATACAGGTTCCAGGAAACTTCATTGGGATGCGACGCCAGCTCATTGTATTAACTCCATTTCTTTATCAATAATGTCTCCAAATGTTTCTTGTAAGTCAAGTTCTAACTTTTTATTTTTAATGCAGAATAGAACATAAGGTAATCCTATAGTTGCGAACGAACTTGTGGAAAGATGTAATTTTTGTGCCATTATTGAAGAAAGAGATTTTATTTTTTTTCCATCCCAACGAATTCTGTTTAACAATGGCCAGGACAAATTGTATTGTGAGTATCGAATTCTTTCATCTTTTTGATATAGCTCGATTAAAATTTCATTTAGATATCTAAGTAACCTCCAGTTTTGATTTTTCATAATTTTTCCATATAGTGTATCTGCTCTAGAAATTATTTCCAAATATCTTGCAAGAGTTTTAGCGTCAAGGCTACTTGTAAGAATACTTGAATAAAATGCATCAATTTTTTGTCGAGGTTCAATTTGTAAGGCATACAAAACACCTCTTGCTTCATCAATCGATTGAGCTTTGAAAAATGCATTTATTCCATCTTCGATATTTATGGTCTCAAAAGATTTCTCTGTTTGAGGATTAAATCCCGTTACCAACGATTGAACAAGGTTAATCATTGAACGAACATCACCCTTAGATTTGTCAATGACTTTGATCACAGAGCCAGGGCTAAGTTTTGCTGCTTCCTTTTTCAAAATATTTTCAAGGTAAATTCGTAGGAGTCTGGGGGGAATTGGTTTGAAAACAATTGTTTTGACAACTTTTTTGATGCTTTTCATTTTATCCGAAGTGTCGCTATTTGCTGCCAAAAGAATAGGTACTGTTGGTTCTTTCAAAATCTGGATTAATGCTTCTGCACCACCATAATCTCCTCTTCCATGAATACCATCAACCTCATCGACAAAAATCATAGGGGCTCCAAGAAGTGAAACGTTGCCTAAAACAGGTGAAAGAATTTCATTAATTCTTGATTTACTCCTAACATCACTTGCATTGAGTCCAATCAGATCATAACCAAATTGTTTTGCGCACAAATACGCAATGGTTGTTTTACCTATTCCAGGAGGACCAACCAACAAGAGTGGTTTTGTTCCTTTTTTCCATTTTGTGAACCATTCAACTATTGCAGATCTTGATTCTTCATTACCGACCATGTCAGAGATACTCTGAGGCCTATGTTTTTCAGACCACATCAATTTTTATCACCTAGGAAGTTTTGCTTCAAACTCAGACCATTTGTTTGCTTTTTGTAACTTGTTGTACCAATATTGGTTGTAATGTTCTACTGTCAAAAATAAAAATTCTAAAAATTCTTTGTGAGAAAAATTATCTGGTAACAATTCAATTGCTAATCTAGCTTCTGTTAGATACAAATTACTTTTTTCAAGCGTAATATCAAATCCTTTTCGAACATCTTGGGATAATAGTGAATAATACAAAGGCCATGAAGGGATTTTTACAAATCCATTTTTTATAGAATCCTCAATTTCATTTCCACAACCTACTCCCTCAGCTGCTTTGGCCATACCTAAATAGAAAATTTCTCCTAGAGGTCGTTCAGCTAAAGCCATGTTTTTTCCTGCAGTTCCCATTACTGATCTGTATTTTTTGTAAGACAAATGCATCTCTTCTTCCGTAATTTGAGTGGGTTTTGATTTTAGTTTCTCATCTAGATATTGTCCTATTCTTGCTTCTTTGAATCCCTCTTCAAATTCTTTGAGCACTGTTTCACCTCCTTTTGAAATCTTTTCTCTTGCTAATTTCAAGATGTAAGGATTCATCAATTTGTAGTCATCAAGATAGTCCAAATCTTCATCCTTGTCTACAATTCTATCCATGGGTTCACTCAGGTCAATGGCAAGAATATGCCCTTCAACCATATCTTGTTTCAGTTGTGAATCTTTATTTCCTAAATATTCAGCAGCTCCATCAAATAGCGCATTAAAAACAGGAAATGTCATCTTTACAAAATTAGAGTTTAGAATTCGGGCAACTCTATCACGAATAACTTCAATATCCTCAAGTTTTGATTTAATTTGATCAATCTCAGATGCCTGAAGAATAATTTCCGTCGAACCTACTTCATCAGCAAAAGCTTGTTGTGTTGAATTTGGAGAAGGGTCAGAGGTAATTGCTTGATGTAACCCTTGTGCAAATCTCTCAGCAAAGTTTGGAAATTCTTTTTCAGTATCTTCTTTGTATTTGTTGAAGAGTTTGTAACCTTTTGATTTAAACAAGGCTTGTTTCATAATTTGTTTTCCTGGTTTTGTACTCATCAAAGCTTCTTTGCTAATTACAGATTGATCTTTACCACTCACAACGGTCAGCTCCCATATTGTTATTTATGCTTTCAAGAAAAAAATTTCCTTCACTTAAATTACCAGAAACAAAATCAAGAGTATGGAAGTCATCGAAATACTCCAAGAAGTTTCAAAACGAATTTACCAAAATGTAAAACATTTGGCAGGAACTGAGGATGCTGCTGGAGACTTTGGTAGAGGAGCAGGAGGAGATATTTCACGTAACATTGACATTATAGCTGAAAACACCGTCTTAGATTACCTTAAGGAAATAAAATTTGATTGTGTGGTACTGGGAGAAGAATGTGGAAGAGTAGAATTGTCCCAAAATCCTAAAGGTTTTGTAATAATGGATGCTATAGATGGTTCTGCTAACTCTGTTAGGGGAGTACCATTCTTTTGCAGCTCTCTTGCTTTTGCTACTGAAAATAGGCTCAGTTCAATTACAGATGGAGTGATTACAGACTTGTCATCAGGCGAAATGTATCGGGCATCAAAAAACAAGGGTGCATTTTGGAATGACAACAAAATCCAAGTTCACGATAAAGATCCTATCTACAAAATTGTAGGGATAAACACTTCAGGTGCAACACCAGAGCTAATGCAAAAGCTTCATCCAATTTTTGAACAACATAATCATACAAGACATTTTGGTGCAAATGCGCTGGAAATGGCAATGTTTGCTAGAGGATTAATGGATATTTACATAGATTTGAGAAAAAAAATTAGAATTCAAGACATTGCAGCAGGTTATTTGATAGTCAAAGAGGCAGGTGGTTTACTGTTGGATGAGAATTTTGAGTCATTAGATGCAGATCTTAGTTATCAAACACGTGTTTCCTTTATTGCAGCTGCAAATCAGAAAATTCTTGACGATATATTTGCAGAAGTAAAATAATGGCGCCCTCGGCGGGATTTGAACACGCGTCTCAGCCGTGACAGGGCCGAATTCTAGACCGGGCTATACTACAAGGGCACAATTTTTTTTCAACAAAATCCTAGATTAAAAGTTTCTGTCAATGAAAAAAATTTTGTAAAAGACTAAATTATACACTCTTAGCAAAATTCTTTGTGGGTCTATGGCGCAGCCAGGTAGCGCACCGGACTTTTAATCCGGTTGNNTTTTTGAATATTTTTGAGAAATTCTAATTTCTGAGATAGGATAAAAAACTGTAGAAATGATTAATTTTTACGCACGATTTTCTTGATTTTGCAATATCATTTTATCAATTCCGAGATTTTTTCTTCTAATTCATTTAATGCATTAGAAATGTGATTCTCTTGGTTTGACAAAATAGTTCTTTGGTTATTTATTTGGTCGATTCTTTCTTTTATCATTCTTTTTTGTTCAGAATAACCTGAAGATCCTTGAGAGATTCTATCTTTAAGAGATGATGTAGTTGTTGTGGATTTTATTATGTCCAAAACAATTTTTGGATCAACTTTAGTACCTTCAACAGCTTTTTTTATTTCCTTTTTAGTTAATTGCTTCAAGGCTTTTTTGGAATTGTGGGCTTGTTGAACTAAGGAGCCGGCAATTTTATGAGTCGTTCTAAAAGGTATTTGTTTTAACACTAATTTTTCTGCAATGTCTAACGCAATAAGATAACTTGTTTCTGTGGCCTTTTTCATTTTTTTATCATTAACATTTAGTGTCAAAAGCATAGACTTTAGGATTAACAGAGCACTGATAGAAATTTTTGAAGTTGACCAAATAGATGATTTGATTTGTTGTAAATCCCTGCCGTATCCAGTAGATAATCCTTTGATTGTAGAAAGAATTGCAGTAAGATTACCAATAATTTCAGCAGTCTTACCCCTTGTCAATTCTAAAATGTCAGGATTCTTTTTTTGAGGCATCACACTTGATGGTGATGTAAATTCATCAGACAATTCAATAAATGAAAATTCAGATGTTGACCACAATACAAAATCTTCGGCAATTTTGCTTAAGTTGGTCATTAAAATGGCAACTGCTGCAACATATTCAGCTACAAAGTCACGAGTACTAGTAGCATCAATGGAATTTTCAACTAGTCCGCAAAATCCAAGAATTTGTGCAGTTGTTGCTCGGTTAATTGGAATGCTCGTCCCACCCACTGGACCTGCACCTAGAGGACTCTGATTTACTCGTGTATATGCATCCATTAGTCGTGAAAAATCCCTAGATAGAGCGTCTGCATGGGCCAATAGATAGTGAGAAAATAGCCCAGCTTGGGCTTGCTGTAAATGAGTGTATAGAGGCATGATAGTTTTTTGATGATTTTTTGCCAAAGAAACAAGAGCTTCGATAGTATCAAGTAAACAATTTGCCAAGATGTTAATGTCATTTCTAATTTTCATTCGAATATCTAAAACGACTTGATCATTCCGGGACCTAGCAGTGTGCATTTTTCCTCCACTTGCCATCCCGGCTTTTTTGATAACAAGAGCTTCGATTAATTCATGAATATCTTCTGCATTTGTGGAATAGTCTAGTTTTTCTTTTTTTAGAGATTCTAAAGCAGTCAAGATTTTTTTTGTATCATTTTTTGAGATAATTTCTTGCTCATTCAACATTATTACATGTGCTTGACTTCCAAGAATGTCAAATAGAGCAATTTCATCATCGTCTTTTATTGATGAGACATAATCCAAAGTAATATCGCTAAGATCCTTGCCAAGCCTAGAACGATACATCACCTAAGGTTCTTGAATGGTTATATATAGCATCGACGCTTTTGCCTCCATGAGCCAAGATATCAAACAACTTCGAGTAAAAATATTCGATGAACTTTCAAAGATTGTAGATCCAGAAATTAACACAACTATTACCGATTTAGAATTGATTGATGAAGTAGATATTCAAAATAGTAATGTTAGAGTTGATTTACATTTGACTAGTCCATTTTGTCCTGCGGTTTTTGGGTTTAAAATATGCCAAGATATTCATGATAATTTGTTAAAGGTTGATGGAATTGATGATGTTAAAGTGAATGTCTCAAATCACTTTATGGCTGAGCAAATCAACAATCAAGTAAACAATAGTCCTAATCCAAAAAAATTAGGTTAGCTTCTAAATCCTAATAGATATCCTCTTAGGAATTGAATTCCCATTGCAGGGTCAACACCTTTTGGACATACCTGGCTACAAGAACCGGCAAAATGACATCTCCAAATACCATGAGAGTCATCAATTATTTTTAGTCTGGAATCCTTTCCTTTATCTCGACTATCGGCAACATAACGATATGCTTGTGCTAAGGCTTGTGGTCCAATAAATGAAGAATCAGTTGCCATTGTAGGACATGCTGAATTACACAAACCACATTTGATGCAATTTGCAAACTGGATATATTGTTCTAGTTCTTCAGGGGATTGCATGAATTCTTTTTCATTGGAAGTTAATTCAGAATCATCACGGATAAGGTATGGTTTTATCTTGTGATGTGAGTCAAAGAGTCGTTCAAATCTTACTGCTAAATCACGTATAATTGGAAAGTTGTTCATTGGTTCTACGGTAACAACATTAGAATCTAATTCACTTATTTTTGTAAAGCATGCTAATCTTGGTTTTCCGTTTATTATCATTCCACAGGACCCACAACTTGCTTGTCTACAGGAATATCGAACTGCTACAGAATGATCAAAATGTTTTTTGACTTCTAAAATTGCTTCTAAAACAGTGGTCCATTTTTCGTATGGAATGTTAAACTCCATGAATTGTTTTTCGTTATCATGTGATGGATTAAATCTTGCAATGCGAAGTGTTATGGTGTGACTGGAAGAAATGGGTGTTGATGTTTGTTCTTGTGCTACGCTAGGTGTTTGTGCCATCTATGCCATCCCCATGTTTACCATTATTATAGTTCGTGAACCATATGCGATTAATCCAACCATTCCTGCTACACAACCATAAGATACTGCTTTTTCATATGCCCTTCCTTGTTTTAATTCAAGTAGAATAACACGTAATCCATTAAATCCATGAACAGACAATAGTATCAAAATTATTTCTAACATTCCTGCATAGGGTAAGAATTGATAATTGGCAATTACATTTGCATATTCTAATGACTCAGCAAATCCTTGAGTAACTCTCATCAATACATGAACTGCAACAAGTGCAACTGCAGCTAAGGCAGTTCCATAGTGAATTTTCATTATTACACTTTCTCTCATTTTATTCCGCTCCATACATAACTGCCAGACCATACATCATGGCTATAGCTGCCAAAACTATTGCAGAGTAAATTCCAATTTTGTGGCGTGCGTTTTGGGATGCGGGTAAATATGGATAATCAGGTCTTGCTGGTTTTCCAACACCTACTCCTCCATGACCAAGCATCACACGAATTCCATTTACTGTATGAAATACACACATTCCAATTACAATTGCTAAAACAGCATGTCCTTCGTTTGTTTGTGTTAATGCTAAGAATTCATCCCATCCAACTTCCCCTTTCAAAATTGAACTAGTCTCATAAATATGACCTATGAAATATGCAAGAAGTCCTAATCCACTTAATCTCATTAAGATGTATGCAACGCGTTCAATTCCATAACGACCTGGATTGACCATACCGCCAACGCCTGCTTTGTTTTCATCTTTTTTGTCCAACTAGTATTTCCTCTCCACGGGTTGATATTTGGTTATTGTTACTGGATGTGTTTTCATGATTGGTTCGTTTGGATCATAATATGCAAGTGTGTGATGTAAAAAGTTTGCATCATCACGTTTAGGATAATCTGTTCTGGCATGAGAGCCTCTTGATTCTTTTCTATTAATGGCCCCTACAAGCACTATTTCTGCAACTCTAAACATTGAATCTAGTTCCATAACATTACTAAAATTGGTATTGTATTCTTTTGCCTTATCATCAACATGTTTCCATGTCTGTTCTTTGAGTTGACGAACTCTTTTTAGTCCTTCAACAAGATCTTTTTCATTTCTGAACACATATGCCTTTTCAGTTAAGATGTCAGTTAGTTCTTGTTTAATTTCATAGGGATTTGCATCGCCATTTCCTCTGAAAATTCCATCATAGATTCTCTTTTCTTCAAGTGAAACCAAATGATGCGGCCATTGGTTTGAATTTGTGTGCTTTTCGATATAATCAACTGCAAGACTTCCTGTGATTTTACCCCAAACTATACATTCTGAGGTTGAGTTTGCACCTAGTCTATTTGCGCCATGCACGCTGTTGCATGCAGCCTCACCTGCTGCCCATACGCCTTGTAATTCGGTTGCACCATCGATGTTGGTGTGAATTCCACCCATCATATAGTGACAGACTGGCCTAATATCCAAAATTTCCTTTGCAGGATCAATTCCTGAGAATTTGATTGAGATTTCTCTAATACCGCCTAATTTTTCCTTAATTTTTTCATCTCCTATATGTCGTAAATCAAGTTTCATACAATCTACACCAGTCTCATGTTTGAATCCATTTCCTTCATTGATTTCTGTGATGATTGCTCTTGATACAATATCACGAGGTGCTAATTCCATTTTGCTTGCCGCATATTTTTTCATGAATCGCTCGCCTTTGTTGTTAAGAAGATATCCTCCTTCACCTCTTGCGCCTTCTGTAATCAAAATTCCAGATGGTAAAATTCCAGTTGGATGAAATTGTACAAATTCCATATCTTTGAGAGCCATTCCGGCTCGGTATGCCATATCTAATCCATCAGGTGTTGAAGACAAGGCATATGTTGAAAAACTATAGAGTCTACCTGCACCACCAGTAGCAATTATCAAAGCCTTACCTTTGATTTGATAAAAGTTTCCTGATGACATTTCAATAGCAGTAATTCCCATAAACTGTTTACCATCATGAACAATTGAGGTTGCAAACCATTCGTTAAGATATTCAATATTTTCAAATTTTTGACATGTATCATAAAGCGTCTGCATTTCAAAGAAACCAACTTTATCTGATGCATAAGTTGCTCTTGGGAAACTATAACCACCAAAGTTTCTTTGATCTATTCTTCCATCGTTTCGTCTAGACCAAGGCATTCCCCAATGTTCTAATTGACGTACTTGTGTTGGCATTTCTTCACATAGAACTTTGGCAACATCTTGGTCAGCAAGAAAATCACTTCCTTTTACAGTATCATAAATATGAGATTCTATGGTGTCACCTTCATCCTCAAAAAGGACAGCTGCAGTTCCTCCCTCAGCAGATACAGAGTGAGAACGCATTACTTGAACTTTGGAAACAATTCCGATTTTGATTTTAGAGTTTTTTCTGGCCGCCTCTATTGCTGCTCTAAGGCCCGCTAATCCGGATCCACAAATAATTAGATCAAATTCGATTGTCTCAACCATTTAGAGTGATTACTTTGGAGGCGGGTTAAATATGTAATAATAAGGCTGGGACGAACCATTAATATATATCGCTAGTGATATCACTAGTGATGATTTCAGAATGGTTTCAAAGAGTAGGAAGTTCTGTCCCAAGAGGATTTTCTAGGTATTTTATTTTGGAATTGTTAAAGGAAAAAAATCGAACTGGGAAAGAGATTATTGATTATGCCATTGAGCAGAGCAACGGAATTTGGAAGCCATCGCCGGGATTGATCTATCCACTATTAGGAAGATTACTTGATGAAGGATTAATTGAAGAAACCAAAGATGGAAAATATCAATTAACCAAAAAAGGTGCAGATACTGCAGCTGATGTTGATAAAATTAATGATATTGTAAAAACACAATTGGATGTTTTATTTAGATTGGGAAATGTAGGACGGTTTGTTGCAATGGATTTGCTTGAAAAAATCTTCAGTATGGGATCGATTCTAAGTTCAAATATTTCAAATATGACTGACGAAGAAACTGGAAAATACAAAGATTTTCTAGAAAAAGAGCTTCAAAAATTAAAAGAACAAGAAACAAAAAAGAAACCAAGACGTATTAAAATAGAATAATCGAATACCTGTCTGAAAATTATCAATGAATGAGTAAATATGCATTTTTTATTCCGTAAAATTTAGTATTTCAAAAATAATTTGCATATGTTATCTTCTGCTTGATTTATTGTTTTTGAAATTTTTTAATAAATTAGTTTTTTAAAATAAATTACCTAGGTTATTATTTATAAAATTTCAATTATCTATTTTAAAATTTAGGTCACAAAAACCACAAACCAAAAAACTATCTATTTTAGTTAAAGGAATGGTTAAACCTACTTTCTCACAATTAGGACATTTTGTAAATCCTTTCAATTTCTTTATTTCTAAATTTGGTTCAGTTTCTGATTGTCTTATCATTTATTTTCTAAAATTTTTGTTTTTTTATTTATACACAACTGAATCTTCCCGTAGATGGGGGGGAAATTTTTAAAAAAAGTATTTCCAACTTAACAACCATTATAATTTTAGAAAATTAGTAAAATGATTGAATTTAAAATTGATTAATTAAATGATTACAAGCAATGTTGAGTAGGAGATAAAAAAATTATTCAGATTTAGTATTTCAGAATAAGATGGATTGAAAATCGTTTAAAATTCTCATATATTGCTGAATTAATTCCACAAAGTCTAAATCATAAATAATTGATTATCAACCAATTCGTATGGTTAATCTCAAAAGTATGTTAAAATCAAAAAAACCAATTGTAATTCCTGGTGTTTATGATGCAATTGGTGCAAAAATTGCAGAAAAAGTTGGATTTGAGGCGATGTTTCAAACGGGATACGGAACTTCAGCAACCTTGTTTGGAATGCCAGATTA
>WVWY01000027.1:0-3313 GCA_011773785.1 Candidatus Nitrosomaritimum khambatensis | reverse complement strand
GGAGCTTCAGGAATTTTTCTTGAGGATCAACGCTGGCCAAAAAGGTGTGGTCATATGCAAGGAAAAGAAGTAATTTCACAAGAAGAGTATACTGAAAAACTTGGCGCAGCAATTGATGCAAGACAAAGTAAAGACTTCATTATTGTAGCAAGGACTGATGCAAGAGCTACAGAAGGATTAGATAGTGCAATAGAGCGTGGGCTTCAAAACAAAAAGACAGGAGCAGATGCCGTCTTTATTGAAGCTCCAAGGTCAATTGATGAAATGAAAAAGATCGGAAAATCTATCAAGGCACCACTTGTAGCTAACATGATTGAAGGTGGAGCAACACCACTTAGCTCAGTAGATACTTTACATAAAATGGGTTTCAATATCATTTTGTATCCTTTGTCAGTCTTGTTTGCAAATACATTTGCTACAATGAACATACTAAAGGAACTCAAAAGTAACGGGACCACGACTAAATTTAAGAACAAAGTAGTAAACTTTGATCAATTCAATGATCTAGTTGAACTTCCAAAGTTTAGAAAGCTAGAGAAAAAGTACGGATTTTCAAAAAGAGAATAAAAATAAAAATTACAAGTAAAGTCGAATTAAGATTCGTTTCTCTTTACTTCAATTTCTATTGTTGAAACATTTCTGGTTCTACCGTCTTGTGACTCTAAAGATTCTGAGCCAATTTTAATATCACCGATAGAATACCCGGCGTTTTCTGTTTTGCGTGCAATGATTTGAGCTACGTCGACAGCACGTCCAATGCTGAGACCTCTAGCTTTGATGTTCACGGCAGGTAAGTTGGCCAATTGAATCAAGGCAGATGTAACATATGCCATCAATGGTTTCTTACCAATGAAAATTGTGTCTCTTGTTTCGGTTGACATGGGGGATTTGATATTTAAGGATAATTTAAAGCTAGAAGCAGAATTTTGGGTAGGACAAAAAAATCTTCAAAAAAATTGGAACTATTATTACTATGAAAGTGATAATATAATATCAGAATGGGCGAGGTAATTCAAATTTTAATTTCAGGTACAAGTGAAGAAAAAATCAAAACTTTAGAGAGTTTATCAGATACAGACAATTATGAAATTATTCAAAAAATGATTGATTGTTTAGATGATGATGATATTAGAGTAAGAGGAGAAGCATTTAGCTCATTAATTTTAAACAAAAATAAAATCACAGATTGGTTAATTGCAAGATTAAAAGATTCTAGAAAAAATATTCGTGGGTTTGGTTCTTTGGTCTTAGCTAATAGAAATGATACTAGTGCAATTGATGCAATAATGGATCTTGTCAAAGATGAACGTTCAATGGTAAGATCTTGCGCATTGGGAGCTCTGGGGCATCTAAAAGCAAAACAAGCTAAAGATACTGTACACAAGTGTATATTAGATGACAATATAGAAGTTAGAAAAAGTGCATTGCAAGCAATGATTGATCTTGAAGAAAAAATTTCTGAAAATGAAATAATTGAAATTTCTAAAGAAAAAGATGCAGAATTAGATCAATTAATTATTAAATTAAAAAATGGTGGACCGGAAGGGATTTGAACCCTCGATCCGATGCATGCCATGCACCTATCCTACCGGACTAGACGACCGGCCCATTTGGCAGTTTCCTGACCGAATTACGTTTTTCAAATTGGTTATTAACGTTTAGCGGTCGATACGAAATAATTTTCAAGAATCAGCATAAGATATTTAACCACACATTTCCTTGATTGTACATTATGGTAGTAGACAATGAAGCAACCATTACTTACATTCAATTATTAAAAGAAGACCTAATGATTATCCGATTGGTACCTGATGAAGGTCCAGTTCCCGAATACAAGGCAGGGCAATTCATTACACTAGGCTTACCAAATCCCGCTGAAGACGGAAAAATTGTAAGAAGAGCTTATTCTATTGCATCGCACCCTGAAAATCGGGATTACATTGAGCTTGTTATTAGATGGGTAAGAAAGCCTCTACCTGGAAGATTAACTACACAACTATTCAATGCAAAGGAAGGTGACAAGATAAAATGGTTAAAGCCAACAGGCCTTGCCCTCTTAATCAATGAAGAATTGCCAAATGGTGAGAAAGACAACAGAAGAATTGTTTGTATTGGCGGTGGAACAGGATTAGCTCCATTTGTTAGCTTTGCACAACATCTACACGATGTTGGGGATAAGAGAGAGATTATTGTTTTGCATGGAGCAAGTTATGTGGATGAGCTTAGTTACAAGGATTTGCTCACAGATTTAGAAAATGAAAGTATCAAAAGAGGAAAAGATGAGTGGAATTTCAAATATAGAGCCGCCATTAGTAGACCTCAAGAATGGTTTAACAGATCATGGTCTGGTCAAGTCGGTAGAGTTGAAACCTTCCTTAGACCAAGAGAAAATGGCATTTCACCATTAGAAGAACTCATTGGAGATAAGATTACCAAAGATAATACAATCTTTTACTGTTGTGGATGGCAAGGGACAATTGATGGTGTAATGGACTTTTTGATGCCAAAGGGATTCGTTACTGCTCATCACAAACGTGAAGACGGTAGTTTTGAAGTAAAGTACGAGTCATACGGATAGTCGCACTACCTCCCAAATTTTCAGAAATTTATCAGGCAAATTTCCTACAAAAATTTTTCTAGATTAGCAAAGTCAATAATTGAAATATGACGCATTTTTAGCAATTGATGATTGACAACTGGACTTTATCTTGCGCATTTGAATCCACTTACTAATGCTCATGTTGAGATAATTAATCAAATCAGGAAGGATGCAGATTCAGTCAAAGTCATGCCTGTAGTATTTAGGCTAGGTGAAAAAGAGGTTACAAGCAAAAGTTTTCCCTTTAATTTTGAGATTAGAAAAAAAATGGTTGAAGCGGTATTTGGAGATTCAGTTCTGGTAACTGACGATTATACATTCTATGCTCCTTTCAAAAAATACTTGCCACCACTGTTGTCTAGGAAATCATGGAAACTGCGAAGGCAAATTCTTTCTGGAGTAAAGGGAGGTTATTTTTCATACACAGGAGATAAGGCAGAAGGGTACATGCTCAAACTTTACAGGCTCAAACCAAAGATTGGGGAAAGAAAAACGCTTTCAGCATCTTCTGTAAAAGATAAGATGTATGAAGCCGCTCTAGGAAAAAACTCAGATTGGCAAAAAGATGTTCCGGAGAGTGTGGCCAAAATAATTAAAGAAAACTGGGACGTGGTAAAACAGTATGCAAATTCAGAAGACCAAACAACAAGAGTATTGGGAATGAAATTTCCTCAAGAAGGATATTCCGAATAGATTAAGTACTAAAGACTTTGA
>WVWY01000002.1:76498-95932 GCA_011773785.1 Candidatus Nitrosomaritimum khambatensis | reverse complement strand
ATTTTTTGTCCCTTTTTCCAGGTAACTTCTACAACTTTTCCCAAGGCGCTATATTCTGATTCTTGATTAGGGGTACTTGAAAAGACTTCATCTTGAAACCCATAGATTCCGTCACCACTAACTCCATTAGTAAAAACGAAAATTTGTTGAGTAGCTTCTTCAGGGGCATTACGTAATGGCGGAGCTAATTCTACTTTCCAATTTTGTTTTTCAGTTATTTTATCAGCTAATTCTTGATCACTTGAATCAGTAATTATGTAATATAGAGAAGTTGAATTGAAAATTCCTTTATGCAATGGAATTACTGCAGGAACATTGGTTTTGAAAAGCGATAAGGATGGTTCATCTTTTTTGATTTCGAATTTTTGCAAAACTATTTCGGTTGGTTGACCCCTTATCCATCCATCTACACTGACAGTAGCTGTAAATTCTTTAGAATTTGGAGAGTGAAGAGCCAATGCAGCTCCAGTAAATTCAAAGGAATTTGATTTTCCTGAATCAATCAAAGAGAGTCCGTATATTTTATCTCCATCAATACTCCATATTGGTTGGCCTTTAGAGTCATTTTCTGTTATTTCATGTAAAACTACAACCTGTACTGGTTCACTTGCAGTGTATGTTAGTGAACCATCATAGATAGTTCCTTCACTCGGTAGTAGAATGATTGCTAGTTGGTGTCCCTCATGCCCTTGACCAGGGTCTTGAGAAGAAGTAATTGTTTGGGTAAAATGGATTTTTTTTCTAGAATTTGCATCTACAAATTGATCAGATATAGAAGAGATGGAAATTACACCTCCGATAATAATACCGAGGATAACAACAATGATAATCTTGTTCAATGAAATCCTCTGTTATTGTTCCCTTAAATTATTTTAGTTGATTTTGGATAACTCAAATTCTTCATGTAAAGCCTTGACTGCAGCCTTTGTGTCAGAATTTTTTACGACAAAAGCAAGATTAAGTTCAGATGAGCCTTGAGTTATCATTGAAACGTTTACTTTGTTTTTTGCCATTGAACCAAAAACTTTGGAGGCAACACCAACTGTTCCTCTCATTCCAGAACCAATTAAGGCAATTATTGCCATATCTGTAGTAACTTCTAGTTTTTTGATTATCTTTCCTAGTAATTCTAGTTCTAGTATATTTACTGCTTTGTCAAGGTCGGTGTTTTTTACTACAATTGTTATACTTGATTCAGATGGATTTTGAGAAATCATCATAACGTTTATGCTTGCATCTGCTAATGTTGCAAAGATTTTTGCTGCAGTTCCTGGAGTTCCAATCATACTTCCTCCCCGGATATCGATTAATCCATTATGTGAAACACTACTAACACATTTGACGGTATTTTTTGCTGATGCAGATGGGGACGAAGTGACAAGAGTTCCTTTATTTTTAGTATTAAATGAACTTCTGATTCGCATTGGTGTTTTTTTCGACAATAAGGGTTCGAATGTTCTAGGATGAATTTGCTTGGCTCCAAACATTGCCATCTCCACAGCCTCAATGTATGAAACCTCTGGTAGAACTTTGGAATTTTTTACAATCTTTGGATCAGCAGTCATCAATCCATCAACATCACTCATTAACCATATTTCCTCGGCTTTTATGCAAGAACCAATTATGGTGGCTGAATAATCTGATCCTCCCCTGCCAAAGGTAGTAATATGACCATGTTGATCGGCTCCTACAAAACCACCAATCACAGGTATTGTTTTTTTGTCAATAAGGGGATCCAGAGTTTTGGAAACTCTAAGTCTTGTAGTATCCATTAGAGGTTTTGAATTACCAAAATTAGAATCAGTTACAATTCCTACTTCCTTTCCAGTTAGAGGAATAGATTTTTTTCCAATGTCAATGATAGCAGCAGAGATTATTTGTATTGATAGTCGCTCGCCAAATGAGAAAAGATAATCCATTGATCTTGGTGTTACTTCTCCAAGTAATACCATACCATCAATTAGAGCATTAAGTTCATCAAAGTATTCATTGAATGTTTGTAAAAGTTTTTTTCTTATCTGAGATTTTTTTATCGTTTGTTTTGCAAGTTGTTGATGTCTATTTGCAATATTTTTTGCTAACAATTCGGCTTTTTTCTTGTTCTCTTTTTTTATTGATTGAGATATTTCTATTAAATCATCTGTAGTATCACTTATTGCAGAACATACAATTGCAAGTTTATTTTGTTTTGATAAAAATTGAATATGTTTTGCAACGTTTTGAATGTCCTTAGGTGTAGAGATAGAAGTTCCACCATATTTCAGTACAAGTTTCAATTCAAAATACCTGAATTGTTTTATCTTTAAATGCTTTAACTTTCTACTCGTGGAGCCAAATAGAAGTGAATTCTGCCAATATTTGCTACTTTGAATTCTATTCTAAGAGGTTTGGCAGTAGAAAATTCACAAGTCACATTACCCGCCGTTGAGCCTACAGCTTTGACTACTGGATTAAGGTATTCCAGGCTGTAGGTTCCCGTACTATCCTCTGTTGAGGAAATTTCTTCAATCTCTTCAGATTCTTTTTCAAGGTCGATTACAACTTCTCCTGAATCTCCCTTTCCTGAGAAATCAGCGTTAGAATCAGCGGTATGCATAGTAAGGTAGTCTGAGACAACTTGTACATCGCCTAAAATTCTGTCAAACAACGATGAAGATAAAGTAATTTTGGAATTGTATGGGATTTTTGGTAGAGGGGTATCAGTAGCAGAACTTTCAATGAGACGCATTTTGTATTTTTTATTTTTTCCAATAGTTACAAGAAGTAAATTTTGTTCTGAAATACTAATTTCAATACTATCTTTTTTGTCGGCTCTCTTGATTAGTTTTGAAAACTCGTCAATTCTTACTCCAAATTTTATATCGCTATCACATTCATATTTTTCAAAAGCTGAATTTGGCCAAGAAATATCAATTAACGCAACATGTGATGGATCCATTCCTCTAAATGTGATCCCTTCGGAAGTAGCAACAAAAGTTGCTTCTTCTACAAGTGTAGAAATAGCAGAGATAATTGCTTTGAGATCATCAGATCCGCTTGTTTTTGCGTTAAAAGTCAAACTGATTTTCAGGTGCTATAAGTTCAAGTTAAACGTTATGCGTAATTACGCCATGTATTTTTACATTTTGTACATCTGTAAAATTGTGTTGTTGGTTCATCTGCACTTCTGGTTTGCAGCATCCACCAAACAGCTTCATTATTTCCACAATTTTCACATTCAATTTCTATAGTAGGTAATGATTCCTCTCCTTCATTTTCTGCAAAAACATTGAATGCTTCAGTTGATTCTTCTTCTACAACTTTTTTTGGTTGAGGGGAAGATCCACCTTCTACATAGCCACATTTAAAACATTTGAGATCAGAACCATCTTTTTTTAATTTGACCTCACATTTGGGGCAAAATTTCATTTAATTTCCCTTTATTGTAGAATTGAATAATTTTTTAAGTTCTTCTGCTGTTTTTTCTGCAGTTTGGGTTGCGTTTTTGATTTCTTGGATAGGTTTGGTTGATGAATTAACTCGCATCCAGCACTCGTTTGTTAATGGGTGTTTTACAATAACGCCTGCAAAGTCAATTTTGGAAGTCTGTAAGAGCTCATGCTGGATAATATACAATATTCCAATGTCAGTATCTTTTATTGAAAGATTGAGTTCTTTTGGCTCTGAACTTACTACTTGGGCTTGCATGTATTCGGAAAAAGCACTTATTGTGGATATAAATCCTTATGATTGATAGATATGGGAAATAGCAAAATTTCTGAGATTTTACTAGTTAATGGTAAGGATCAATACTCAGCCAGTGATACAATAGAGATTCATGTTCAATTTTCTATTGACGGTGATATACGAGAATCCTTCACAGAAGAAAAATGGACCGACGCATATAACAAAAATGATGTCTCCTTTAAGCTAAAGTATGGTATAAAGCTGATTTCTGGTAGTTTTCGAAAGAAAGAGATTGGAAAACCAATAGACACATACCGAAAGGCCTCCATTTTTTGGACGAGAAATCCTAAATTAGTAAATCCTATGAAAGACAGAAGAATTTGGGTTCAAGTAGCGAAGAATTTTGAACCATTTATTCGACTTTCCGAAGAAGAGGTCAGACAAGAATTGTTTGATTTCAATGAGAGATTTGTAATAAAGGCTTCAGATTTAGGGCCAGGAAAACATAAGATAGGAGCAGAGGTTTTTGCTTCTTGGCAAAAACACGAGTACACAGATTCTGACAGTATTAAAAATACTTCAAAAGAAATTGAGATTACAATAAATTAAAAATTTTTAGTTTTTGTCTTTCTTTCTTGCACCGAAGAATCCACCTTTTTCTTCCAGGTCTTCAACATACGAATCCATATCAAGTTTGAATTCTTCTTCGTCGGCATACGCCCGTTCAGCATGTTCACTAATATCAAGTCCAGCATCTTCCACTTCGGGGGATACACGAACTCCTACTAAGAAGTTGATTACCTTCATTATAATGTAGGTTCCTCCAAATCCTAAGGCAGCGGCAACTGCAACACCAATTGCCTGAATTCCTAATTGATCTGGATTACCAAATAGTAATCCATTTGGACCTGCTGGGTTGATTGCAGTACTTGCAAATATACCGATGGCAAGTGAACCAATAATTCCTGCAGTTCCGTGGACGGAACTTACATCTAAGGCATCGTCTATCTTTAGTTTCTCTTTGAATATGACTAATGTAGAGTATGATGCAATACCGATGGCAATGCCAATTACAAATGAATGTTCAACACTGACAAATCCTGAAGCCGGAGTAATTCCTGCCAAACCTGCAATGGCGCCGTTAACTGCAGCTACAACTGAAGGTTTTCCTGACCTCATCCATGATAATCCAACCCAAATTAATGCAGATACTGATGAGGCCATGTGAGTTACAATTACTGTATTTCCTGCCAAAGAACCTGATGCAAGAGCACTTCCTGCATTAAATCCGAACCAACCTAACCATAGCAAAGAGGAACCTACTACTGCAAGAGGAATGCTATGAGGAATTTCAATTGCTGGTCCAAAGAATCTTCTCCGTCCTAGTACCATTGCAGCTGCTAAGGCACCCATACCTACACTCGTGTGGATTACAATTCCTCCTGCAAAATCTACAACACCTAATTCTGCTAACCAACCTCCTCCCCAAACCCAGTGTACAAGTGGGTAGTAGATCAAGATTGACCATGTTGCTATGAATATGATAAATGAGCTAAATTTCATACGTTCAGCTATCGTTCCTGTAAGAAGTAGTGGAGTGATACACGCAAACATGAGTTGGAATTTTACAAATAACACCCCTGGTATGGTTGGTGCATAATCAAGGGAATCATCCCACGGAACTCCCTTTAGGAAAACCCAGTCCAGGTTACCCATTAAACCACCAGTATGATCTGGACCGAATGATAAACTAAATCCAAAAACGAACCACATTACAGAAAGTAGAGCTAAACCAAAGAAGATCTGCATGAAAACTGATACGGCATTTTTCTTTCTTAGTAAGCCAGATTCAAAAAGTCCAAGTGCAGGAATCATTAACAATACTAAACTTCCTGCTACGAGCATCCATGCTGTATCACCTGTATCTATTGGCAACGTTATTGTGAGATTTTTGAAACTAAATAATAATAACGAAATTTGATATCTATTTGATTATCACTTGATTATCAAAATCTGAAACTATTATTTGTGAAAAACCTTGTCAATTCATTAAATGATTAAGATCCAAGCATTTCTCGGAGAAAATGACGTAATGGACATAAGCGAGGCACTAAAAGAACTTGAAATTGGTGGATTGACTGTAAACAAAGTTAGAGGACGTGGTAAAAGACCTCCCCCCGAAATCCATGCTTCCAAAGGAAGTGCCATATTTCAACCACAGTTTAGCCAAAAATATGTCATTGAATTAGTAGTTCCGGAAAGTAAAGAGGAACAAGTGATAAACATCATTAAAGACAAAGGAACAATTGGAAAAATCTTCGTTTCACCAATTCTAAGAGCTGTTGATATTGCTTCAGGTGACGAAGGAGAAAGTACTATCTAAAACTCTCTAAAATTATTTCCATATACCACTGTTGGATGTTTGAGCTGTTTTTCAAAGGAAGGTAGATATCCCATTATACAGTGATTAACAAAATCACTAAATGATTTGATTCTGTGATCAGAGACTAGGGTTTCGTAATTTTCTTCATAGACAGTCTGAAGTCTAAGTAGGGTATATTTTTGCAAAGGTACTAATCTACTTCTTTTAATTTTAGGTTTTGGTGGAAATTTAACATCATCTAATTCTAAGTCTTGTGTGCTTTCAAGAGTATCAATTTCCAAAACTTCCTCCATTTCAGATACAAAGATTTTTCCAACCTTGCTTGAGGTAAACCCAGATTTTTTAGAAATCATATCAATAACTTTTCTTGCATCTTTTTCAGCAACTACCAATTCAATTTTTGATAAAGGAATTGTTTTTACGCTAATTGTTCCTCCAACTTTGGAACCCAGTTGTTTATCGAAAATTTTGCTATCCTCCAAGTTTCTTTTATCAATTATTGTGTAACCAAGTTTACTTAGCTTCTCAGCAATTATTGTATAGCTTGATCTTTTGATAATCGCCTCGATTTTCTTCATATCCAAAGTCAAAAATTTGCTTATTTATTATACTATCTAATTCTCATCTTTGAAAATACAAAATTTACCTATGAAATTATGAAAATTCACGAGTATTAGGATTATGAAGAGTTTTGAGTTACTTTTTTTTGGATTTTTTCTTGTCTTTTCTAGGATCTTTGGATTGAGTTTTTCTTTCTTTTCTAATTGTTATTACTCCTTTTAGAATTAGTGGAAGAGCAGCTGCAAATAAAACAGCCACAAACCATGTAGGTATATCAGAAGACGCCTCCTCTGGAGTTAATTCAGATTCTCCAGATGTTACGATAGCATTAAAAATTATAGTTGGGATAAACCATACACATAATCCCAAGATTAACCAGTAAATCCCTTTCAATACAATTTCACTCTATTACTACCTTATAATTTTAGAACAAAAAAGGAAAAAATCAATTATTTGCTTCTGGTGTCTGTTTTCTCTGAAAATGCATTCGGATCTGATATGTTACCAGGCCGTACCCAGGGATCAAGACAATAAAATAAAGTGCCTTAAGCCATCCATCCAAAACATCAATTTTCATAACAAAATTTAAGCTTAGGTATACAAGTACCGCCGCAAAAACAAATGTCCAAACTAGAGACAATTTTTTGAAACCTTTCTATTCTTCTGGAATTATTTGTTTAACTTTAGAAATAATTTCCATGTAATTTGCTCCTGGTTCAGAACTTATCAAAAGGAGATTGTTGTCTGGAAGTAATAGACTGATCAACGTAACTTTATCAAATTCTGTAATGTTTGTTTTCTCATTTCCAATTTTATGAGCTAAGTTTTGGATACTTGTCCATCTTTGAAAAGTATAATGAACTGACATTTTCACTTCGTCAGGACTAAGTAATGGGGCAGAACTATCTCTATGTTGTTCAATAGCCAAGTCTCCTCTTGAATTTAGGATTCCACTAAATCTGACTTGAGGAAGTAATTCTAATACTATGTCGCATAGTTGTTGATGATCCATTTCTGATAGTCCTCAAAAAATATCCCTATTATGTGTATAATTTCGTTTTCAGAATTTGTTTTTAAATAATTAACAAATTCTATTTTCTAGCCTAAAATCAATTTTGGCTATTTAAAATTCTGAGTAATTAGGGATATAAGGAACTTTTTTCATGAGTTTCCCATGGCAAAATATGATGGTCTTTTAGGTCAGCCTGTACTAGAAGTCGAAGAGCCTGATAAGGAAGGAGGAATTACCTTTATCTTCAAAGATAACAGATTTCTTTTCATAAAGGCTTCTGATGGGAAGATTGAGACTGTATCGATTCCGGAGTAGATGAAAAATGGAAAAATTTGATCAAATCAAAATGTTAGAACTTGTCAAGGTCGAAGATCCTGATGCAGATGGAGGATTAACTTTGATTTTCCAAGAAAATAAAAAACTCCAGATAAAACTTGTAGACGGTAAATTAGTTTCTGAATTTACTTAGTTTTGTACATGTTTTTGATAATACGAAATTGCAAGTTCTTGAACTTCTGATTGAATTGAACCTGGTCTTTCGTTTCTTATTTTTTCAATTGCATCTTGTGCTGAATATTTCTGATATTTTACAAGATAGCATGCAAGAATTGTTCCAGCTCTTCCCATTCCAGCAGCACAATGAACCATTACTGCTTGTTCGTCAGTAATATTTTGGTGGATAAACTCAACAGCAAGATCAATTTTTTCCATATCAGGCGCAGTAAGATCTGGAGTTGGAACATGCAAGTATCCAATTTCTCTTGTCCATTCTTCCGGAAGAGAATTTTCTGTCATTGTTACTATTGATTTTACGCCTTGTTTTAGAATCCAATCCAGTTCATCAAAAGAAGTGGGCATTCCAGAACCGGCTAACTTTTCGTCAATTAGCCAAGAGAAATTTGTAGGCTTTTTGGTTATTTTACCATGAACTTTTCTCCATAGATTTCCTGGTTTACTCATGGTTTAAGATTAACAATTCTATATTTTTAGCATTGCGAAAAATACACTCACCTTATATCTGAAGGAATAGAGTTTAAGGTGTGGTAGGAAAAGAAGCAGTTCTTTATGAGAAATTACCTGACAAAAAAGTTCGATGCACAGCATGTGCACGTTATTGTGAGATGAAAGAAGGTCAAATTGGTCTTTGTGGAATTAGGGGGAATGAGCATGGAAAGTTAAACTTGTTTGTATATGGAAAGGTAATTGCAGGTCATGTAGATCCCATAGAAAAAAAGCCTGTTACACATTATCATCCAGGCTCAAAAGTGTATTCTATTGCTACAACAGGATGCAATTGGCTTTGTAAATATTGTCAAAATTACGATATTAGTCAAAGAAGGAAAATTGAGGGTGCGGATATGACCCCAGAACAAGTTGTCCAAACTGCTGTAAATAATGGGGCTGATGGAATTGCATACACATACAACGAACCATCTATTTTCATCGAATTTGCAAGAGATTGTGGAGTAATTGCTCATGAAAAGAATCTTTACAATATTTTCGTATCAAATGGATATGATACTCCTGAATCAGTAAAAATGATGGGGGAATTTTTAGATTCTATTACTGTTGATTTTAAGGGAAACGCCGAACCGGATTTTACACGAAAATATATTGGAGTTCCTGATCCTCAACCAGTTTTTGATTCTCTTTTGGAAATACGAGATAAAACCAAAATCCATGTTGAGATTACTGATTTGGTTGTTCCCCAAGTTGGTGATAGTTTAGAATATGCTGAAAAATTATGTAAGTTCGTTTACAATGAATTTGGACCAGAGATGCCAATTCATTTTTTGAGATTTCATCCAGATTATAAAATGATGGAGTTTGAATCTACTCCTGTTGCTACATTAGAAAAACATCATGCAATAGCAAAGAAAGTTGGTTTAAGGTATGCATATCTTGGTAATGTTCCAGGACATCCGTTAGAACATACCTACTGTCCAGAATGTAATAATATTGTAGTAAAGAGATTTAGTTTTGATATAGAAGAGTGGCATCTTAATGAAAAGAATCAATGCAAATTTTGTGAAAATCAAATACCAATTGTTGGAAAGTTGTCAAAAAATTACAAGCAAAATAGATTTCATTTTGTTCAATAGTTTGCTATAGCTCTGACTGGTGAACCAGTAGTGTCCTTTAATTTAAGAGGTAATACGATGTATTCAAATTCTAATTTTGATATTTTTTCCAGATTGGCCAGATTTTCCACAATTAAGATGTCATTTTTTGCCAAGATTTTATGCACAGAAAAGGATGTTTCTGAGCCTAAATCAATGCTTGGAGAATCAATTCCAACTAGGTTAATTTTTTTTGAGGATAGATATTTTGCTGCAGAGATAGATAATCCTGGATTTTCTGTAAAGTAGAATTTTTTTTCAAGATTTTTTTGCCAATTTGTGAAAAAGATAACTGAAGAATAATTTTGAATAGTTCCATATTTTTTTTCAAATTTAATTAGATCATTTTTAGTGATTGCTTGATTCTTTCCTTTTTTGATTTTAATTAAAAGTGATTTACCCATTAATCGGTTCAGAGATATTTGATGGATTTTTTTTCCTTTTTCTGTAAAATGATAGGGAGCATCAAGATGAGTCCCCGTATGAGAACTCAAAAAAAGTAATTCTAGGTTGTATAGATCTTCTTTGATTGTTGACCATGATAGAAATTGAGGTGATGGTGATCCAGGGAAGGTTGGAATAGTAGGAGAAATCGTTAATGTCAGATCTAATTTTTTCACATCCATTAATCTAAAAGGTAGTTAATCAGTCTTTGATTGTCATGAAAAGTTAAATACTGTTTATGAAAATCTGCAACATGCCTACTGCATATGTTTTATTAAATTCTGATTTAGGTTCAGATGCTTCAATAATTGATGAAGTAAAACAAATTCTTGAAGAAGAAGATGTAGAGTTTGAAGTACAAGGAGTTTATGGTGTATATGATATTGTTTTGAAACTATCGTCAGATAATGCTGATAATTTAAGAGGAATTATTACAAATAAAATTAGGAAAATAAACAAAGTACAATCTACTCTTACTATGATGGTTATAGAAGAGCAAGAAAATCTATAGTTTTTTTATTTCATCAATTACCTGAATTATCTGAGATTCTGTATTGAAAAGATGCGTAGAGGCTCTGATAATTTTCTTATCATAAATTTCTCGAACAGCAAGAATTATGTTCTTTTTCTCTAATTTTTCCACCACAAATTCTGGTTCTAACCCTTCAATTATGAACGAAACAATGCTTGTCCTCTTTTCTGGATCATCTGGTCCATACACAGTGATTTTAGAAATTTTGGATAATTCTTCTCTAAGAATATTTGATAATTTTTTATTTTTTTCTTGGATATTTTCAAATCCAAAGTTGTAAAGATAGTTTGCAGAAGATTCTAAACCAACTATTCCAACATAATTTCTAAATCCCGTTTGAAATTTTTCTGGAATATCTTTGAAAGCTAAGTTAGAGTCTTCGTATAACAAAGCAGATTCCCCTCCAATTGAAATTGGTTCTAGTAATTGGCTGGACTTTCTATCACAATAAAATAAGCCTGTTCCCATTGGGCCACAAAGCCATTTTGAACCATTAAAAGACATAAAGTTACATTTTAGATTTTTTACATTGACATTTTTGATACATCCTACTGTTTGTGCACTATCTAGGAAAAATGGAATGTTATTATCTAAAATTTTTCCAATTTCTTCAATGGGTAAAATTGAACCAGTATTATAGAGTGCATGACTTAGGGCCACCAGCCTGGTGTTATTATCGACTAATCTTGAGAAATCGTCTAATTCAAAAAACCCATTTTGATCAACATCAAGATTTCTTATTTCAGTTTTATTTTTCAGGCGAAGCCATGGATAGAAGTTTGCGTGATGTTCATGAGACATTCCTCTAATTACAATATTAGAATTTGAATCATATGTTAGACCATTTGCTACAAAATTCACACCATCAGTTGTACTTTGGGTTAGGATTATCTCGTCAGGTTGACAGTTTATAATTTTAGAAATTATTTTCCTAACATTCCTAAATTTTTCAGAAATAAAAGGTTCAGATTTGTTGGAATCAGGACCCATTCCATTATAAGAGATTAAGAACTCATTCATAGCCTCAATGCTTTGCTTTGGCATTATTGAAACAGATGCATTATTAAGATAGATTTTGTCAGTGGCAAAATCATCAGATATATCTTTGGAAACTAAATTCATTATTATATCTGATTCTGGCTAAATTAGTGTTGGATAAAAATCCTCACCAAATTTTAGATAATAAGCTTGAAAAAATCAAAATTGAATTTTCAAAGAAAAATCCAAGTCTCATTTTGTGTAAGCAACCATTTTTGAAATCTGAATTTTTGAATAAGTTGGTTGATGGGGCTGATTTTCCAGTGCTATTTTTCGATATTGATTTGTTGTATACGGGATATGTTAAATCTGGTTTAATCAAGAAAAATGATAAAGTAAGAATTTTTCGAAGCAATAAAGAAAGTTTCAGTCAAAATCTTGAAAAAATAATAGAAGTAATTTCCAAAGAACGAGTTTTGGTTGTAATTGATACTTTAAATGGAGTTTACAATATGTTTGACGAGATAGAATCAGCTAGATTTGTCAATTCAGCAATTATCCTATTATCTACAATTTCTAGGCAAACCCAATCTCAAATAATTGTAAGCGGTATAGCAACTCAGAATGAGGATGGTCAATTGGTTTTGTCACCTAGTGGAAGGCATCTAATTAACACCAAACAAACTGGAAAGTATTTCCTTAGCATGGTTGATTCAAAAATAATTCTAAAACCAATCGATAATCGAATGATCGATCAATCTTATGTAGTAGAGAAATGAAAAAGATCAAAATTTCTAACGGCGTTATAAAATCTCAAACGGTGTTATAACACTCGATTTTTCGGTAAATTATATAAAGATCAAAACATGAAAAATTTTTGTAATGCCAGTAGGAATTATTCCCGACATCAGTGAACAAATGTGTATCGGATGTGCACTATGTGTAGAAATCTGTACAACTCTTGGTCCAGATGTCCTTAGAGTAAAACCAGTAGAAGGCTGGAAGAGAGGTAAAGCATTTGTCTTTTACCCAGAAAGATGTATTTCTGATGGTGCATGCATCGGTGTATGCCCAACAAAAGCAATCTTCTGGATGAGACCAATGGACTTTACTGTTGGACAACCAGTTCCACTCCACAAAGATTCAGTCTTCGTAAAAGGTTGGACCGAACTAGTAGACTAGTCGAATTCAATCATTTTTAATTTATTTTTATTTTGTTAAAATTAAATTGCACTTGATTTTCCAACTGGTACCTTTGAAGATTTTTTGAGCCAAATAATAATTCCTATAAACATTGCAGCAGGAATCAAAATTATTGCTATAGCCATTTCATAATAGATTTCTAATCTTTGTGCAGGTTTAATGTGATAAGCTTCATGTGTGGTTTTTTCTGGATTATCATAAACTACTCCAGTAAAGTCAACAGAACGCTGTGCCTTATTTTCAACAACCCCCCCAACTGTGACACTTTCCTCGGCTAAAATAGATGAAGATTGTATTCCTTGAATTCTAATAATTATAGAACCTGATTTATCAAAGACAAAATTTCTATAATCTCCTCCAATTTGGTTCAAACCTTGGTCACGGTAAATCTCTTGCCCATTTTGAAAAATTATAAAATCATATTGCATTCTGGCCAAGTTTGAATTTGTTTCTGGATCATAAAATTGATAGACGAACTGAACTTTCTCATGAGTTTTGATTATGGGAGGATCCCAAGTGAGGTTTACTTCTATTCTTCTATCAGGTGTATATTGTAAAAGAGGGAAGGTGATTTTTTGTCCTGTTGCATCGTGTGGATAATCCGGAATTTCTTTTTCAACAACCACAACACCTTCCATCCATGGATGTATGGTACAAAAGTAGGAAAATATTCCAGGCTCTTCAAACTTGTAAGACCATGAATCTCCAGGGATGAATCTTCCACTATCAAATTTCCCATCAGGAATACCAAAATTATCACTCATCCAACCAAATCTACCTGATCCTTCTCCTGAGGTTACAGTGTGACCTTCCCTGTCATCATTATACCAGATTACTGAATCACCAATAGATATGGAAATAACTGGGGGATCATACCAAACTTCCGCAGGTGTGTTTAATTCGGGATTAAAAGCTCCATATGGAATATCAATAATATATTCATCAGCATATGCTGTTGAAATTAAACTTACTAGAGCAATTGTAAAAATTAATGGAAGGGTTTTCATCTGTAATAATTCTACTTTGTGAATTCATATAAGATTAAGTTGATTTCTCATTTTGAGACTCATATTTGAGAATAAAAAATTAAAGATATTTTTAAAAGGAAACTTTTCGAAAATATTCCATGAAAAGGATAGAAGCCGTAGTTCAGAGCGAAGTTTCAAGAAAGGTAGTAAGGGCTGTAAGAGAGACTGGAGTAGGGGGAGTTACGTTGATTGAGTCTTTAGGTCAAGGGGCAGGATATAGACCAGAAATAGCAGGTAAACAAATTGAATTCAATTCTACTGATGTAATTTTAACTGTAGTCAATGATTCTCAAGTTGATGCTGTAATTTCTGCAATAATGGATACAGCTTATACTGGAAAAAAAGGAGATGGGAAGATCTTTATCAGCAATGTAGAAGAATCATATGATATTTCTACTAAAGAAAAATCAGTGAATACGATTTAATTTTATATTATTTTTTGGTTTTTGAATCTCTTAGTTTTCTTGATACGATGTATCCAACATAACCATGTTCAGGGGAAACAATTTCACTTTCAATTTTTTTATATGTATAACCCTCCAAATGTTTGGCATTTTCGTAAAATTCCTCACCAATGATTAGTCCGTTTGCTGGAGCAGATCTATTGATTTTAGCACATCTGTTGACAGTTGCCCCAAAAATATCATTAACCGAAGATGTAGAGGTTCTGGCTATTCGTACAATTCCAAAAGTTGCACTAGTTCTATAATCAACAGTAGGAAGATTATGTTTGTGCAGTTGATCAAGGATATCCTTACGTGTTTCTCCTAATGTTAAACAACAGTTAAGACATTTTTTTATGGTCAGATCTTTTTCAGAGTGCAACACCGGAAAATAGAATAGTAGAGCATCTCCAATATTTTTAACCACTATTCCACCAAAATTTCTGACTGTTAATGCCACTGAGTTCAAGAAAATTTTATAAAATTCACTTGTTTGCTCGTCAGTAAGCGTAGCAGTAATTTTAGTAGAGTTCATGATATCTACCATGCAAACACAATATTTTTCGCTGTAATCTGAGAATTGTAAAAGAATGTCTTCTTGTTGTTTGATCACATCCTCTTTTTCTTTAATTTCAATAAGTGATTCCTGAAGCTTTTGTGCCATAGAGTCAAAAGCATGAGATAGTTCTCCTATCTCATCAGAGGTATTGATCTTTGTTCTAACTTCAAAATTACCATCAGCAATTGTATTGGCTGCATTCTTTAATTTGATTAGTGGTTTTGATAATGTTCTTGAAATGATAAAGGCAATTATTGCCATTCCAGTTGTGATAAGAATTCCAGTTTCAAAAATCCTACCTTGGAGAGTTACGATAGGCCGTATTGTTTCTTCTTCGTCAATTTCTGCAAGTAAAACAAATCCTAAATCTACTGCACAATAAGTGGATCCATATATTGGAATTTCCCTATAATCAAGATAAAGTCCTTCATGGTTTATTCCTTCATTGAAGCATTTTTGGACTCCAACAGTGTCTACTTTTTGTTTGAAAATAGTATTTTCAAGAAATCGTGATTCTGATAACATCAAAAAGTCTTTGTTTACGATATAGATTTCTCCAGATTCTCCAAGGCCACTTCGATTTAGTAAAATGTTATCAATAGCTGCAGTTCTCATACGAGAAATTACAACTCCAATAGCTTCATCTCCAATTTTACTATCTTCTGCGTATACGGGAGAGATTACAATCATTTTTTTAGTATTTTGGAATGGTTCAAATTCTACAAATGAAGAATCTAATCCTTTTTGGAACAAAGGATCATTTAGAAAATTGTCTTTTTCAGTTCTTCCAAGTGAAAAATAAACATCACCATTTTTTCCAATAATTTTTACATCTTCAAATCCTATTGAGAATCCAATTAAAGTTTGAAATGCCTGAATCTGAGTTAAAAAATCTCTTCTTTTACTTTCTATTGATTTTTTCAATTCATCCTCACTGCTTGTATTAAGTTCTGTAACAAGAATACGGATCATTGGGTCGGTAGTGATTATTTCATTTTGTTCAATTCTTGCATCAAGTAGAAGCCTCAATGTTTCCCCACGAATGCTAGATTCTCCAAATAATTGTTCTCCAGTTCTTTCTTTAAGAATCTGTTCAGCATAATTAAAACTCAAAAAGGCTGTAATAGACAAAGCAATTATTGATACAACCATCACAAGAAGAATTAATTTTTTATTTAAAGCAAAAGATATTGCCAATTCAATTTCTTTTAATTATCTTTGAATATCAAGTCTTTGATTGTAAAATACTTGAATTTTATTGATTGTTTTAGATGAAAATTGATACAAATGTTTTGAATTTTACTTCCTAAAACCAAATTTCCATCCTGATTTGGTGGGTTTCTTGTCAAGATTTTCAAGCATTTGGTATGTAATGGTGAATCCTTTGCCTACCATTGTATCATCTTTATTGTACTTGGTCTTGTCAGGAACAAATTCATCTGCTAAATCTTTAATTTTTTTGGTTTTTAGGTCAGCTAATCTAATTTGTTTTCCATTTTCTAGTTTAATTTTGGCATCATTACTTAATCCTTGAACAGAAAATGTTTCAAAAAATCGTAAAAGCCCATCTTTCTTCAAATTGATTTCAACATCATAGGTTACTTTACTTCCATAGAGTAAAATTTCTCTACCACTGATTTTTACATCATCTTCAAGATTAAGGGCAATTATGGAATCAGCATCAAGGGACACTGTATTCACAACATTTTCTGCAATAATTTTACCTCTAGGTGCTAAAATTTGAGTTCTATGTTCTTGTGTAGTATAAACACCAACCTTTCCTGAAGGATCTTGTACTTTGTATTTCCTCCCAAAAACATTTCCTATGACTGCATTGCCGTTTTCTACAAATAAGATAGCGCCGTTTTCAATTTTGTATTTATTTTCAATTGGATCTACAAATTTGAAATCTCCTTTTGACACGTGAATATTTGTTTGAAATTCCTTAGTCCAAGATGGACTTGTAATATTTCCCTGCATAATTATTGGACCATCATATTCCAATTCTCCTGCCATAAAATTTCCCTTTATGGATAATGCTCCGTTTGCTTTTCGTTCTAATTCTATTTCCCCTAATGTCTTTGAACCAAATAATCTAGTGGCAGTTGAATTGGCTCTATTCAAAGCACCAGCCCATTCTTGAGCTAATTTCATTTCTTTAGAAAGTTCTTTTCCCAAAATTTTGTTTTTTCTTCTAATATCTTCTTCAGAATCTCCAGAGTAAACTCTAGATTTTCTTAATCGTTCAACGTCCGTATCTGGGTATTTTTTTCCAATTTTTAGATCCTCATAGGCTTGTTTTATTTTTATGAATTGTTCACTATCTCCACCTTTATCGGAGTGAAATTGTAAAGCTAACCTTCTGAAACCATCACGAATTTCTGTTTCTGATGAATTTTCTCCAATACCTAAAATATCATAATTACTTTCTACCATATCTACCACAGATTTTGAGTTAATTCACTCCTCTAGTAACTTAATCCTTTACTGAATATGAAGGATTCATGATTAAAAAATAATTTCTATTTAGATTAAAACTCAAAATTTTGAAAATCTAGAAAAATGGTGGGATACCCCACAAGTATTTACTTTACCACTAAAACAGGAATTTTTGTTTTGTGCATTACATAATTAGAGGTACTTCCAAAATGGATTGCTTCTTGTGCTGCACCCATTCCTCTAGCTCCTATCACGATCATGTCATACTTTCCTTTTTCAGCAAATTTGACAATTTCTCTACCAGTATGACCTCCTCCAGTTTTGTACTTGAAGGTGGCTCCTGCTTGCTGTGCACGTTTCATTGCTGGGCCAATGGCTTTGACAGCTTTGCTTTGTGCTTCATCTTTCATTTTTTGAGTGTATTTTATTCCTGCTAGGATTGGCAAATGGAACACATAAAATCCTGTTATTTCGGCTCCGCTTTCTTTAGCAATTTCAATTGCTCTATCTAATCCTCTTGTGGCATTCTTTGATCCATCTACTGGAACAAGGATTTTTTTGAATCTTGCCATAATGGCTTTGGTAATTCTTCGAATATATAAAAGGACTGTGATTACCGCAATTGAGATTTCATCATTTGAAAAGTTTGAATAAAATTCATGAATGAAAATAGAGTTGAACTTTTTATAGAGATCAAAATTTGGTTTATTGTTGTCTATTAATGAGATTAGTAACAAACCCATAACCATTCTAAAAGATTCAACTTTATCCGATGTAATAAGAAAATTATTAGAAACAAAACTTAGCAGATTAATAGTTTTAGAAAGTGGAAATCCAGTTGGAATAATAACTGAAAAAGATGTTGGTTTGTTTCTTCTTTCTGAAACTTCAAAACAAGGGTTAGACGATATTTCTATTAGTAAAATAATGAAACCTGTTTTGTATGTTGATGAAGGAATAACTCCAAAAGAATCTGCCAAATTAATGATTGAAAAGGGAGTATCCTCTCTTACTTTGGGTTCAGCTGATAATATTCAGGGAATTTTTACCAAAACTGATCTTGTAAAATATTTTCTTAAGAACTCATCAGAAAAAAAGGTAGTTGATTATATGACACACAATTTTGTTTTTACTCATTCTGCAGCACCCTTATTCAAAGTAGTAAAGAAAATGCTTGAAAACAAAGTGTCACGAATTATTGTAAAAAATCAGAATGAGGAAGCAGTAGGAGTAATTTCTTTTAGAGATCTCTTTAGGATTTCTTTAGAGTTAGGTAGCGAAGAAGATGATACTGGATTTACTATTTCAGATCAAATCAGGAAAGGATTCTTATCTGAAGAAGGATTTGGAGACATTTCCCTAGCACGGGAGGTGATGAGTAAAGGGATAATCTCTATCAAATTTAATGAGAAATTAACAAGTGCCTGTCAGTTAATTCTTGAGAACAACGTTAGTGGACTTGTGGTTCTTGATGGCAATGGAGACATTGCTGGAATAATAAGTAAAACAGACGTAGTTAGGGCTCTAATTGATTGATATTTTTTCGAATAAATTAAAAAAATGAAAATTGTTGATAAAGTATAATGAAATGGCATTTTGATGATTTTATTTATGGTTCAATAGATGGTGCAGTTACTACCTTTGCAATTGTAGCAGGAGTTGTTGGTGCATCCTTATCTCCAGGAATTATTTTGATTCTTGGATTTGCAAATTTGTTTGCAGATGGATTTTCTATGGCAGCTGCAAATTATCAAGCATCAAAAGCCAGAAATGAATACATCGAAATGAAAAGGAAACAGGAAGAATGGGAAATTGATAATTTAGAGGAACAAGAAAAAGAGGAAATTCGTGATATTTACAGTAAAAAAGGATTCAAAGACGAGTTGTTGGAAGAAGTTGTCCGTATAATTACTTCAAGAAGAAAAGTGTGGATAGATACTATGATGAAAGAGGAACTAGGATTAATTGAAGACGAAAAACGGCCTTTAGATAGTTCCTTTAGTACCTTTGTTGGGTTTAATTTAATTGGAATAATCCCATTAATTCCATTTATGATCTTTATTGCT
>WVWY01000002.1:61699-76470 GCA_011773785.1 Candidatus Nitrosomaritimum khambatensis | reverse complement strand
CTTTTTTCATAGTAGGTGTTATCAAAGGAAAAATTGTTAGGAAATCTAAATTAAGATCTGGGCTTTATACCACAATAATTGGGGGAGTTGCTGCAACAGTGGCATATCTTATTGGTTATGGGTTAAGTTTCTTAGTTTAATCTAGATAGATTTTATATTTTCTCTTATAGTATTGGCTGACAATTTGAATAAATTTTGTTCTGACTGGTCCAAATCAATTTCTTGGATTTTAGAAATACCATTTTCATTTATTGTGACGGGAACCCCCATACAAACGTCTTTTTCTTCATATTCTCCATCTAACATTACAGAAGCAGGAATGGAAATTTCTTGATTTTTAGTTATTGCTTCAATAACATCAAAAGTGTTTTTTGCTATTCCAAATTGTGATCTACTTTTGTAATTTCTCAAGGCTATCCAATAGTCTCGAATTTCACTCCAAACCTTGTCTTTTATCTTTGGATCTATCCTTTTTGAGCCTAAATCTCCATTAATTTTTACCTTTGAAAAAATGGGAACCATTGAATCCCCGTGTTCTCCTAGAACAATTGCATCTGAAATTTGAGAATTCCTGATTTGCAAGGATTTAGAAAGTTGTAATCTAAATCTGCTAGTATCCAAACTTGATGCGATTCCCATTACCTTAGTTCGCGGAAGATTAGTTTCCTTTTGAAAATAATATGTTAAAACATCTACAGGATTTGATACAATCAATGTTAGTGGAGATGAACATTTTTCTTTGATATTTTTTCCAATATTTTTTATCATTTCTACTTGAGCTTCAACCATTTCATTTCGGCTTTTCAAGTAAATGCCAGTGCTTGCTGCAATAACAATTAATTTTGAATTTGATATTTCTGAATAGTCATCTGTTCCTTTGATGGTGATATCTGAATTTTTAGGGATTGCATTTGCAATATCTAGAGCTTCTCCCAAAGCTTTGCTTTTTGTCCGATTTAGTAAAACTATATCATCTAAAGAATTTACTGCACAAAGAAAAGCAATTGAAGAACCAACTAAACCACTTCCAATAATCGAGATCAGTTAAATCTCATCTCATTTAATTAATAGAACAGGAACGCTGGTTCTTTGAATTACGCCGTTTGCTACGCTCCCAAGAACTAATTTATCAAATCCAGTTCTTCCATGAGAGCTAATAACTATAATATCCATTTTTCTAGATTTAGCAAATGTTGCGATGTCTTTAGCAACTGAGGTAGATTTTATAATTTGTAATTTTATTTTAACACCTACTTTGTTTGCTGTTTCTTCTAGTTTTTCCATGTATTTTTTTGCCACTTTGGTTTGTGCTTTTAATAATTGAGTATCTGCCCTTGCGTCATAGAATTTATGATGCCATGCATCGCCTTCAACACAAGTAATCAAAGTAATTTTGGAATTATATTTTTGAGCCAAATCAAGTGCTACTTTGAATGCCTTGTTTGAAGGACTTGATAGATCAAATGGAACTAAGATATTTTGGAATGACATTAGTGGATTTGATTATTATGTCCAATTTAAAGCTCAAACCATTATTTTTAGGCACAAAATAGTAGTTAATTGCACTGCAAGGCAACGTGTACTCATCCATTAAATCAAAAGTTTACCTAGTTTAGTCATGCAAGCGTTAATCTCTGGAAGAAAAATTGAGGATGACTCAAGGAAAGATGCCATACTTGAGGTAATGTCCGACAAATATTGTAGAGCAATTTTAGAAATTTCAATGGAAAAGCCAAAATCTGCCATGGAAATAAGTGCTGAGACCAAGATTCCAATCAGTACTGTATATAGAAGGCTACAAACTCTCCATGACAATAAACTTCTAGGAATTTCAGGTTCCATCAGTGATGATGGGAAAAAGTACTTTCTCTACAGGAGTAAGGTAAAAGCAATTGCAACCTCTTTTCACGGTGGTGCTATAGAGATCGAAGTAGAACCCAACCTCTCCTAACCAAACTTTTTACTTTTATTAAAAATCATTTCTGATAATTAATGATCATTTTTAAATCCAAAAATTATTCGTAATTTTATGGAAAGAAAATATTCTAAATCAGTAATTACCGTAAACCCTGATTCTTCAGTTTATGAGGCTCTTGAAAAAATGCAATCTAATAGTATAAAGCGTGTCGTAATTTGTGAAAACACAAGACCATTGGGTATTATTACAGAACGTGATATCAACAAATTTCTTGAATCAGATAAAACTGCAAGAGCCCTTGATGAGATTCTAGTAAAACATCTTATGGAAAAAAATGTTGTATTGATTACTGACAAATTAGAAGACGATTTCTATCAATGTGCGTCAAAAATGGATAATTTTAAAATTGGATCTATTATCATAACTGATAAAAATGGAAATTTGTCTGGAATTATTTCTAGAACTGATTTAGTAAAATCATATGCAAATGTTTTTGGAGGAAAATATCTTGTAAAAGACTTCATGACAAAACAATTAGTTACATGCAGAAAAACAGATAGAATCAGTTTTGCATTAGATTTAATGAACCAAAATAAGGTATCAAGATTGGTGGTAACTGATGAAAATGGTTCACCGATTGGTTTGGTATCGACAAATACATTGTTAACACATAGCGACTATTTTTCCAAAGGTACTACACGTTCTAGAGATTATTTGCTTCCTTTGAAAGACAAAGTTGTTGTTAATGATCTCCTTGAGGAAAATCTTGTTACGATAAATGAGGATGAAGATTTGGCAGAAGCTGCTAGGAAAATGATAAAGTCTAAAATTAGTGGGATACCAGTAATTGATTCTAATCAAAAGTTAGTTGGAGTAGTAAGTAAAACAGACGTAGTTAAGGCATTTTCCGATGTAGTACCTCATGAGAAGCTAAAACAAAAGTATGAAGAAATATACTGAATCAAATAAAAATAATACATATTTTTAAATTATTTTTAATTTAACTAAAATTTTTATATTTTTTATTATCAATATTGGAGATTATCAAATCTTGTTAAATAAATTAAAAACAATTAGTTTTTTGTGCGGGGCAAGGAAAAGATTGGTCTTATTGGAATAGTTAGTTCCTTATTTTTAGTATCTATGATTTTTTATCCAGCCGCATCTGCAGAGGTAGTTCCAAATTGGGTAAAAAATACTGCATTGTGGTATGGTGAAGGAGAAATTTCTGAAACTGAGTTTCTTAATGCAATAAAGTTTCTAATTGAAAGTGATGTGATAGTTTTAGAAGGGAATAATTCTGAAGTAACTTTAATAGATACAACAGGACAAGTATTAATTCCTAATGGGAATTTTGATATTACAAGTTCAGGGTTTTACATTCCATTAAATCTTGAGGTATCTCCAGGAACTACAGTGATATGGCGGAATGATGATTCAGTACCACATACCATACAAAGTCAAGATGAATTTGGAGAGATAATTGGTTTGTTTAATAGTGCACCATTACAAACCGGAGAAGCCTTTGAATTCAAATTTGATGAACCTGGAGTTTACAACTATTTTTGTTCTCTTCATCCTTGGAGAGTTGGAATTATAACTGTACGTTAAAAAAAGTTTTTTTGTTTATTCAAAACTTTCTTTGTATAGTAAATGTACCTCTTTTAATTTGAAATAAAATTCGTATCAGCAAAAACAACCAAACCAACATCAAAACAAAATAAAGAAGATCAAGGTTTGGTATCTCGACTGAAGGTTCATCTGGTATTTCAATTTCTTCTGTTTGTTCTTGAGGAGGTTCAAAAGGCGGTACAAAAACAATTCCAATAAAAATAGGAATTATAATCACTAATGCCAGTTGGAACATCACTGAAATTAAATCACAAATGATAATTTAGATGTATGTTAAATTCTAAGAGGTAGATCTGTAAAGAAATGACTATAATATCAAAATCCATCCAAATTCGTTCAAAAGGAGAAAATGATATGCTAGATTTGACCGAACAAATTTCTGAATTTATTGGGAGTTCAGGTATTTCTAATGGGATAGTTACAATTTTTGTATCAGGCTCAACTGGTTCAATAACCACTATAGAATTTGAGCCTGGGTTAGTCAAAGATTTTCCTGAAATGCTAAGCAGAATTGCCCCTAAAGATCTAGATTATGGTCATGAGCAGATGTGGCATGATGGAAATGGGCATTCCCATGTAAAGGCCTCGTTAGTAGGACCTTCTCTGACTGTTCCTTTTAGTAATGGTGAAATGCTCCTAGGAACTTGGCAGCAGATTGTATTTCTAGAATTAGATACTAGAGCAAGAACAAGAAATTTAGTTTTGCATATTATAGGAGAATAATGGCCTCTCTTAGTCGACATATTGGATTATTTCATCTTACCATGTATGGAGTTGGATTAATTCTTGGAGCTGGAATTTATGTTCTAATTGGTGAAGCTGCAGGATTTGCAGGAAATGCTCTATGGATTTCATTTATTCTTGGAGCTATAGTTGCAGCATTTGCTGGTCTAAGCTACTCTGAATTGACTGCATTGTTTCCAAGAGCTGCGGCAGAATATGTTTTTGTAAAGGAAGGCTTTCGAAGTGATTTCATTGGTTTCATTATAGGATGGTTGACAATTTTGACATCGATTATTGTAGCTGCTACGGTTGCTTTAGGATTTGGAGGTTATATGCAAGAGCTGACAAACATTCCGATTTTAGTTTCAGCTTTGGCAATTCTTGGAATTTTATCTTTTGTGAATTTTATTGGAATTAAAGAATCAGCTTGGGCAAACACAATTTTTGCAATAATAACAATAAGTGGATTAGCAATCATCATTGTTATTGGATTTTCTTTTCCAATAGAAGAAGCTGAAATAGATTACTTTGAAAATCCGATGGGGTTTAATGGGATAATTTTGGCTTTTGTTTTAGTATTTTTTGCATTTATTGGTTTTGAAGATATTGCAAATGTTGCTGAAGAAGTAAAACGACCTCAAAGAACCATGCCTAGAGGAATTATGCTTTCTGTATTGATTACCACGATAATTTACATTTTAGTTTCTTTAGCCTCAATTCGAATAGTTGGATGGGAACAACTTGCAGAGTCCTCTGCTCCACTTGCCTTTGTTGCTGAGCAACGCCTTGGAGAACAGGGTCATTTTATTTTGTCAGTAATTGCTCTTTTTGCTACAGCAAGCACAATTTTGATTACATTGGTGGCTGGGGCCAGAATTTTTTATGGAATGGCCAGAGATGGGTCTTTACCATCTAGGTTGGGCTTGATTCACCATAAAACAAAGACTCCTTGGATAGCAGTTGTTCTTATCCTTGTCACAGCAATTGGATTTTCTTTTATTGGAGACATCCTGATTGTGGCAAATATTGTAGTTTTTGCAGTTGTTGTAACTTTTGCTATGATTAATTTAGCTGTTATTCTTTTACGATATGTTAAACCTGATGTAGAAAGACCCTATCGAGTTCCTGTAAACATTGGACGGTTTCCTATTTTGCCATTGTTTGGATTAGGGGCAACAATATACATGGCAACTCAGTTTGAATTGCAGATAATTCTTGTAGGCCTTGGAATTATTGCTTCTGGTGCTATTTTCTATGTAGTATATAAGAAAAGAAAATAATTATCGTTTAGATTTTGCAAGAGCTGCACCTGCAATTGCTATTGCAGCAATACCTAAACCAATACCAGCATAACCAAGATTATTTTGTGAACTAGATTGTTCAAGTTTGGATACAGAGTCCTTAAGATCATTTACATCACCTAGCAATGCGGTATGTCCGTCGATTAGTTGGTTTAATGTCAAATCTGATGATTCTGGAAATTCAATGTATTCTCTTTCATTTACTTTAGGTGGGTGCATTGAGAGACTAACCTTAGTTTCTTCAATAGTCCCCAATACATTTGCTTGATAGAATCCAGACACTGTTGGATTTACAAATGCATAGTATTTTCCTGGGATGTTATGATCTTCTTTTAATGGAAGAGTAATTTTTTGGTCTTTTAGAACTAGTTGCATTTTCAATGTTTTGTCCAAATTAGGGACTCCATTTTGAAAAGGTTGAGATTCTGCACATTTGATTGATTCTGCGATTTCTGGGCAAGGGACAAGTGGACTTACATAAAGCTCAATCCCGTTGGTTTCACCTGATACAACAGGTTCATTCATCCATCCAATTTCCAACCTATAGTCACCTACAGCATCTATTGTATGTCCATAGGCAATCCCTACTAATCCAGGAATAGTTAATGAAATCAAGAGTAAAATCTTAAGATCCAATAATGAACCAATCAAATTTTATTTTAAAAATGTTTTAGTAATTTTTCAATTTTAAATTGAAATTTAGTTTTGTACCAGGTTTTGGTTTATGCATCTGCATACATAGAAACTTCCCATGCGGTTGGGGTTTGAGCAAATGCAGTATACTCTTGATATTTTAATTCTGTATATTTGTCTAGGAAATCTTTTGTGAAAACTTCTTCTAAGAATTTTTGATCACTCTTTAGAGAATCAAGAGCCCCTTTCAATGAAACTGGAAGAGTTCCAATGTTGTATTCTCGTTTTTTCTCTGGAGTTAGTTTGTATACATTTTCTTCTACGGGATCTCCGGGATCAATTTTGTTTTTGATTCCATCTAAACCGGCAAGAAGTAAGGCTGCTTCTAGTAAGTAGATGTTTGCTGTTGGGTCAGGTACACGATATTCAATTCGTTTACTTTTTTCTTGATTTCGGTAATACATAGGAACTCTAATAGCTGCAGAACGGTTTCCCATTCCCCAGCAAACATTTACTGGAGCTTCAAATCCTGGAACTAATCGTTTGTAGGAATTTGTTGTTGGATTTGTAATTGCACATAATGCAGATGCATGTGATAAGATTCCACCAATATAGTATCTTCCTTTTTGACTCATTTGTGCAACAGGATCACCAGGATCAAACATTACATTGACAGAATCATTCCATAAACTTTGATGGGTATGCATTGCTGATGCATTGTCTCCAAAAATTGGTTTTGGCATGAAAGTAGCGACTTTATTTTTACGCTTGGCTTTTACTTTCACAATATTTTTGACTGCAATCACATTATCAGCCATATTGATCATTTCATCATAAACCAGATTGATCTCGCATTGCCCTGATGTGGCTACCTCATGGTGTTCGGCTTCAATCTTAATTCCAAAATTATTGTAAAGATCATCACAAATGTCCTTTCTAAAAGTTTCAAGAGTATCTTTTGGTTGTGAGGGATAATACCCTTCTTTAATATCAATTGCAGTACTTACATTTCCTTTTGCCCAAGGAGATTCTTTAGATTCAATCGAATAGCCCGAACCTCCATAGGAATGAGTGGCAGCATAAGGAGAAGGATAAACATTGATGGTATCAAAAACAAAAAATTCTATTTCAGGTCCCCAGTTAGTATGTGTTAATCCAAATTCCTTTAATTGTTCAGATGCTTTGTGAGCTATTCCTCTTGAATCTCTATTATATCGAGTTTCTTCTATGGTATTTCCCTCATAAAGGTCACAAAATAATATTGCATTTTTTCTGCTTCCTTGATCATAATCAGCAGGTAAAATTCTAAACGATTTTGGATCAGGTTTTAAAATCATATCAGAATTATTCACTGATTTAAATCCAACAATAGAACTTGCATCTAGTTTTTCTAATCCATTTTCAAAACTGTTTTTATCAATTGCATAACTTGGCATTCCAAGTCGATGTAGTTCTCCAAAGATATCTACAAACCAGAAATTAAGAAAAGTGATATTTTCATCTTTTATTTTTTTAAGTACTTGATCTGCGTTCAACTAGTTTTTTTAGAAAATCAATTTACTAATGTTAGTTTGTAAGATTGTTTTAGCTATGTTGTAAAGACTAAAAAAATTACTTTAATGTGACATTTTTACGCCGTATTTTTGTTCTAATTCTTCTTCAAAAAAGAATTTTTCCTCAAATGCAGGTTTCAAATCATCAAGCCATATTGCATTTTCATCATATTTTGCAAAAAATGGTTTCCAAGCCCAATCTGGGTTTCTTCCTTGTAGGAACCTCAAAGACAGCACTTTTTCTCCCTTTATGGTAACTATCCCATCAACCTGGACCTTGCCTGGAGTAGCTGACATGCTTGGACCTCTAACAGTCCTTCCTAAACCACTTAGTTGTTTGTACGCGTTTCGGAAAATTTCTTGGGCTTTAACCAATGGAACGCCAAAGTAATGCTGAGCACCTGTATCTCTTACAACAAACATGTAGTATGGAATACAACCCATCTGTACTTGGTTATTCCACATTTTTGCCCACATGTCTGCATCATCATTAATGTGAGCCAATAGAGGAGATTGGGTCCGGATTTGAGCTCCAGTAGAACGAACCTCTTGGATTGCTCTTTTTAATGAATTAGTTGATAGTTCAGTTAAATGATTAAAGTGGGCCATAAATGCCAAATGTAGTCCATTTTTTGTAACTTTTCTAAACACATCTAACATTAGTTCTGAGTCATCATCAGTGAGAAATTTGTAGGGCCAATAAGAAAGGGATTTGGTACCAATTCTAATAGTTTTCAAATTTGGAAGTTTGGCCTCAATTAAAGTTTCTATATATTTTTCAAAAATTTTTGCTTTCATTATCATTGGATCACCACCAGTAAACAATACATCTGAAATTTCAGGATGTTCAGAAATATATTGAACCAATTGTTCTCCCTCCTTCATTGCAAATTTCATCTCATCCATTCCAACAAATTGTGGCCATCTAAAACAAAAACTACAATATGCATGACAAGTTTGGCTTTGACTTGGGAAAAACAAACAAGTTTCTTTGTATTTGTGTTGCATGCCATACAACTTTGTTCCATCCTTTAAAGTGGGAACATTAAGCTCCATTTGTCCTGCAGGATGTGGATTAAGTTGTAAACGAATCTCATTTGCCACTTCTGCAATTTCTTTTTTATCAGAATTATTTTTCAAAGTGGTTTCCATTTTTTCATAATGTTCTGGTCTCAACATTCCCCTTTGTGGAAATGTTAGAACATACATTGGATCGGTGGGGATATTATCCCAATCGATTAATTGTTCTACAACATAATTATTTGCTTTAAAAGGTAGTACATTACCAACTACTTCCATTTCAAATTGAGTTTGTTCTGAAAGTTTTTGGATTTGTGGAAGATCACGAAAATTTGCTAATGTGTAAGATTTTAGCGAAGGTTTTTCATCCCAAACTGTCTCTTGATAAGTCATTTAGTATAGTAGCCTCCTACCCTTGTTAAAGGTTACAACATTCTCACGCACAAATGTTGAAAATTTTAAAAATTTTTGATTATAATTACAACAAGTTATGATAATGTGGCTTAACCTTTGTATTTCAGAGAATTCAATGACTTAGAATAAGGAAATATTATGGCTGAAGAGGATCTATCACAGATTTCTGTTGGAGAATTTGAGAATGTATCTCAGTTGTTAGTTTCATCAGAATCTTTACAATTTGCGTTTATTTTGATGGTAGTAGGAATAATTGCCATAGTTTTAGGATATGGAAAATTTTCTAATTGGGTAAAATCTCAAAAAATTTACTACAAAAGACCTCATTTATCCAGATTCATTAGAAGGGCAATCTTACCGTTTTTTGCAATAGCTCTCATTACATCAACTAATGCCTATATTCAAAGCTCAGGGGTTTTTGAACAAGATGTAATGGGTGGGGGAGATCTATCTGCAGAAGCCACTTTTGCAAAAATCTTAAACACCTTCAATATTCTGGTAATTGGTTATACCGTATCTCATCTAATTCCAATTGCCCTTACTAAACGTGATAAATCTATACTTGAAAAGGAAGACTTTGATGCTTGGTTTGATTTTAGAGGATTCTCAGATGATGATGGGGATTTATTCCACAAATTGTACAAATGGGTTCCACCCAAAGTATTGCCAGAAGAAATACCAGAAGAAGAATTTAACAAATATCTTCAAACGGAAGAAGGTAGAGAATATCTTGAGCAATTCAGAACAACTAAAGGAAATCCAATTGGGGGATATGAAAAATTAATTAAAAATCCATTTGAAGAATGGAAAAAATCTGAACGAGCAAAATATGAAAAATATTACAAAAATTGTATAACTGGAAATAACCAATCGGGGAGGAAATTAAAACCCGGTGCAAAGCCAGATGAAATTTTTCCTATTGATATTTGGAGGGAGGAAAAAAGACTTCATGGTTTTGAACCAATAATTCCTAGCTCAAGACCTCCTGGTTATGCAAGAAAAAAACGAGAAGGTGTTCCTAAATCTGCTAAACAAATTCTACCTGTAGGAATTTTTGTTGCCACAATTCTTGGTGTAGTTGCATGGTGGGGAGTAGATCTAATAGTATTAGCAACTGCAACCGGTGGGTTTTCTATTGGATTGGGATTAGCAATGCAAGAAACAATGCAAAATTATTTTGCGTATTTGATTATAAGAAAGGACAAAATATTCCAAGAAGGAGATAGAGTACAATTAGATACGGGATATAATGGATATGTGCACAAAATCACGCCTAGAGTAACTTATGTTCGTGATGCCCTACATGAATCTCTTGCAGTTATTCCAACAAGATCATTAGTCAATTCTCAAATTGTAAACTATACTAAAGAAAACAAACTTGTTCCAGCTACTGTGAAAGTTGGTGTTTCATATCTAAATAATCCTCAGCAAGTAGCATCTATTCTGGTTAAAGTTGGAAAAAGAGGGATGAAAGAAATTGTAGATGCCAAAGGGCGACATCTTGTAAGACAAAATAGGTGTCCCTACTTAGATAAGAATAGACCAAGCTGTGGTTGTGATAAAGATCTCCATGTTGACATTACTCAACCGGTGGTAAGATTTACTGATTTCAATGATTCTTCATTGGATTTTTCAATGTGGGTTTATGTTCGAGATTATGGGGCTCAATTTAAGACAAAAACAGATCTAAGAATGATTATGTATGAAGAATTCAAGAAATATGATATTAGAATTCCATGGCCAATTAGAACAATTTACCAAGGTGATGAAAAGAGAGAAAATGATGAAATTGCCCAAAGAGATGCGGATAGAAATAAAGTAATTGATGACTATGGACTTGGGGATATTGGTCGTGGAGAAGGGGAAGATTAGAATAGTTTTCTCAAAACTTAAGAATCCCATTACTACACGATCCTTTGTTGACTAGTCTGATTGCAGGTATTTCTTCAGAGGATTTAGCAAAAAAAATATCAAAAAAACTCAAAGCTAACCTTGTAAAATCTGAAGTAAGGATATTTCCAGATGGTGAAAGTAAAATTACATTAAAAGGAAAAATATCTAAAAGCAAATCTATTGTAGTTCAATCAATATATCCTCCTGTTGATACTAATCTTATTCAAACTCTGTCGTTGATATCAAAGGTAAAAGAACAATCGCGAGAAGTCGAGGTAGTTGTTCCTTACTTAGGATATGCAAGGCAGGACAGAGAATTTCTACCGGGGGAGATAGTTACAATGAAAGTTATTGGAAAATTATTCAAGGGTGCAGGCGCAACGAGGATTATAGTAGTTGATGTACACAGTACAATGGGCTTAAAGCACTTCAAAATCAAGGCTCAAAATCTTTCAGCAATTCCTGATCTAGTAAATTATTTCAAGAAAATAAAACTGAAAAATCCTCTAGTTGTATCTCCAGACCAAGGCGGTAAAGAAAGAGCCAAGCAATTTGCTCAATTATTTGGTTCGGATTATATTGCCTTGCAAAAGAAACGAGATAGAAAAACTGGCAGAGTCCAAATTGAAACAAAGGGTCTTGATGAAGTAAAAGGAAGAGATTTGATTTTAGTCGACGATATGATCAGTACAGGGGGTAGTATAATCAAATCTACAGAGTTTTTGAAAAAGCAAAAATGCAATAGAATTTTTGTTGCTTGTACTCATGCTTTGTTAATTAATGATGCAGAAAAGAAGATACGAAAGGCAGGTGTTTCTGCAATAATTAGTGCAAATACAATACCAGGTAAAACTTCTGTAGTAGATGTTTCAAACACAATTGCAAAGGCACTAAAGTAATGCCAGAAAGTTTTTTTATCTTATCCAAAGATCATTTAGAACTTGCCAAAGATGAAATAATTGCCATTGCTAAAACTTATGATAGGTTTGCAAAATCAAAATCAATTTCAAATTTAATGATAATTCAATCTAAAATTAATTGGGAAAAGATTGCGGCAAGAGCTACGTTTGCAAAAATCTCAGGTCAAATTTTACGTAAAATGTCAGGATTATTTTTAGGCGAGGATAATTTTGAAATATTAAAAAATGCAAAAACCTTTGCTTGTAGAATTGTAAATTTATCTTCAAAACAGTTTGACATTCCAGAATTAGAAAGCTCTATGGGTGATATGATATCTAAATTAGCTCCAGTTAATGTAGATCTTAAAAATCCAGATATTATCATTTATCTTATTTTTACAAATCAAGAGAATTTTTTTGGGTTTTCAAAACTAGAAAAAACAACTCCTAGACCTAAAAAGGTAAAAACTCATCCACATGAGTTGGATTGGAAATTAGCAAGAGTGATGATTAATTTGATTGGATTAAAGGAAGGCGAGACAGTCTGTGATCCATTTTGTGGTACTGGAACTATTCTTCTTGAGGCCGAATCTATGGGAGTGAAAGCAATAGGAGTAGATTTTGACGAAAAAATGTATCAAATTTCAAAAGAAAATTTAGCCATAAATGGTTTCAAATCAAAGCTAATCAAAGGAGATTTTAGTAAATTTACATCGATGAGCGATAAATTTGATGGAATTGTGACTGACCTTCCATATGGGACTGCCTCTAAATCCTCAGAAAATCCTCAAGAATTAATAAAAAAATTTGTTGCCATGCTACCTAGACGGAAAAAAATTGCCATAATGTGCAAAAAAGGATTTGAGAAGAAATTGAATATGAATCCCTCAAAAACTTATGATATCTATAGGCATAAAAGCTTGACAAGGACAATTTTGATAAAATGAAACTAGTTTTCCTCGGAACTTCAGCTGCACAACCTACAGAAAATAGAGGTCTTTCATGCATTTGTCTAGAAAGAGATGGTGAAGTTTTGATGTTTGATGCTGGTGAAGCTGCGCAAATTGCATATCTCAAATCAGGTTTAGGATGGAATAAAAAAATGAAGATTTTTGTCACTCATTTACATGGAGATCATTGTATTGGAATTTTAGGACTTTTACAAACAATGACAATGCAAAATAGAACTGAACCTTTAGAAATCTATGGTCCCAAAGGAATTGATGATTTTATTTCATCAAACATAAAAGTACTAAATTTTGGTTTATCATTTCCTATAATGATTTCAATTATTAATGAAGGTCAAATCTTTGATTCCAAATTATATTCAATTTATTGTTGTAAAGCAAGTCATTCAATTACTGCGTTTTCCTATCGATTTGATGAAAAAGCTAAGCCTGGTAGATTCAATTTAGAAAAAGCAAAAGAATTGGGAATTCCTGAAGGTCCTTTATGGAATAAATTGCAAAATGGAGAACAAGTTGAAATTAATGGAAGGATTATTACATCCGATCAAATTTTAGGTGAAAAACGTGCTGGCAAAAAAATTGGGATATCAGGAGATACTAGACCAACAGATGAATTACAGAAATTCTTTGAAGGTTGTGATTTTCTAGTTTTTGATTCAACGTTTTTAGATGAAATCAAAGAAAAGGCTTTAGAAACTCATCATTCTACTGCCAAAGAAGCGGCAAACTTGGCAAAAAGTGCTAACGTGAAAAATTTGATTCTTACACACTTTTCAGCCAGATACAAGGATGAAAAACAGCATCTTGAAGAGGCTAAGAAATTCCATGAATCCGTAATTGCTGCAAAAGACCTTCTTGAAATTGAGATAAAATGAATAAAGAAATTGCTGAAAAGTTACTTTCAGCAAAAAAAGTGGTTTTTGTAACTGGGGCTGGAATATCTCAAGAAAGTGGAATTCCTACCTTTCGAGGTAAAGATGGATTATGGAGGAATTATGATGCAATGAAATTGGCCACGATTGATGCTTTTTATGATAATCCTAAGCTGGTTTGGGAGTGGTATAATGAAAGAAGACAGAATATTTTTTCTTCAAAACCCAATCCGGGGCACAAGGCAATAGCAGAATTAGAGAATTTTCTCAATGTGGTGGTTTTAACTCAAAATATTGATGGTCTGCATCAAAAAGCAGGTAGTTCAAAAGTTTTGGAATTACATGGAAGTATCGTGAAAATAAAATGTACTGTGTGTGATTTTAAAGATGAAATTTTTACCGAATTTACTGAATTTCCTCCCTTATGTAATTGTGGCAATATTTTAAGGCCTGATGTAGTATGGTTTGGGGAAGGATTGCCACAAAATGTTTGGCAAGAAGCCATTATTCATGCAAATAATTGTGATGTCATGATAATTGCAGGAACATCTCTTGTTGTATCACCAGCTAATACTCTTCCGATTTATGCTAAACAGAATAATGCCATATTGATTGAAGTAAATCCTGATGAGACCATAATGTCATCGGATATGGATTTCTCATTAAGATCTACTTCAGCAACTGCTTTACCAGAATTAGTTTCAATTTTTAAAAAGTAAAACAATATTTACTCTTCATTTTCGTTTATGAAAGGTATTTTATCCACTACAATTTCTTCTACAAAATCAGTAGAATTTTGTTTTATTTCTGACAATTTGGTCTCAGCTGTTTCTACTGATGATTCAATGGTTTGTTCTGCTGTCTGGATAGTTTGATGACCAAAGTCAGTTAATTTGGTCTCAGCTGTTTCTACTGATGATTCAATGGTTTGTTCTGCTGTCTGGA
>WVWY01000002.1:46215-61652 GCA_011773785.1 Candidatus Nitrosomaritimum khambatensis | reverse complement strand
TGTTGATTCTGGAAAAAGTTCTTGAATTTCTGAGCCAAAAAGAATTCCTCCTACAACAATAATTGCGCCTAAAATGCCTAGCTTGATTATCACACCTAGTTTTCTTGAAATTATTTTTTAGATTAAATATTAAAAAAAAGTCAAAAGTAGATTGAATTTAGCTAACTAATTTCTTCATTGAAAACTAACCATTCTATAATTCGTTCAATATTATTTGAACTCAGAACTATTTTGATTGGCCCTAGAGGGGATTCATCTGATTCTTCACAGATTGCAATTTTGTCTGCAAAAGCTGCCTGCTTGTTAAGATAAAACCACGTAGAATTATTTGTTAAGTTTTTTTCTAGAGTTTTTCGGTAAATCCTTTGATGATTTAGATTATGAATTGATTCACGAACTTTCTCAAATGAACCTAAATCTTTTGAGATTCCTTTTATGGAAAATTTTTCTACTGAAATCTCACAGTTTGGAAGTACATTTAAAATTGAAGTTTCTATCTTTTTGGGATCTTCAGAAGGATTGACTGAACAAAAAATTTCTATCTTGCAAGGAAAAGATGGGGCATTCATGTCATCCACTGTTGGATTTTTCTAAAGGCTTCTTCCACTAGTTCCTCTTTTGTCATACTGTTGTTTGAAATAGCGTCATCAGATAGTGCAATTGGATTACTTATTCCCACTCCAAGTTCTCTATCGTCTCTCTTTTCAAAATTTTCTCTAGTTTGTGGATCATCTGATCTTCCTCTTTGCTGTAAGAAATCAAATCTAGTATCTGTTGATGCATGTATCGCAAGAAGTTTTACTTTTCCAAATTTTCGAAGTACCTCAATTTCAGGAGATGATCTAATTCCATCAATGACTATTACTTCAGATTTTGAACTTTCAATTTCAGGTTTTACCAATTCAGCGACAGCTCCTGGTCCATTTTTTTCCCTTAATTCAAGCATAAGTTTTCCAAGATTTTCTCCAGTTGGTTCCAGATTCCTATTTTTGGCCTCACTTCTTACTGCATTGCCCATATTGATAATTTCGTAACCTTTTGACTTTAGACCTTCTGCGATGGTAGATTTTCCTGCTCCAGGCATTCCTGTAAGGCAAACAATTAGCTTGGTCAACGATTAAAGAACTAAATGGCTAGTCTATGAAGCTACCGGAAATTATTATAAAGATACTTCAAAGGAACTTGTAATGCGAGTTTTTGTTGCTGTTGAAGTTTCTGACAAGCAAGTAATTGATTCCATTGCAGAATTCCAATCTAAAATTAAAATTAAAGCTAAATCTGTAGAGCCTCATAATTTACATTTTACACTTCAGTTTTTAGGAGAAATATCAGAAGATGTAGCAGAAAAAATTAAACTTGCATTAAAGACAATTGAATTTTCTACATTCAAGGTAGAATTCAAAGGTTTAGGGGCATTTCCAAAAATAAAATTTCCAAGAGTTATTTGGATTGGAACCGATGAGATGGGGGGGAATGGGTTAGTGGATTTGGCGAAAAAAGTACAAAATGTCCTAGAGCCTATAGGATTTATTTCAGATAAACCATTCAAATCACATATTACAGTATTTAGAATTAAAAACAAGATAGGTGACATAAGTAAAGAATTGGAAAAGTTTTCTTTGAATGAATTTGGTTCTCAGGAAGTTTCTAGTATAAAATTAAAACAAAGCACACTGACCCCACAAGGTCCAATTTATTCTGATTTATTGGAGGTAAAGGCAAAATTATGAATAAAATAATTACTCAAGCAAAAAAGTTAGTTATTCCAACTAAATCCCTAGAGAAATCTAAGATTCAAATTGCCAATCTGGCATATGGATTAGTTGAAGAACAAATAAAAGATTTTTCTGAAGTTGTTGGTTTGGAGTTTGGAGGATCTTTTGCCAAGGGAACTTGGCTTTCAGAAAGTGCAGATGTAGATATTTTCATTAGATTCAAAGAAACCGTTCCTAGTGACAAATTTGAAGAGATTTCTAAAAAAATCGGTTTTGAATCTATGAAAAAATATCATCCATATGTTAGATACTCTGAACACCCATATGTTGAGGCTAAAATTAAGGATACAAAAGTCAATGTTGTTCCGTGTTATGATGTAAAATTAGGAAAATGGAAAAGCTCAGCAGATAGATCTCCATTTCATACAAGACATATGAAAAAAATGCTTACTGCTAAAATGAGAGATGAAGTAAGATTACTCAAAACATTCCTTCAATCTACTAACATATATGGTGCAGAAGTAGCAAAACAAGGATTTAGTGGTTATGTCTCAGAAGTGTTGATAATAAATTTTGGAAGTTTTGAAAATGTTATAAAATCAATATCAAAAATTAAAGAAAATCAAGTGATTGGTAAGGCCACCAAGAAGTTTGATACACCAATTGTAATCATGGATCCTATCGATACCAATCGAAATTTAGCTGCAGCAATATCTGAGGAAAATGTGGGGAGGTTGATAATGGCCTGTAGAGTTTTTCAAACTAATCCATCCTTAAAATTTTTCAAAAAAATCAAACCAAAATTTTCCAAAACAAACCAGGAAAATATTCTTGTTGTAAAATTTGATTTTAAAATGCGTAGTCCAGATATTATTTGGGGTCAAACCAAAAGGGCGGCAAACGCTCTTTCAACTCAATTAAGTGTAGGAGGTTTTAATGTCTTGAAAAGTACAGGTTTTACTGATGAAAAAAAAGAGAGCTATCTTTTGTTCTTGCTAGAATCTCCTATAATTCCAAAAAAATATGCCAAAATAGGTCCTGATTTTTTTAGGGAAAAAGATTGTAGAAGTTTTATTTCAAAAAATCAATCAAAAACTGAATTGATGTGGATAGATGAAAATAGAAAGATAGTATCTCTAGAGAAAAGAAAAAACTCGGATGCTGTCAAGTTTGTTTCAGATTTTTTGAAAAATAACCTGAAAACCGGTGTTCCAAAAGGTCTTCAAAATGACTTTAAGAGAGGATATAAGGTGTTTTTAGGCACGAAAAATCTATCAAAATCCATTAAAGAGGTAGCAAATCAGTTAACCTCAACAGATGAAAGAATCTTTTATTTCAATTAAAAAATTTTCTGCGAAACCTTACTCTTCAATTCTAGGATATCCTAGATCTACTAAACGCCAGCTAAAATCAAGAATTTCAGAGCTTGAAAAATTAAAGATAAGATCTATTTCATTGAAAGGTCCTACTACTGTTGGTAAATTAGAGATTTTAGGCAAAGGTTATGTTGGAATTGTTGTCTTGGGCAAAAAAGGAAACAAAAAGGTGGCAGTAAAAATACGAAGAATAGATTCGCAGAGAAATGATATGAAAAATGAGGCTAGGCTTCTGCAGATTGTAAACTCTGTTAAGGTAGGTCCAAAATTAATTGATTTCAGTAAAAATTTTGTAATTATGGAATATCTTGAAGGTGAAAAAATAGGAAAATGGATTGAAACGTTAGGTGGTGTGGGAAGTGCTAAAAAATTAAAATCAGTAATTAAGATAATTCTTGAGGATTGTTATCGATTAGATCAGATCGGTTTTGATCATGGAGAATTAAGTAGTATTTCTAAACATGTTATTGTTGGAAAATCAAAATCAACTTTGATAGATTTTGAAAGTTCAAGTACTATCCGTAGGCCCTCAAATGTAACATCAATTACTCAGGCAATTTTCATAGGATCAGGTATTAGCAAAAAAATCAAACGAATTTACAAAATCCCAGATAAAGGAAAAATTATTGATGTTTTACGAATTTACAAAAAAGAACAAACCAGAGAAAATTTTGAAGAACTGCTCAAAATATTGAAAGTCTAATCCAGAATAGTAAAAAGAGTAGATTTTATGGTAAATTAGGCACGGATTGTGTCATTTTATTTCGAAAATAAAGCTGATTAAGAAAAATTGGATAAAATTTTTCAATTACATTTTGTATTGTTTGTTTTTAACAGATATTACAAAACTAATATTGTTACGAAAATCATTGGAGTTGTCGTTAATTATGATGTTATGAAAAATTTCATACTGACAAGTAAATAAATAAAAAAATGATTCTGTAATTTTATGGGAGGATTTATTTGTCCTAGATGTAAGACTAGAACATATTATTCAATAGAACCAGATGGTGTTGAGCGAGTTTGTCTAAAATGTGTTTTAATTTTTAAAGTTAAAAATAATCCTTTTCAATTTTCAGACATCATAGTTGAGTAAAACCCGTTTTTTGAATTGATAATCAGGATAAAGTCTTAATTCTATTATTTTTAATCTAAATTAAATTGGTATTTCAAATTGCAGGGGCAGTTATTCTTCCTATTATTATGCTAATTGTAGCAGCATCGCCTTTTGATGAACCAATACAGATACAACCGAGTGAACCTACGCCTGTAGATGATATTGGATTAGATGTTTTTGTGTTTTTCATTTTGTGGGCAATTTGGATTTTAATTTTGACTAGAATTCTTTACCATGTTGGTAAACGTAGATTCAGAGTGCAAAATTGAGCCTAAAATTTTATTTTATTATCAGAATTGGTATTTTGGATTTGTGAAGAACGTAGTTTGAAACGCTTCCCAGAAACGTTTCTTTAATACCGCTTAGACCTCTTGCTCCAATCACAATTAGGTCAATTTTATGATTTTTTGAGAACCTTACAATATCATATCCAGGATCTGCGCCTTTGATAATTTTGGAATGGAATTCTATTCCATGTCTAGCAGCTTTAGTTTTTGCAGCATCCATTACCAATTCCATGGCTTTAATGCTTCCAGTTTCAAGTTTTCTCTTGTTTAGTACCATTGAAGGTGGCACGTTAATCACATTTAATCCAGTAATCGTGGCTTGGCATTGTCTTGCAAAGAAGATTGCCTCATCAAGTCCTCGAAGTGAATTTGCTGAACCATCAATAGGTGCTAGAATTCTTTTAATTTTGTTTTTAATCATATCCAAGTGGTATTATTTACAAGTAAAAAATTTAATCATTTTTTCAGTAATGAATCTTAGAATGAATAGAGTTTACAATTAATCCCTTTCTTCTGGGATTTTTTCATCTGCTATTTTGCATGGACCACATCGATCTTTTTCCCAAGGATCAAGTGGACTTCCACAGGTGCTGCAGTTTTCAGTGGGGTGCTCGATTTTTTCAAGATCGGCCTTTAAAGTAGATATCAAATTTTCATAAAACTTGATTGATTGAGAAGGTTCTAATTTATTTACCAACTTCATTAAATCTTGTAGATTATTCGCCAACTCTTCTTTTTTGATAATTAAATCATCAGACATTAAATTTCACGTTACAAGAGGGTTTGGTTTTTGATATGTTATTAATTTTCAAACTTCTTTTTTATTCCAAAAATAACAATTGCGGGTAACCCTAGATACATTCCAACATTTAAGAGAATCAAACTAATTCCATACCCAATCACGTCTGATTCAGAATTCAAATCGACATGATTCAATATGGAAAGACTTGTAATCATTGGGGTAAGGGTAACTTTTACTGCATCCTTAAAAACAGGATTTTTACGTTCCAAATCTGCAATAGTTGGACTAAATGAATAGTAGAACTTGTTGAATTCTTGAATGAATGCTGAGCCTGATTCTGTTTGTAACAATTTCTCGTCCCTGATTTCTCGTAGTTGTTGAACTTGTAGAGCTAGTTCTGAACCATATGTTGCAGTAGCAATTAGACAACCACCTCCCTCATCATTAGAACCGTCTTCACCAGATGCTTCTTGGACAATTACGATTCCCTCCATCCATGGATGCAGTGTACAAAAATAATCAAAGTTATCTGCGTTTTTGAAGGTATATGAGAACTGTTCATCTATCTTAAACATTCCAGAATCAAACAGTCCGTCTGAACCATCGAGACGATTTCCACTTGTTACTGTGTGAAAAGCTAGATCTTCATTTGTCCATATCACCGTATCACCAGTATCTATGATGATTTGGTATGGAAGATAACACTCATTGTTTGTTTCACATCCTTCTACATTGGTTCCTTCAGGAATAGAAACATTGACTGTCTCTGCAAAGGTTGTAGGAATTAGGCTAATCATTAAAACCATAACAATAGGAAGAATTGTCAAGAAAATTTTCATAATTTTAAAAAGTTTTGGAAATTATAAAATCTTTACAAGTTGTTTTGTATCAATTAAAATAGTTTCAAATTATTTGCATGGTATGGGTTTTTTTAATAATTTAAAAAAGAAAATAGAACTAAAAGAATCGCAGACAAGTTCTAAAACAATTCAAAAGGCAGAAGAGAAAATACCAAAATTAGAAAAAGCTATTGAGAAAAATCCTGATAATTTTGATTTGTTTTATCAATTGTATGGATGTTATGTGGATTTGGGAAATTCTAAGAAAAAAATTGAATGTTTAGAGAAAATGCACAAAATTAAGCCCAAAGATGCCTTTCCTCTCAGTCAATTAGCACAGATTTACTATTCTGAGTTGGATAATCCTGAGAAAGGAAAATTCTATCAAGATGAGGCCAATAAACTGAATTCTAGCAAATTTTTGTAATGGGACCGGCAGGATTTGAACCTGCGACCACTTGCCCCCCAGACAAGTATCATACCAAGCTAGACGACGATCCCTCATCGGTTAGGCATAAAATGAAATTATTAAATCGTCGGATTTGCATAGATTACTAATGAAGATTTGTAGTATTTGTCATAAGATTTCAGGGAGCGGTCAAGACCATCTTGATTGTGTTCAAAAAAGAAGAGTTGAACTCGAAGATGAAGACTTCAAAAGTAAGATAACTGAAAATTTACAACTATCTAAAGACACTCGGGATTTAGGAGTAGAAGTCAAAGCTATCATGGAACATTTAGCTAGAGAGAAAGAGAAAAATGAATGATTACAACCATTTAGAAATTCTGTCTTTTTCAAATTCTAATTTTTCTTGAAGATGCTCAGCTGTTGATTCAGTTAAGTTTGTGGAAGGTTCTGGTCCTGAAAACATATCTACCTCTATCAGGGAAGCAGTGTCTCGACCCGATTCTATAAAGCATCCACCCTTTCCATCAAACAAGGCATTATCCTCTTTTGATTGGATTTTAGAAATGATGTTTTGAGCTACGGTTAATCCTTCACCTTCTGCAAAGACCCCAGCCTTTGGAACAGCAAGCTTTTCTGTTACCTTTAGCGTGGTAACATCTCCTATTGCATAGACGTTTTCATATGGAGTCTTACAATCTCGATTGATCGGAATAAAATTATTTTCTTGAGCCAACCCTGTTTTGACAATCACATCAGGTGCAATATGTGGCGGTACTGCCAATAGTAAATCAAAATCAGCTTCACTATTTTCAAAGACTAGTTTGTTTTGTTCTACTGATTTTATTTTACAAGAATCATGAAAAACAATTTTTTCTGAACTAATCAACTCAAGAATTTGTTTGCTAATTTCTGGACCCGCTGCAGGTAAGGTAATTGGGGCAGGACTGTAGAAATGAATTTGAACAGAATCCCTGGTTCCAGCCTCGCGTAGCATAGAATCTATTATTAAACTAGCCTCAAATGGTGCTGGTGGACATTTGTATGGCATGCCCATAATAGAAATGGCAATTTTGCCTGATTTTAGCTCCAAAATTTTATCGTGTATTTGTTCGGCTTGTCTGTAATCATAAAGATTCAGTCCATTTTCATTTAGACCAGGAATTTTTTCTGGGGCAAGAACAGCACCCATTGCAATAATCAAAAAATCATATGATAGGCTCTGGGTTGTAGTTGCAACTTTTTTATTTTCCAAATCAACTGAAAGAATTTCCTCATTGAGATAATCAATGTTCTTTTTTGTTAATTCAGATAATGAACCTGTAGAGTTTTCAAAAGTTCGTGTTCCTTTGATTATCCAAAGTTTTGCAAAACCAACCATAAACCAATTTTTTTTATCAATTACTGTGATTTTGACCTGAGAAGAAGGAAGATATTTTCTAATTTCATTAGCAGCTGACAAACCGCCAAAACCTCCACCTAAAACTAAGACATGAGGGATGTTATCTGACAATTTATCGTTCTTGTGTAGTAGGTCTTATCAAAATTTCATTGACGTTAACATGGTTAGGAGATTCAACTGCATAAAGAATGGCATTTGCAATGTCGTCTGCTTGCAGTGCTTCCATTTTTTTAGCACCTTCTACGAATGATTGTAAGGATTCATCTGTAATGGTGTTGGTTAGCTCGGTTGCAACTACTCCGGGTTCTATGCAAGTTACTCTGATGTTTTTTCTGACACTAAGTTCTTCTCGTAATCCTTCACTAAATGCAGTAATAGCATGTTTTGTAGCACAATAGACACTTCCTGCAGGGAAAACAATACGGCCTGCAACTGATGAGATGTTAACAATATGTCCAGATTTCTTTTCAAGCATGTGGCTAACAACTGCTCCTGTGCAGTAAAGAACACCTTTGATGTTAACATCTATCATCTGGTCCCACTCATCAATTTTCAAATTTTTAACAAAGCTTAGAGGCATCAAGCCTGCATTGTTTACTAAAATATCAACTGAGCCCCATTTTTCAAGCACATTTTTTACAAAAGATTCACATTCTTCTCTTTTAGTTACGTCAAGTTTTTGAGAATAAACCTCACCATTGTTTTCTTTGATTTTATTTTCAAGGTCTTCAAGTCTTTCTGTTCTTCTTGCACCTATTGCAACTTTGGCTCCTGCCTTAGAAAGAGCCAATGCTGTAGCGTAGCCAATTCCACTACTTGCGCCTGTGATTATTGCAACTTTGTCTTTTATCATAATTCACTATGGATGATTTAGAAAGGAGTAAAAATGTTTTTGTAGATTTTGGAAAAATTTATCAAAACTAACAGGTTTATTAGAATTAGAAATCAAGATAGATCATGAAGGCTGAAAATTGTGCATATTGTGGAGATCTGACAGATTTACCATTTCATTGTAGTTATTGTAAGGATCCATTTTGTTCAGAACATAGATTACCAGAAGAACACAGATGTGTTAAACTAACTCAGATAAGGGCAAAGAAATTTGGTGAGAGAAAAGTAATCAGAGATGGTAACATTGGTAGGCCAAGTGCCTTGAAAAGATTTTTTGGAAAATTCAAGTAAATTTTAGTAAGGACTTTTGTCTGGGGAAATTTTTGCACGTTTTCCTTGGTAAATAAGAGCAATTGCAAGTGCAAACATTACAAGTGCAGTTAATGGGAAGTTTTGTGGAGCTGGTAAGATAAACCAGTAATATACACCAAAACCAATTGATACTGCTGCCTGAACCCATAATTTTATCCATTTAGGAGATTTTACTGCTCTGCTAATTCCCTCAACAATAAAAATTCCAATTACAGGATAAATTGTATAAAACAGAAAATCAATGACATCTACGCCAGTGTGTGACATATAATGAGAAAATGTACTTAGGTGTAATTTCTACCTAATCTTCCAAATGAATTTTTGTGGCTGCTTGTTTTGTAATGAGTGCCTGCGCATTCTCATATGGTAAAGTTGCAATATCCTCAGGCTTGAATGGACCATATTTTTCCAAATCCGCGCCAACGATTTGGTCTACCTCTTTGAGGATTCGAAGGACAACAGGTTTGATTTTGTGGTTGTGAGATATCGATTCAAGAAATTTTGATTTTCCATTTATTGTTGCTGAGAGAACCATTTCAGTTCTTTCTCTTTTTTGCTCTTCAGCATCAAGAATGAACTTCTCCTCATCTAAAAGGTTGGTAAAATTAATGCCATCGGAGTTAATTATTTTTTCTAGTCGAATACGAAGTAAAAGAGAAGTAAGTTCTGATGTCATTTCAATTAATGCTTCTTTGATTTTGCTTTCAATTCCATCAAATTCTTGTTTTTTTAGATTTCCTAAAAAGTCTGAAAGGTTCCTATAGAAATTAGGATCGATTTCTTGGATTGAGTCATTTTCAGTTTCTCTTAGGACAACTGAATGTAAAGAATGTAGGTCGATTTCATTGGATTCAGACATTTCTTACCTAATCCTTAAATGATGGATGTATTTGTGTTAGCTTGAAGTCTAAAATTGCCATATAAAGTGAGTCACGGAAAAGCACTTCAGGTAACTTATTCACCTGATGAGGTCTTTTCAAGAATTCAACATGAAGATATACAGTTTATCGATCTTCAATTTACCGGTCTTACTGGGCGTTTCCATCATACTACAATTTCTGCCAATACCTTTACTCCTGAACAAATGAGAGATGGACTCCCAAAATTAGATGGTTCTTCAATTATTGGTTTTGCAAGTATAGATGATTCAGACCTTTTGTTAAAACCTGATCCAAATACATTTGCAATAATACCTTGGATGACAGAAAACAAAACAGCTCGTTTATTGTGTGATGTCTATTGGGGAGAGGGGAGAGGTCGCTTATCTCGTGATCCCAGAGGAATATCCCAGAAAGCAGAAGAGTATGTCAAGTCACAGGGTTATGATTATAGTGCGTGGGGTCCTGAAGTAGAATTTTTTGTATTTGATAAAATTCATTGGGATGTACTCACCCCATACAAAGGTCAATCCTATTCAATAGAATCTAAAGAAGCTCCTTGGAGTCAGGAAGGTTCTGGTTACCCGATGGGACTTCAAGAAGGATACTATCCTAGCACTCCATCAGACACACTTACTCCTTTTAGAAATGAATGTGTCAATATTTTGAATAAGAATTTTGGAATTTTATGTGATAACCACCACCATGAAGTTGCAACTGCTGGGCAATGTGAGATTGATATCAAGTATGATTACATGACTAATGCAGCTGACGCAGCTCAGTCTTACAAATATGTCATTAGAAACATTGCTGCAAAATATGGTAAGGTTGCAACTATGATGCCAAAACCAATTGCAATGGATTCTGGTTCAGGTATGCATGTTAATGTTAGTTTGTGGAAAGGTAAGAACAATGTATTTTATGATCCAGATGCAGAAGACGAGTTAAGTCAAACTGCTAGATATTTCTGTGGAGGGATTCTTAATCATTCAAAAGCTCTATCTGCAATTTGTAATCCAACTACTAACTCCTACCATAGGTTAGTTCCTGGTTATGAGGCTCCTGCATACATAGCTTGGAGTGCAGGAAACAGATCAGCAATTGTTAGGGTACCAAAGCACCTTCAAGGAAAAAATTATGCTCATCTAAAAAGACTAGAATTTAGAGCCCCAGATCCATCGTCAAATCCATATCTTGCATTTGCTGCAGTGACTTCTGCTGGACTTGATGGTATAAAGAAAAAATCAGAACCTGGAGATCAAGTTCATGATGATATTTTCAAGATGACAAAATCGGAGAGAAACAAAAGAGGGATTGGTGTTTTACCAAAAAGTCTTGGAGAGGCACTAGATGAATTAGAAAGTGATAGGAAGTTCCTTAATCCAATTTACACGAATGATGTTATAGATAAGATCATAGAATTAGAAAGAAGGGACCAAAGAGAAATATCAATACGACCTCACCCTCACGAATTTTATCTGTATTTTGATGTATAGACTAAACTCTTCCTGTTAGCTGGAATATTAGAGCTAAAGAAATTCCAACTAGAGCAAATCCAGCACCCATATAGATAATTCGTCTGTTTTCAGAGGTTGCTGATTTGTAGAGTAACACTCCACCAAAAAGACCCAAAAATAATACCAATGTTCCAGATACTACACCCTCTAGAGATCCTCCTGTGATGAGTGGATGGAAAAATCCTGACAGTAATGCAAAAAACATTACCAAATAGACATACTTGAAACCTGTTTTGAAATAGGATGAGTCTATGTCTACTGATTTTGACGAATTTTTATCTGATGATTTTGATGATTTTTTACCCAACGATTTTGATGAATATCATTACAAAATAAACTTTTGAGAAATCAATTTGCACAAAATCTACATCATACCAGGCATGCCACCCATTCCAGGCATACCGCCCATACCACCCATGTCTGGCATGCCACCCATTCCAGGCATACCGCCTTCGGCTCCGGGTGGTGGACCAGCTGATTTTTGAGTTGCAATGACATCATCTATTCTCAAAATCATACATGCAACTTCAGCAGCTGATGATACAATTTGTAGTTTAACTGCTAAGGGTTCAATAATATCACTTGATTTCATGTTAGCAATCTTTGCTTTCATGACATCAATTCCTGTCCATTTTTCTCCTTTGTTTTGTTTTGCACGTAATGAAGTTAGGGTATCGATTGGATCCATTCCAGCATTTTCTGCTAAAGTAAGTGGAATTGTTTCTAATGCATCTGCAAATTTTTCTGCAGCTAGTTGTTCTCTTCCTTCGAGAGTTTTAGCCCAGTTTCTTAATTTGGTTGCAGCATAGGTTTCTGGGGCACCACCACCTGCAACAATTTCAGGTTTTTCAATTACATCTTTTACAACCATTAAAGCATCATGAACTGAACGCTCAACTTCATCAACTACTCTTTGGGAGCCTCCTCTGAGTAGTAGTGTTACTGATTTTGGGTGTTTGCAGCCTTCGATGAACACCCATTTATCTTCCTCAATTTTTCTCTCTTCTACAAGATCTGCACTTCCCAAGTCTTTTTCAAATAAATCATCAAGGTTAGTAACAATTCTTGCACCAGTTGCTTTGGCTAGTTTTGTAAGATCACTTTCTTTGATCCTTCTAACTGCAATAATTCCAGACTTTGATAAGTAATGTTGTGCCATATCATCAATTCCTTTTTGACAGAGAACAACATTTGCTCCAGAACCAATTACTTTGTCTACCATTGTCTTGAGCATTCTGTTTTCTTCGTCAAGAAATGATTTCATTTGTTGAGGGTTTTGGATGTTGATTTTAGCATCAGTTTCAGTTTTGCTGATTTCAAGAGCAGTATTGATTAGGGCAATTTTTGCGTCTGCCACTTTTTTAGGCATTCCGCCGTGAACTATTTCTTTGTCAAGAACAATTCCCTTGACTATGGTGGAGTCTTTGATGGAGCCTCCAGCCTTCTTTTCCACTTTGATATCATCAATATCAACTGAATAATTGTCACCTTCTTTTTCGGCAACCGCAAGAATAGATTTTACAATAATATCTGCTAATTGATCAGAGTCCTTTCTGACTAGTTTGGTTTGCATTGAGGTTTTGGCAATCTTGGCCAAAATTGATTTGTCATTTGCTGATATTTTATCGGCAATATTTTTGAGATATTCTTTTGCCTTTTTTCCTGCCTTTCTGTATCCATCTACAATAATTGTTGGGTGAACATCTTGATCAAGTAAGGATTCGGCACTTTCAAGAAGGGATCCTGCTAATACTACAACTGAGGTAGTTCCGTCACCAACTTCATTGTCAGTAGTTTTTGAGATCTCTACTAACATTTTTGCTGCTGGGTGTTGAACATCAATTTCTTTTAAGATGGTTGCACCATCGTTTGTAATTGTAACATCTCCTAAGGAGTCAACAAGCATTTTGTCCATTCCTCGAGGACCTAGGCTAGAATGAACGATTTCTGCAATAATTTTTGAGGCTGCAATATTGTTTTTTTGAGCATCTCTTCCTTTTGTTTCAGAACCACCCTCTTTTAGTAACACAACAGGCATGTTTCCCTTGGAAGTTGCTTGCATAGCCATCGATGGAAAATCTCTTGATTCCCCTTTTATACTTTGCAGAAAAATGGAATTTTTTGAGATCAAAAATCGGTGTTTTTAAATTGGGAAAATCAATTGGCAGGTCATGGCAAAATCTTCAAACAAAAAAGCTTATGATAAAATCTTTTCAAAGTTGAAGGAACATCACAAATGGTTTGGATCCTCTATCCCTCTAATTGCCAGTGAGAATGTACCAAGTCCTGCTGTTCGTGAAGCAATAATTTCAGATTTTGGTAATAGGTATGCAGAAGGATGGCCTGGAGAAAGAGTCTATGCCGGATGTGTCTACATCGATGATGTTGAATTTGAATGCATGAATTTAGCCAAAAAACTATACAAAGCAAAATTTGCTGATGTAAGACCCGTTTCAGGGGTAGTAGCGAATTTGGCAATCTATTCAGCTTTTAGTAACCCTGGAGATGTTATGCTTGCTCCATCTATACCTGCAGGTGGTCATATTTCTCATGGAAAAAAAGAACATTCAGGTACTGCAGGATTGGTCCATGGTCTAGAAATTGAATTTTACCCATTTAATGCCGAAGAAATGACAATTGATGTAGATAAAACCAAAACCAAAGTTAAAGAGCTGAAAAAACAAGGAAGGCTTCCAAAAATAGCAATGTTTGGAGGTTCATTGTTTTTGTTTCCTCATCCAGTAAAGGAACTTTCAGATTTTCTAAAAAGTTACGATATGCACATTAATTATGATGCAGCTCACGTGGCTGGATTGATTGCTGGAGGAAAGTTTCAAGATCCTTTGAGAGAAGGAGCTGATACAATGACTATGAGTACTCACAAAACCTTGTTTGGTCCTCAAGGAGGCCTTGTTTTAGGCTCAACTGAACATGAAGAGGGAATCAAAAAGGCAATGTTCCCTGGTCTCACTAGTAGTCATCATATTCATCACATGGCTGGAAAAGCAGTTGCTTTTGCCGAAGCATTAGAGTTTGGTAAAGATTATGCTAATCAAATTATTAAAAATGCCAAAGCCTTTGCAGAAGCCCTTAGTGATGTAGGTTTCAAGGTCTTAGGTGAAAGTAGAGGATTTACAAAATCTCATCAAATTGCAGTAAATGTACTTGATTATTCTGACGGAGGAAAAGTAGAAGCTGAATTAGAAAAAGCCAACATTATTGTAAACAGACAGTTGATTCCAGGTGATATTAAAGCTGGAAGAAACTATTTCCATCCAGGAGGAATTAGATTGGGAGTTTCAGAAATTACAAGACTTGGAATGAAACCAAAAGAGATGAAAGAAATTGCTTCTTTTATCAAAGATATTGTTATTGATAAAAAGGATCCAAAGAAAGTTCTTTCTAAAGTTAGAGCATTTAGAAAAGACTATCAGAAGGTCCATTATTGTTTTGACAAGAAGTTAGGAGCTTACGAATACGTTAAACTTAGATGATTTATGACGTATAATCAGTAAGAAGAGACTGATCGCCTTTATTTTTTCCAAAAACAAGATCAATTTCGTCAGATAATGCATGAATTCGTCCTTTTTGATAAGAGCTAACATCGTAGTTATCTACTAATCTCTTGGCCAATTTGAGATATTTTTCAACTGAACCCCTAGTGATGGTTTGGATTAGCTTGTGACCACATGTGCAGTTTTTAGTTAATGGTAATCTGCGGTATGATTTTCCACAAGCGGTGCATCTGAAACCTTGTCGTGCATATGCTCTAAGATTTCCCATAATGTCTGGTACAAGGTGTGTGGAAATAACGTTTGAAACAATTTCAGAGGTATTTACTGCATCAATCATATCAGCATTTCTAATTTGCATATCTAATTTGTCTAACATTGAACCAAGGGTAGAGTAGGCGCTTCTAGACTTTGAAGTTGTGAGAGTTGAAGTTTCATGGGTG
>WVWY01000002.1:41738-46106 GCA_011773785.1 Candidatus Nitrosomaritimum khambatensis | reverse complement strand
CACTAAAGGCTGGACAAGTAAGGGAGCATCCATAAGACCACCTATTCTATCTGACAGAAATTGTCTTGAGAAATTAAGAAGACTATCCATTAGAAGCATAATAGAGTCTGCATCACCATCGGCATCACGTCTTTTAGCTGAATGCCAGTTTGGAGTTCCAAAGCATACATGCGTATCCGTAAATCCAATTATTCTCCCTACAACTCCTACTGATGTATGAGGAGCAAGTCCAATGATAAGATGGCCTACTAATTCTTCAGGACTTTTGACATTGTAAAATGGACTTTTACCATAGAATTTCTCAAGAAGAATATCGAGGTATTTTGAAATGGAAACAAGGTACTTGCCACTCTCATATGGAATGATTACATCTTGCATTCGAATTTCGATGGTTTGTTGATTGTCTGTGAGGGGTTTACCATCGATATCTTGAGTATATCCTAGTTCCTTTAGCTTTTCAATTGAGGTCTTAATCCATGAGGGTTTGAATTGAGTTATTGGTGAATTTGTTGCATCGAATCTAACAGTTCCGTCTTTGAATGTGGTTAGTCCGAAATTTTGACGAACTATCCCTTTTTCCAAAGGTTCTGGAATTCTATCTTGGCTAATTAGTTCTTTAACGCCCTTAAATGGCTCTGAGGCTCTTATGCCCATTTTTTCTTGGGCTCTGAGTATTCTTTCTTTTAGGGGAAATGGTTTGTAGGAGTGAGATGGTGCCATTCTTTTACATTTTTCACAAAAAGATGTCTCCAAAATATCTCGACAATTTGAACACTGATAGATGATCGAAGTTTTGGTTCCGCATTTGGAACATTTGATGCCGATAGAGGGTTCCTTACAGTTTGGGCATTCCCTGTTGTGAATATTGGTATAGAAATTGGTATGTCTGGAGGCTTTTAAGAGGTCTCTTGTGGGGCCTCCTTTATCGCTTATAGGGAACAATACATGAGTTGGAGGCTTCATTAATCTAGGAGCAGACTTTTCTGGTCTTCCAATTCGAACTCCGATTGAAGTAGAAGACTTGTTTCGTATCAAAAGTCCTGAAGAATTTGAGATGATTTTTGGCACAGGATTTTCATTAATTATTGGAGTTTTTCTAAAGAGTAAATTATAGAAAATTTTAGCTTCATTTTCCTCTAAAATTAATGAGTTTTTTTGGAGATGTGGAATTCCTAATTTTTCTAGAATTTTTTTTACTTTTAGAGGATATTCTATAGAGGTTTCATTCATGTTAGTTGGTTGTAAAATTTCTAATAGTTCAGATGATGAAATTTGATCCCAAAAATATAGGAATTTGGGATGAAGGGGAATATGAAAATCTAGAGAAATTTTAAGGGCTTCATCCAATGTGGGTGTTCTTTCAAGAAATTGGCTTAATTTTTCATCATTTGTTGCGTATTTTGTGAGTTTTTCTTCTAATTCGGCCTTCCAATATTCTTCTACATAACCTGTTGGTACTAATTGAGCATTATTTTCTAAAAAATCCCCAAAAGAAATTAGAATATCTCCCAGATGTAGAATTTTATCTATTTGGTTTTTGATTTCAATTCCGTGTTTTACATCCATGATTTTTACAACATCTCCATTTTTCAGACGGACTATTGGGGTTTCAATTGAATCAACAAAAGCTACAGTAGCTCCTTTTCCTGGGATATCAATTTTGATTTGGGTTCCAACAGCTATGGTATGATCTAAGATTTCTGCCACAACCGGATGAAGTCCAACTGAGGCAAAACCTGTGTTGCATGCACGGCCATATCTGAGCCTAAATCCTCCCAGTTTGTTAGGCATTGATAGAACAGACCTTCCGGTAATTACCTCTCTCATTCTTTTTGCTGCAGCGTCTTCATCACTATCTCCTGTTTGTACTGCTCCCTTTAGATCTGAGAGCCACTCCCATCCATCCAGATTGTAGAGTTGAATTCTTTTAAGTAATTTCTTGGACCTGCCAATTAGTCCATCGTTTAGAACCCTTAGGGCCCCACCACGTACTCTATCTGTTTTTATTCTCTTCATAGCTTTGTGGTTAACTACCTCATAGGGGTCAGTATCGACACCATCAAGTTCTACTGGTAGATTAGAAATTACATGAATAATATCCTCATCAAGTATATGGAATTGAAAGTTTCCTGCCTCTCTTTCATAGATTCTTAATTCTTCTACAAATCTTCCAGTTTCATCATCAAATGAATCTGCCTGATATTTTGATAATCCTACAGCTTTGCGCACATGATCTGCAATCAACATAGTTACTGCAGACTCAGTTCCTCCTGCAGATCTCATTGGTCCTGCAATAGAGACTGAAAGATAATCTGAACCATCTTTGTTTTTCTTAATGGTAACTTCACTAATCCCCTGAAGAGGAGCTATTGTTACTCCTTCAGTTACTATAGCCAAACCTACACGCACGGCTAGGTCTAATTTTTCTTCCAATGTAGCCTCGGCCAAAGAGTATTTTCCTAAGGCAATTTCTTTTGAAAGAATTAAGGCAGAAAGTTCCTTTCCATTTATTTTTAATAATCCTCGAAGTGGTTCCGCGATATCAATTTCATGCATTTTTGCGACCCGATCAGCTAAGTCAAATGCGATCTTCGGTTCAATGATTCCGGAGGAATCTACTAAAGTCGATTTTGCCTCAGCAGCCTTTTCAAAAATGGTATAGGTGTCTTTAGAGAGATGAGTGTAATAGTTTGTGTAATAATCTGGCATTTTTATGCCATGTAAACGGGAAATAGTATCAGTCTCAGACATATCAAAGTCTATTACTTGGCTCTTTGAATTGTTTTTGCTATTTCTGTGAGTTTTTTGAGACTTCCTCCCTTCTCAAGGAAGGTTCCAATTACAAGTGCATCTGCTCCAGCCTTTACTAATTCCTTGGCAGTTTTTGCTTCTTTAATCCCTCCTCCAACAATTAGGAATCCCTTGAAGACATGACGAACGGTTTTCACCATTTCTGGAGTTATAGTTGACTTTGCTCCAGAACCTGCTTCCAAATACACAAACCTCATTCCTAAGAATTGGGCTGCCAAGGCATAAGCTGCCGCAATTTTTGGTTTTTCAAAAGGAATTCCTCGAGCAGAGCCTACAAACCAGGCTGATGTTCCTTCTCCTATCACTAGGTATGCTGTAGGTAATGGTTCCAATCCAAATTTGAGCACGCTCGGAGCCCCGAGAGCTTGAGCTTGTGTGATGAAGTATGGATTTTCGGAGTTCATCAGTGAACTAAACAGGATTGCATCAGCATCTGGTACTACACCCGTTACATTTCCTGGGAAAAGAATTATTGGGATTTTGATTTTTTGTTTTATTCCCTTTACAACTTGTGCCATTTCCATCTGATCAGTAGCAGAGGAGCCTCCCACCAATATTGCTGAGGCTCCTATTTTCTCTACTTGTTGTGCCAATTTTTTTGAAGAATCTAGATTAGACACTTCAGAGTCAATTAATACGAATAATAATGCATTTTTCTTTTTTAATTCCGATTTTAGGAAGGTTTCTACTTTGTTTCCAGCCATAAAATGGGTTTGTAGTTGAGTCTTTAAAGTTTAATTGGAATGTGGTATACAGATTTGTATAGCTATGGCAGAGTTTGAAGATTCTAATTTTAACAATATTATTAGAAAAATTATCAAAAAATCTTTGTTTACAGAAAGACAAATTGAAATTATTTTAAATCAGAGGGATCTTCTAGAATCTAAGTTTTCGATTTCTAGAGGCGCATATTACAGGCAGGTAAATCAATCCAGAGAGAAATTAATTTCATTATTTTATTCAATCATCCTTTTGCGAGGATTAGGCATACTTTTGCCTGATGATATTGATGTGATATCAAAGCTTTCAGAGCAAATTAGTGTGATAAATGAGAGTGATATCTTCCCAGAACGTGAGGAAGATGTGATTAATGTGATTGATAGAGTCATTCGTCAGGCATGCAATATGTGATAAAGGAAAATTTCCATCAAATGTAAAGAGGTAAGGTTTGTGATAATAGATGTGAGTTTGTTAATCTAAAGTGTGAATTAATGTTGTTCAATCACGATAAATCACAATGTAGGAATAATTTTTGTGATGTTAATAGAAATTCCTGATCCTGAAGTTATTGCAAGTGTGATTATTGCCTTTTTGGTAGGATTGGGGGGCCTCTTTGCATACTACAAGCTACGACCCATGGTAAAAAGCAATGATGGTGGTGATGCTTCACAAAAAGAACGTTTAGAATATTATGAAAGGCAGTTAATTGATATGAAAATACGTTTAGACGCCCTAGAATTGCAAGGGATTTCTGAAAAAACCGAAGATCCTAACCTTGATTTAAAACAATTCCTGGAAAAATTAGCAAGTAAGGAAAGTAAGGGAGAGATGGTTGAG
>WVWY01000002.1:0-41721 GCA_011773785.1 Candidatus Nitrosomaritimum khambatensis | reverse complement strand
TAGTATCGAGCAGAACAACCCTATAGATCATGTGTTACACTTAATCACAACCAGACCTATGACATCACGTGACATCCAAATCACATTAAAACGGAGTCGAGAACATACATCTAGGTTAATGAAAAAGTTGTTTGAGGATGGTTATGTCAAGCGAAATACAGAATCTAAACCATACACTTATTCAATTTCAGAAAAGGGAAAAGAAAAGATTGGTGTTTTAGAGACCAACCCAACAATTGTATAGTTTGATTTTCTACCCTTCATCAGTTTCAAAATGAATGATTTTATTATTTTTAACCTAATTTGATTATTAATTATTAAATAATAATTCTATTAAATTATATATATTATTAATTTATAGTAATTTTATGTCTGTTCAAGAAAATGAAGTGTTGGTAAAAATAACCTCAGCAGGAACCATTTCCATACCCAAACAATTTCGAAAATACATGGATATCCAAAAAGGAGAATATGTCAAAATGATTTTGGGTAAAGATAGGATAATTGTGCGTAAAATTATGATTTCATAAAATTAATTGTGTTTTTGACTAAGTTTGATAGTTTGGTAGGTCCATTCTCTTCCAGTCCTGGTTCTGTCAATTTTACCTTTGGTAGAAAATCTAGAGAGATATGTAGAGATTACACTTAATTTGACTGGCTCATTATATTCATCTTCATATTTTTCCAAAATATTAGATGATGTGAATTTACCCATAGGGAAAAACTTGTCTACAATATGCCAGATCTTGGCTCCAACTGAATCAATATTTCTAGCCTCTTGTTCTTCCTCAATATTCATCAAGTCCATCATTTCAAATATTTTTAGGACCTTTTCTCTGGTTACATTTCCTTCTAATTTAATATCATATTTTGCTCCGTCTGAGTCTTCCATATCGATTCGGATACGTTTTTTTGCCATATTGAGATCTTTGAGGATCGAATGTTAACAGTTCAATGGATCCGCGAAGTTTTGTTAACTAAATGGTTTGTTAACATTGACTGCGTAACCCACGCCTAGCCTGTTTTTTGTTATTAACAAAATTAATTTAATTTTATAAATTAAGGCCCTCAATTCAAGCCTGGAATGGAAATAAAGGGGTTAGATTTTGGATATTCACAATGTTAACATCTATCTTAACGCCTGGAATGGAAATTTAGGGGTCAAATTGGCCTTTTTTGTGATTTTCTTCACATAAAATTAACAACATGTTAACTGATTTTTGAAGGATTTACCCACACACCTACATTTCCACTCTTTCTTTTTCTTAATTTTTTTTTTGAGAAAATCTAACTAAAAATAATTAATTACAAACTAAACTAGAGTTACTATTCTATTCTATACTCTCTTAATTCAGATATGATTAAGTTGTTAACTAGTAGAAACAAAGGTGTGTGAGTATGTCAGACCCGATCGATAGATTACTTGATGCTGCAGAAGCTGGAAAATCACTTATAAAAAATCGCGATATCCTTCACTTTACCTATATCCCAGAAACCATCCAACATAGAAACTCTGAACAAGAACAAGTTACTCAATCTTTACTACCAATCCTCAAACAATCAAGACCCTCTAATCTACTTGTATACGGAAAGCCTGGTACTGGAAAAACACTTGTAGTTAAGAAAGTAATCTCAAAAATTCAAGAAAGGGTGGGAAAATCAAATTTTCCAATAAAATTAGTTTATACCAACTCTAAAGAGGAGACTACACTTTACGGCCTACTTGTTAGTTTTGGCAGGCAATTAGGCTTGGCTGATAAGGAACTTCCAACAACAGGTTTGGCAATTAGTGAGGTTTTCAAAAGAATTCTCAACAAAATCAATGAAGAAAAACTCAATGTGATTTTTGTAATCGATGAAATTGATTATTTAGCACAATTAGTATCAAAAACTGGAAAAGATATCTTATACCAGTTAACTCGAGCCAACGAACGAATTGAACAGGGCTCGCTAACTTTGGTAGGAATATCAAACGACCTGACATTCAAAGAAAAACTAGATCCACGCGTAATTAGCAGTCTTGGAGAGGAAGAAATTGTATTTACAAACTATAATGTAGAACAAATCAAAAAAATCTTAGAAGAGAGAATCAAAGAGGCCTTCATTGAGGATTCTGTTGAATCACCTGCTCTTAACCTATGTGCTGCTCTCGCTGGAGGAGAACATGGTGATGCAAGACGAGCCATAGACTTGATTAGAGTTGCAGGAGAAATTGCCGAAAGACAACAATCTGATAAGGTAACAGAAGAACATGTACGAGAGGCCTCCCAAAAAATTGAAGAGAATAAAGAAGAGACATCCCTCAAATCTTATCCACTTCATGAAAAATTAGTTATTTTGGCAATAATGAAATCGGGTGGCCCCTCAACTGGTGAAATCTACTCATCTTACAAATCTCTCTGTAAAGCCGTAGGAAGAGACGAACTTACCCAACGTAGAATTACCCAAATGTTAAGTGAAATTGAATTGTCTGGTATCATCAGCGGCAGACTTGTTCACCAAGGAATTCATGGAAGAACAAAAAAATACAAACTGACAATTGCCCCTGAAATGGTGAAAAAGACCTTTTCTGATGATCTAACTTTGCAAGATATTGTCTAATTTAGAATTATAATTTTGATGAAGAACTTGAAAGGTCTTCAAATTCACCATCAGAGCAATTCCAGGATTTGGAGTCATCCCAACACTAGCCTGAAATGGGGTCTGGTGTTGCCAAGACCCTGAATTAATCAATAGGATTCCTTTGTACATGTCTAATTGAGCCCTATGAACATGCCCAACATGGAAGATGTCTGGAATATCTTCTACCACCATCAAGTCTTCCATTTCAGGCGCTATAGGAGTCTGACTGCCGTAAATTGGACTAAGATGTCTTGCCCTCAACAGATTCTTCATTACATCAGTAGGACTATCATAACTTAGACCTGGAGTTGTTTTTACAATATCATCAATGCTTTGTCCATGAAACATCAAGACTTTGACTCCATTAAGAGATACAACGGCTGGATTACCAACCATTATCACATTTTCCCGATCCCAAAGACTCGAGTTGTATTTTTTGGGAATTGCAGGTTGAGGTAATGCCCTTCTTCCTGGGTCATGATTACCAGGCATGACGAAAATTTTTACATGGTTTGGTATTTTGCTTATTAGATCTTCTAATTTTTTTAATTGCTCCTCAATCGTCTGACAAACAAGTTCCTTATCTTGATTGGGATAGATACCAACTCCATCTACCACATCTCCTCCAATTAAGATGAATCTTATTTTTCGAGCTACAGGGTCGGGACTTGATAACCATTCAACAAAATCAGAAAACTCTTCCTCCATGAAATATTTACTTCCAACATGCAGATCTGAAAGAAAAACAGCAAAAACCTCAGAATCTGATCTATTTGAGGCTTGATCAGGAATATCAGGCAATATCAAATCCTTGATGATAAAACCTGAATTCTTACCAAGGGTGAGTCGAGCCATCACAAACTGGTCACTTAGGAGTAAATCTGCTGTCTTTTGCAACTCATTATCAAAGATAATTCCTTCAAATGAGCCTGTTGGGTCCTCAAGAATTAGTCTGGTGATATTCCTTTCACTTATTCTGGCTGTTACCAAACCTCCAATATACAAATCATCATCTGTTTTTGCGGTTTTTACTGCTGAGATAGATTTGAGCAGGCGTGATTCTGGCCTATCAGAAATTATGCGCTTTAGTTTGTTGAACCTACTTACAAACAATGAATTGTAGCCGCTAATACCTTCTCCACTTGTGATTTTTAATGAAGGGTCAAACAGAACCTTATACTCAACCTTTAGGTCTTTATCCTCCTTAATCCCAAAATAATTTTCAAGGTCATTTTGGTTTATTTGAAATTGCTTTTGTTTGGTCTTATCACGTACAATATCTTTAATGATTTTTTCAAGTTTTTTTGAATCAACATTTTCTAAAAATTCAAAAGCATCTGGATGAATCTGAAAACCCTTATTCAAGGCATAATCTAGGGCAAATGTTAATTCTTTTTTCAACATCCAAGAATAAAATCTGGTTTAATTAAATCTGCGCCTACTACGAACCCTCAAATATCCTATTCAAGGAAATATGATGTGTCTAGGATTAGAATAATCTCCTTTTTCGTCTTTATGGGACTTTTTTCTGCTGCTTTTCAACTAGGTTCAATGTCTGAGGTAAGTGAGGAAGACGCCAATATCTTTATGGAAGAATTTGAAAAACTTGTTGAAGATATTGATGCAATCGGGATTTTTGTACATAACACTACAATTTCCTTACCTATGTTTTTACCAGGATTTGGAGTAGCTTGGGGTTTATTTTCAGCATGGTCGACCGGCTTTGCTTTTGCTGCTATAGTTTCAATTACTCCAGAATTGGAGCAAATTCCACCACTAACAATTCTATATCTTTCCCCATTTGGCTTGATGGAACTATCTGCTTATTCTCTTGCGACTTCAAGAAGCTTTATCTTAATCCGGGCAATTTCCAAAAAAACTAATCTTAAACCATTGTTTAAGCCAACAATAATTGAAGTAGGAATTCTATTAGGACTTCTTTTAGCTGGTGGATTCCTGGAGGATTACATGATAAAACTGGCCCAAGATGAAGGGTTTGAAATGCCTAGTCTCTAATCTAAAAACCCGTGATTTGTGTATCCGGTCTAAAATTCTTTAGTAGCAAATTATAAACCAAATTATCAGGAGAGTAAAACGTGAATATTTCCATTATAGGATTATTAGTTTTAGGAATAATATCTTCAGGATTTTTCATAAATGATGCTTTTGCAGAAGTTACTGAAAACTCTGCATATCTTATTGAAGGATCTGGTTTTGCTGTAACTGAAGATATAATCCGACTTTCTGAAATTGATATTGGTCTTTCATCCCATCAGCAGTCTGGAAGTAGTATTGACTTTGTAATTGAGGATGGATTTGTAACTTTAGATAATGAAGATTTTGTAATTTCTGAACTTGAGGGAAAGTTTCTTCGAGAGGGCCGCTACATCCGAATTAATGGTAATGTAGAAAGCTCTGTAGGTTTTGATACTACGATTAGTTTCTTTGGTCGTTTGGTTGAAGAAAGTAAAGATGCTTCAGTCTATGGATTCACTGGAAGGATTACAACACCTGATAATTCATACAAAATAATCTATACTGCAAAACTTTCCCAATTAACCAATATTGTTGAAATTACTGAAACTACTCAAGAAGAAGAAATTCTTACAATACGAATTCTTCCAGATTCATCAACACAAGGTATAGCAAGTAGCTATATACCAAGTGGTGAAGTACGAGAACCTAGACTTAGTGATACTGATCCATTACGTTTGAGATATTATTCTCAAGACAGAATTACATTAGAACCCGGAACAAGTGTGGTTTTTGTCAATGAAGACAGTGTTCCCCATAGTATTGAGAGTGGAAAAGAAAACTATGGAGACCGATACAATCCATACACCCCTGATGGAAGAATAGCTACAGAAGATATAGCTCCCGGAGAATCACTTACAATTACCTTTGATGAGATGGGATTTTACCGTCTTTATGATCCAACATATCCTTGGATGGAAATAATTGTCTACTCCTTCCCAGATGTGGATAATATTGTTCTAGGGACAACCAAAAATCAACAAGGAAACTAGGTTTCCCATTGCCATCTGTAATTCATATATGAATCCAAACTTGTTTGGTTGAAAACCATCACCGATAAATCTGAAAATTCTTTTCCTTCCAAATCCTCGACTGTCCCCTCGAAACTTGTTTCATTTTCAGTGGTTAATGATTCAAAAACATGTACTTTCATTTTTTCTGTTTTGAAATTATTATTTTTTAGATAAAATGCAATTTCCGATGGCATAAAGTGCTTATCAGGTTGTTTTGGCCAAGGCCTAGGAACCAGAATGACACTATATCCATCAATTAACGCCTTTTGTAATTCAAGTTTTTTATCTTCGATTGGAGTTGTAACATGCATAGTTATCACCTTGGACTTGTCCAAAGGAACCCTAGTTTTTGCCGCTGCTACCTGAATGGAGCTAATTCCTGGAATAACTTCTACATCTCCAAAAATCTCAATTAACCTATCGACAACTTCTGATTCGGAAAAATTAACATCTCCGGTAAAAGGAATTACCAAAGTACGTTCTCCTAGAACAGGAAAAATTTTCTGATAGGATTCTTCTTGATTACTCATAGTAATCTCATGGACTTCTTTCCCATCTAGTAAATCCTCAATTGTCTTTAGAGTGTATTTGTATCCAATGACGATATCACAATTTTGAATTATTTCTTTTACAATTTCAGTTACATATTTTGGAGAACCAGGACCAACTCCAACGGCATATATTTTTCCCAATTTTACCTCGTAATTTTTTGTCTATCTTTAATATATTGAACAAATTCTTCCCAATCTACTTTCATGTATTTTGTAGGCTCCTTTGCCGGGTACTTAACCCAGTCCTGTGCAATAGAATACTGATGTTTTTCTAACTTTCCATCGATTTCATATTCAATAAACAAAACACTTCCCCAATCTTTTTCCTCATAAGAAATATCTAAAATATCATCAAATCTTAATTCTACATTCTTTTCATTTTCCAGGTCTTGTTTAAGATCCTCTTCATCATATCCATCATGAGTAAGCATTGTATCTTTTGATCTTAAGAAATGAAGTGTTTGTCTTTGTCTAATGGCATCCCACCATTTTTTCTTGGCTTCAGTCTTATGAATAAACATCAAATGTTTATCGGTTAAAATCAACATACCTTCTCGTCCTCCTACTGAAAAGAACTTTTTAGATTCTCTCCAAATAGAAACTAAATGTGCCTGAATTTTTTCATCAGGTTCCATAGCGGTTCATTAAATTGACTTGTTAAAAACTAATACAATTAGCTTTTAAGGAAGAAAAATCGACGAATTTTGTTGCTTAAAATTCTTCTAGTATTTGCATTTGCTTTAGTTTTAATCTCTTCAACAAATTTATCATTTGGACAAACTGAAGACAAATTAGTAATTTTAGAGACGACTCAAGGAAATATCGCTATTGAATTCTTTCCCGAAGATGCTCCAAACCATGTTAGTAACTTTATGAATTTGACTGAAAGTGGATTTTATGATGGAATTTTGTTTCATAGAATTATTCCAGGATTTATGATTCAAGGAGGAGACCCAAACACCAAAAATGATAATACAAGCACTTGGGGAACCGGCGGACCCTCACATTCTGTAAATGCTGAATTTAATGATATCAAACATAATAGAGGAATAGTTTCAATGGCCAGATCTCAAAATCCAGACAGTGCTGGCTCACAATTTTTCATTGTCCATCAAAATTCTAACTTCTTAGATCAACAATACACAGTATTTGGAAGAATTGTAACGGATGAGAGTTTTGAAACACTAGACAAAATTGCATCTGTACACACCGTAGCCAGAGACATTCCAGAACATCCTGAAGAAGTTGTAATAATCAAAGCAACCACTGCAAGCCGTTCCGAAATTTCTGACTTACTTGACTTGGGAGAACCTGAACGAGTAAGTTCAAGCATGGACATTCCAGAACAACCTCTTGAAGGAACAGGAAGTCAGATGTTTGAAAACGAAGATCTTGATGTTGCCTTTAGTGTCCCTGAAGGATGGTTTCTGCAAGAACCTCCAAGAGTAGATGAAAATACACCCGATGTTGTTGCTGTTGGACCTAAAGTAGGGGAAATAAACTCAGTAATTTCCTTAAGGGTTGTAGATAAAGATGGAACCAGTTTTGATGCTTTTATCGCAAACAAAAATGAATTGTTACAAGAAGTAGTTTCAACAGGTAATTTAGAAGTCATTTCACAAGAAAAAACAACAATCAATGGAAAAGAAGCATATGTTACAAATGCCATTGGAATTTTTGAAAGTAATAACCAGTCATTTGAAGTCAAATTCAAAGAAACAACAATAATGGGTAATGACAAATTTTACACTTTTGCATATAGTAATGGAATAGATGATTTTGAAAACCAACTACCTAGATTTGATGATTCAATTGATTCATTCCAAATATTATCAGAACCTTCTGAAACCTCACAAGAGTCATCAGAAGAGGGCGGAGGTTGTTTAATTGCAACTGCCACGTTTGGATCTGAACTTGCACCACAAGTACAGCAATTAAGGGAACTAAGGGATAATACCATTCTTTCTACTCAATCTGGAACAACATTCATGGCTGGATTCAATGAATTTTACTATTCATTTTCTCCAACAATAGCTGATCTTGAGCGTGAAAATCCAGCCTTTAAAGAAATGGTGAAAATTGTTATCACTCCAATGTTGACCACATTATCAATTTTGAATTATGTGGATATTGATTCTGAACAAGAAATACTAGGGTATGGAATTAGCATTATTGCACTAAACATTGGAATGTATTTTGCAGCACCAGCTTTTGCAATTTATAGAATCAAAAAATAATTTTCTAATTTAGAAAATCTACCAAACATCATCTACTTCATCAAGAACCCTATATTCTTTGGTTGGTTTCTTATCTTCAAATTTCAATCGTGAAATATCTCTATCAAAAAACAAATCAATTGTCCAATCTAACAACACTCTTAATCTTTTATCCCATCTAGGAATTTTTGATAGATACACATTCCTCCATAAAGCCCATGCCCAAATTCCACTAATATTCATCCCAAATATTGAGGCTACACCATTTCTTTTTCCAATAATGGCCATTTGCCCCCTTGACTGATACTCAAATTTCTTCATACTTTCATTTCGAATTAATGCATGTAAATTATAGGCAGCAGTTTTAGCTTGAGCCTCTGCTAATTGTGCTGTAGGTGCAAATGGTCTTTCAGTGGAAGGATCAATAAATAAAGCACAATCTCCTATAGCAAAAACTCCAGGAAAATCTGAAACTTCTAAAAAGTCATTAACGATAATTTTACCTCTTTCAGTTTTGAACATCGATCTTTTGATGGTATTTACTGGAGTAACCCCTGCAGTCCAAATCACAGTTCTGGTCTGGACTGCTTCAATTTCTGGTTCTTCATTTTTTGATTCATCAACAATCTTTTTCATTTTAATTTCAAAACCATCAAAACTAGTAACAGCAGTTTTGAGTTTAATCTCGATTCCATTCTTTGTTAATAGATTATGGGCAAATCTTGCAAGTTTTTCGTCAAAACCGGGGAGGATATTTGGTAAAGCCTCTAAAACCATCACCTGGATTTCATTTTTCGAAATCTTTGGATAATATTTTCTAGCATCTAACAACAAATCCATTAATTCGCCAGCAGTTTCAATTCCTGCAAACCCCCCTCCAACAAGAACAAAGGTGAGCAAACTTTTTCGCAAAATTGGATTAGATTCATTTTCAGCTTGTTCAAGCATATCTATTACTCGATTCCTAATGGTCATCGCATCGTTGAGAGTTTTGATAGTATAGGCATGTTTTTCAACATCACTCATTCCAAAAAAGTTGGTCTCACTACCCAAAGAAACTACAAGAAAATCATAATGAATCGAAATTGCTCTTTTTTCATCAGTTCCCCATAAATTGACAATCTTGCCATGGGGATCAATGTTTTTTACCCTTCCTTCATAGAATGTAGTTTTTTTTATGATTGTTCTAATTGGCATAACTATATCCCTAGTAGCCAACATACCTGCAGCCACTTGTGGAAGCATAGGTGTGAATAAAAGAAAATTGTCTTCACTAATTAGAACAATCTCAATGCCATTATCATCTTTGAAATATTCCTCCAATTTCCTGGTACATTCTACTCCTCCATACCCGCCACCTAAAACGACGATTTTTTTCCTTCTTTCAACCAATAGGTTTTACCTCTAAAAATTACCGAATATATCCTATGAGATCTATTCCTAGCAAGATCCCAGTCCTAGGCTGTTCTTAGGATGTCAGAATGAAGAATTTCATATGCCCTTGAGGAATCCTTTTCATTTAGGATTAAAATAATGCTATCCTGACTGAAAAATGCATTTACTAACTCAATACCGTTTGCATGCAAAACTTCGGCTACATAGGAAACTACATCAGATTTATTCTGGCTTGCTGGAATCGAAATTCGTATTTTAGCCAAACCGGTACTGAAAATATCTTCTCGGTTAGGTAAAGTCTCAAAAATTCGACGGACATCATCAAGGTCTTCAGTAAGAAATCTAAAAGAGTCAGAGGATCTAAAAAAGTCATAGTTACTGGTTATTTTTGAAAATTTATCCAATATGATCAAGGGGTCGACATTCTGAGAATCTTTAACAGAAAATTTGATGTCTACTATTCCATCTGTTAGGGCTAATCTCGCATTTTTCAAAACTGACTTTTCCTGTAAATCCTCTTTTACCTCTAAGGAATCGGCAAATCTTTTGATTGCAACTACAATAGTATTCAAATTAACAGAATTTCCAAGAATTCTTTCAACATCCGGTTGTATTTTTACAGCAAGTGCTGTGTAATTTATCAAATCCATTTTCATACAATCAAAAACTGAACGATTTCTTGTAATAATCTCCCTTACTACTTCTGGAACTGATGTAGTTGATAGCCTCATCGAATAATATTATATAATGTCAAATATAATAGCATTTTGTAAAAAATCATTAGAATGTAAGTAAACCTTAAATAATGTCATATATATTACATATACTAGATAAATATGACAATATTTGATGATGAATTCAATCGAATCTTCAAGAAAATGTCCAACTCTTTTTTTAACATAGATGACGTTTTTGAAGATTTCAACAAAGGAACCAGCAGTGGTCCGTTTTATTACGGGTATACAATGACCATTGGTCCAGATGGGAAACCTGTCGTAAAGGAATATGGGAATGTTAAACCAGAATTAGCTCCTACTTCAAATCTTCGTGAACCAATGGTAGATTCCATAGTTGATGAAAAAGAAAAGAAAGTAAAACTAGTAGCAGAAATGCCAGGGGTTGAAAAGTCTGATGTCAAAATTGTTGTGAAAGACAAACTAGTAGACATTTCTGCTGAACACGGTGAAAAAAAATACCATGTCAACGTTCCTATAAAATACAAAGTAGATGAAAATTCTGCAAAGGCTTCCTACAAAAATGGAATCCTAGAACTGGTATTCAACCTGGTTGAGGATGAAAAACCAAAAGGAAAAACTGTGGAGGTTGAATAAACCCCATCCAGATTTTTATGGTGATTAAATGAGTGAAATTATTTTAAAAATTGATGAAGTTCCACAACAGCATGTAGGAAGAGGAAGAGCAATTATTGATCCTAAAGTTATGGAAGACAATAATTGGAATACTGGACAAATTTTAGAATTAACCTATAACAAAAAAACCCATGTCAAGCTTTGGCCTGGATCTCCTGAAGAATATGGAACAGGTATTGTAAAAATTGATGGAATTACTAGACAAAATATCGGTGCAGGAATTGGAGATAAAATTACAGTGAAAGTTGTTGAAGCATCTAACGCTGAACAAATTGTTTTATCACCAACTGAAAAAATTACTGCAGAAGGCATTCAAGAATATATGATTTACAATTACCTAAATCATGTATTTACAACTGGAGACACAATTTCTTTAGGTACTCAAATGGGAGGAAAAGTTCAGTTTGTTATTACCAGTACAAAACCATCTAAACCAGTTATTGTAACTGAAGAGACTATCTTCAAACTTGGCCCAATGACAAAAGCTGTCGATTCATCTGTTCCAAGGGTTACCTACGATGAGTTGGGAGGTTTAAAAAATGAGGTTCAAAAAATCCGGGAGATGGTAGAATTACCCATGAGACATCCTGAATTATTTGAAAAAATAGGAGTAGAAGCACCAAAAGGCGTTTTATTGTATGGCCCACCAGGAACAGGAAAAACACTTCTAGCAAAAGCTGTTGCAGGTGAAACCAACGCTCACTTTATTTCTCTTAGTGGGCCAGAAATTATGGGAAAATATTATGGAGAAAGCGAAGAGAGAATTCGAGAAATTTTCAAACAAGCTGAAGAAAACTCTCCAAGCATAGTTTTCATTGATGAAATTGATTCTATTGCTCCCAAAAGAGATGAAGTTTCAGGAGAAGTTGAAAAAAGAATAGTTGCTCAATTATTGACTTTGATGGATGGAATGAAAAGCCGTGGAAAAGTTGTAGTAATTGCGGCTACAAATAGACCAGATTCCATAGATCCTGCCCTAAGAAGACCTGGAAGATTAGATAGAGAAATTGAGATTGGAATTCCTGATGATGAAGGAAGATTTGAAATTCTTTCTATACACACTCGTGGAATGCCGATTGATGAAAAAGTTGACCTCAAACAGATTTCCAAAACAACTCATGGATTTGTAGGAGCCGATTTAGAAGTTTTATCAAAAGAAGCAGCAATGAGATCTCTTAGAAGAATTTTACCAGAAATTGATCTGGATGAAGATAAAATTTCATCTGAAATTCTTCAAAAAATTCAGATCACAAACGAAGATTTCAGAGATGCTCTAAAAGAAGTTCGTCCAAGTGCATTACGTGAAGTCCAAGTACAAGTTCCTAACGTTAGTTGGGATGATGTAGGAGGATTAGAGGAACTAAAGGAAGAGCTTAGAGAAGCAGTAGAGTGGCCAATCAAACACAAAGAAGCTTTTGAATATGTTAATGTAGAAACCCCAAAAGGCGTTTTACTTCATGGTCCACCTGGAACTGGAAAAACTCTCATTGCCAAGGCTTTGGCCAAAATGACAGAATCGAATTTTATCAGTGTAAAAGGACCAGAATTACTTTCAAAGTGGGTAGGGGAATCCGAAAAAGGAGTTAGAGAAATTTTCAGAAAAGCTCGACAAGCAGCACCATGTATAATCTTCTTTGATGAAGTTGATGCTCTTGTACCACGAAGAGGAAATGGAGGTTCTGAATCGCATGTTACTGAAAACGTGGTATCTCAAATTCTGACAGAAATCGATGGATTAGAAGAACTCCATAATGTGTTGATAATTGGAGCCACCAATAGACTTGACATCGTTGATGAGGCATTACTTAGACCTGGAAGATTTGATAGAATTATTGAAGTTCCAAAACCTGACAATAAGGGAAGAGAGCAAATATTCAGAATCCATACCAAAAAGAAACCTCTTGCCGAAGATGTTAGTATAACCAAATTGGTTGAACTAACTGAAGGATTTAGTGGTGCAGAAATTGCATCTGTTGCAAACAGAGCAGCAATTGCAGCATTAAAGAGATACGTGGGTGGAAAATCAGAAAACATCAAAGAAATCCAAGTCACTCAACAAGACCTAGTTGAGGCTATCGATAAAGTCAGACCAAGAAAAAAAGAGTCACCCATGACTCATTCGATAAAATAGTCTAAATACTAAGGAGATTGACCTGAATATATGAAACTCTATCTTGACTTCGAGCCATGCCAAGAATGCAATACAATGATGAAACAACTTAGTAGTCCTGAGATGCTTTTAGCAGATGAAACAACAAGAAGCAATGAATCAGCAAAATTTTTGAGACATCTAACCTATAACCACAACGAGGTAGTCCAAGCAGTTATGGAAGACTTGCCAAAACAAAAAAAGGACCAAGAGTTTGATTTCTTCAAATAACTACATTTTTCATTTTGAATAAATTATCAAAATTAGAAAATAGTAATCATATTCATATACAAAAAATTTATTCAATAGATTAGGAGGGAATGACAGTGGATAAGAAAATAATTTTTGGGTTTTCTGTAATCATTTTGGCTTTAATTTCTACAAACCCTGCATTTTCCCAAGAGCCTGGACCTCCTAAAATCCCGGAACCATCACCTGAACCAGAACCCATTAAATTACCTGAACCTGACCCAATAAGAGAACCATTCCCAGAAGAAAGTGATGCTGAAAAAATTCAAAGATTAACTGAAGAAAATGAACAACTAAAAGAAGAAAATTTACAATTAAGAATACAGGTTAACGAATTAAATGAAATAATCGAAAAACTTCAAGCAATTACTTTGGAACAGATCAAAGTAATACTGCAATTGGTAGAACAACTAAAAGAAGCATTTTTTGAAGGATTTGATTCATCAAAAATAAAAATTTAGGATTTAATCAGATAATCCCAGAGTTTTTTTGATTAAAGCTGCTCTGTTTCTGATTGTGACATCACTTACGCCAGACTCGTTTGAAAATTTCTTTTGACTCATTTTTTCTCCATTCAAGATTGCAGCAATATATAATGACGCTGCTGCTTGTGCTACCGGATGCTTTCCAGCAGTTATCTTTTCATTCTCACATTTCTTGAGAATATCAAAGGCATCTCTTTTGGTCTTCTCGCTTAATTTCATGTTGTTAGAAATTTTTGCAATAAATGATGTAGTATCGTACTGATTAAGATTCAAGCTTAGTTTTTTGATTATTGTCCTTAAGTCCCTAGACAAAATCCGTCTTTCTACGTTCCCTGCTTCCGCAATATCATCCAGAGTTCTAGGAATATTGTTTTGTCTGCATGCAGCATAAAGAGATGCAGAAATCAATGAAGCCATTGTTCTACCTCTTGTTAATTTTGCACTTACAATTTTTCGATATATGTAGGCTGCATTTTCAACTACGTTATCTGGAACTCCTATCTTCGTCTTCATTCCATGCAATAAAGTAAAGGCTTTACTTAACGAAGTAGTCTTTCTAGATTTACTACGTTGATCCCAAGTACGAAGCCTATTGAATTCATATTTTGTTTTACTTGATAGACTTTTTCCTGTGGAATCTTTGTCTGTACCGATTACAGTTGATAGTCCCTTATCAAACATTGTCAATGATGTTCCAGGACCTGTTCTAGCATTCTTCATAAATTCTTCAGAACTGTAACTTCTAGTATCGTGTGATACATCGTCTAAGTTTTGCACTAAGACAAGACCGCAACCCCCACAAAGAACTTCTCCTCTTTCAGAATCGGTAATTACAGGGTAGGTTTTGCAAGTATCTAATTGACACTTGACATCATAATCACTAGAATAATACGCTACCACTACTGAGTCTTATTAGCTTCCATTACATAAAAGCAAATTGAAAGAGGAAATTTTTAAACTAAAAACAAAATTTTACAACGAAAAATTCCTTAAACTTTTTTCAAAATAAAACTTGATTGACATACAACCTACATTGTAATAAATGTTAAAAATAAATCAAAAATTTTGACTGTTTCTATTTTTTGATAGAGTCAAGAGAATAACCACGATTTTGAATCATTTGAATTACAGCATCTATCGGATATTCAATTCCATGTTCTTCCTCAAAATGTGTTTTTAGCTTTTCTATGAGTCCTATACTTTCTTCTCCTTCCAGAGAAAAATCGCATTCGAACCCATACTCTTCACAACGAAGTTTTAGTGCCATCAGCGAGTCAACGATTTGGAGGATATAAAAATCATAGGCAAGTTTTTCAATATTTTGTTGCCCTAATTCAGAAATTGACTCTACCAAAACCTCCATTCTCAAAAGTCAATTAATTGATGATGATTTACTCTATCTGTAAATCAAATTGATATCCAACCATGTTATACTATCAATTAGAAAATTTTGATAGAAAATGAAAGGTTTTGAATTTGTTTTTTTAGCAGCAGGATCAGTTTTTGGTGCCTTTCTTAGGTATAAAATCACCGAATCTCCATTACTCTTCAATACATTACCACTGAATATTTTGATTGTTAACGTAATTGGAGCCTTTATCCTGGGAACCTTTGTGATATTATCTGAACAATGGAATCTTGATGGTAGATATTCTCTATTTGCAGCCGTTGGGTTTTGTGGTTCTTTGACAACGATGTCATCTTTTGCATTAGATTCTAGTAATCTAATTGATAACCAACATTACGGAGCACTAGCAGTAAATATTATCGCAAATGTTGGACTGTCCATTGGAGCCTTAATTGCAGGAAAATCTATAGTGGGTGCAATTGTTAACAGTTGATTAATTATACGGACTATATTGTTTGTAAACCTTAATCACAGATTCATGGTACATTTTTTGGATATCATCTTCGGTTGCAATTGCTAATTGGTTTACCAAGTCAGTTGCAGTAATTATTCCAACCACCTTATCATTATCAATAACAGGCAATTTGCGAATATCCCTAGTATACATTAAATCAGCAGCCATCAACACGGTTTCATCTGGGATTGTTGCAATTAATGGAGTTGACATTATTTGTTTAACTGGCGTGGTAATTTGATATGCGTGCGCAACAATTTTTACAGCAAAATCTCTATCGGTTACTATTCCTATAGGAGTATTGTTTTCCATAACAATTACTGCACCAACTTTGGCATCTTCCATCATCTTGGCAGCTTCATTAACTGTCATAGATGCATCTACTGAAATTACAGACTTTGTCATGATGTCTTTAACAGTAATTTGCCTTGCATCTGGTACCATTATCATTTGATTCCTGATTTTCAAATATAATAGACTTTGTAAAATCTCATTTCTGAAAATCAAATCAGAGAATATAACCTAAGCTTCCACAGATGATATTTTGAAAACTTCTTAAATTAGATTCAATAATCAATGAAAATATGGTACAGATTAAGAAAATTTTGGTACCTCTGGATGGATCAAAAAATTCTCTTCGAGGGTTAGATGAAGGGATTTATCTTGCTAGACAATGTCAAGCGACCATCACAGGCTTGTATGTAGTACCCTTAGCAAAACCAAAAACGGATTCTCAAATCTCTTACATAGAAAAGCATCTTTTGACTGATGCGGCAAAATTCATGTCAAAAGCAAAAAAACGGGCAGCTCAAAATGGAATTCTATTTGAGGACAAAGTAGTGTATGGTGATGAGGGAAAAAAAATTATCAATTATGCAGAAACCAAGTCATATGACATCATTATTATCGGATCAAGGGGATTAGGTTCTCTAAAAGAAGCCTTTCTTGGAAGCACCTCAAACTACGTTCTTCACAAATCCAAATTACCTGTTCTTATTGTAAAATGAAGGCCATTTTTTGTTCTGAAAATTAGGATCCTGTTTATTAGAATATAATCTGACTCAACAATATGGCTCACACATTTGTAAAAGATGTAATGATAACTAACATTGCTTCATTAGATTCCTCTTCAATGATTATGGATGCGGCAAAATTAATGGAACAAAAGAATATTGGCTGCATTATTGTTACCCAACAAAATTTACCCATTGGGATTCTAACTGAAAGAGATTTTGTTAGAAGAATAGCTGCAAAAGAAAAACCCTTGACCTCCACACTAGAAGAAGTAATGTCTTCTCCCCTAATTTCTATTGGACCCGAAGAAACAGTTTGGGAGGCAGCTGAATCCATGAAAGTAAACAATATTCACAAGCTACCTGTAATTGAAGATTCAAAGGTAACTGGAATTATAACCACAACCGATTTAGTTGAGATTTGTAGCGTTGGTTCTGATTCTGAAATGAGAAGAATTTGTGATCAAATACTTATGAGAATGCAAAAAGAATAGGAAAATGGTTTATTCATATCAAGTAATTAAATTTCAAACAGTATCATTCGTACAAGGAACACATTGGTCCCAGTCTATTGGGGATAAGGGGATTTTATACAAAGCAACAAAAGACCCATTCTCAAAATTAATTGTTCAGTCTTCTAGTGGTTCTAAAAAATTATTTCGTGTTCCAAAAGATAGAACCGTTGTGGTTGATAAAGACATAATTCACTTTCTAGGAGAACTTGCTTAGATCATCTAACAATTAAAACAGGAGATTTTGCATTTTCAGAAACCCTTCGACTGACACTTCCCAAAGTTTTTAGCTTACCTAGCCCATGAAGGCCATGACTCCCAATCACAATTAGAGTAATCTTTTTTCTTTTTTCAAAATCTAATATCTTTCCAGCAACGTCTCCCTCCTCTACTTTGTAAGAGGCTGAAATTCCCTTTGATTCACACTTTTTTAAGGCATTTTTTAACATCTTTTCTGCATCAGTCTTTACTGTTTTGGCCCATTTCTTAACCGCATCTTTTTCTTTTTTAGATTTTACCAAACCATGTAAAAGACCTGGAGGAGCAATATATCCAACATTTACAACCGACAACAAGAAAATCTCGGAATCTAAATTATGTGCAAGTTCCATAGCTCTTGCTAAAGCCTTCACAGAATACTTTGAACCATCATAAGGTACCAAAATTTTTGTTAACATTTTTGAAAACATACTATCACTACTTTACAACTAATACAGGAACTTTGGACTTATGAACAATTGCATTTGCCACGCTTCCAAGAAATGCCTCTTTTATCCCGCTTTGACCTCGTGAACCAATAACTATAATGTCAAATTTCCCTGCCATTGACAAATCCTGAATCTCTACAGTTGGACTTCCAAAAACAACTTTAGATTTGAATACTATACCTTTTTTAGCACATCTAGTTTTTGCATCAGACATGAATTTTTTAGCCTCCTTAGTAAGATGAATCTGAAATGGCATAATAGCATCAGCTAAATTTCTAGGATAAATTGGAATTACATACAAGCCTGTGATGGTCGCTTGACATTGTCTAGCAAGATAAATCCCTTCATCTAACCCTCGAAGAGAATTTTTTGATCCATCCAGAGGTACCAAAATTTTCTTAATTTTTTTTCTAATCATTTGTTTTCAATTCCATTTTTAGGATTTAATATTGATCTCAGATTATCAATTATAATAATTAATGTTCAATATGAGATATTTTTGCTAAAATAAAATATCGACAAATTGGATAAATTAAAGATAGATGATTATTTTAATTGAAATTCAGTAGTTTAATTTAATATCAGTAAAACTACAAACTGTTTATGCGTAAATCCCTCTACATGAATATACTAGTCCCATTAGATGGTTCAGAATATTCACAAAAAGCACTTGTCCAGGCATGTGATTTCGCAAAAAATTACCAATCGAATCTGATTTTACTCTATGTGGTGGATAAACCTCGCTCACTTAATTTGCTAGATAAAAAAGAGTATCTTGGAATTTTACGCAAATTTGGAGAAAAAGTTCTCCTAAAAGGAAGGGAAACTGCAAAAAAAGAAGGACTGGATGTTACCACCATTATGAAAGAAGGAAACATTACTCATGAAATTGTAAAGATTGCCAAAATTAAAAATTGCAACCTAATTATTGTTGGAAACAAAGGTCTTGGTGCTACAGCAAGATTTTTCCTTGGAAGTGTTTCTAATAAGCTAGCAAATAGTTCTCCTTGTTCAATCCTTATTGTAAAATAGATTAGGATTCAGCAATAGCCTTTACAATATCTGCTTTTGTGATTATTCCCACAAGTTTTGAATTTTTTACTACTGGTAATCCACTAACTCCATTTCTAATCATTAATAGCACAGCCACACCGACATCTTCATCTGCATTTACTGTAATTGGATTAGAAGCCATAATATCTACTGCTTTGAAATGAAGCAAATGACTCATTTGATTAACTTGAAAATCGGTAAGATCTTTCTTTGTCCTGTAGTCTTCTACTTCTTTTGGGTCTGCATATTGAGCAATCCAATGTGGTAATTTTGCCGGAACAAAATCTCTGTATGTTATTATGCCAACTGGAACTTTATTTCGTTGAACAACAATTCTAGAAATTCTGTTATGAATCAATAAGCTTTCAACATAAAGTAAAGAATCTCCTGGCATTGCCGTAATTACTTTTCGAGTCATTATTTTTGAAACTTTGAGAGGAGATACTGCATGTGTAAGAAAAATTGATGCAAGATCTGTTTTTGTTATCAAACCTTCCAAAACTCCATTTTTTCCAATTACTATTACTGAGCTGATTCTATGTCTTCTCATTAACTTGGCGCAGTCATAAATTGAGGCTGATTTCTTTACGTTAAATAATTTCTTAGACATAAAACCAGATACCTTGACAGTTTTGATAGGCTTGTCTCCTAGAGCGTAAATTGTTTTTGCAATATCTTTTTCGGTAATAATTCCAATAGGTCGTTTTTTAGAATCAACCACTACTAATCGCTTTAGATTGTGTCTAAGGAGAATTTCTCTAGCATTTAGAAGACTTGTGTTGGGGCTAACAGTGATCGTTTTTTTAATAATAATTTGGTTAAGGTCCGCACTTTTTAACAACAATAACTCAACTCCTATTCTTTGGGTTAAATATATCAACTCAAATATCAGGCATGAAAATCAAATTTGAAAATCTAGTGTTTTCTTTTAATTTAAAACTGGGTAAATCCTCATCGAAGTAAGATGATTGCAGATACTATTCATGAACATCTTAAAGATATTCAAACTACAAAGATAAAGAAATTAATTTCAAAACCAACAATTATCGATCCATCTGAGACTTTATCTTCCGTTATTAACAAAATTAATCGAAATAAATCCTATGATGCATTTTGTATGAATGGAAAAACTACCCTATCTACAAATATCCTATCATTACTAAATGCTAAAAATATCACAAGTATGAAAGTAGAACCTTATCTTTCACCAGTACCATATGTTTCTCCTAATGCAACTATTCAAAGAGCAGCTCATATTATGACCCACTATAGAACAAGAGAAGTACCAGTTGTAAAGAATAACCAAATCATCGGTGTAGTCACAGCGAAAAAAATTATCAAAACACTTTCTTCAAAAGATAATAGGTGGATTAAAGCGAATTTGATTTACACCCAAAATCCGGTAACGGTTACTTCAAATGAATCCCTTAGTACAGCAAGAAGAATAATGACAGGCAAGAAAATTGATCATCTTCCTGTAGTAACCAAAGATAAAATAAAACAAGTTTTGACTTCAAACCATCTAATTGAAGCTATAATTCCAAAAGAAAGTCTGGGACGATTATCCAGAGGCTCAAACCGTGTTAACAAATTAGAATCACAAATCGGAAACATCGGAAGCACAAGAATTCCTCAATGCTCTCCTAACGATGATTTGAATAAAATTTTAAAATCTATGCTCAGGAGTGATACTACTTGTTGCCTAGTAAATCTCTGGGATAACTTACAAGGAATTATCACCTTCAAAGATATTCTTGGATTATTAGCATCAAAAGTTGAAACACCAATTCCTTTGTACATAGTAGGATTACCTGATGATCAAAGAAATTCAGATTTAATAACTTCAAAATTTGAAAAAACTCTGAAAAGGTTACAGCAAACCTATTCAGAAATTCATGAAGCAAGAGTTTCCATTAAAAAACAAAGGAGTGGTGGAACAAAAGAAGGGAAATTCGATGTAACAATTATGGTTACAACTTCTCACCATACACCCTTGATTTACAAATCTGTTGGATTTGATCTTAGTGCTGTACTAGAAGAATTAAGCCAGAAACTTTTGAGAAACTTGGCAAAACGTGCAAAACGAAGATCAAAAACTAGTATTAGAAAAATGGGAATTCCTGTATTCTAATTATGCAAACATCAAAAAAATTATCCAAAGAAAATATTCTGTTAGTTGGATTTCCTAGTAATGGCCTAGTTGGAACTTTTACTATCTCATATTTGGTTCATTATTTGGGTATGAAACAAATTGGAGAAATTGAACACCCTGACTTGCCACCAACTCTGTTTGTTGAAGATGGGGAAATACTACCTCCCATTCGTATCTATAAAAAAAATAATATTTTCGTAATTATGTCTGACCTCCCATTTGATCCCTTTGTAGCATATGATTTTGCCCAATCAATCTTAGAATATTGCAAAAAAAACAAAATCAAAAAAATAATCATTGTTAGCGGAATGGAATCAGTAAACAGAGATCCCAAGTCTCCAAAAATATATGGTTTAGTTACTCATCAATCATTAGAAAAAGTTCTGTACAACCATGGAATTTCAAAATTTCTTTCTGGTTCGATATTTGGAACAGATGCATCAATGATTACTGCCTTTAGAAAATCCAAAATCCCAGCCTTGATTCTGTATGCTGAATGTCATCCTTTCTTTCCTGACCCCGAGGCATCAATTGTAGCTATTACGACGACAGCCAAAATCTTGGATGTTAAGGTGGACACTACTGATATAAAAAAGAAAATTGAGTGGTTAAGAATTCAACACAGAAACCTTATGGAAGAGACAATTCGATCTTTGCAACTTCAACAACAAGAAAAAAAGTCAGGGAAGGCTCCTCAAATTTACAGGTGATAATATGTCTTTAGATGACGACCATTTTAACTTCAAAATCTTTAATCCTCCACTTTCGTCTTTACTAAGTGACGATATTGACCAACAGATTCTTTCACCCCTATCATGTCTAAGAGAATTTGGAAACACTTGGCTTCTTGAATTTGATCTTCCACTTGTTAATAAAAAAGATATCAAAGTTACTTTTGATGGAAATGCAGTAACAGTAGAAGCAAAATTGAAAGAAATCTACTCGGAGGAAAAATTTGGTGTAAAAACAAAATTCGAATTTTTCAAAAAAACAATAACCTTACCTGGAAAAATCAATTCTAGAAAAGCCTCAGCTAAATTCAATAAAGGAAGGCTTACAATCACCATTCCAAAGGAAATTAGTGGTCATAAAATCAAAATTGAATAATTACTTGAAAAACTGATCAATCTGATCTCTATACTTTACAATGATTTTACCAAACTCAGTAAAATCTTCTGCGGTTGGATACTTTAATCTCATGGCATATTGATTTACAAAAATTGAAACTGCACTGCCTACTATGAGATTATAGCACGCATCAGCCAGATTTTTTGAGTAAGGAAATGCTACTTTGATAAATGGCAAATAAGCCTCTGTCTGTGAAATCATCAATTTTATCTGCTGTTCAACATACTCTTGAACATCTTCAGGTATTGCCATAATATCACTGATAGAATATTCTCATAAATAAGGACTCTACCTAGGTAACACTAGTTTATTATTTGTTCTAGGTACTTTTCTTTACCCTTTCGACTTCTTGGAAGACATCTTAATTGTCTATTGCAACAAGGACACGTGGTCCCTTCATAATCTACGAATACCTCGCAATAGTTACACCGTTTTTGTCCTGCAGCGTATCTACCTATACGAGCAGGCTTTTGTGCCTTGTAATTTTTGCATTTACCGATACAGTAAGTCATTCTCTCCAAAAATTTCGGTTTTGATCATATTATATGCACAATTCTAATCTCAGAGTTGATAATTACCTTGGGGAATAAATAATAAAATTTTTCACGAAATTAACTAATGAAATTTTTAGAAACTCAAACTTCATTTATAATACAAAAAAGAGAGATTGTAAATAATGGAACTTGATACAAAGGTATTTGGCAAAATCACACACAAAGAAATCATTGGTGCAATTCCACCTGCAATTCCAGAAACCAAAAATTTACTTGATGATGAACTCAAACATCTAACAGAACAACTTGAATCACAAAATCAGGAATCTTTACAAAAATTATTACAAGACCAAATCACTGCAGAAAAACTAGTTAATAGTAGACCAGGAGCTATGGCACTTGCTCAAGATAAAATTAGATTATTTACAGAATACAGCCAAAAATACATTGAACAAATAAACCAAAAATTAAAGTCCATAAAATAATTTTGTAAACCTATTCTTTCTTAGGTTCTTCAGGAGGTTTTTTGACAAATCCCCCCTCTTTTGGTTCTGGTGGAGGGATTCTTTTTGATCTTCCCAATCCTATTGTGGTAATAATTACTGAAGACAAAATAATAAAGAAAACAATTTGTGGATATATTTCGGCATTTGGCATGCCAAGTGTTATAGGATATGTAGCTAACACCGCAGCTGCTAAACCTCTAGGAATCATAGAATAAGTCACATGTCTGTCCAATTTAGAAAATCTTTTGGTCAGAGTAATTTTTCCAACAATTAATCGTCCAAAATAAATAAGAATTGTAATTCCTATTCCAAGAATAATATACTCATACTGGCCTATTGTTGCCATCAAACCGACAAAAACAAAGAAGAATGCCCTTACTAGGAAGGTTAATTGATTATGAGTAGGATCATCATATTCAATTCGGGGAAGTTTGAATTTTAAAATTCTAGCAAGATGATTCTTATTTCCAAGCATTAATCCAAATACAAGAGCTGTTAATGCTCCTGATTCTCCAAATGAGTTGGCCAAAAAGAACAGTACAAACAAAATTCCTAATGTTAGCATGTATGCATGTTGTGCATTTCCTAGCTTTGTCGAAACATACATCCATGGAATTCCTACACCAAATCCCAAAACTAACCCCACGATTATAGCCCTTCCCAGAGTTTCTTCTAACACTTGAAGATCAAATTGACCTACAAGAATCGCTTCAAATAGAATAAAGGCAATAATAGTTGCTAAAATATCAGTTAAAGCCGATTCAAAACTTAGCATATGTTTTGTTTCTTCTGAAATTCTAATATTTCGAACCAAACCAAAAACGATTACTGAACTACTTCCTCCAACAATTGATCCAAGTAAAATACTCTCCATCCAATTCCAATCAAGTAAATAATGAACAGCCATAGCTGCAATAGCTACTGACAGAATAAACCCTAGAATGGCTAATGTAAAGGAAAAATGAGCAGTTTTTACCATGTGTTTAAGATCTATATTCAAACCACCATCAAACATGATGATAATTAAAGCCAAAGCAGCAAAGTAGGGTACAATTTGTGTCACAGCTTCTGGTTGAATGATTCCAAATACTGGACCAATAATCACTCCCAGAATCATTAGAAATGCAACATCTGGAATTCCTGTTTTTTTGAAAAAAGCCTCCCCGGCTACCCCTAGAAATATTACAACTCCTGCAGCAAGCAAAATTACATGTGCAGATGCAATTGGACCTTCTTGACTTAAAGTACTAATAAAATTTTGAAATTCGTTAATTTTTTCTAAAATAAATCCAGAATTAATACCACCCAAACCAGGAAAACCCTCTACTTGGCCTCGGATTAATTCTAGTACTCCGAAAAAAATTGGATTCATACATTTTTGAGTCTTATTAGGAGGTATTAAAATGCAAATTAGTCAACTGAGGTTGATTCAGGGTTTATTGGAATTTTTTATGTATTTTAGAACACATTAAATTTTACCCTAGATCTTTATTTTTTATTGAGTGCAACAGGAGAACTAAGAGCAGATCATGATCAAGTAAGAAGATTACAAATAATTACTGAAAAATGCGCAGATAAAATTTCAAAAGGCTCAAACATTCCTTTTTCAGATATTGAAAAAATCACTCTGATTATTTATGAATTTGTAGATGCGATTCATCATTCAAGAGAAGAAGATTCGTATTTTCCTTGTGTGGCAAGTTATGACACTTTAAAAGAAGAAATTCGTAAATTTATGATTGAACATGAATTTGGAAGAAATATTGCAAGAGAAATTTCTAAACATTTGCAAAGATGGAAAAAAGGGGAAGATGCTCGAGAACCTGTTTCTAGATTTTTGAGAACATATTCAGTTTATCTTTTTGATCATCTAAACAAAGAAAACCAATTTTTTGATCAAGCCGAAGCAGACGTATTATCTCCAGAAGAAGAAAAAGAAATGTATGAGCAATATAGATCTGTCATAGCTATAACAAAAAAGAAAGAAGATATGATAAAAGAGATAGACTACCTAGAAAGCCAACCCTGGTTTCAGTTCTAACGTAAGCTCTTTATGGCCAATTTCTTCATTTCAATCCATGAAACCATTTGTTCTTTGGATGACAGGACTTCCTTGTTCAGGTAAGACCACAATTGTCAAAGATTTGCAAAAAGACATTCCAAACCTTGCTATGCTTGATGGTGATGAATTAAGAGAATGGTTCTCTCCAAAAGACTTCTCAAAAGCTGGAAGAGATGAACATAACAAAAAAGTGGCTCATTTAGCTAAACTTTTGCTAAAACATGGTGTTCCAAGTGCTGTCTCTTTAGTATCTCCATATCTTGAAAATCGAGAAAATGCTAGAGAAATCATCGATGCAGGAGAACAATTTGCAGAATGTTATGTAAAATGTTCACTTGAAGAATGTGAAAAAAGAGACGTTAAAGGAATGTATGCAAAAGCAAGAAAAGGTGAGATAAAGGGATTTACTGGAATAGATGATCCTTACGAAGCTCCAGAAAAGGCAGATCTTATTGTAGACACTGAACATGAATCCTTAGATGCCAGTGCACAAAAAGTAAAAGATTTCCTCAAACAAAGAAATCTAATCTAATTTTTTAAATTCTTCCACTATTTTATTATGAATCAAACCGTTAGTTACTAAAATCCCATTTTGGTGATTAACAATTTCATTATTGTAAGTTAATCCATTTCCGCTCATGTCAGTCATCTTTCCCCCAGCCTCAAAAATAATACAATGAGAAGCAGCTGAATCCCATTCTTTCATTTTGTTAGTTGTTGTAATGTATGCTTCAGCTTCCCCCGAACTAATTTTTCCTACCTTTAATGAGCTTCCAATACTTGTAAAATTTTTAATTCCTAATTTTTCAATAAACATCTTTTCCCTATCAGAAAGATGATGCCTTGATCCTACTGCTCTACAATTTTGTAAATCAGAAATTTCAGTTACTGAAATTTTTTTCCACTCATCATTAGAATATCTAAATGCTCCTTTACCTTTTTGTGCAGCAAAAATAGTTTTTTCAGTAGGCCATCCAATCACTCCCAAAATAGGCTCTTTGTTTTTTACTAAAGCAATCATTACGGTAAATTCACCGGTCTTGTCTATAAAATCAGAAGTCCCATCTAAGGGATCTACTATCCATATTATTGCCTCAGACAATCTAGATTGGTCATCTTTGTCTTCTTCAGATAAAATCTGATGTTCTGTGGTTGAAAGTATTTTCTTGATAATTTCATTACTTTTCAGGTCAGCTTCTGTTATTGGAGAGTCATCATGTTTGGTTGAAGTTTCATAATTCTCTTCATAAATACCAAGTATTGTATCTCCCGCTTCTAATGCTGCCCTTAGAGCAACATCTAACTCTGGTAATCTATCTTCTATTGGAATTTGATTCAATGGAAATACCTACGTTGTTAGTTCTGGTTTTAATGTCCATGCTACTCCTAGCATGATAAATGGAATTGACATTATGCCGACTATAGACAGTATAATGTTAAACTGTGATTCAGAAACCTGTGGATTATTAATTATCCAAGGTAATGGTAAAGTGATTACTACCCAAATTATTCCTAGTAAAATTATCAACTTTGCTTTCTTTTTTTTGTCTTTCATCGTATTTACTACAATCTAGGGAATATTAAACTCATGTGAATTTATTTTGTCGACTGACCTCCATCAACCGCAAGAATTGCTCCAGTAGTCCATGAAGAATCTTCAGAAGCTAAAAACAAAATTGATTTTGCTACTTCTTCTGGTTCTCCCATTCTTCCTAAAGGATGATCTTTATCCATAAATTCCCTGTCTTTATCAGTCTTCAAAAACGGCTTAGTCATATCTGTATTAACAACACCAGGACAAATGCAATTTACCCTAATCTTGTCTTTTGCATATTCTAGTGCCCAGCATTGAGTCAGAACAATTAAAGCTGCCTTGGATGCTGAATACGCATCAGCATTAAATCCTTCATAAGCCTTCAACCCAGCATCTGAGGAAACATTAATGATAACACCCGAGGTTTTTTGTAAATAAGGTATTGAATACTTGGTAAACCTAAAAGGCCCATTCAAATTTACATCTAAAACTTCCTTCCATTCAGATTCTGAAATTTCATGTAGTTGTTTGATTTTTGGAAGAATACCTGCATTATTTACTAAAATATCTAATTTACCAAAATTTTCTATGGTTTTATCAACTACCTTCTTAACATCTTCTTCTTTTCTTATATCCGCTGGAATAGAAATTGTATTTGCTAGACTTTGAGCTGCTTCTTCTAACTTTTCCGAATCTTTTGCAGTAATTACAACAGATGCTCCGTTTTTACTAAATGCTTTTGCAGCTTCCAGTCCTATACCTCGACTACCTCCAGTAACAATCACAACTTTGTCATTAAATCTCATAAATTCGACGGGCCAAATTCGTAATTTATACTACCAAGAATCCGCAAATTTTGTTGAATAATATTTGCAAATCAATTTTTTCAATTTTCAAAATTTTCTTCATTTAATTAATTTAGAAAATTCCATCTAACTTTTCCAAAACTGAGTAAATTTTTTGAAAATAACAAATTTAGGTAAACCAATTGAGAATCAGGTGTTTAATTGGTACTAAAAATTTATGTAAGGAATTTCAATAATTTTTAAAAAATGTATAAAAATTATTATTAAATCATAAATAGCTAAAATTCCTATATCGTTTAATGTCGATGGACAGAAAATCTATCGAATAAAGAAGCGTGGCCCCGCAGAACGAAAAGGGAAATCAGGCATTTGATGACCTGACCACGAGAGGAAATCTCTCAAAGTTCTGCAGTAAGGGGGGCACGCCCCTAATTTTCTATTAGATCAACTGATACACTGCCAAGAACATTACCATTTGGATTAATCAAAATTGAAATTTCTTGGTCAGAAGAAAGTTGAATCTCCTTTTGGCCCTCATAATCCCAGGTATAATATTCAGAGATTCCAGTCTTGTGAAGTTCGCCCTTTAACATGAAATCTTCTGAAAAAGAAAACTCTTCACCATTTAGTGATATCGATAAAGTTTTAGGACTATCTCCATTAGGAACAAATCTAAAAAAATAATCTCCCTTCCTTAAGTCAAAATTACTAGAATAAACACCATTTGAATATTGTTCAGGGCTGGCCAAAGTAATATGGAAGGCAGGCCCATCTTTGATATCTGATTCCTGTGAAAAACTACCTATTATGACAATTATAGCAATGATAATTGGAATAATTAGCACAATTTTTTTATTCATTTTGATTCAGATCACGTTTTATTATAAAAATAAATTTCTAATTATGCCTAATTCTACCAAATTAATTCTGAGTCAATCTTTGTTAGGGAAATTTTATGTACTGTGAATCAATCTTTACACCTGAAATTAAGTATCAACTTTAAGACTGAATGCATTGCCAACGTTACAAGATAAGTGGACAAAACAACCACAGCCAGGATTTACAGAACGAATTAATGATGTAATAAAACCAAAAGGTGCGCTTAAACCAAGAGTTCAGGCAGCAATTAAAAAATTAAGTTTACAAATTTCTAAACTTGACCACATGATAACAAAATTACAAGAACGTGATGGTAAACTTTTTCAACGTATTGTTGAAGCAACCCAACAACATGACACTCAAACCAGCAAAGTATTATCAAATGAATTAGCAGAAGTTAGAAAGGTTACCAAAATTTTAAGCAACGCTAGAATTGCTCTGGAAAGAATTGAATTAAGATTAACTACTACAAATGACCTTGGTGATACTGTAATGACTATCATGCCAACAATGGGTCTAATGAAAAATCTAAAATCCTCATTAGGAAAAATAATGCCAGGAGCTGAACAAGAAATTAGTCAGATGGCAGATATGTTAGGAGGATTTATGACAGAAAGTTTCTCAGGTGATGGTGCTTTTGGTATTGATGAAACCACTAACATGGAATCAGAAAAGATCTTACAAGAAGCAGCAGCGGTTGCAGAAAACTCTACTGGCGATTTATTCCCATCGGTACCTGCATCAGCTAGTGCAACTACATCATCCACAAAATTTCTATAAATAAAATTCTAATTAACTTTCAAGAGATTCTCTAGTTTCTTTTATCTTTTTTACTCTACTTCCTTCATCATCTACAATCTTGTCAATCCCAGAAAGTTTATCCTTTAATGTATTAATCAAAGACCCTACTTCATCTGCTTCTTTTTCTACCTGTGCTCGTTTATGAGTTAAATCTTTGATACCTTGATTTTCTTCATCAATGTAGGCACCTACTTTTTCTAATTTTTCTTTGAGATTTTTAATGTCAACAGATTCCTGTTCTACATCTTTTTCTAACGAAGTTCTTTTATCTTTCAAATTTTTGATCATCAAGCCTACATAATCAATGGCCTCATCAAGTTTGGCTCTTTTATCCATAAGGTCTCCTATACCTAATTCACTTGATTTTTCTGAGAATGAGGGCTCTAACTCTGTGGGTTCCTCTTTTACTTCCTTTTCTTCGTCCAATTCCTTTTCTTCCATCATATCTTCCTCCATACCTTCTTCAATAGGTTTTTCTTCAACCATTTCACCGCCTTCTTGCTTCTTGAACCTATCAAACATTTTATAATTTATTTAAAAAATAAGCATAAAAAGTTATTATGTATTCTCAAAACTGACCCAAAGAATGAATTTTTGTCATTAAAAAAAGAAAAAAATGGTAATTAAATTACCAAACTCGGATTTCTTATTTGTTGATCCCATCCGGAATTTTTTCCATTTTCAGAGGTTAGATTTCCAAATTGAAGAAATTTGAAATTTTTTACCGTTTCAGAACTCTGACTTGAATTCATGAATGCAATTGCAAATACATTTTCCTCATCAGAATCATCCAAATTCCCAGAAAATATCACCCTATAATCTAGGGCTTCTGAAGAATTTTGACTGGTTGAGTTTGTGGAATTATTGGATTTTCCGCTAAAATCTAGATTTAATTCACCCTTTGATAAATTCAAAGTACCACTTAGCGATATTTTCCAAAATTGTTGTCCCAATTTGGATACTTTTCCATCAAAAAGAACGATTCCTGAATTATACGTTTTATAGGTCACGTATGACCAACTGGAAGTTCCTTCTAAGGAAAGTATTCTATCAAAATCCTCTTTGACGGTATCTTTTGGTAAAACGAATTCAATTTCTTCTAGTTTTCCATCTATTACTTTCTCTACAAGAATAACTTGAATTTCATCTAATACAGTATATTCCCCAAGTTTCGGATCATAGGGAATTTCTTCGTATTCAGGATTTTCTTCAATATCTGCATAAGAATAGCTAACCCCTAATGGTGCAGTTGATAACATCAATAGGATTCCAACTACTCTGAAGGTATTATTACGGAATTGTTGCATTAATGGAGAATATTCCAAATAATAGTTTAGGAATGGTAATGAAACGTCCTGTTCCTTATATACAAAAAAATCACAAAACTTGGTAAAAATTACGAAAATTATTAGAAAATTTTAGAAATTCAATTTTTGGAAAATTTATCAAAACATCATCAATTTTGTCTCATTCTACTAGGCACAAAAATTTTAGTAAAATCTTTGCCCGCATCAAAAATCCTCAAATTTACACAATTTTTTCATCAAATTTGATGTTCCGCTTTGTGTTCCGCTATGAGGTTTCAAAATATTCCTCATAAACAAACTTCTTCCTTACTAAGACATGTCAAAACAACAATACAGGTCCGAAATGGGCATAATGGGTGATATCCTTGACGTTACCGCAAATGGAGGCCGAGAAGGTATCATTATATCTGCAATCTCTCGCAAAGCCAACCTTTCTCACTATGCAGTACTAGACAAATGTGAGAAACTGGTAGAAGCAGGCTTGGTAGAGTCCATCAAAAACGATAGGAATAGAGTCTTCGTAATTACAGAAAAAGGACTTCAATTTTTCCAAGAATTCAAGAGATTCCAGGGACTCGTCGAGAGCATGAATTTAAGGTATTAACCATTGAATCCCCAAATTGTACCATTTCATAGGAACGAATCTCTTGTAGATGATGGAATGCTTTTTGTAAGGACTGAAGGTATTCTCAATACAATGATTAAGGCACCCCTAATTCTTGCCGGATTGATCGTTGTGGCCTTTGCAATGCCAATTCAGACTTCATTCAGCTCTACGAGAACCTTAGAACTAACCATGTATTCGGATGGTTCTACACACATTTCTACTCTAATAGAAGTAGATTCCTTTTCCCCTGATTTTGAGATCGACTTGTTCGGCCCTTCAGTGGATAACTTTGTTGCAGTCGGCGATGATGGATTTTTGTTATCCAGTGAGATAATTGAAAGTAAAGCCACGATAGATACTCTTGGTTCATCTACCATTACTGTTGACTATGATATTCATGACTTGATTTCAAAGGAAGGAAGAGTTTGGACTTTTTCCTTTGACTCTCCTTCTGATTATTCATTACTAATGCCATCTGGTTCAATTATTGTTGGAATGACAAGCATTCCTAACAACATGGAAATAATCGAAGACCAAACTAAATTAGAACTCTCTAATGGCCCTACTGAAATTAATTACATATTAGGAACACCAATACCAACCCCAATACCAACCCCAACACCCAACGAATTCGATTATACAATCCCAATAGTATTAGGAGGACTGGCAGCAGCTGGAATAGCTGGAGCATCAATAATAGTAAAAACTAGAAAATCAAAAACAGTGACTTCCACCTTACAAACCGAAGTTACGTCAGAAAAAGCTCCTGAGGAAAAATTTGTAGATCCTAAAGAAATTTTTGATTATGTTCCAGACATGAGAGAAGATGATAAAAAAATCGTTCAATTTATCTCAGAAATGGGAGGACAAGTTTTTGAAAGTGAATTAAGAAAAAAATTTCTTCAACCAAGAACCACTATGTGGAGAGCAGTAAAAAGATTAGAAAGACTAGGAGTAATTGAAATTTCCAAAAAAGACCTACAAAATCTTGTGACTTTAAAGAAGGAATTAGAGGAGGAGGAAGAATGAAATCTATTACAATTTTCGGTGCTTTAATTCTGACAATAAGTTTGGTTTTTGCAGGGATTACTAATAATGTGTATGCCCAAGATGAGCCTAGTATCCTTCTTACAATCGCAAAGCGTGCTGAAAACCAAATCCAAAACCAAATCTCCGATGCTTCAGATGAATTAAAGAGATTATTTGAAGAAGGAAAAGATGAGGTAGAGGCCTTAGAAAAATCTCTTTCAAATGACGATATGAATTCAGCTAAAAAGCACTTTCTTTCTTCAATGAAGATCTTTACTGAAATCTCAAGACAATTGACATCTCAAACAACAACTCAAACAGAAACGACAGTTCAAAATACTGTGAAAAACCCAACAGGTGATCTTCTAAGAATGTATGGCTATGTTAATAATCTAAAGGCAATTGCTAAAAATCAAAATTCTTCAGTCAATTTTGCAGAATTAGATGAGCTAATCCTTGAAGCACGTCAACAAATAGGCGAGAAACAATTCAGTGAAGCATCTCAAACAATTAGAGAGATAAAAAGCACTATTATTGAAATTAACAATGAACTACGCCAAAATGCTTCAAAACAAGAGTCAAATCGTGCTCAATCATTTGCCCAAAAATACATTTCTCAACTTGACAGATTAATTGAACATGCAACAACGCTAGGAAAATCAGAAGAACTAATACAAAAATTAGAATCTGCAAAGAATGATCTTACTTCTACAACAACTCCTGCAGGAGTGATTAAAGAAGTTAGAAATATCCTGTTTATTCAACAACAATTCGAATTATCAGAAGGTAAACTTTTGGAATTAAGAATAGCACAAATAGAAAAATCCCTTGAAAAGATTTCTTCCACAAATCAAATTGATCAAGATAGTCTAAACCAAATTAATCAAAAAATAGAAGAAATCAAATCTCAAATTTCTTCAAATAATTTTGAAAGTGCAACTGAATCACTTAGATCCTTATCATCCCTTCTACAAGAATTAGAAAACTAGTCACAAATTATCATAAACTTCATATACATTTTCCAAACAGGATTGAGCATGGCATCAAAAGCAATTTCTCTTGGAGTAGGAATTCCTATGATAGTTGTGGGAGCTTTGATGGCATGGTTATGGGCACCAGCTGAAACCGACATGCAAAGTACAGTAGAATTTGTCGGAAGTCTAATAGGAATTTTAGGCGTGATCTTTTTCATCTCTGGTTTATTCTACGCAAAAGAACAAGTTGTGCAATAAAGCCCACTGAATAAATATTGAAAAAATTTACAATTATTACTTGACAATTAGATTATTTGAAATTTTTACATCAGTAGAAGGCGAAGGAATTCTGTATGGTACAAAAACTCTTTTTGTTAGATTAGCCGGATGCCCTTTTACTTGTTTTTATTGTGACACCAAAGAATCTCTTCCACTTGATTCGGGGAACGAATACACAATTGAAGAAGCATGTAAACTAATTGATTCAAATCTCCAAAAGCAAACATACAAAGTAAATTTTACTGGTGGTGATCCACTAATCCAGCATCAAGGAGTGGCTGAATTAGCTAAACATGTCCAAAGCAAAAACATACCAACCTATCTTGAATCCTCTTGCTTTGATCATGAAAGATTCAATCATGTTTTACCATATATTGACATTGTAAAAATTGAATTTAAAACAAAAGATTCTGATTTTGTAGATTCCAATCACTATCAAAGATTAACTGATAATGCTATTAATTGTCTAAAATCCTCTGTATCTGAAAAAAAACTTACTTACATCAAAATAGTAGTTAGCTCAAAAACAAAACCAGAAGATTTTACTGATTTAGTTAAACAAATTTTCGAATCAATTTCATCTAATCAAATTAATGGCTTTATAATACAACCAACTTATGGAATTTCTGAACCATCACTTGATCTTCTACTAAATCTATATGACATCGTTTATCCTTATTACAAGGAAGTTAAGGTAGTACCTCAATTACACAAATTCATTGGTGCCCCCTAAATTTACCACTATCTCAAAAAAGTAGATTAGGTTCAAATACTAGAAAAAGTCCCTGAGAATATCCAATGGATGAAGAACGAGTAAAAAAACTAGTCAGAGAACTGATAATTGAAATCGGTGAGGATCCAACGCGTGAAGGGCTAAAGGATACTCCTCAAAGGATTGCTCACATGTATCAAGAAATCTTTGATGGTTACGAATCTGATTCTGAACTATCGGTTCAATTCTCAGAAGATTCTGACACTGTAGTGGCTCGTGATATTCAGTTTTATTCTATGTGTGAGCATCACATGTTACCTTTCTTTGGTAAAATTCACATTGCATATTCTCCAAACGGAAGAGTTTTTGGTATTTCAAAACTTGTAAGACTAGTAGAAAAATACTCTAAAAGACTACAAATTCAGGAACGTCTGACAAAAAATATAGCTGATGAACTATTTGCACAAGGAGTAAAGGGTGTTGTTGTGGTTGCTGATGCTGAACACCTTTGCATGAGAATGCGTGGAGTTAGAAATGATGCTACCTTGAGTTCTTCTGCATATAGGGGAATATATGAAAATAAAGAAGAAAAAGAAAGTATCATGGCTATGATAAGAAAACGAACCTCAAATCCTTCATATTAAGATCTGAAAAATTAAATAATCATTATTTTCCATCACAACCATATGGGTGCTCACGATAATATCCACATACCAAAAGAATCATTTCCAAATTGGATTTGGTATGCAATTGAAGCAGTAATTGTAATTATTATCTCATTTACAATTGCTTATCAGGTAGCAGATTCTTTTGAGGTAACACCTGAGATTGGAAACTGGATATTGACTGGAACTTTTGGTGTATGTTTTCTTGTGTGGTATATGGGTATACGTCATCTGATTCTTAAAAAGAAAATTCTTAGAAACAAATACTAATTTTATTTCAAATACTTTGTTTTGTCTTGAATTCCAGACTTTTCAAAAGCATTCTTTCTATTGTTACAAGATTCACATAGTCCACAATGATATTTTCCACTAGAGTAACAACTCCATGTTTTAAAGATTGAATCTCCTATTGTTTTGTAACCAACTTTCAACAAATCACTTTTAGAAAGACCCTTCTTGTATGGTGACCAAATTTCAATATTTTTTCGTAAGCCTGATTTTATCCCATCAATTTCTCCCTGATTAAAAGAGGATTCTAATTTTTTTGCAAAATTTGGTCTGCAATCTGGGTAGTTTTTATCGCCAGTATGGGCTCCATATGCAACTAACGAGGCATTTAATGTAAAAGCCCAGGCAGATGCTATTGAAAGAAAAACTGCATTTCTAATTGGAACAACAATTGAATAATCAAACTTACTAGGAATACTTCGTTTTGCACTGGTTAAAACATTAGAATCTCCATACAATTGTTTCATAAAACTAATATCAACAATTTTGTGTTGTTTTATACCCAATTTTTTAGCAAAAGATTTTGCTGCTGAAATTTCGCGATTGGCTTTTTGCCCATAAGAAAACGAAATTCCATACAATTCATACTTTGATTTTAGGTATGACGCTAAGCAGACTGAATCTATTCCGCCACTAAAAACTACAACTGCTTTTTTCATCTGTGCAACTCCTATTATCTTTTAATTGAAGCACCAATACTTGGTTTGCAAATAATGGTCTGACAATCCGTTTTGGCAGATTTGAAGCCTCTTTTCATAGCCATGCTAATTTTTTTAAGATCTGCTGAGCTTTTTGAAAAAGCAATTACTGAAGGGCCTGCTCCACTAATAGTAACCCCAAAGGCACCAGCCTTTAAGGCATTTTCTTTTACTTTAGCAAAACCTGGAATCATATGTTGTCTTGCTGGTTCCACAATCACATCCTTAACTGATTTTCCAATTAACTCAGGATCTTTATTCATAAACCCTGCAACAATTGATGTTGCATTTGAAAGATTTGTTATACTGTCCTGCAAGCTAATTTTTTTTGGAATTACTCCTCTTGAAACTTTGGTTTTCTTTTTTGGAACTTGTAATTTTGGAACAGCAATACACATCCTTAGATTACTTGGGGGGTCAATTCGTATAATGTCTAAAGGATTTGTTCTAACAATTACAAACCCACCTAGTACTGAAGCTGCTACATTATCATAGTGAATCGAGCCTGCACTTGCTTTTTCTCCCATTCCTGCAAATTCTACTAGTGAGTTTCCATCTAACTTCAGATTATACAACCTGTCAAAAGCAAACGCAGCTGCTGCAGCTGAGGCGGCACTGCTCCCCATTCCAAAACCTGCCGGAACATTTTTTTTAATTTTAATTTCAATTCCATCTTTGATTTTGAATTTTTTAATCATATTTTTTATGACTAAACCAGCTGTATTTTTCTCAGGATTTGTGGGAATGTTATCATCAGTAACTATCGAAATTCCAAAAGTTTTCTTTTTAGTTAATGTAATCTCATCATAAAACGCATTAACTGCCAAACCAAAAACGTCAAAACCTGGACCTAAATTTGCAGTCGAAGATGGAGCTAATGCCGTAACTTTTGAAACCATTTAATCTTCTACCTCCTCACCCAAATTAAGAATTCTGCTTAATGCTCCTTCTAAGTTAACAAGACCTTCTCCAGTAACATTTGAGATGGGGATTAATCCCTGTGCAAATCCACTTAGATTTAACCCTCTTAAGATATTTGTAGTCAGAGTATAAGTTTCTCCATCTGCTTCTTGAGCAATCGAATTTTCTAATGCTCTAATATTACTTGACCACTTTAGAATATCTTGTAATTTTTCTCCAATTACATCGGTTTTAGTAATTACATTGATTGTGGGAAGATTAAGTCTTAATTTTATGGAAGTTGCCAACAAAGCTAGAGAAACAAAATTGATGGGGGTTGTTATCAACGAGCCGTCAAATAAGAAAATACTAGTTTTTTCTTCTGAAGTAATATTTTCTACAATAAATCTTCCACTTGATCTATATGCAAATAATTCAATTTGTCCTGGTGTATCGACTAACAAATAATCGGGATTTACTCTTTCAACTTCACTTCTAATATCATCAATTTTTGAAGCAATAAGATCATTTGCCATAACCAAAGCTCCATTTGGTCCTAAATCGTATTTTTTCATAACAGATACAATATCAACATAATCTCTTACATCCACATCACAAGTATATGGCAAATTTTCCACTCCTGGATCTAAATTTAGAACTGCTGCAAAGGCACTATTCTGAGTGTAATAATCATACAATTTTGAGGTAAGAAGAGATTTTCCAGATCCTGCTGTTCCAGTAATGAAAATTGTTTTCAATATTGTCATAATCCACTTTGTTGGCTTATATTTCAAACTAGATTCAGGCATGAAGAAAATCTAGTCATAAAATTGGGTCAACTTTCATATTTGTATCCATAAAAAAATTTTCAAATGAATTGGAGGATTATTGCAATTCCAGCTACATTAATCCCAATTCTATTCATAGCTCTCCAATTTGATATTGAATTTGAAGACATCTTAGAAATTGGAATTATTCCTTTTACACTAGCTGTTGTTGCAATGTTGATAAAATTAGGAATTCAAGGAGTAAAATTTGCATATATTGCTCAAAGATATTTAGGAAAATTTGATTCTTTTTGGAAACTATCAGGTGTAAGAGTAGGAAGTGAATTTATCAAATTTACAACACCAATGTTTGTTGGAGCTGAATTCATAATTATCTATTATTTGCACAAAAAAGGTGTTCCTCCATCAAAATCAACATGGATTGCGATAATGGATATTGTAACAGAAGTATTTGCAGGAGGCTTGTTATCGATTATGGCAGGAATTCTTGCTTTAATTAATGGAGCATATGTAGTAGGTATCATTATTCTTTCAACTAGTGTATTTGTAACAACATTATGGATGGTTTTGTTCTTTTTATCCTCAAAACGCGTTTTCCAACTGCCTGGCGTAATATCGAGCTTGGTCAAAAAGTTTGGAAAAGAAAAAGGTGAAAACATTGTAGAAAAAACCAATGCTTGGATGGAAGAGGTTTGTGTTATGAGCAAAAAAAATCTAAGAACAAGTGAATCCAAAAAGGTATTCACTGTAACATTTCTCATGTCGTTAGCATCATGGGCCTTTTACGGAATTTCCTTTATGATTATTGCATTTGGAACTGGCTATATTTTGGGAGCATTTGACTCAATCATGGCTGTTATGGGTGCCAATGCAATAGGAAATCTTCCTATTACAGTTGGAGGTTCTGGACTTGCTGAATTTGGAATTGTTGCATACTTGAATAACCTAAACCCCTTTGATATTGAAATTTTAGAAGGAAATACAATTTGGAATGCAGTAATAGGCTGGAGAATTGCTACCTATTATGTACCAATAGCTGTAACTTGGTTATTACTTGTAAAATTAGCCTTGACTAAAATAGACAAATCCGAAACTACATAGAAAGCACTTTATCTTTTAAGAGATTTTTTGAATTATGAATTTTAAAAATAAACTGGTACTAATCACGGGTGCATCTTCTGGAATTGGACGAGCAGCAGCATTACAATTTGCAAAAAAAGGTGCAAACTTGATACTAGTTGCAAGAAACAAAGAAAAACTAAATCAAACAGCTGAAGATTTAAAAAAATTCAATGTTTCAATATTTGTCCTTGAATGTGATGTCTCTAAAAAATCTGATGTAGAAAAGATGGCCAAATCCATTTTAGAAAAACATGATTCTGTAGATATACTAGTTAACAATGCTGGATTTGCTATTTACGGTCCAGTATCAAAACTTTCAATTGAAGAAATTGAATCTCAAATGGCAACAAACTATTTTGGCATGATTTATTGTGTAAAGAATTTTCTCCCTTCAATGATAAAGAAAAAGTCTGGTCATATTGTCAATGTTGCATCAGTCGCTGCAAGCTTTGGCTTACCGGGTATAGCATCTTATTGTGCCTCAAAATTTGCAATGCTAGGATTCTCTGAAGGTCTTAAACATGAACTAAAAGGAACAGGAGTAGGAATAACAGTAGTTAGCCCAATAATGGTTCGTACTAACTTTTTTGATCATCCCTCTTTTGAAAAGATGCCCAAATATTCCCCAACATCATTGAGTCCTGAAACTGTTGCAAATGCAATTCTAAAGGCAGCAAATTCATCAAGATTAGAAATTATTGTACCCTCTTTTGTAAGAGGCGCAGTATGGATGAAAGAAACATTTCCCTATCTAATCAATCCCATTTTGGGCTCAGCATTTAAAAAACAACTAGACAAAAACGAAGAAAACTAACTTACTCTTCATCATCAGCTGCAGATTCATCCGAGTCCACATCGAGCAATTCCAGAGATTTTAGTTCAAATTGGTAAATTGCTGCCATATCAATTTCTTTTTCTTTTTGTAGATATTCTGTAACTTTTTTGCTTAATGGTGCTTTGTGTTGATCAAATACAAATTCATAGACTACTCCTCTCTCCAAATCTGATGCCTTGATCTTTTTTGGTAAATCCAAAGTAACAATATGTCTTCCATCTTCAACAGGATCATAAAGTTGAGCATCCATCTTGTTGTCTGCTTCGTATATTTCTAAAATGTATCCAGTTCGTTTTAGTTCTTCAGGTTTCTTAAATTTAGCATTCTGAATCTCATCGGTAACCCATTCAGGAATATCGTCTTTCTTTTTTACCATTAATATCAGCTCTAAGTAAGTTCTTTTTCTTTTTTACTTTTTTGCCACCAATCTAGGTAATCATCTTGTTTATCCTGTCTGGTTTTTTCACGCTGATTCAACTTGTAACGAATATCAGAAACTTGTTCTCTTGTTGCATACAATCCACATCTTTTACAGATAAAGTGTTTAGTTGATGAATCTAGTTTCATAGGAAAATCAATCTCATCAAATAATTTGATTAAATCATCTCTGTGTCTTTCTTCTTCTGGAGTCTCTGCTTCATATTTTTCCTGAATTTTCTTTTTTTCTCTTGCTGTACATTCTGGACAACTTGGCAATGATGATCTGGCTTAATTTTTTCCATAAAAGCCTTCCCACCTAATTTTTTACGATCAAAAGGTCTGACACGCGGATTATATCTTCATCCCTTTCGGTCAGTTCGCCCATCGAACTACCGCGTGCCAGATATCTAAAAATCCCAAATTGTTACTTTATCTCTTTTCTTCTAAGATCTCAACTGCGATTTTTGCTGTGTTTTGTGCTCCATTTACTAAAAAATTCTTGGAAAATTCGGCCAAATTACCCTCAAATTTGTCATAATCCTTTTGGAGANNTTTCAGCCCACTTGATATTATTCTCATGCTCATCATATACAGGAATTCCAATGATTGGTTTTGATTTTCCACCTAGGATTTCTCCCATTACAGTATGAGAACCATTAACTACAGCATATCTACATATCTCAAGAACACTTTCTTTTTCTTGTTCAGATAAAAACCCAATATCGATTTGAATCCAGTCAATCTTCTTTTCAAAAGTTTCAGAAATTGAATAACGTTTACCATCTTTTCCTAAGACTGAATCAATAGATGAATCATTTTTTGCATGAGAAATTATTCTTTTTTCGTTTTTCATTTCATCTTGATGAAAAACTTCTTCATACTTTTCACCAGTACCGTCATTTGTAGACTTGTTTCCTGTTCTCATCCAATAACCAAAATCTTCATTTTGAATTATCTTCTCTAAATCTGAAAGAGAAGTTTTTTCAATATTCTTTTTAGATGAAAAATGACCTACATAAGAGACCTTTTTCTCAACTTCCTTTGTGAAATTCAAATTATATTCACAAAGTGTGTAAGGTGGAGGAGAATCTGCAACTATAATTTTACTGGCTTTTGCAATCTGTCTTGCAATAAATATCAATGAAGGGTAAAGGTATGCCCTTGTCTTGTATAATTTAGGTTTGAATTGATTTGTAACAAAAAGACTAGGAATATTACGATTTCTTGCCAAGATGTTAGAACCCATATCCCCATCGTTAATTACCAAATCAAATTTTTCTTTATTGTACAATTTTCTTTCTTCTCTCAGATAATCTGCAATTTGATTAATCAAAGGGGGATTGTTTTGGACTGAAAATAGAATATTCATTAAAGACAGAGAAACACTTGGACCGTATTTTCCATCAATTGGTGTTGGCATCAAAATATTATGGATTTTTTCTTTTTGAGAAGGAAATTTTTCAACTAGTTTTTCATAAACATGGTCTTTGCTTACAAAGTGAGT
>WVWY01000040.1 GCA_011773785.1 Candidatus Nitrosomaritimum khambatensis | reverse complement strand
TGGTAATTCCAGCGATTGGAATGATGTATGAAATAATACCTAGATTTTCTAGACGACCAATATTTAGCAAAGGTTCTGGAATTTTTGCATTCGTATTACTTTCTATTGTAGGTTTCTCATCATGGGCACACCACATGTATGCAACTGGTATGACATTTACCGAAAAAACTGTCTTTATGATTGGAACATTAGCAGCAGTTCCAGCATCTGGAATGCACGTATTCAACTTTATTGCAACCATGTGGAATAGCCGAATTAAATTCTCAACCCCAATGATGTGGGCAATTGGAGGAATTGCTTTATTCTTCTCAGCAGGAGCAGGAGGTGTTGCAAATGCAGCAATGCCATTAGACTTTACGACACACGATACCTACTGGGTAGTCGGTCACTTCCACCTATTTGTAATGGGTACAATTGCCTTTGGTACAATTGGATTCATCTACTACATGTTCCCATATGTTACAGGTAGACTTTACAACGAAAAATTAGGTAAAATTCACTTCTTCTTGTCCTTTATTGGTACGATTTTGGTATTCTTCACTCAACACGTATTAGGTCTATATGGTATGCCACGTAGAATCTATGATTATCCAGCCATCCCAGAATGGATTTCAATGAACCAAATTGCAACAATAGGTGCAATGATTATTGGTGTAAGTATGGTCATTTGGTTAGCCAATATGCTTTACAGCGCTGGCAAAGGAAAACCAGCTGATATCAATGATCCATTCAACCTTGGAGGAAAATACTACTATCCATTTGAATCAAAAAACCCACACCACTAGGAGAAAATGAAAAATGAGCGAAACTGAAACAGTATACCGAACAACATCTGCAAGAACAGGAAAGATGATGGCAATAATGCTTGGAATCTGTATTGTAGGTGGCGTAATCTTCTTTGCAATGTGGGATTATTGGATATCAGCTCCACCTCCCGTCGTAGAAGTTATGCAAGGGGCAGTTGATCATGGTGCACCAGCCGTTGCTACAGGACAAACAATTACAGTTGATTTGAATTTTGTTCAATCTCCAGATGGGTTTACTGATTTGGCTTTTAATGCATTAACCGGAGAACCGGGGCATAATCCAACAATTAATGCTGCAGTTGGAGATAAGATAGTTTTCAATGTGTTAAACCAGGATGGAGGTTTCCATGCATTTGGTGTGACAGCTGACGCAGAAGGATTTGCAGGAATAATTCCTGGTAGCGAAGTCGCAAGCGCAGCAGCTCCATTAAAGCAAGGCGAATCAGATACATCTGAATTTATTCCAACAGAAGAAGGTACTTACTATTACATCTGTACTGTGCCAGGACACAGAGAATTGGGAATGGTTGGAGAAATAATTGTAGGTGCATCATCTGGTCCAGCTGAGGCAGCAGCCCCAACTGGAGTAAGTCACGATTTCACAGTTGACTTTGTAGAATCTGAAGATGGATTTAGTGATTTAGCATTTAACGCATTAACTGGAGAACCAGGACATAACCCAGACTTTGTCGTAAACTCTGGTGATGAGGTAACCTTTAGTGCCTCAAACCAAGGAAAAGGATTCCATGCATTTGGCGTAGTAGCATCTCCTGATGATTTTAATAATTCATTGTGGGGCTCTGAAATTGCTTCACCTAATGCACCCCTGAAACCAGGTGAATCCGGAAGTGTTACATTTACTGCAGGAGCTCCAGGCACATATTACTACATCTGTACAGTTCCAGGCCATGCAGCCCTTGGAATGCAGGGTTCATTTATTGTAGAGTAATTTTGGCTATCCAATATCTTGCCCTCTCAACCCTCATAGTTTTGTATTCCCTAATGTTTGTTGGTGGATATATTTCAGCTGCAGGACTTGGATTAACATGCCCAGAGTGGCCATTGTGTCCTAACGGAATAATGCCTGATGAGGAATATCTAATAGAATGGATTCATAGACTAGTTGCAGCAACCACAGGAACTTTGGTAATTGCAACTGCAGTTGCAAGTTGGATGAATAAAAATGCAGGAAGAAAAATTAAATTCACCAGTACTTTTGCATCAGCACTTGTAGTTACCCAAATCACATTAGGTGCAGTAGTTATAGATACTATGCTTCATGCGGTTCTGGTTGCAATACATTTGGGAGTTGGAATTTTATTATTTGCAATGGTATTACTTACAACATTATTTGCATTTAGAATTACAAAATCTACAATACAAGCTAAGAACTAGATTTGAATTTTAATTTTCTAGGGAAATAAACGAAAATCACAACACCAGTAAGAACCAAAGCCCCAACGATTATGGATATGAAAAAGATTTGTCCAAATGGACTTTGAGTTCCCATGTTAAATGTATAGGTAAGAACTCCTGAACTTCCCTCCATATCGTACAAGTCTACTCTGACAATGTGGTTTCCAGAGTTTTTCCATACGTATTCCTTGTCTACATGTCCACCTTGATAAGACTCTGGGGGAAAAGCGTCTATCTGTTGATTATTGTAAAAGAATCGTACTCCTAAAGTAAAGCGATCTACTTCTTCAAAATCATTATCTGTTACTCGTAATAGAATTGTTGATTGTTCTCCTATCTGAGGAAATTCAGGTAAAGTTGCTACTTGAACTCTATATCCTCCCAAAAAAGATTCAGCAGAATTAAACATTGAATGAGCCTGAGCCTCATAAACAGGCACTGCTGCAAAAACTAACATTACAATAATAATTGATCGCAATTTTGCCAAATCAATATTTGTTGTTAGACCAAGAATATAGTGTTAATCAATTTGGAGCGGAAAATCTTCAAAACCTTTAAATCCTTATTGGCAAGACATTCATTCGTTGACTGTCGTAAGCAAATCAATCGATATTAAAACACCAGTCGAGAATGTTTTTACCTATTTTGCAAGACCAGAACACGTTTCTGATCAAATAAAAAATGATTCTGTAGGCATGACAGTAATTCCTATGGATATCAAAGATGGGATGGGTGTAGGAACAACCTTTAGAGTAATTGGTGATTTTAGCGGCAAGCGCTTAGAATGGGATTGCGAAACAATTGAATTTATCAGAAATGAAAAAATTTCTGCTAAACAAATTGAGGGCCCATTTAAAAGATGGCAAATTACTAACGAATTCAAATCACTTGGTGAGAACCTAACCAAAGTAACTATGACAGTAGATTATGAAATGCCATTTGGACCACTTGGTTCAATATTGGACAAGGCAAAGTTTGCAAAATCTGCTGAAAGAGGAATGGAAAGTGCATTATACAATGTTAGAGGTTTGTTAGAAGGAAACGGTTCAATTCCAGTTTACATCACACTAGATGCATACCAAAAACTCCTTGCTGAAAAGAAAAAGATGAATGATGTTCCAGTTTCAACTGTACTTACTGCAATTCTTGAAAAGTACAATGAAGTTGAAGCAACAGCACAAAACTAAATTTTATTTTCATTTAAAATCTTAAGGTTAATAACAACACTAGAATCAGCTAGATTTGTGGGTCTATAGCGCAGCCAGGTAGCGCACCGGACTCTTAATCCGGCTGTCGAGGGTCCGAATCCCTCTAGACCCGCTCTTAAAAACAAAATTTCATTTAGAAAATTTATAATTTTTTTACCAAAGTAAATCTGATTTTTTCAGGTTCAATATCTTCATGCATATCCACATCACTGATTATTTTGACTTTGTAATCTTTCCACCTGTTAAGCATATTTCTTCCAGTAAAAACACCTTCAGTTTTTGATTCATTTGGGTCATACATTTCACAATTTGCAATATACTTTGCTCCTACTCTATACATCTCATCAACTCCTTTTTTCAAATCTTCATCATTAAGACAATTCAAAAATTTATGAGTAAAAATAAAGTCAACTGATGAATCATCAAATGGCAAATCTGTAATTGAACCTTTTTTAAAATTAATAGAAGAATTTTGTTTTTTTGCCATATCTAAGGCAAGGTCATTCAAATCAACTCCAGACACACTAAAATTTTCGGGAAATAATCTCAGATCAATTCCTGTTCCACACCCAATTTCTAAAACACTGTTACACCGTAATGAAATGGCTAAATCTTTGATAAATTTTGCAAACTCTTCATTGTATCTAGATTCATTTTCTCTTGCATAATTATCCCAAAAATCTTTTTCATAAACCATGAACTTTTCTAAACTCCTTTGATTAAATTTAATGTTGACATTTGCATGGAATCATTTTAGTATCAAATGTACAATCATGAGGACCATCTGATTTTCCCTCAACAGGAATTTCCTTCATACAATCTTCATGTCTTCCTTTTCTGCAAAACCAGCATACCTCCTCAGTATTTCCAGTTGCACAAGACTCCATAATTTAATTAGAAAATTTGTAGGTAAAAAGCTTCACTTAGATGAAGGTCAACCAAGACAAGAATCTATCATCTTGTCCCATTACCACATCTGTAAAGGATTTTTGAAGGGCTCTGGTAATTTTTCCCATTTTTGCATTTCCTATCTTTACCTTGTCTACCTGAGTAACTGATTTTACTTCTGCTGCAGTACCAGTCATAAAAATTTCATCGGCACTATACAGATCATCTCTTTCCAAGTCCCTTTCAATAACAAAACCACCATTTTGCTCAATTAGTTGAATTACGCTATCTCTTGTAATTCCCTCTAAACCTCCGGCTGTTAATGGAGGTGTTTGAATTACATCATCTTTTACTACAAAAATATTTTCAGCACTGCCTTCGGAAATTTTGCCTTGCCAGTTTAACATGATTGCCTCATCATACCCATTCTCAAGTGCTTCTACTCTTGCAAGTGCGGCATTTGAATAGTTAGCTGCTGCTTTTGCTTGAGTTGGCTGGGACCTGGAATCAATCTTTATCCAACTAGATACTTTACATTTTGCTCCTGAGAATTTTCCTGCTTTAGATTCACCCATTGCCCATTCCCAACAAGCGATTGACACATCTACTTTATTTTGTGTTGGAGTCAATCCCATTGTTCCATAACCATAGTAAGCTAGTGGTCTGATATAGCATTCTTTTAATCCACTTGTCTGAACTGTTTTTATTATTGCATCGGAAATCTCTTTTTTTGTAAACTGCATTTTCATAGAGTACAATTTTGCTGATTTGTAAAATCTATCAACATGCTCTTGAAGGCGAAATATTGCTGAGCCTTTAGGTGTGTTATAGCATCTAATTCCCTCAAAAATTGAGGTAGAATAATGCAAAGCATGAGTCAATACATGGACTTTGGCATCTTTGAATGGGACTAATTTTCCGTTCATCCAAATCTTTCCTACCTCTTTCATAGCAGTGGAAAAAAACTATGCTAATTTAAAGAATTAACTTTGGTCTTTATGGAAACTAAATATTCTATGATAAAGGATGGACTTGTATGAACTGGATCCTTGGATTCATAGGAATTGCTTTGTTAGTAGCAGGCTTGATAGGACAAGGTTTTGAAATGAGAAAAATTAGGCTCGAAAAATATGGTGAAAATGAAATCGGTTCGCCCAATGTTTTTACAGACAAACGAAATTTCAAATGGTACGCAATAATTGGAGCTGGAATAGTTTGTTGGTATGTTGCTGAGCGTACATGAAATATTCTATATAGATCAGCTCTAAATACTAGTAATTGCAACTAAACATATCGCGTGTTATAGGTAACGCCGGACTAAATCTAGATAACGGTCCAAGAACAAACCTATGAAGGCGCTACTGGTGAAAACCCAGTGGGGCCACTTTTACTCAATTAATTAAAATCAATTTTTGATGTTTCAGCATGAATTGCACTAATTGCTTTTCTAATATTTTCTCCAGAGTCCTCAACAACAATTACAATTCGTGAAGTTTCTTCTTGTGCATCCATATTCAAAATGTTTAATCCAGCTTCTCCAATCTTTGCACTAGTTCTTGATGCTACTTGTTGAACTCTCCACATTTCATCCCCAATCAATGTAATCACTCCTCTGTTGTAAGTAATGGTAGCTAGCGGATCAAATCCTAGAAAGTATTTTTCATTTCGTTTTACATAGTCTGCGTCCAAGAAAAGCATTCTTGAAAATTCTGTTCCGTCTTTTGTAAAGGGAGATAAGATAATGTACTCACTGTATCTCTTGTCTTTTTCTAAGGATGTAATTAATTTTTGAACAGTACTAGTTTCAATTCGAAATATTGCACAATTCTTCTTACCGGTCACAATTTTTATTGGATGACCATTTGTTTCATCTGGTATTCTCTTTATGGTTGTAATTTTTGAGGGATCTTGCATATTGGTAATTATGATTGGAACATCCACACCATTTTCTAAAATTTCTTTAATTGCGATGGGATCTAAAATTTTCATTCCAAACATACCTGCTAATCTTGCTTCATTGTAAGATAGCTGATTTACTTCATTCAAACCTTCTTCGACTATTTTTGGGTCTGCTGATACCACTGCGCTGTCTTTCTCAAAGTCAATCATTGTTTCATATTTTTTATGAAACAATATTCCAAGATCTGCTGCTGTCCTATCAGAGCCACCTCTTTCGTAAGTAGTTGTGATCCCATCAATGGTTTTTCCTATAAATCCCCCAATGGTAATAACGTCATTTTGCTCTAGGATTTTTTCTGCATGTTCTAGTCTTTCTTTTGACTCTGATGCAAGAAAATTAGTAGATTCAATATTGTTATCTGTAATTATCGGCCAGTTTTCATACGATACCGAATCAGAGGACATTCCATTACTTTTTAGGATAAAATTCATTACATTTCCCATTAAAAGCTCTCCTGAGAATGCAAGTGCTTTAGAACGAATTTCGTCTGCAAATTCTTTCTTTTCTACGGCCTCGTCAAGTGATTTTTGTGCTCTCTCAAGAAAGGAGGTGATAATTTGTTCACATTTTTCCTTATTGTCATCACTTACTAACTCCAAAATCTTTCCATAACAGGATTTGACAACTTGCAAATTGGCAGCTTTGCCTGTTTCAGCATTTTTACCTTGTTCTAATATTACATCAGTAAGGGAACGTTTTTGGCCATCAACAATGGTAAGTGGAGCAGAAAAAACAGCAACCACTTTGGAGTCTTTTTTTAAATTATTAATTCTCTCAACAATTATTGGGATAGCAATTCCATCAGGCCCTATTGCACTTCCTCCAAACTTTGCCACCACTAATTTGGTCATGTTATTTTATGGAGACAAAAAAGCCATCTATTAATGGTTTGATGAATTTCAGCCTAACAAATCTTGGATAATCTTTGCAGCCTTTTGGGCACCATTGCTTTTTACTGGATTTCTTTTCGCTTGGAGTTTTTTCATGACAAGCTCTTCTATATGGTCAATATCTTCTGGAGAAAATCCAATTTCCTTTGCATTATCTTCTTGCTCAAAATGTCCCTTTATGGGAATAAAAACAGCAGGAGTTCCATATTCTCTAGCCTCATCTATTGTTGATTTTCCAGCCAAGGAGACTAGTACATCTGCAGCATAAATGACCTCATGAAGATTATTTACAAATCCTAAATTACGTATATTTTCAAATTTTTTACTTACAGAAGGACCTGAGACTATTACAATTTCAAATTCATCAGAATTTTGAAAAATTTCTAAAATTCTTTCTATCAAAAAAATTCCTGCATCAGTTCCACCAATAGAAACTACTATGGTTTTTTTATCAAATGAAAATTTTTCTCTTAATTCCTCTCTTGAAAAATCTGTTTGTCTAACTATGGGACCCACTCGAAAAATATTACCCTCATCAGTACCTTCCTCAGGTAAAATTACTGCATTAGAATTTTGAATTATTTTTTGCATTGATTTGTTCATCTTTTTTTCAATAAATGATGAAAAACCTCTGGTAAATTTAGTCTCTAAAATATCTGTAATCAAAACTGTGGGAATTTTTTTATTTTGAGCAACAGTAAGAGATGCAAAATCCTCATCACTTACCACAAGTTGAGGAATTTTAGTTTCAATAATTTTCTGTGATAT
>WVWY01000011.1:858-1083 GCA_011773785.1 Candidatus Nitrosomaritimum khambatensis | reverse complement strand
TATTCTTCCTTCATAATCTCCAAATTCCTCACCTACAGCGTTCATTCTAATTTTCATAATATCTCCTTCACGAAAACTTGAAAACTGGATAAAATCTGGACCTTCAAGGGAAACTTCGATGTTTTCTAACGAACCATTTAGCGACTTTAGCTCTAAGATTTGTTCTGCCATTGGGTCATCTGACGAAATATGTTTTACAAAATGAGGTGGTTGGATGATTAGTGT
>WVWY01000011.1:0-771 GCA_011773785.1 Candidatus Nitrosomaritimum khambatensis | reverse complement strand
CGCCATAGGCATCAGACACGGGCTCAGTTGTAGTCACTAACAAGGATTTGATTTCATGATGGTGAATTCCGGGATTTTTTTGGATTAATAGTGCCGCAGCTCCACTAACATGTGGGGCAGCATAGCTTGTGCCACTAGTAAAATTGTAACCTGCATTATTTTGAGTCGTGTTAATGTATGCTCCAGGAGCCACCATGTCTGGCTTTATGTAAAACGGAGACACTGGACCCCTAGAACTAAAATGAGCAACAAAATCCGGATTAAAAAACAGGTGANNCAATGATTTTCTTAATTTCTAATCCTTCTTCTCTGTCCATGGATACTACTGGAATTTTTGGTTTGTATCCTGGCTCTACAAATTCATGGGTTAATTCTCCAAGAAAAATTCCTGGTTGATTATTGAAAACAATTAGAGCTTTGGCACCTGCATCGGCTGAATTATTCTCCTTAATCGAAAAGTAGAGTAATTCTCCTTCTACATCACTTCCTCTTTCCACTAAAAGAATTGAATCTGTGACATTCAGACCTACAAGATCAGTTTCTTTACCATATCCTCCAAAAACTATCTTTCCTTCTATGGGTTGGTCTAACTGCGATGATCCAACCATTGGAATTACTGTATATGGTTTTTCATTTACCTCTAATGTAGCAACCAAACTTGAGGTTAAATTATTGTAGGTTGCCCCAACTGTAACTGAACCAACATTTTTCCCCGGACTACCTATTGTTCCTATTCCAGGACCATCATTTCCAGCAGCTGTTACTACAAAA
>WVWY01000030.1:2741-2958 GCA_011773785.1 Candidatus Nitrosomaritimum khambatensis | reverse complement strand
AACCCATAGTTCTGTTCAGACAGACACTAGAAGAAGAAGACGAGTCGTATGAAGAGATTGTCTGCACTCTGACTAAAGGATATGTGATTGAACAGATGGTCACATCAGGAGGAGTTTTAGTTCCAAGTTTTCATCAGCAGTTTGTATTTACAATAGAAGAATATCCTCAAGAATTATTACGAAAAAGCAAGGATCGCTTTTTAGAAATGATTGATTT
>WVWY01000030.1:0-2681 GCA_011773785.1 Candidatus Nitrosomaritimum khambatensis | reverse complement strand
CAGGCAAAAGAATTATTCCGAGAATACGGAATCAATCTTTTAGATAGTAAATCCTCAACTAACATAGAAGAAGCAAAACAGCATGCAAAAGAGTTAGGGTATCCATTTGTAATCAAAATACAGGTTCCAGTTGGAGGCAGAGGAAAGGCTGGAGGCATACAAGTAGTACATAATGATGACGAATTTGAGCTAAAATATCCTCAAGTAATGGACTTGACAATCAAAGGAGAAAAGGCCCGTGCAATTTTGCTTGAGAAGATGGCAGACATAAAAAAGGAACTTTATCTTTCATTGTTTTTGAATCGCTCAAAGAGATGCTATACAATTATTGCATCAGCTGAAGGTGGCGTTGAGATTGAATCAGTAAAAAATCAAATTATCAAAGAAGTAGGATTAGGAGATGTTTCAGACCAAGTTGCACAACAAGTTGCAAATGAAATGGGATTAGAAGGAAAAACAGCTGAAGGATTCATTGATACTTTAAAAAAATTATCAAAACTTACAATTGAAAAAGAAGCAGAACTTGTAGAAATTAATCCACTTGCAATCATGCAAGATGATTCAATAATGGCACTTGATGGAAAATTTGTTACAGATGATAACAGTAACTTTAGACATCCTGAACTAGAAAAGTATCAAGAAAAATCAGAAATTGAAGAAAGAGCAGAAAAAAGTGGTTTTTCACTCGTAGAGCTAGACGGAGACATTGCAGTAGTTGGAAATGGCGCAGGACTAGTAATGTCTACACTTGATATGCTGTCAGACAATGGAGGAAAGCCTGCATGTTTTCTAGATGTTGGTGGCGGTGCCACAACTGAATCAGTTTATGAGGCATTAACTTTGATCAGCAAGATTAGCAAGGTAAGAGGAATTCTAGTTAATCTCTATGGCGGAATAGTAAAGACATCTGTAGTTGCTGAGGCATTTCTAAAAGCATATGAAAATAATCTAATTGACTTGCCAGTATTTTCAAGATTAAAGGGAACAGAATCAGAAAAAGCAAAAGAGATGCTTCAAGGTTCTAGGACAAAAATTTTTGATTCAGTAGAAGAGGCAATCAATGCTGCAGTAATGGGAGTAAAGAAATGACTGACATTTTTTCAATACTCAAAGGAAAACCTGGAGATTCAGACTATGAGAAAAAAGGAGTGATTGTTCAAGGCATTACTGGAGCATATGGCTCATTGCATGCTAAAAACATGATTTCATATGGCACAAACATTGTTGCAGGTGTCACTCCAGGAAAAGGAGGCCAAAAGTTTGAGGACAAGGTTCCAATTTACAATACAATGCAAGAGGCAGTTGATGCAACTGGTGCAAAAATTTCAATTATTTTTGTTCCAGCAAAATTCTTTTTGGGTGCTGCAAAAGATGCACTTGAAGCAGGAATCAAACTACTTGTTGCAATTCCAGAGCACATTCCAGTTAGAGATACAATGGAAGTTTTGGAGATGGCAAAACAAAAAGGTGCTGTAATCATTGGACCAAACACACCTGGAATTATGATTCCAGAAATTATCAAGGTAGGAATCATGCCACCAACTCCTTTCACAGCAGGAAATATTGCAGTACTATCAAAGAGTGGCACACTGCTCTATGAGATTTCAGATGCGTTGACAAACTCGGGATTTGGGCAATGCATTACAATTGGAATTGGAGGAGATCCAATTAACGGAACAAGACTAATTGATGCATTTGATATGGTAAAAGACATTCCAGATTTAGAAGGAATGGTAGTTGTTGGAGAAATTGGAGGAGACTCTGAAGAGATGTTAGCTCAAAGAATTATTGAAAGTGGATTTAACAAACCAACAGTTGCTTACATTGCAGGACGAAATGCCCCTAAAGAAAAGAGAATGGGTCATGCTGGTGCAATTGTAATGGGAACATATGGTTCAGCTGAATCCAAAGTTTCAATGTTTAACAAGGCAAACATTCCAGTAGCAAAAAGACCTGCCGAAGTACCTGTTTTGCTTGCAGGAAAGATGGAAAAATCCGATTAGAATAAAAGAGAGAGATTAAGGAGATAGTCAAATGCCAATTACAGACCCTGAGAAAAAACGCATTGCGCAACATGCACGTCTCGTTATGAGAATTTGCTTTAAATGTGGATGCAGAAACGATATTGATGCTACTAGATGCAGAAAATGTAGAAATCCATACTTTAGACTAAAGAACAGAAATCTCGGCGTCAAAAAGTAGAATTAAAAATTCATCAGTCTTTGTCTATATTCTGAAATTGCAGATTTTATCTCTGATTGGTATCTCATGACAAAAGATTTTGCGACATTTGAGTTTTCTAATTCTTCTATGGCAACCTGAAGATCATCGGGCAACTCTTGATTCATCTGATACAAAATTTTGGCAGCATCAAAGTATTGTCCTAAATTATCTGCATATTCAAATGCCAACTTCATTTTATCTATTAATGCATCAAACTCTTGTAGTGACATACAATCTGTTTTTAAAATCAATAAAAAAGGCCTTGGTAATTACAAAATCTAAAGACACAAAAACTCGGTTTTTCATAAATTTGTTGGACCGGTCGTCTAGTTTGGTTTGGATGACGCACTCACACTGCGTAAGAGAATAATTTCTCCGCAAAGGTCGTGGGTTCAAATCCCATCCGGTCCATTCATAACTTCATACTTTTTAAATTTGAAATTGATTTTTGGAAAAGA
>WVWY01000023.1 GCA_011773785.1 Candidatus Nitrosomaritimum khambatensis | reverse complement strand
CAATTAGAAGCCAAAAAGGCATCAAAGATATTTAATTCTGCAAAAATAATCTCAGATTTACCTAACAGCTTTGGATACCACACTGTCCAGTCAGAAAGAATCGATTCAAAAATGTTAGAACAGATGATAATTGAAGAGGAAAAGGCAAAAGATTACCTAAAGAAGAAATACCTTCAAGCTAGATGGTAGGTTTAAAAAACATAATATAGTGCACCAAATCTGCAAAAGCACTATATGGAAAGTGATTCTGAAGTTGCTTTTTCGAAATATGGAGTATACATAATATCTGATTCGCTTGATCTTTTCTTCCCTGGCTTGGAAATTAAAATAGATAAAATTAGCGATAATGTTTTTTCATATTTGAAAAAAGATCTTGAAGGAAATGTAACTGAAAAAAAAATTCCTGTAAAAACATCAGAACTAAAAATTGAAGTTGCCCCAATCAGACCATTAAATTATCCCGCCAAACGAACAAACTATTGCTTTTTAGAATTTGAAAGCCCTGTATTTTTGATTGAATCCTCATCTGCTACGATATTTGTACAATGCCCAATTGAAATTGGATTATTTTTAATTCATGATTCCCACAAAGATTCTTTGGATTGGTTTACTTGTGATCCTGCCAATTCTAGATTTGGTCTTTACGGAACACCTGAATCAGGCACTCTTTGCAAATACTCAAAAACTCCTATTGTTGGTTCGTATAATGACTCGCTGGATTACTTTAATGGAGTGATTAAAATTAATTTAAAAAATGAATTACCTGGAGGCCATTCCATTTCAAAAATAGTATTCCCAATAATAGATGTTGGGCTTTACTATAAAGACACTAAAGCTATTTTTGATACTGTTTCAGGTACTCTGAAAAAGAAAATTACATTAGAGACATTTGATGTTGAACCAGAAGCAATTCAAACTGACTGGACAAAATCTACCGACTATGAAAGAGTTGAAGTAGTTAAAAGATTGAAAATGGATGTGGATTAATGGCTATAGAATTCTTAGAAAATCTAGCTTCATTTGAAATTACAGGCGGACTTACACTCCTTTCTCTCTTTATTGGTGCAATTATAATGGCCATAGGAGTAATTGTTGCAAGAACCTTTAGACTAATTTTTACCAAATACTATGCTCCAAAACTTGAAAAAGATGCTGCTCAAAACCTTGGAAAAATAATCTACTTTGGAATTATTATTATTGCATTTTTGGTTTTCACAGGAAGCACAGGTGTTGATTTATCTGGACTACTAGTAGCTGGAGGAATATTTGGTGTTGTAATTGGATTTGCAACCCAATCAGTGGTATCTAATCTAATTTCGGGAATTTTCTTGATGATTGAAAAACCTGTCAAACAAGGTGATTCTCTTGACCTTCCAGACATGGGAATTGATGGCACACTAATTGATATTAGCACTTTTTCAGTCAGAGTTAGACAATTTGATGGAACTATAATCCGAATCCCAAATGAGAAATTTTTCACAACAAACATCCGTTCTCTGGTCTCAACACCTGTTAGACGTTCAGAAAATATAGTTGGAATAGCCTACAAGGAAGATATCGATGGTGCAATATCTGTTTTAGACAAGGCAATACGTAAATCAATGCCTTTTGTTTTGCTTTCTCCTAAACCGGAATTTAGAATCAAAGAATTGGCTGACTCAAGCGTAAATATTGAGATGCTAGTTTGGCATCCTCGTGAAGACTGGGGTGAGGTTGGACCTAAACTTCTCAAGGTAGCAAAAAATGCCCTTGACGAGGCCGGAATTGAAATTCCATTCCCTCAAAGGGTTTTGTGGCAAGCAAAAGAAAGCTAGTTTGAAAGATCTGAAACTAGAGATTTTGATTGTCTTTTCTTAATTAGACTGTACATAATCATTCCAACATTTACAATTGAAACAATCTCAATCAAATCAACTCCATACAAGAACCAATCAATGACAGGATGAACTCTTGAAACAAATCCTGCTTCTAACATCATATCTGCATTCCAAACCATGTGCGGAACTTGAATGAATTGAATTATTGCAATTATTATTACACTGCCAAGAATTTTATTTTCATACCATTTCCAAAATTTATTCCATGCATTCATAATTTGCAATACCGTGTTTTCATAATTAAGTAAAGTGAAAATTAGATAAAACTAATTAGCAGTGACTAATTTTTTTGTGCGTAAAATTTCAAAGTTTAGGTCAAGCTAGTTTTTTTGATTTACAAAATTAGAGGTCAGCTTTGATGTTTTCTTTTTTCATCCAGATTGTTTTTCCTTTATGATCAATTAATTCAATGTTCATTTCATTTAGTTTGTCTCTAATCTTGTCAGCTTCAGCGAAATTTTTTTCTACTCGAAAATTTTCCCTGTTTTGAATCATTTGATTAATTTCTTGAATTTGCTCTTCAGAAATTTTTGGAATGGCTAGTCCTAAAATTTCTAGCATTCTTTCAAATTCGGGAATTATTTTTTTTGCATTATTTTCTCCAAGATTTTCCTCAGCTGCTAATCGATTTGTTTCTTTTACTAGAGAAAAAAATGCCGACAATGCAAGATGTGTGTTAAAATCATCTTCTAAGGCATCATCAAAATCTTTGCTTACTTTTGATAAGAATTCCCCAATCTGGTCATCATTTACCTGATTTGAGGCATGAATCAGCTCATAATAACAGGTTTCAGCCTGCCTCCATTTGATTAAATTCTCTTTGAGAAGGTCTTCTGAGTAATCAATTGGTTTTGAATAATGTCCTGATAAGCAAAAAAGTCTGATAATATTTGGCCCCCAATTATTTAGAACATATTTTATTGATTTTATGTTTCCAAGAGATTTTGACATTTTCTCACCATTTATTGTAACCATTCCTACATGCATCCAAATCTTTGCAAAGGGTTGTTCAGTAAAGGATTCAGATTGTGCAATTTCATTTTCGTGATGTGGAAATATCAAATCTCGTCCGCCACCATGAATATCAAAATTTTCACCTAGATACTTTATGCTCATTGCAGAGCACTCTATGTGCCATCCAGGTCTTCCTTTTCCCCAAGGGCTTTCCCAAGTGGGTTCTATACTTGAAAATTTCCACAATGCAAAGTCAAGTGGATCTTGTTTTTCTTCATCAATTTCTATTCGAGCTCCTGATTGCAACTCATCAATCTTCTTTTTGGAAAGTTTTCCATATTCAGGAAATTTAGAAACTGAATAGTACACTCCATTTTTAGATGTATATGCTATTCCCTTTTCAATTAGTTTGGATATAAAATCCAAAATGTCTTGTATGTGTTCAGTAGCTTTGGGATAATTGCTTGCTCGTTTTACATTTAATCCATCAAAGTCTTGGA
>WVWY01000015.1:4223-5958 GCA_011773785.1 Candidatus Nitrosomaritimum khambatensis | reverse complement strand
CAAAGTATTTTGAGAGACAATCAATGGGGAAATTGGAATTGAAATAAAATCCAAACCCTTGGATTTTGCTTCATTTAGCATAATCTCTATTGCCATACCAACAAAATTAAGATAATTTTTTGTTCCGGAAGGATTAATCTTTATTTGAAAAAAATCTATTGATATTTTTTCTTTAACTAATCTTGGGATTATTTGATTAAGTGTTTTAACTATATTTAGTAAATCGGATTTTTTATTATAACAAACTATTATTTTTGTATCATAACCCTGCTTAATTGTTTCAAAACAAGAAACAGCGGATAATTCATCATATACACAACAAATTGTATTCTGTTTTGAAGAAGTAAAAGGGACTCCACCTTGACCATTATCAATAAAGATACAGATGTATGCGTTATTTTTTGTCAAGTAAGTATATAGTAATTTATCATAGTTTCCTTCTGTTCCTGGCTGTGCTCCTAATTTTGATTTTTTTTCAATAATATTAGATGTAGCTGCAATCTCTACATCTTTTGGAAAAAACCCTTTTGTTGTTCCCTCTACTGTTACCAAAAATTTTTCTCCTTTTAGAAGTAGATTTCCTCCAATTGAAGCAATCTCTGAAACTATAGTCTTAAACTCATTTTTTACTTGCCTAGCTATGGCTACTTTCTCAACTCCAAAAAGCAAATTTATCGCCGAAGAAGCAAACACTGGATCTCCAGTATTAACCAAGATTACATCTCCGTCTCGTTTTACTGAAGAAAATTCTTGGTTTCTTACCTTTAGAATTTTTTTAATATTAGAAATTAATTGAGGAATTTTATTTTTAGAAAATATGGTAGGAAAAACCACCACATAGGAAACTTCTTTCATCTTGTTATTTTGAAAATAACTTGTTTATAATTTAGGATAACCAAACGGGTAATCAATATAAAACAACCAACTCTGAATCTTACTATGGGAAAATTTACTCAAAAAGAACTTGATGAAATTAATCCCACACTTAAAACTGCACAAGACGCCTTGACATGGGCATCTGAGAACTTACATCCAAAAGTCGCAAAAGCGTCAAGCTTTGGAGCTGAAGATTCGCTTTTGATTGATATGATGACAAAAATTAATCCTAACTTTCGATTTTTCACATTAGATACAGGAAGATTACCACAAGAAACCTACGACATTATGGACAAGCTTTCAAAAAAATACAATGTAAAGTATGAGGTAATGTTTCCAGATGCCAATGAAGTAAAAGAGATGGTCGAATCCAAAGGAATCAATCTCTTTTATGATAGCATAGAAAACAGAAGACTTTGCTGTGGAATAAGAAAGGTAAAACCACTTCGAAAAATGCTTTCTACCTTAGATGGATGGATTACTGGAATTAGAAGAGATCAAACATCTACTAGAGAAAATGCTCAGATGTTAGAAATTGATGAAAAATACGATGGAATCGTCAAAGTAAATCCAATATTAGATTGGACATGGGATCAAGTCTGGAAATACATTAAGGAAAATAATGTTCCCTACAATTCACTGATTGACAAAGGCTATCCTAGTATTGGTTGTGCACCTTGTACAAGAGCCATTAGCGAAGGTGAAGATTTAAGAGCGGGTCGTTGGTGGTGGGAAAATGATGACACAAAAGAATGTGGATTGCATATGCCTGAGGGAGTATAATGAGTGAGCAAATAAAGCCACATGGTGGAACTCTAGTAAACAGAATAAACAAAATTGATACTTCTGGCCTTTTCTC
>WVWY01000015.1:1554-4198 GCA_011773785.1 Candidatus Nitrosomaritimum khambatensis | reverse complement strand
AGCCCATTAGAGGGATTTTTAGGACAACAAGACTTTGAAAGTGTAGTTTCTAAAGGACGATTAACAAATGGATTGGCATGGACCATTCCAATCGTATTAGATGTAGACGAATCGACTGCCACGCAAATGAAAGATGCAGGTGATGTACTATTAAAAAATCCTCAAGGAGTAGGAGTAGCAGTTCTTCATGTAGAAGAAACCTATTCTTTTGATAAAGAAAAAACTTCCCAAGGAGTTTATGGTACCAATGATAATTCTCACCCAGGAGTTGCCAAAACTACGGGAATGAAGGATTTTCTTGTTGGTGGCAAAATAGACTATGTTCAAAGACCAGAAGAAACAGAAATCAGAAAAAATAGACTAACTCCACTACAAACCCGTGAGGCTTTTGCTAAAGCAGGATGGACCACAATCTGTGCATTTCAAACTAGAAATCCACCACATGTAGCCCATGAAATGCTTCAAAAAACTTCAATCACCACTAGAGATGGAGTTTTTGTAAATCCAATTATTGGAAAGAAAAAATCTGGAGACTTTGTTGATGAAGTAATCATAAAGTGCTATGAGACAATGATTGAAAATTATTATCCTGAAAATCGATGTAAACTTGGAACTTTGCATACTGAAATGAAATATGCAGGTCCAAAAGAAGCAATACACCACGCAATAATGAGGCAAAATTATGGTTGTACACATATCATTATTGGACGAGATCATGCAGGTGTTGGAAAATTCTATGATCCATTTGCAGCTCAAAAAATATTTGATGATTATCCAGAACTAGAAATTTCACCCGTTTTCTTCCCGGCATTTTTTTATTGCAAAAAATGTCTAACATACACAAATCCAAAAGCATGTCCTCACTCAGATGAAGACAAAGAGCAAATCAGTGGAACAAAACTAAGAGAACTTATCCAAAACGGTCAGGCACCTTCGGAATTTATTTTGAGACCAGAAGTGGCCAAAGTAATTCTTGATTACCCTCACCCATTTGTTGACTAGATATTTATTCACTCAAAAAGGATTTAGAATATGAGGTACCTTATTGCTTTACTTATTATCTCAGGATTCTTTATTCCTGCATTTGCCCAAGATGATGTAAAGAATCCATCAATTATCATCAATACAATAGATATTCCTTATGAGGACTTTAATGTAGTATCCAGAGATGCAGTAGCCTTTGATTTGGAACAAAGCCACGCTGTAAGCTGGAACATCACAATTGACAATAATCTTCAATATGCAAATCCAAATGGAAATGCAGTTTTGAAAATCTATGATAAAAATTCTGATAAATTCATAGAAGTAGGTATGGGAGCCCCACCTGATGAAAAATTCTGGGTAGCAGTAAACACCGAAAAAGAAGGCTATGTAGTGGTCCAAAGCGATCTTGAGCGAGGCTGGTATCCCGCAGCAAAGGTTGCCTTATCATATACTGAAAGAGGTGGATTGACAGTTAACAATGGAGCCAGAATTACTGTATCTAGTCTCAATATAGGTTCCTTTGAGGCTGCTTCATACTCTGTTCATGGTTTGGAAGGCTCTACTGATCCAGCTGCAGTAAATGCTGGTAGCATGACAGTTGAAGTTCTGTCAGGTGACCCATCACAAAACGTATTTGCTTTGTTCCCATTCTACCTAGCAGCTGGAATTGGAACTCTTGTAGCAGTACTATATCTTACTAAGAGACGTTCATAGAATAGTATTTGCAACTTTTTTTAATCTTGCAAACATCACACATTGGAGAAATTGGTTTGCAGATATTTTGTCCATACATTACAAAGGTATCATTAATCTCTAACCAAAATTTTTTAGGAATTTTTTTCATCAACTCCATCTCAGTTTCCTCAGGAGATTTTGTTTCAACTAAACCTAGTCTATTTGAAATTCTATGAACGTGAATGTCTACAGGAATTGCAGGTTTATCAAAGGCATATACTAAAACGCAATTTGCAGTTTTTCTCCCAACACCAGGAAGATCAACTAACTGTTCAAGATCGGCAGGAACTTTTCCTTTGTATTTAGAATCAATAATTTTAGCAACTTCGATTATTCGTTTTGCCTTTACATGATAGAAACCAATTGATTTTATTATCTTCTCAACATCTTTTAGTTTGGCGTTGGCCAATTCTTTTGCATTTTTATATTCTGAAAATAATACCTTTACAACCTTAGTTGTGTTTTCATCTTTAGTTCTGGCAGAAAGAATTGTTCCAATAAGTATGCTAAATGGACCACCTGTCTCAGCCTCATGAAGCTCTCTTAATGCAGTCATTCTTGGTGGTTTTACTGCATTCATGGTATCTATCATTCCCTTTAGAATACGCTTCATATCCATCAGAATTTTTATTCTCAAGCATTATATCTGTAAGTCAATTTTTGACATTTTACAAATTTGAATAATTAAGATAAATTAAGACAGAATTTTTTTGCTTAATAAGTCTAGAAAAATATTCAAAATTATATCGATATTTACTGACTCTGCTTGGATTCACCTACTTTTTTGGGAATAAAATCGGACGTGTTAAGGCAAGAAATCATCTATAAAATTTGATTTCTTCAATATTTTTAATTACAAGTTTTACAAATTATCTAAATCTGGTAAAAATGAGCAAAGAAAACCTCAAAGTATTATGTGTTCTTT
>WVWY01000015.1:0-1548 GCA_011773785.1 Candidatus Nitrosomaritimum khambatensis | reverse complement strand
GATGAGCAAACTGCCCCCACCCCTGAAAAAATCGATTTCAAACCTGGAGAATTATTAGGTTGTGTATCTGGCGAATTAGGATTACGAAAATTTCTTGAAGAAAGAGGTCATACTTTCATTGTAACATCAGATAAAGATGGGCAAAATTCAATATTTGAAAAAGAACTTCCTGATGCAGATATTGTAATCTCTCAGCCTTTTTGGCCAGCTTATCTAACTGCTGAAAGAATCGCAAAGGCACCAAAATTAAAGCTGGCAATTACTGCAGGTATTGGTTCAGATCATGTGGATTTGCAAGCAGCAATGGACCATAACATTACAGTAGCTGAGGTGACTTATTCAAACAGTATTAGTGTATCAGAACATGTCGTAATGATGATTCTAGGATTGGTAAGGAACTACATTCCATCATACAACTGGGTGATCAAAGATGGATGGAATATAGCTGATTGTGTATCTAGATCCTATGATGTAGAGGGAATGCATGTTGGGACAGTAGCTGCAGGAAGAATTGGACTTGCAGTACTAAAAAGAATGAAACCTTTTGATGTAAAACTGCATTATTATGATAAGCATAGACTTCCAGAAAAGACTGAAAAGGAACTTGGCTTAACTTTTCACCAAAGCGTAGAAGACATGGTAAGTGTGTGTGATGTAATTACAATTAATGCCCCCCTTCATCCAGAAACTGAAAATTTGTTTGATGAATCAATGATAAACAAGATGAAACGTGGTGCATATCTAGTAAATACTGCACGTGGAAAAATCTGCGACAGAAATGCCGTAGCAAAAGCATTAGAAACTGGTCAACTGGCTGGATATGCAGGTGATGTTTGGTTTCCACAACCACCCCCAAAGGATCATCCCTGGAGAACTATGCCAAACCATGGAATGACACCACATACTTCTGGAACTTCCTTGTCTGCGCAAACAAGATATGCTTCAGGAGTACGAGAGATTTTGGAATGTTGGTTTGATGACAAACCAATTAGAGATGAATATCTTATTGTGAAGGGAGGAAGTCTAGCAGGAACAGGTGCTCATTCTTATAGTAAAGGCAATGCAACTGGCGGCTCTGATGAGGCTGTTAAATTCAAAATAGGTTAGCTCAATAATATTCAAATTCATTCTTTCATAAAACATGGGTCCACGGGGATTCAGCTACTGTTTTGGGGATAAAATTGGACGCAGATAGGCGTGAAAATGCTTATCTGAATTGAATTCATGAAATTCTGTTATGGGCTTGTTGGATAGATTTAGTCGTACGTTTGACAAGTATGGGTATGATCTAGATGGGTTTAACAAAAATGGTTATGACAAAAATGGGTATGACAAAAATGGGTATGATAAGAATGGATACAACAAAAATGGGTATGATAAAAATGGATACAACAAAAATGGATTTAACAAAAAAGGTTTTGATAAAAAAGGATACGACAAGAGAGGATACAAAAACGGGTATGATGAAGAGGGATTTGATTTCAAGGGTTACAATAAAGATGGGTATAACAAAAATGGTTATGACAAAAAAGGATACGACAAAGATGG
>WVWY01000008.1 GCA_011773785.1 Candidatus Nitrosomaritimum khambatensis | reverse complement strand
CCTCTCTATCACTTTGCCTTTCTGCTTTTGCTTCCTCTCTATCACTTTGCCTTTCTGCTTTTGCTTCCTCTCTATTTTCTTTGAAATTTTCTTTATCAGGTTTATCTGCAAAAACAACATCTGAAGATAATGAAACCACAAGTAAAAATAAAACAGCAACTGACAGGAAAAATATTTTTGAATTCATCTAGAATTTTTCTAACTTTTTATTATATACACATCAGCTTGTAACATGTCATTATGACATGTTACCATAATTTCCCAATTTTGAAAAATTTTCTTGAATAAAATAATCTGATAACTATTGTATGATTTCTAAATAGGTTAAGGTTTTATCTTACCTTAATGGGGGTCATTTATTGACCGAAGCGACTTTACGTGAAAGCAAACTAGCTGATATCGCATTTATGGGATTAAGAACTGCCATAGGTGTTATCTTCATAGCTCACGGGGTAGGAAAATTCAATCCCGGCTTTGTTGGATTTCTTACAGGTCCTCTTGGATTTCCGCCAGAGATGCAAATTCCAATAGCTTTGGCCGAAACAATTCCAGGCATTCTCTTGATTATTGGTGTTCTGACGAGAATCTCATCTTCATTATTGTCTATAGTTATGTTAGGTGCAATATTTTATGTGAAAAATGCCGCAAACCTTACCGGAGAGGGAGCTTATGAACTTGATTTGATACTTCTTGCAGCATGTTTGGTAATCATCGTTATGGGACCAGGAAGGGTTTCACTTGCACATATTGCAAAAAAGATTCCTCGCTTTTTACATTGATTTTACTTTAAATTTTCATTGAAAAATTCTAATGTTTTATCCCAGGCATCTTTTGATTCATCAGGTGCATATCTTTCTCGAGAAGGATTAGCAAAAGCATCCTCGCTCGATTAATTTTGCAACACTAGAAGGTTTTACACATGCTGGTTGTCCATTTGATTGCTTTAGAATCAATTCCAACCCTTCAGTACATGTTACGTTGGTAGGTTTTACTCCTTCTTGTATTTGTTTTAGAGGTGGAGGAAAATAAGCAATAGCATTTGCATCATAATAATTTCCAGTTGAGCTAAAAACCAAAAGTCGAACTAATAGAATTGCTCCAGCTAAAAGAGTTTAAAATTTAGGCTTACCCAATACTTTGTAAAAACACGAATTGAATTTATGTGATTTGTTTTTTAAAAATATTTTATACTCTTTTGTAGATGTTATGAAATTCTTGGTAAAGATTGTAAGCTACGTTTTGAATGTGAGAAATTTCTGTTACTGATTTTTTACCTTTTGCAATTTCCCGCATTATTGTCATGCACTTGAATGCCTTGGTTTGATCAGGATGGTCACTTCCAGTCCACATTTGAAAACATTCTTCAAAATCTAGACAGAATTTTAAGATGATTATCTCCCATTCTTCGGTGTTGGTTGGAATTCCCATACTTCCAGCAATTTCTTTGAATTCGTTATTTCTATCTCGCAAAAGTAAATCCAATGCATTTTTTGCTTTTTCAGGATCATATCCTTCCAGCAACCCAATTCTGCTCATCAAATGATTCTGCCTGAGGGGATTATTAATGATTATCGTGATTTATTGTTGATGAAGAATAATTCTTCTTGAAAGAGGTAATTTTTCACCAAATCAAATTTAATGATTTTTGTCTCATCTGAAATAATCTGGAAGCTGACTATTGCTGGCTGCATCCTTTACGTAGTGTCGAGGGATTCTTCACCAGTAAACCGATGCCAGAATTGACCCGATAGTGAAAATATCGTATCAGCTTCCTGCATATTATACGCATTCGTAGAATAAAAAATAGATCCTTGTCTTCCAATTTCCGGAATTATTCAGAAATTATACTAAAATAATCGGTGGAGCATTTTTTTTTGGATGCTGATGATGAGCGGAAAAGCCGTCTGATTGTTGATGAGGATTATGAGTGATGAAGCATCTAACAATTTTATTTTAGTTATGGTATTTTGTATTTGAGACAAGATTTAGAAATTATGAAACTAGCAGCATTATTTTCAGGTGGAAAAGACAGTACTTTTGCTATCTATCTGGCAAAAAAACAAGGACATGAGATTAATTGTCTATTAACTATATTTCCTAAATCCGACGAAAGTCACCTTCTTCATCACCCAAATATGGTATGGACATCTCTTCAATCTGAATCCATGAACATTCCTCAAATTACTGAAAAATCATCCTCTGATGAAACACAATCTGAATTAGATTTGATTGAAAAAATTTTGATTAAAGCAAAAAAAGATTTTCAAATTGAAGGAATGGTTCATGGGGGAATAAAAAGTAGATTTCAAAAAAACAATTTTGAAAACATATGTGAAAAATTAAACATACAATCTATCTCTCCTCTATGGGATACTGATCCTAAACAATACATGAATAACCTTCTCAATGAAAATTTTGATTTTATTATTACTAGTGTTTCTTCCGCAGGCCTAGATGATTCTTGGCTTGGAAAAAAAATTCAAAAATATGATCTAATGCAACTAGAAAAACTATCTGACAAATTTGAATTTAATTTAAATTTTGAAGGAGGTGAAGCAGAGACTTTTGTAGTTGATTGCCCATTGTTTTCACATCCCATCGATGTAATCCAAGGCGAAAAAACTTGGGATGGTTATAGAGGAAGGTTTGAAATAGTAGATGCGAGGCTAGATTACGATGCTTGATAACCTTAAAGACAATCTACGCGGGGCAATAAAGAAAATTGTCAAATCCTCAGGCATAGATGAGGAACTAATCAAAGAACTATCCAAAGATGTTCAAAGAGCATTATTGCAATCCGATGTAAATGTTAGACTAGTATTAGAAATTACCAAAAATCTTGAAGAACGATCTCTGAATGAAACTCCACCTCCAGGACTTTCAAGAAAAGATCATATTGTAAAAATCCTTTATGATGAGCTCTCAAAATTACTTGGCAATGAAACAGAATTCAAATTTCAACCTGGTAAACAAAACAAGGTAATTCTTTTAGGAATTCAAGGAAGTGGAAAAACTACTGTTGCATCTAAACTTGCAAAGTTTCTTACAAAACAAGGTTATTCTGTTGGAGTAATTGGTGCAGATACCTACCGTCCCGGAGCTCTTGTTCAATTAAGAACAATGTGTGAAAAATCAAACGTTGAAGTTTATGGCGAGGAAAATAACAAAGATTCCCCTGACATTGTAAAAAATGGTTTAAAACATTATGAAAATTTACCCCTAGACATTATTTTGATTGATACTGCGGGAAGACACAAGCAAGAACAAGATCTTTTAGATGAAATGGAAAGAATTAACAAAGTAGCCGATCCTGATCTTGCTTTACTTGTTATTGATGGAACCATTGGACAGCAATGTTTCAATCAAGCAGAAGCCTTTCACAAAACGGTTCCTGTCGGGGGAATTATTGTGACCAAACTGGATAGCTCTGCCAAAGGTGGTGGTGCCATTGCAGCATCTGCTGCTACTGGCGCACAAATAATGTACATAGGAACTGGTGAGAGGATAGATGATTTAGAAAAATTCTCTCCCACTCGATTTGTAGGTCGGCTTCTTGGAATGGGTGATATTCAGGCAGTCTTGGATTTGGCTAAAAGGTTAGAAACAGAAGGTGATGATGTACGACTAAAAAGAATTTCAAGCGGAAAGATGAACATGGAGGATTTCTTTTATCAACTTGAAGAAGTGACCAAGGTTGGCTCTTTGAGAGGATTTTTGGATAGCATGCCTGGACTCTCAGGCATGGTAAAAGATGACCAATTGGACCAGATGGAGGATAGAGTATCAAAATGGAGGTTCATTATACAAAGTATGACAAAAGAGGAAAAAGCAGATCCAGATTTGCTAAATTCCTCGAGAATTAAAAGAGTTGCAAGAGGTTCTGGATGGTCAGAACATGACGTAAAAGAACTACTAAAGAATTACAAAAATTCCAAAAACATGATGAAAGCCTCCAAAGGAAGACAAATGCAAGGAAACCTTCGCCGAATGGGCTTTGGATAAATTTTTTAAATTTTTAATCTTCTGAATTTCATGTCAAGTATACAAGAAATTACTCCATTGGCAAATAAGATAATGAGAAAACATTTCCTTTGCGATAGTTGCCTAGGAAGACTATTTTCGAAAAATCTAAAACTTTCTTCTGATAAACTTTTAGGAAAAAAATTAAAACAAAATATTTCAAAATCAAAAACTTGTTACATCTGTAAAAATCTGTTTGATGATCTCTCGCCCTACTTGAAATTGATGTTAGAGTCTTCTTCAAAATACCAATTCTCTTCATTTCTTGTGGGTGCAAAAATTAAACCCTCCATAATTGATAGAGATGATTACATAAGATCAAAATATAGATTGCAAGGAATTGATAGTATTAAAACTTCATTGACTCATGAGCTTGCAAAAAAATTCTCTAGAAAAACTAAAAAAATTTTTGAGCATTTGAATCCTGACATCACTTTGACGTTGAATATTAAAGATCATACATGTCATTTACGTTCAAAACATGTTTCTCTCCAAGGAAGATACAAAAAAATCAAAAGAGGAATTTTACAAAAACAAAAACAATGTAGCAATTGTTCTGGAAAGGGCTGTAGGACTTGCAATATGCATGGATTAGATGGTTATGATAGTATTGAAGGAAAAATATCCGAAATCTTATTTCAAAAATTTGGTGGAACGACGGCTAGGTTCAATTGGCTTGGGGGTGAGGACAAATCAAGCCTAGTATTAGGCACGGGAAGGCCATTTTTTGTACGAATTCAAAACCCCGTAAACCGAAATATTCGATTCCCCAAAACTCTCAAAATTAATTCACTGGAAGTCCTGGATTTGAAAATTATATCAGATACACCGAGAAAACCAATACCTTTCAAATCTCAAATTAAAATAAAAATATCTGCCAAAAATCCGATTACCTCAAAAAAGCTAAAAAAATTAAAACAGTCTTTAAAGTCACCTGTTGTAATTTACGAATCCTCAGGAAGAAGATCTGAAAAAAAGATTTTTGACACCAAATACAAAAAAAATTCAGAAAATACATTTACCCTAAGTATAGACGCTGAGGGGGGACTTCCTGTCAAACGATTTGTTTCAGGCGATAATGTTTTTCCTGGAGTTGGGCAAATAATTGATAATATTTGTAAATGTGAGCATTTTGATTTTATTCAAATTCAAATGATAACAAATAACTAGTCCATAGGTAGAGGATCCATATGCCATTGAGAAAAAAAGGAAAACATGCACGATGGGCAGACCAAAGAGCTAGTCGAAGAAAGGGTAAACTTTCTAAACGCGGAAAACCAAAATCTAGATAAGTTCATTTTAAAATGATTTTACTTGGGAAGGTATATTGGATCCACTAATCAAAATTAAAGAAGCTCATCAAGGCGGAGTAATTACAGACAAGGCATATGAGCTTATCCTGAAAAGATTTCCAATTGCCGTTGAAGGAATCAATAGAATAGAAAAAGCTTCTGGAATAAGATTTCCTATTGCATATGTTGAGCCTTCGGTGGTGGTATCATCGGCAAATCCGAATTCTTATGAGTTTGGAATTTTATTTGCAAGAACAATACCTGTAATGTTTGATGAGAAATTTCAAGTGGTAATTCAAATTTCTGCTCCTCTTATAGCATATGGCCTTAAAGGAACAATTCATGCTATTTTAGCCCATGAATTTCTACACTATTTGGAATTAATCCGAAAAATTTCAAAAATGGATTTGCTTTCTGATGAAATTTCTGGAAATTTATTTGAAAATGTGTTTGCTGATGAAACAAGATTATTCGAACCAAGAGTAGTTTTTAGCGATAGGACTCTTCTAGACCATATAACCAAACGATTCCCATCTGGATTTCGTGATTTCAAATTAGAAGACAAAGTTATGAAATATTGGATAGACAAGAAACTTCCTAAAACCAACGTTGCACTTGATTCAAACACTGTAAAATTGTCAATGAAATCCTTATCAAAAATAAAACTTGATCCACAATTTATAAAAAAAATTGAAGAACTAGAACAAAAAAGTACGAAAATTCGTAAGAAAAAGATTTACTGATAGTTATGACCCCTAAAATTTTTTAATTCTAATCAAAAGGTCTTAATTTTACTTGCTTGGATATCTCTCATGTCCTCTTTTGATATTGAATGGAAAGGAAATTTTTATGGAATTTACTGGGCTTATGAAAAAGACAGGTTAGTAGTATCAACTGTCTTTGAAGATAAGGAAGAAGCAGAACAATTGGCACAAGAAGTTGAGAATTGGAGCGACAAATTTACGCGGATGACTATAATTGA
>WVWY01000018.1 GCA_011773785.1 Candidatus Nitrosomaritimum khambatensis | reverse complement strand
CCAACCAGTGTGTCTACTTTGGCAATTGCAGTTTTTGTTCCAAGCTTGAAAGACTCTACGTCTTCAGAGATGAAATTTCTTGTCCCAAACACTGTTTGAAATTTTTTAATAATTTCAGACTCATCTAACTTGTTCATAGCACTGGTTTACCAAACTTGTTGACTCTTTAATGATACTTGCACATTTTTGAGGATCATTGGATTCGGCAGACACTCGGATAATGTCCTCAGTGTTTGATTTTCTAATCAAAACCCAGGAATCCTCATCAATTATTCCCTTTATTCCATCTAGTGTAATTACTTCAGAGTATTTTTGTCCAAGCTTCTCTGTAACCTTTTCAATTACTTTATCATGTAATGCCGAATCCACACTTGTCTTATCTCTGATTTGTGTATAGTTTTCCATAAAGCTAAGAACTTCATTGAATTGACTGGTTCCTAGCATTGATGCAATTAATCCACTAGTTAAGATTCCGTCTCTGCAAAAATTAAACTCTGGCAAGATAAATCCTGCACTACTTCCCTCACCACCGGCTTGGGCTTTAGACTTTATCATCATATCAATTACGTTAGCTTCTCCAACTTTTGAGCGCTGAACTGTCCCGCCATGCTCTTTGATGAATTTTTCAACTGAAACACTAGTGTCAATGGATAAAACAAAATTCTTGTAACCAAGCTCCAGTGACTTTGCAACACCTAATCCCAAAGTAACGTCAGGTGTTTGTTTTGTGCCATCTTTCACAACTACCAATCTGTCACCATCTAAATCAAATGCAAATCCAATGTCGTTATCAGGCGATGCTAAAACTAGGTCATCCAAGTTATCTGATGTTGGGTCAGGTCCTCTTGAGCAATTATTCAAATCTTGATTGATTAGTCGTACATTGCAGCCTAGCATTCCTAGTAACTTTGGAGCATATTCCTTTGCAGCCCCTCCTCCAATGTCAACTGCAATTTTAGGTGAGTTTTGTACATCACCAATTAATTTTTGAGCATCAACTAGGTACGATGAGATGATTTTTTCTTCGTCTCCAATTTCTGAAATTTCTAATTCTTGTTTTTCTAGGATTTTTGGTAGTTCTGATTCATTAATTCCACGACCTTGGATTATGAATTTGAGTCCATTCCACTCTAGTGGATTGTGTGACGAAGTAACTACAATTCCTGCTCCAAACAATCGTGATTCATGAAATACTACTGGAGTTGGGGCCATTCCAAGATCATAAACGTCAATTCCATTTTGCATTAGGGCAGCTGACGCAGTTTCTTTTACCATGTCCCCTGATGGCCTTGTATCTTTTCCAATAACGCATTTTTTTGTATCAACTATGGATGAAAAATTATTGCAAAATTCTAAAACTTCTTTTAGTGTAAAGTCATCGCCAAAAATTCCTCGAATGCCAGAAATTGTTGTCTTCATGGAATGAGAAAAGCTATTTGTTATTTAAAAATCAGTATTGCTCAAAAGGCTTTTTAAAAACGCTGATTGAATAAGCCAAAGTGCCTCGATAGCTCAGCCTGGTAGAGCGAACGCCTCGTAAGCGTTAGG
>WVWY01000042.1:3105-3291 GCA_011773785.1 Candidatus Nitrosomaritimum khambatensis | reverse complement strand
TACGAATGCAAAAATTCCAGAACCTTTGCTAAATATAGGTCGTCTGGAAAATCTAGGTATTATTTCATACATCATTCCAATTGCTGGAATTACCAAAACGTATACTTCGGGATGGAATGTAAACCAGAACAAGTGTGCATAAGCAATTGGATCTCCTCCCATTGCAGGATTAAAGAATCCAGTTAC
>WVWY01000042.1:0-2938 GCA_011773785.1 Candidatus Nitrosomaritimum khambatensis | reverse complement strand
GGAGCACTGATAATAGAATATGGTGGTGTAGCATACCATGTAAAGTCTGCAAATCCTAACCAGATTAATGCTCCACCTGGTGGAATCATCCAAAAAGCAATTGCGTTGAGTTTTGGATATGCCATGTCTTTGTATCTGACCATTATAGGAACAAAGTAATTACCTACTGCTGATGCGCTTGGAAGTAAGAACAAAAAGATCAAAGTTGTTCCATGAACTGTAAATATTCTGTTAAATGTCATAGAATCTGCAATTAATTGTGAGCCAGGCAAAAACAGTTCAGCCCTAATGAGTAGAGCCAATGCACCACCCAAAAACAAGAATGCAATAGACATGATAAGGTAGAGCAAACCTACATCTGTGTGATGTGTTGAGAACATTATTTGCCAAATTGGACGGGGTTTTTGTAATTCTAGTACCATTAGTTATCTACCTCGCAAAGGATCGAATAAGGTTTGGATAAAAGCGTTAGCATCATGTTGAGGGTTCCTCCACAATTAGTTTTCCTCTCATGTTATAGTGAATAAGACCACAGTATTCTCTACATTGGATGTCATGTTCTCCGGCTTTGTCTGGAGCAAACCATACAGTGTTTACTCTACCGGGAACGGCATCCATCAAAACAACATAGTCGTGAATGTTAAAGGAGTGATTAACATCTATAGAATGAATTTCAAATTTGTACGCCTTACCTGCTTCTACATGTAGTGTCCCAACTTCTTTGGTCCCATCTTCATGTTCGAATTGCCAGAACCATTGAGCTCCGGTGACTTTGATTACTTCAGCATCTGCAGGTACATGTTCAACGAGTCTTTCAACATTCCAAGCTTCTGCACCTACCCAGAACATCAAGGCAACAATTACCCCAACGTAAATCCATTCTGGCCATGTAGAGTGACCTGCCATCTACCAGGTTCCCTCCTTCTCATAGGGGGTTGGTGTGGCTTTTGGATGAGATTCTCTGAATCTCCAGCAAATCCAAATCAAGGTTCCTGAGACTACTGCGCCTACAGTAAAGGCTACTGTCATCATTCTAAAGAATAGATTCCAAATCAAAACTCTTCTGTCAATATACTCACCAGGCTCATCACCTGCTGCAAAAACGTGATCAATGGTAGGTACTAAAACTAAAACTGCCAATACTAAGAATAGACCAAGTAAATTCCTCATTATCGGTGACTGACGTGACCTATGATTTCTATTTAAGGGTTTTCAAGATTATTATCTACCAATCCTGATCGAAACGGGTTGGATGCATTACATTAATCCCTGAAATGGAAAACTTGCGATTGTATTCTCTGAAAATGTTTAGTGATGCATTTGCAATGATTAATTCGTACAAGTTTTCTGGACTTAGTGACATTACAGTTGAAAGCATTGCCTTGATTGGGTCCATGTGAGTTACTAGTACAACATTTTCATTTGGATGATTCTCAATTACATGATCTACTAGACTCAAAACTCTTTTTTTAACATCTGCAAATGTTTCAACACCATTGTGTGCAATTTCAAGTTCTCCTTTGTAGAATTTCATAAACACATTTCCATGACTAGAAAAAATTTCTTCATAAGGCATTCCAGTAAATTTTCCCATATCTAATTCAATTAATCGATCATCAATTCTGACATCAACAGAGTTGTGATTTCCCACAATCTCAGCTGTGTTTTTTGCTCTTTCTATGGGACTAGAATAAATTGCTGAAATGTTCATATCTTCTAAAAATTTTGCAGCCTTTTGAGCTTGATCAAGACCTTTTTCTGTCAAAGGAATACCAGGAGTGCGACCTGCCAAGATTCGCTCAGTATTGTTTATAGCTTGACCGTGTCTTAGAAAAATAATAGAACCCAACTAGATCGCAGTTCGTATAAAGATAATAATAACATTATCAGAGGGAAACCATGAAAGTAGGAATTATTGGCGGAACAGGTGGCATGGGTAAGGGTTTTGCGTTAAGATGGTCTAAAAATAATGATGTTATTGTTGGGTCAAGAGATGCTGCAAGAGCAGCAACATCTGCTGAAGAATATACGCAGCTTGCAAAAGATTCCTTTGGAGAAATTAATGGAACCATTTCTGGGTCTGACAATTTATCAGTAGCAAAACAAAGCGATGTATTGGTATTATCTATACCCTATGAGAATATTGATTCCTTGTGCTCTCAGATTTTACCAGAGGTCAAAGACAGTTGTGTTGTTGTTTCACCAATTGTTCCCATGGTAAAAACAGATGTTGGTTTTGAATTTATTCCCATAAAAGAGAATAAGCCATTTTCATATCAACTAGTATCAAAGTATCTTAAAGACAAATCAAAGCTAGTCTCTGCATTTCATGTAATTTCTGAGAAAAAATTAGTGAATCCAACCCTCGCCCTTGATTATGACATATTCGTATGTGGAGATGACAAAGATTCAGTTGGAGTTGTCAATGGATTGATTAATGAAATTCAAGGGTTACGACCAATTTACTTGGGACCAGGTGAGCTCTCATACATGGCTGAGATTGCAACACCATTGTTGCTAAATGCAATGATTCGCAACAAAATAAAAAACCCCGGAATTAAAATTATCTAATTTCATGAGCTCTAATTACTATCGAAGAGGTAGAAATCCTACAACTGCATTTGGAGTTTTAATTATCGTAATTGGGGCAATTGCATTGTTTAGACAATTATTTGCATGGAGTCCAGACTTTTTTTTACAGTTTTTGTTTAATGAGGAAATTAACAGTGAGAAAGTTTCTGTTATTACAATTTGTGCAGGTATTGTTATTCTTGGATTAGGATTTAGAAAAAATGAACAAAAGAGATGAATTTTTAAAATCTCAAAAAGTTTTGAGGCTTGCAACTATAGGTAAAAACAAAACCCCTCACATTGTTCCTGTCTGGTACATGTATAGTTCAAAGAAAATCTTCATTGGAACTCATACAAGAACTCAAAA
>WVWY01000029.1:5436-10327 GCA_011773785.1 Candidatus Nitrosomaritimum khambatensis | reverse complement strand
AAAGAAATTTTCCAATCTGATAATGTTTTTTAAATTGAAGATATTGGAAATTAACAATGACAGAATACTCTATGAACGATAAAATGATTCTGGTTCAATATGCCATAAAAAAATATGAAAATGAGACTACTCTAATTGAAAAATTGGGGAATATTTTACCAGAAAAAGACATTCAAAGAACCATTGACACCTTAATCGGAACCCAACGAGTTAGAAGAATAGGCCCTGAAGTAATTCAGAACAACGAAAGCCACACTGAACTTCCTGAAATCCCTGAAAATTTGAGGTCAATTATTGATAGCATTTAGGAGAAATTGTTAAATCTAATATGGAATTTCTTTGGATTATGAAAACCAAGTTATTTGGAATTGCACTTTTGACAGTGATTGTTGCTATGTCCACATCTTCCATAGCTCTTGCTCATCCTCATGAGGGAAATATTCCAATTGACAATCATTCTCATGAACCACAAACTGAACACATTCCATTAAATGGAGTTATTGGTTTAGAAAAAACACAATTAATTTTCCATGCTTCAGAAAACAATTCTTTACCATGGGCTTTTGTTGAAGGAAAAATTGCAAACCCTGTAGCGGGATATCCTGTAATTATTCAAATCTACAAAGATGGTGAAGCAGTACATTTTGCCCAGACTGATGTTAATGAGAATGGTAATTACGAATACAAGTTCAGAGTTCTAAATGTAGATAGTGATAAAACAACTAAATTATTTGAAGGAGATTATCAAGTTACTATCTTCAAAGTTGTTTATACTAACTCAGGGAATTTTGTTTAGAATCCCCTTAATCCTTCAGGTCTAACCACTTCAGGATGTTCTTTCATCCATCTGATTTTATCAAGCATTTGCTGCTTGTCTTGAGGAAATGTGCCCTTTATTGTATAGGCATTTGAGCCATGATTTGCTCTAAAGACGATTTCATCTTTTGTATCGATTTTACTAAGTAATCCTTCTAGCTCATCTAATGCTTCATCATCATTTAGTCGGACAAATTCTCCATTGTATTTTTGTAAAAATTCATCTTTAATGCCATTTTCCAAGTATAATGTCAATGCGCCGACATAATTTGGTGAGCAAGCATTTAGAACATCTGCTGTTCCTTGTACATGGTCTTTAGAGTATTTTTTACCACCCAGTCCTAAAATCACCATGCAAGACATTATGTATCCTGCATCTTTTGCCTTGTTTACAGACTTGATTATGGTCTTGCCAGTAGCTCCTTTTGTTACTTTTTTTAATACAATATCAGACCCACTTTCGATTCCCAAGTATAACATGTTTAATCCTGCATCACGCATTTTTTTAAGATCATCAGTAGATTTTTGTAAAATATTCATTGGCATAGCATAACAAGATACACGCTCAAGATTAGGGAATTTTTCATAAATGTATCTTAGAATTTTCACCATATAGTCTGCATCAAGATTAAAGGCATCACCATCTGCCAAAAATATCCGTCTAGTATCAGGAAGTTGTTTTGCCATCATATCAATTTCTAATTTTATTTCTTCCCAAGGACGTTCAGAATATTCCTTTGATCTATACATATCACAAAAGGAACATTGGTTAAAGGAGCATCCAAGAGTAACTTGGAAGATAAGTGACCTTGCTTCTGATGGTGGTCTATACAAAGGGGCATCATAGTTTAGCATCATGTGATTAAATCACCAAATTTTATTCGTTAATCTATTTTATACTTTCTAGTCTCTTTTGAATTTCACAAATTACCTATTAGTTAAAACATCCTCATATTTGCTGTGACTACAAAATTGGATAAAAGTAAATAAACGCTCAGGAGGTTTTCCTCTCTAAATGGAGCCTACCTCTTTAGTTCTATCTATTGTTTCTATTGCAAACATGGCAGTCCTCAGTGTACTAATTTACATTTTTGGAAGGATGTATGGAAAAACAAGAGCCCAACTTCCTCTTGGCATGATTGTAGTTACAAGCATGTTATTTCTTCATAACATAATTGGAGGATTAGCATACTTTTCGATGGACCAATTATTCTCTCATGAAATATTCCCATACATGTTAGGTGTCGGAATTGCTGAATTAATTGGCTTGTTGATATTCCTGAAAATCACCTTAGACTAATCTTAGTTTAATTGTAACAAAATTTTACAAATTCTGTGCTTCAAGAATATTTCAAATTAAACAAAAATATCTTGATTGCATTTGCAGTATCAATTACCTTCTCAGCAATAATTGCACAAATTTTAGCAGACCAAGAAGATTATCTCAATACTACTTACACTCTCATTTTTGATTACATTTTTTATTTTTCCACATTTGGGGGATTGTATTATTATGATAACAGAAAAAAATATCTTTTAAAATCTGGAAAAACTGATAAACAAAAACTTAGACAAGATTTAATCAAAATTATCACATCATTAGGAATATCTGAAGTTGTTTATACTATTGCTAGATGGGTTTTACAGTTTTATTTCCTATCCATTAATTATGATCCTTACTTGGCTTCGATAATATCGCAAGTTATATCCACATGTATCTACATGATAGTAGTAAATTTGAGTATAAAATTGACGAGGTTATTCAAAGATGGCAATTAACGTGTACGTTGATGGTTCAGGAGGAGAACATGGAGGATATGGTTATTTCGTTAAAGAAACGGGTGAATCATTTTATGAAAAAAAACCTAACGTTACAAATAATCAAGCAGAGTACATGGCCATAATCTCAGCTTTGCAAAAATTTGTAGACTCTAAAGAGGAACTAATAATTTACAGTGATTCAAAAAATACCATTTCTCAACTAAACCATGATTTTGCCATAAACAATGAACAATTAAGAAAACTTGCTCAAGAAGCTTGGGCTTTAATTGGAAAATTTTCCAAAATAACCCTAACATGGGTTCCACGAAAAGAAAATCTTGCTGGAAAGATGCTAGGTAGCTAAATTTAGAGATCAGAAATTTCCAAGAATAACTTTATTATACAAAATCCTCAACCCAAAGAAAGTGGCCGATTCTGTTTTTCTCTCACCAAAATCTATAGCAATTATTGGTGCATCAGACAAAAGAGGAAGTGTTGGTAGCACAATTACATCAAATATTATGAATGGATTTACTGGAACAATATATCCCATTAGTCCAACAAGAGATACAGTATTTTACAAAAAAGCATACAAATCTGTTCTTGATGTTCCAAAATCTATTGATCTTGCAGTTATCGTAATCAAAAACACATTGGTTGCAGGTGTGCTAGAAGAGTGTGGAAAGAAAAAAGTCAAAGGAGTCATTATCATTACTGCTGGATTCAAAGAAGTAGATGAAGAGGGTGCCAAAAGGGAACAACAGCTAAAGGATATTGCCAAAAAATACAAGATCCAAATAATCGGACCTAATTGTCTTGGAGTTATGAATTTGGATCCAAAAACAATGATGAATTCTACATTTTTGAAAGTTACACCAAAAACTGGAAAAATAGCACTAGTTTCTCAAAGTGGTGCTATTTGTGCAGCATTGGTCGAAGATGCAAGCGCTCAAGGAATTGGATTTTCTGCTGTAATTAGTATGGGAAACAAAGCTGCAATGAGTGAAGTCGATGTACTAAAGATGTTAGCTAATCATAAACAGACCAAAGTCATAGTCATGTATCTTGAAGACATGGGAAATGGACAAGAATTTCTTAAAGTTTGTAAAAATATTACTAAAAAACTCAAAAAACCAGTTTTAGTTCTTAAATCAGGAAGAAGTCCTGAGGGAGCAAAGGCTGCAATGTCACACACTGGTGCTTTAATGGGCTCTGATGAAATCTACGATGCCTTGCTAAAACAATCTGGTGCAATTAGAGTCGACACAATGGAAGAGCTCTTTGATTATGCTACAGCATTTTCCAAACAACCACTTCCAACAGCAGGAGGATTGGTCATTGTATCAAACGCAGGTGGCCCAGCAATTATTTCAACTGATGCATGTTCTAAAATGGGAATTAGAATGGCAAAAATTGATAGCATACGTCCAAAGATTGATGAGGTTATTCCTCCTTGGGGAAGCTCACGTAACCCTGTTGATATTGTAGGTGATGCTGATTTTAACCGATTCAATAATGTTTTGGAAAGAGTTCTAAAACATCCTAAAACAGGCTCTGTAATTACAATGTGTACTCCATCTGGCACGCTAAATTATGATAAACTTGCAGAAGTAGTAGTTTCAATGTCAAAGAAATACAAAAAAACAATGTTAGCAAGTTTGATGGGTCTTGATGAAGGAGTTACTAACAGAGAAATTTTAGCTAAAGGAGATGTTCCCTATTACACCTATGCAGAAGGAGCAATTCGAGCTTTATCGGCGATGATAAAATTTGCAATTTGGGTAAATACTCCAGAAGGCAAAATTACAAAATTCAAAGTAAACAAAGCCAAAGCCAAAAAGATCTTTGATAAAGTCAAAAAAGAAAAACGTCCTAATCTTCTTGAAGAGGAAGGACAAGAAGTTCTAAAAGCATATGGATTACCTTTACCAACTAGTGCCCTTGCAAAAGATGAGGACGAAGCTGTAAAGATTGCAAATAAAATTGGATATCCTGTCGTAATGAAAATTGCATCACCTCAAATCATTCACAAATCTGATGCTGGTGGTGTAAAGGTAAATCTAACAAATGACAAAGAAGTAAAGGCAGCCTTTAAAACTATAGTAAAAAATGCCAAAAAATACGACAAGAAAGCCGAGATCAAAGGTGTACTAGTTGTAGAAATGGTAAAAGGAGGAAAAGAACTCATTATTGGTTCAAAATTAGAGCCAGGATTTGGTCCTGTGATTATGCTTGGAATGGGTGGAATCTATGTAGAGGTTCTCAAGGATGTCACATTCAAGCTTGCACCAGTAACAAGCAAAGAAGCCGATGA
>WVWY01000029.1:0-5388 GCA_011773785.1 Candidatus Nitrosomaritimum khambatensis | reverse complement strand
GACATTGCAAAATTATCAGATTGCATTCAAAGATTATCTCAACTTGTTACTGACTTTAAAGAAATCAAGGAATTAGACATGAACCCAGTTCTTGTAATGGAAAAAGGAAAAGGCTGCAGAATTCTTGATGTTCGTATTGGTCTTTGATCGGCTCTATACCTAGGATATCTTAAATAGTAATCATGAATTTTTATACAAGTTAGCGGGAAGGTCAATATGGCAAATGTAGAGAGCTTCAAGACTATTAGAACAGGTGAAGAGTATATTGAAAGTCTCAGAGGCCGTGATCTCAAAATTTACCTATTTGGAGAATTAGTTAAAGAACCAGTAGATCATCCAATGATCAGACCTTCAATTAATGCAGTCGCTGAGACATATGATCTTGCTGTAAGAGAAGAAGAATTAGCATCTGCCCAATCATCAATTACAGGTTTACAAGTTAACAGATTCTTACACATTGCTGAAAGTGCTCAAGATTTAGTTTTACAAAATAAAATGCAAAGAAAACTAGGACAAAACACAGGTACCTGTTTCCAACGTTGTGTTGGTATGGATGCCATGAATGCCTTGCATTCTACAACCTTTGAAATCGATGAAAAACATGGAACCGATTACCACAAAAGATTTTTGGAATTTGTAAAAATGGTGCAAAGAGAGAATTTTGTAATTGGAGGTGCTATGACTGATCCAAAAGGTGATAGAAGCAAAGGACCTGCTGAACAAGATGACCCAGATTTGTTTACAAGAATTGTTGATAGAGATGAAAAGGGAATCTATGTCTCTGGAGCCAAAGCTCACCAAACAGGATGTATTAACTCTCACTGGATTATCTTGATGCCAACTATTCGTCTTACTGAAAATGATAAAGACTGGGCAGTGGTTGGTGCAATACCAGCTGACGCTAGAGGTGTTACATACATCTATGGAAGACAATCCTGTGACACAAGAAGTATGGAAGAAGGAGATATTGATGATGGAAATGCCAAATTTGGAGGACAAGAAGCATTAATCGTTCTAGATAGAGTGTTTATTCCTTGGGACAAGGTCTTCATGCATGGAGAATACGAATTTGCCTCGATGCTTGTGGAGCGTTTTACCTGTTATCATAGACGTAGTTATGTGTGCAAAACAGGACTAGGTGATGTACTAATAGGAGCAGCTGCTGCAATTGCAGATTACAATGGCATTCCTAAAGTTTCTCACATCAAAGACAAAATAATCGAAATGACTCACCTTAATGAAACTATTTTTGCTGCCGGAATTGCATCATCTTTCCAAGGGCACCAAATGAAATCTGGTGTTTATCTTAATGACGATATGCTTGCCCAAGTTTGCAAACATAACGTAACAAGATTCCCATATGAAATTGGAAGATTGGCACAAGATATTGCCGGAGGATTGGTTGTTACCTTGCCTTCTGAGAAGGACTTCCGACATCCCGAAGCTGGACCCTTACTCAAAAAATATCTTGCAGGAAGAAAAGGAGCAGATGTAGAAAATAGAATGAGAATTCTTAGATTAATTGAAAATATGACTCTTGGAAGAAACGCTGTAGGATATCTTACAGAGTCGATGCATGGTGCTGGTTCACCTCAAGCCCAAAGAATTCAAATTCAAAGACAAATGCAGATTGGATACAAAAAGAATCTTGCAAAGAAATTAGCTGGAATAGAAAATGACTTGGAAGAACCAGTTGAGGAATCTGATTACTTTAAACGAGTTTTCAAAACTAAAGATTCTATAAACTAGAAAACAACTACAATATTTTCAAAAGATAATGCCTTGAAAAAAATTATTGCATTATCTTAATTGAACCTAGTTCACATTTGCATTCTTCTCTTTTTCCGCAATAAGGACAGTTGCAATCACAATAAAGCAGTGCCTGATTGCATGATAGGCATTTTGTGTATTCTGCAAAATCATCATTCATTACATTATACCTCTCATGGCCTTTTATCCAATTCAAAATTGATAAGTGGTTTGAGTTTTTTTCTTTAAATTATTTTTATTTTCAATGAAATTTTAAACATTTGTTAATTATATATCAAAACTAGTTTTTATTTTACTATTGAGAAAAGTTCATTGACAGAATTCCAAGGAAAAACATTGGTTGCATCGCAATTGATGGGCATGAAGTCAATGGATGGACTGCATAATTGGAACCTGTCACTTTTTTAATTTTAGTTTATTTGTCTTCAAAGTCTTTTTTTGTATTTGGAGAATCTGAATCATTGCTTTTTATCTCGTCTGAATCAGAATGTTCAGAATAAGCTGTATCTTTCTCCAATGTTTCAAGATCTGAAAAATCTTCTAACGATTCAGGATCCTTTGCCTTGAGAGGATCAGTGAGTGCAAGTTCCTTTACGTTTTTACGTTTTATCATTTCTTTGACAACCAAAAAACCAATCACTATAACAATTAGAATATAGTTGATGGGTGGTTTCAAAATTTGGGTAACATAACCTATTTGTGGAATTTTATATTCTACTTTTCCNNTTGTCTCCTTTAGTTCTTAGAGTTCTAGGATCATCATCTGTTATTGAAACTACTCTGTGGACTATTACTCTATCTTGACCTGACGGCCTATCAAACACAATAATGTCTCCAATTTGAATATCTTCAAAATCTACATGCCCTTGAACCACTAAAACATCATACACTTGTAATTCAGGAATCATACTTCCACTGGCAACAACATAAAATGGATTTTGTGTTCCAAAAGCTAATTGCAAACCAATCCAAATAATGATTACTCCCATTGCTACAATAGCAACATCTTTTATGATACTTTTTTTCCAACCTTTTTTACTCAATTAACATCACGCATTTTTCCCTTGATTAAATTTATTTTAAAATTATTGTAGTTTGGTTCCGCACTCTTCACAGAATTTTGAACCTTCATTATTGACAAAGCCACAGTTTGTACACTTTCCAGGCTGAGGTGCAGGAGCACTTGAAACACTTCCAAGTAAAATAATATCGCCTACTTTTCCGACACTATTCCAAGGAACGCTTCCTTCACTACCATCATTTTTTGTAATTAACAAAACAACAGTCTGATTAGAATCAACTCCGACTTGTTTTGCGGTTCCTATTTGTTTTGCATTTTCGTCATATACTGGTAATCCTTCAATAGAACTGACATTTTCAGCGGAGGCAGCTTGAGTAACCTGTTGAGGTTGCGTTTGAGGTGGTTCAGGTACTGGTTGAGGTTGTTCACCAGTTGGTTCAGGAGACTCTTGAGTTGGCTCTATTGGTTTTGCCTCCCCAATCTCCTTTACCTCATCTTGTTTTTTGAATTCTCTATATTCTGCAATTGTTGAATTACATGAATTACAAATGTATTGGCCTTTTTCTGCAAGAATTAAGTTTTCAGCTACTTCTTCATTTGGATTTTCATATTCAATTTTTGGGGAACCTTCAAATTCTTTTTCACAAGTATTGCAAAAATGTTTAGTAATAATCTCTGAATTTAATCTGCCAATAGGAGCTAAAAACAAGTCAGGCCCTCCAAGATTGGCTTTCATCTGCTGCTCATCATTTACTGAAGCCATAACATAACCTCCAGAACCTCTTAATTTTTTGACCCGGAGCTCAGAACTCATGCTTGGGATTCTCTAAAACGTCATTTAAGTATATATCAAAAATTGATTTTCTAGAGTGGTTGACAAAAGATTTGGTATGAAATTTGGTTAACGTTTTTAGGTGTCTTCAATACAAAGTAATTAGAATGGGAGTAACACATGTTTCTGATGCAAAATCATGGGAAATTGACGTAGTAAATTCTGACATTCCAGTCTTCGTAGACTTTTGGGCAGAATGGTGTGGTCCTTGTAGAATGGTAGGCCCTGTGGTTGAAGAATTATCTAGTGACTATGAAGGCAAAGTAAAATTTGTCAAAGTCAATGTAGATGAAGCAAATGATTTGGCCTCAAAGTACAATGTTTTTAGCATTCCTACTTTGATTCTTTTAAACAAAGGTGAAATAGTCAGCCAACAGGTTGGTGCAGCCTCCAAAGAATCTTACAAGAATATGATTGATAGAGCCCTTCAGGCATAATCACATGTTTTTTCTTTTTCTCTTCTAAATTGTATCAAAACTGATCATACTGTTCTTAATCCTTAATAGTAATTTAACCAAAATTGAGGCATTGGGCGATTGGAGAGGAGTATTACATAATCTCAAATTAATAGGATTTAGTGTGGCCATTTGGGTAAATATTTCGATGGCTATGATGTTAGTAAGCTTGTTAGAAACCTAGTATAAGTAACTCTGAATTTTTCTTCATTTTTACAAATTAAAAATAAAATTAAAAAATTTTTACAATGCCAACCATTTCTACTTTTTTTAATAACTAAATACCATAAGTTGTTCTGTATACTATGACCATTGAAAGTGATGAGGAATGTAGAAAATTAATTGAGAAGCTTGATCAAGGATTACCTCCACAACTAATTCATGAAATAATTATCTATTTAGAAAAAACAAAAAATACCGAATTTACACTAACATTAGTGAAATACCTAAACAATCAAAATATGCAGGCTAGAAACTCTGTTTGGGCTCTTAGTAGTCAAATAGCAATGATTGGTGAGGATGTCTCAAAAATAAAAGAGCATTTGAAAATTCCTTGATAGTAATATTTTCTTGAAATTCACATAATTTCAATTAGGTGTGATTAATCTTTAGAGAACATGCCTCTTTGATCCTAAAGTAATTAATAATCGAAAGAAAAAGTTCTGTCATGTCATTTGGTCAAGTTGATACCTTGAATATGCTTTTTGATAAACTTGAGGGTCTTTTTGAAGAATCCCAAGGCTACTATGAATCATTTTTAGATACAAATAACATGTACAAACAAGGAAAAATTAGCGATAAGGAATTCTTCCAACGACTGGGAGATTATGTTGTAGCATACTCTGCATTAGAATTTTTAGCAATCAAAGTAATTTTTGAGATTAGAAAATCTTTGAACACAGGTTCTGGTACCACCCAATCACCAGGGTTAATGCCTGGAATGGGATCTCCTGGAATGATGGGAGGAATGGGAATGCCACCTGGACCTAGACCTGGAAGTGCAGGAAATCCTGTAGGTGGACCTCCTGGTATTGTTTCTGCACAAGAAGCTTTTGGGGAACCAGGGACTTTGCCTTCACCTGATCCAAATCTAATGCCAAGACAAACAACAATTAGTGGTAATGCATGTTCATCTTGTGGTTCACCCCTAAGACCCAATGCAAAATTCTGTACTAAATGCGGAAATAAAATTTAGTTCTAATTATTATTGAGTGGTTCCACACTCTGGACAAAACTTTGCAGTAGCTGAAAGTTTATTGCCGCATTCTGAACAAAACTTTCCTTCAGTAACAGTTTCTTCGTTTGGATTC
>WVWY01000022.1 GCA_011773785.1 Candidatus Nitrosomaritimum khambatensis | reverse complement strand
TTTTGAAAAAATATCTTTCAATTTAGGAATCTCAGCCTCAAAATTACAATCAATTTTGATTGATTCTACAAATTCAAATTCTATAGGCACAAATTGGCTAAATTATGATTTACAATCATTTGAGAAGGAATTGGGCATTTCTGATTTTTCAGACACCTCAATTGAATTGCACTTTGGAAGTCTGGATTCATCTCCAATCACAATTTTAAGTGCCGGGCAAATGTCCTCAAATGGGTTTGTACAAATTACTGATTCAGATGTTCAAGCTATTTCATCTAGGAGCGGAACCGTTTTTGTGGTGATAAATTTTGATTCATCAAATGATAGTTCTAGTGTCGGAGACATTTCAAATGCACAAGGAAAACAGCCAATAGTTATGGATTTCTTTTCCTTTGGATTAGAAAACAATACAGGTGAAGGTATTAACAATTCGATTTATAGATTTGAATTAGAAGAAACCAGTGATAACTCATCAATTTTTGAAGGAACATTAGAATATGCTGTAGCTAATCAACTTAACATTTTAGATCCAGCCTTTATACAAACAATAAGAACAATAGATGATGAAATAAAATTTTTTGTTACGGATAGATTGATTGATGAGGAAGGTATCTCAATTAATTATTCTGACTTAGATGCAGTCGGAGTTGTAATTACAACTTCGACCAAATCTGATATACAAACAAATTCAGGTCGTGTTCTTTTAGATTCTACAACATTTAGATTTGGTCAACCTGTCACATTTACTCTAATTGATCAAGATCTTAATTTGAAAAGTGACCGAATCGATACATATCAAGTAATTAATGATCCAAATTCTCCTAACGTAGATACTGTTGGTAAAGATGGAAATATTTTGTTAGAAATTTTAATCAAGGATATTCGTTACAAACGCTGTGATGTTAATGGTGGTACTGGTGGATTAGCATCTACCGGATTTAGTCTGGTTGAAACAGGTTATGATACAGGAATTTTTGAGGGTGTCTTTAAGATGCCTTCACAAATTTGTGATAAGTCAGGCTCAAAATTAATTTCAACTGCAGGAGGAAGCCTTGATGCCAAGTACTATGATGCTCGTGATGCCTCAGGAGAGGCTAACATCTTCAGCCTTTCTGGAAGTTTATCTACTCCATATTCTAGTTCTCCAGAACTAAGCGAAACAGAAGTTACAAGACCAATTGCAGGCACTATCAAAGAATTAACACTTTCAGGAAAAATTTCTAATCCAAAAACTGGAATGTCATTACTAATAGAATTACAACATCCAGACGGGGCAACTCAGAACTTTTCAGCTTCCTTAGTAAATGGAAATTACAAAGCAATGTTTTCAATTAATGAAAATTCTCTCACTGGAAAATATCTCATTAAACTTTCTCATAATGGACTTGATGCTGGAAATATCTCCTTTACTGTTTTAGGACCAAATGTTCCTGATTGGGTTAAAAACAATGCAAAATGGTGGTCTATTGATGCAATTCCAGATTCCGAATTTATTGATGGCCTTGAGGACCTTATCAATAAAGGAATCATTAGAGTAACTCCATCAGAACAAATGGATATTTCAGAAAAGAACATTCCAGATTGGATAAAAACTACTGCAAAATGGTGGTCTGAGGATCAAATTAGCAACGATGATTTCCTTTTATCAATTGAATACTTGATCAAAAAAGGTATAATTCGAATATGATCTGGTCAATTTTTCTTTCATTTAATACATAAATACCCTCGGGACCTGATTCAAAATGAAAATGAGACTGACTGGTTTTGTAATATTTGCAATTTTATCTGTATCAATTTTGTCATATAGCTTTAACGGATCTGTTTTTGCAGATAATCACAATATTCCTCCAATTTCTGCTAGTACTGAATTGCCAACATACGAAAATGGAGACAGAGTTTTCGTAGATGGAAATATCCGAGATTTTGATGAAGATACTCATTCTAACACCGCTTTAACTTATAGAATTACAGATGTTACCGGAAACATTGTAACAATAGGCCAAGTTATGCCATCTTCTGATGGTACATTTAGTTTTAATTTCATAGCAGGAGGAGGTCTATTCAAAGAAAGTGGTGATTATACTATTCAATTATTCTTTGGCTCAATCAAAGGTGAAACTACAATGCTATACACTGGAGGTGAGTTTGAACCTTCCATTATAGACAATGAGCCCGAACCAGAACCAGAGCCCGAACCAGAACCAGAGCCCGAACCAGAACCAGAGCCCGA
>WVWY01000003.1 GCA_011773785.1 Candidatus Nitrosomaritimum khambatensis | reverse complement strand
CAGGTACTTTTTCCTAAAGGCATCAATTACTTTATTTGGAAATGACAGGGTAATTCCACTTTTAGCATCTGCTGCACTACTAATTGTAACTTACTTTTTTACAAAGACAATTACACAAAAAAGATTTGCAGGAATTGTTGCAGTAGTAGTTTTGATGCAAAGCAATGTATTTTTGACTTATGATACTACAGTATCTTACACGAACTTTTGGATTTTGTTTTATCTTCTTTCATTGTATATGGTTTATCGATTTTGGCCTCTTTCTCCAGTGTCATATCTTTTATCCATTCCCTCAAAGGCGTTAACTGCTGCATTTTTGCCCATGTCAATCTACTTTATTCTTAGATGCAACATATCAAAAAAACAAAAAGCAATCACTGCTGGAATTACGGCAGGAATCATTTTAGCTGGAGGAATTGCATCAATTGCTGGAGTTTCAACTTCTCAAGGAACAGAAGAAGAATTTAGTTCAAAAGAGTTTTGGATGGGGTTTACCTCATTTTCTTATCAACTAAGATTTGATGGGTTGGTAATGTTGTTTATGATTCCATTAATTGTTGGCTTGTTTGTGGTATCAAAAAGTGGAATAAAGCATGGTGAGTCTATTATGGTGTTAATATCAGGAATGCTTTTGATTGCTCCGATATTGACAGGTTTTACAAACCAGACAAATCAACCCTACAGATTTGTTCCTCTAGTTGTGTTTTTTGCAATAGGAGTTGGAGTATTACTATCTAAGAGACAGGTCTAACAAAAGTCCACATTGATTCTAGAGTATCTCCAGGAGTAACTGGATAGCCATCATGTGCAAATCGTGCAAGCATTACCTGTTTTCCATCCACAGTATTGGACAAAATTGTACTTGCTACCAAATCGTCTGATGTAAATGTCTTTGATTGAACTCTGCGAATAACCTGATATTGTTCTCCATCTATGTCGATAATTGGATCATTTCCTCGTGCTGCTTCAAAATCCAAGAACGGCCCAAGTAACTCCAATCTAAGATCAGTAAATTTTGAAGACTCTAGATATGTAACTAGTTGCCCATCGGAGTTTCTAACAGTAGTTTGGACAAATATGAACAATCCTTTTTCTATATCTGTTTGAAGTGCCTCTGACTCACTTGCAGAAATTATTACAAGAAAAAACAATCCTAATAAAACAAAGACAGATTTCACGTGAATATCTTAAAAAGCAATAATATTTAATTTGCAGGTTTTGAGATTGTTTTTCCAAGCAATTCATTGTATAGGGATATTGCTTCAGATTCATCTTTAGGTCCAACAATTACTGCAGAGCCTTTTTTCATGAAACTAACTGACATTTCATTAGTTCGCAAAGACAATCCTAGATCACCTTGATTATCTACTAGAAATCCCTTGTCTTTGGCAATAGTGGTAACTGCATCTACATCCAAATCAAATGTACTTGTGGGAGTCACAGAAAACGTTCGTTTTCCACGATTTCTACCACATAATTCTTCTAAAATTAATTCCTCTTTTACAACTTCTTCTGCTTTTCCAGTTCCACAAACAGAGCACTCTTCAGCTCTAAATGTTCTAGTTGTGGTAAAATCTAGATTTTCAATATCAACATGTAAGATTTTTTCAGAAAGACTTGGTTTTTTGCCCATGATAACTTTGACAGCTTCAGTTACCTCAATTCCCCCAATAATTGACAGTATTGATGGGTGTACTCCTTCAATGCTGCATGTAGGCATAGAGTCCTCATCTAATGCAGGAAACATGCAGTAGTAACATGCACTTTCTTTTGGAAGAACAGTAAATGCTTGACCTGATACTCCAACTGCAGCACCAGTTACAAATGGAATGTTAAATTTCACGCAAGCCTTGTTTAGAGCATATCTTGCATTTACGCTATCTAGTGCATCAATTACAACATCACATCCCTCAACTACTTCTAATGCTGTGTAATCATTGACAGATATTGCTAGTGCTTCAATTTTGCACTCAGGATTGAGTTTTTGTAATTTTTTAGCTGCTACTTCAACTTTGACTTGACCAACATCGTCTTCATCAAACATTGTTTGTCTGTGTAAGTTAGATAATTCAATTACATCCCTGTCAACAATTCTTAAATTTCCAACACCCATTGCAGCAAGACGGGATGTGATTGGATTTCCCAATCCGCCAACTCCAACAACACAAATTTTTGCATTTTTTAGTTTTAGCTGACCTTGATATCCAATTTCTTCTAACATTACTTGACGTGAAAACTTGTCCAAGTCTTTTTTTGATAGCTCGTCTGAACCACCAGCTACTGCAGGAAGTATATAGACTTCATCGCCATCCTTTAGTGATGTCTCCATACCTTGAGAGAATTTTGCATTTTTGCCATTGATATAGATATTAATTAATGATCGTGGAGTTCCGTCTCCTTCTAAGACTCTTCTCTTAAAGTCATCTCCCATTACTTCGGAAATTTTTGTAAATGCATCTTGTAATGATTCAGCAGAAATGTCTGTCTTTTTTTCTCCTGCTCCTTGATTTAGTACAGATGGAATTGTAAATATGATATTTGCCATTAATTTACCACCGCTGATATTTCTGCAACATCGGCCTTTAAAACCTCAGGTTTTTTGAGAACCTCCATGATTGATTCAGTTGCCTTGAGGCCGTTTCCAGTTACATAACATACTACTTTGTCATCTTTGTCTATTTTGCCTTGTTCCACCATTTTCTGAAGAACAGATACTGATACTCCTCCTGCTGGTTCTGTAAAGATTCCTTCAGTTTGAGCCAAAAGCAAGATTGCATCTAAGATTTCTCTGTTGTTGCATTCCTCAGCATAACCATTGTACTGTTGAAGTCGTTTTAGGACATATCTACCATCACCAGGATCTCCTATTGCAAGACTCTTTGCTACAGTATCTGGATTCTCAACAGGTACTACCTCTTTGCTGTTTTTCTTAAATGCGTCAACTATTGGTGCACAGCCATGAGGTTGAGCTGCAATCATGTGCATGTTTTTGACATCATCTAATAATGAAACAGTTTGTAATTCTTCAAATCCTTTACAAATAGCATTTAGCATTGCACCACTTCCAACAGGAACTATTAGTTGATCAGGTACTTGCCAATCAAGTTGTTCTGCAACTTCATATGCTAATGTCTTTGAACCTTCAACATAATGTGAACGCATGTTAATGTTTACAATTCCAATTCCTTTGCTGTCACCAATTTGTGCAGCTATTCTATTTGCATCATCATATGTTCCATCAACTGCAATGTAATTTGCACCATATGACAAGGCTTGTGCAATTTTTGCCATCTCTATATTACTTGGAGCAAAGATATGACATGGGAATCCACCCTTAGCTGCATGTGCTGCAGTAGCTGATGCCAGGTTACCAGTTGATGCACATCCAACAGCGGACAATCCAAATTCTTTTGCTTTTGAGATTGCAACGCCGGCAGGTCTGTCCTTAAATGAAAATGTTGGATTTACAGAATCGTTTTTGATGTAAAGATT
>WVWY01000005.1:4327-6614 GCA_011773785.1 Candidatus Nitrosomaritimum khambatensis | reverse complement strand
TGTAGCAACTTGTGAGGATTATGTAACCAAAATTCGAGTTGATAATATGGCATACTCTTACTCTGTAATGCCACCATACGAGTTTGCAATTGGAATTAGCAAGCTTACAAACAATGAGATTAATGTTTCTGAACCACTCTTGCATCTAGGTAAAGCAATCACAAAATGGTGGACTGCAGGAAAGATTTCAGAAGGTGACTATTCTAATGCATTAGGATTGTTGGCAGTTCAAAACCAGCAAATCCAAAATGACAACCATGAGGTCTTGTTTAAAGACGGGCCAATAAAAGACGAAGTAACATGGGAAGAAGTACTCTTTGCAGACGGCTCAACAGAGAACAAAGAACAAGTAATGACCGATATACGGGGCAAGCTCAAGATTGATGAATCATTTTACCAGAAAACTGACTTTACAGGGTTGCCAGAGTGGTTCAAAACTACAGCCCAGTGGTGGGTAGATGGCCAAATAACTGATGAGGACTTTATCCGAAATGTAAAGTATCTCAAAGATTCTGGAATTATTCGCGATCACCAATTTGACTGATGCCATATGGGTAATATTTTCATAAAATCCTGAAAATCGTAATCTTGAAAAAGGAACAAAACTCTACTAGATTAACATGCAAAAACAAGACTCTGAAATTCTGCAAAAACTTGAACGAGTCACAAAGTATGCTGAAATTCTATCAAGAATGGAAGAGTCTAACAAAACAAAAGAATGGATAAAACGCCAAGTCAAAAAAAAGTCTCTTAAAATTCCTGTAAAACTTACAATGAGCAGTCTTCAAATCTTAGAATTATGTCCTGATGATTTTCTAACCTATCTTATTGATACGCTGACTGGAAAAGACCTTGATGATCTTGGCGACATTAATGCATTTACAAAAACCTTCTTTTGGTTCTTTACAGATATAGTTGCTGGCTCAAACCCCACACTTGTAACAAAAGAGCAGGCAAGAAAAGTTGTAGTATTAAATGAATTAATTGAAAGAACCGAAGTTTTTCAAAATAGAGACCCTTCATCTACTGTAATATTGCCAACAGGTGACGGTATGGCAATAGGATTTTCTGACAGTCCAGAATACCCCTTGAGACTTTCAATTCAATTACACAAAATTCTAAATGAATACAACAAGACCAAAAAAAGAAAAGATGACAAAGTCTTACTTCGAATTGGTATTGATATTGGTCCAGTATACATCATAAAGGATCTTAATGGGCAGGACAACGTTTGGGGTCCTGGAATTATCTTGACACGTCGTGTAATGGATTTGGCAGGAGACCAAAACATATTTTGTTCATCAAGATACGCCGAAGACGTAAGGGTTCTTTCTCCTGAATACAAAGAAATCATGCACTCAATTGGAGATTATTCTATAAAGCATGGAGAACAACTAAACATTTTCAATATCTATGGAGAGGGATTTGGTGAGAAAACAACTCCCAAAAAGAAAAAGATTACTCAAAAATCAGAAACCTTCGAGCAAACACTCAAAGCTAAAACGGCATTTTTGTTCAACTCTATTGATATCAAACTTGATGTTACAGATCCAAAAACTATGCTCTCACACCATGTTTGGACTTGGAATCTCATCAATGTTTCTGATGCACCGCGGGACGAGATATTTTATTATCTTGATGGAGATTCGCCCAAAGACTTTCCTGACATGAATGTCAAAGTATATGATGAGGAAGGAAATGAAGCAGAAATTCTAGCCTTGCAAGAAAACAAGCCAACTCACAAAGAGTTTAGTGTGAGATTGAAAAAAGCCATAAAACCAAGGCAAAGAAAGCGCTTTATCACAATAGAGTACGATTGGGAAGAGCCAGAGCGAACGTTTTTCTACAAAGTTCCAACTGATTGCAAATCATTTACTTACAACTTTTCAATTCCTGCAGGTGTGGAAATTAAAAACAGAGCACTCAAAGTTGATGCTGAGCTAGGATACAAGTGGAATGCAGACCCGCCTGCAACTCTAAAGTTTGAAAAAGATGTAACTCGTGTAAGATGGGAAGGCAAAAACCTCAAAGCATTTGATGCATACAAATTTGATTGGTAACTTATTTTTGAGTAAATTTTCCCATATCCACCCACATGTTTTTGTGCATANNTCACTAATCATTCCGTATCCGCTTTTGTCTGAGTTGGTTGGGTATTCAAAGTATAACGCAATGAAAATTTTTATCTCATCTCTTTTGGCTTTTTCAACTAAATCACAATCAATGAAAAACCAATAATGTTTTTCCATGTTTGGCAGCATTGGTCCTAGATTAAACGATTCGACAT
>WVWY01000005.1:0-4148 GCA_011773785.1 Candidatus Nitrosomaritimum khambatensis | reverse complement strand
GGCAGTTCCAAGACTCCCAATTACTGTTAGGATGTCCAGATCTACCATATTTTTGTAAATAATGTTATTCTGAATATACTTTATGGATAGAGTGAGAAAATCTCATATGGCTAATTTCCAGATAACCCCACTAGTAACCCTTGAGTTATCTCTTCAAAATAGCTCTGAATCATTTGACCATTTTTTGTCATCATGATTCAGGCCAGTTTCCTTCACATTTGGGGCAAACCCCTCGATAGCCATTGTAGCGATCATCCCACAACAACCATGCTGATCTCTTCTCGCAAGTATTGCAAGTAATTAATTCGATTTTTTGCATACTCTATAATAGCAAATTTTTGATTTAAGCTTGGGTTTCAATTTCTGGAAAAATGTTAGCTAATTAGCTAACGACATATTATGTTAGTAGATGTGTATATTATGGTATGATGTTAAGGCCAACAATCGATAAAAAAGCAAAGATTTTGACTCTAAAAGAGACAGAATCTCTTTTGAATGACAACATGATATCCTTTGAGGATATACATCAAAACTATTGTGTTGGGATTGTGGATGTGGTAAATTCTACTGGAACAGTCTCAAAATTATCTCACGAAAAGGCCTGCATCTATTATAGCGTTTTTTTAAACACAATTGGATACATTGCACAAAATCATGGAGCCAAAGTTGTGAAAAACATTGGAGATGGAATCTTATTTTATTTTCCAAAGGATTCAACAGAGAATCTAGACAAAGCACTAAGATGTGCCACAAAAATGGTAGAAGCATCTGCCATGATGAACTCTATTTTTCAAAAAAGAAAAATGCCAAAAATATCATATAGAATTAGTCTAGATTATGGACCATTAATGATTGCAAACTATATGACCTCATCATGCAAAGACATCTTTGGACCAACTGTCAATCTTTGTTCCAAATTAAACCACTTTGCATCACCAAATGGAATTGTAATTGGAAATGACATGTATGAAATTGTAAAAAAATCTAAAGACTACAAATTTAATGAAATCGAGGAATACCGATCCTCTTTAAAACATGATTATCCAATTTATTCAGTTGGAATATGTGAAAGAGTTTAGTAAGAGAATAATATCATAATTTCATGAGTCATAGTCTAGAAGATTATGCAAAATATTTTCTCGAAGTTTCAAGCGAACAGAGACTAAAAATAATTCAGCTAATATCTGAACAAGAATATCGATTATCTGAATTAGCAAAGAAANNAATTTTGAATTAACAACATTAGGCCAGATGGTTTTGGGACTAATACCAAACCTTGCTTTTGTAATTGAGCACAAAAAATATTTTTTAGAACATCCCATCAACTCACTTCCACAAAAGTTCATCTCTAGATTTGGCGAGTTATTTGAGTGCAAATTGTTGAAAAGCTATGTAGATGTTTTTGAGTATTGGAAAAAAATCTATGAGAACTCTGAAGAATATATTTACAATATTTTGTATGATGTTCCTTATTTTGATGACTTTACTAAACCCATTTACAATAAACTCACTAAAGGAGTAAAAATAAAATCAATTTTTTATGAAAAAGCAATGGTTTCAAGCTCAAGAGGCGAAGTCGTAAAAAAACTAAAAAAATTCATTGATAGTGGAGACATTCAAAGAATGATGACTAAAAAAATTGGTGCAGCAGTTATTTTAAATGAGAAACAATCATGTTTGATTTTTCCAAATACTGAGGGAAAACTTGATGCAGGATATGCCTTTGTTGGAGAGCACTTTAGGTTTCATCAATGGTGCTTTGATTACTTTAATTATTCATGGTATAATTCTAATCCATTTGTAGAAACAAGACTTCAATCATAATTCATTGCTTTTTTAATTATTAATTCACTACATCTAAAATTTAGCTAAAAAAACATTCTACAAATTTTATTAATTTTTGGGATCAAATCTTGAACGTTTAGATTTGTTTCAGTTGTAATAAGAACAAGTCCTTGTTCCTCTAATGGGATTGTTACTCGATTTATTTTATCATATTTTTCTATAGAGTAGGATGGTTTGCCAATTCTATAATTCCATTTTTTACGAAAATCCCACCTAAGATGAGCCTCTGCTAATGAATTTCTTATCTCCTCTTCTTTTATCTTGCCTTTGATTCCCTTTTGGTATTTTGCCTTAAAGTGTCCATCATAAATTGCCACAAATCTAATTTGGTTATCTAAATTTAGAATTTCATCAAAAAATTCTCCAAACTTGTTATAGCTAACTAGCTCTGATATGCCCCCTCGCCCAAACTAAATAGAAATTAGTTTTACTTAAGAGTATTCATAATCCATGGTTTTAATGAAATTCATATCATAATATTTTGTATATTTTAAATTGTTACAAACTTTAACGGAAATTAATAATTTTAGAAACGATTTTACCATAACTTGCCAAAATTAGTTTTCAATAAATCACACTAGTATACAAAAAATCAAAATATATTTTTTAGAATCCTTATACAATTCAAACACAAATTTTACAAACAGGCTCAAATCATCAATTAAACTAAAACTAATTATTTACATAATGGGAGTTTTGTTAGAACACAATGAAGTTTGCTTGTATTCCTGCATACAATGAGGAAGACTCTATTGAATTAGTTGTAACAAAGTCTTTACCTCATGTAGACAGGGTAATTGTATGTGATGATGGCTCTACAGATAACACTGCAAAGATTGCAAAAGAAGCAGGAGCTATTGTAATTTCTCAAACCAATCAAGGGTATGGAGCTGCAATTTCATCACTATTTGAGTATTCAAGAAAGGAAAACGCACAGATTATGATTACTTTGGATGGTGATGGTCAACACAATCCAGACCAAATTCCCCTACTAGTTGATGCAATTACAACTCACGACGTTGATGTTGCAATAGGCTCAAGGTTTCTTGATGATTCGACTAAAGCCACAAGGTACAGAAAGGCAGGAATTAAAATTATAACTTCGGCTTCAAACTATGGCACCAATTTTAAAATCTCTGACTCTCAATCAGGATTTCGAGCATACTCTAAAGATGCAATTGATGCAATACATCCAACAGAGCAAGGAATGGCAGTATCTACTGAAATACTACTAAAAATATCAAACAAGGGATTGTCAATTGCCGAAGTACCAATCACAATTTCATATGAGGGAGATACTTCAGAACAGCATTCTGTATCTCATGGAGTGGGGGTACTAGCTAACACAATAAAGTATGTCTCAATAAAACATCCCTTACAATTTTACGGGATTCCAGGAATTGTATTACTTGTAGCTGGAATAATTTTAGGAGGGGTATTTTTAGATAGATATCTAAATGATCAAGTGATTTTTTATGGGTCTCTTTTAGGATCAGTAGTTTTGTTTTTGCTTGGTGCAATTCTTTCAGTTACAGCAATTATTTTGTTTTCAATGGCCAATCTTGTAAGAGATAGATACTAACATGAAAAATTACTAGAGAAAAAATGTTATATTTTTTTTAGAACAATTTTTTAATTATGATACTTTAAGCTTTCTAAGGAATTACCCTATTCATTTAAGTAAGCTATCTTTGGTTTTTTATTGTGATTTCGAATAAAACAGTATTTGTAATGTCTGCTTTAATTTTAGGAATTATTTTTGCACCATCTTATTCATTTGCTCAAAGTCAAAATAATGATAATCCTTTGGCTTCTTTATTTGAGATTTTTAGGCAATTATTCTCATTTTCAAGTGAACCTGCTCCTGTACAAGAATTTGGGGATGCTACAGTAATTCAGACAAGTGGAACTTCATCTACAGATACTACAGAAAACAATATTCCACCAACGGCAGATGCTGGTTCTGATCAAGAAGTAATGGAATTTGCCAATGTAATACTAAACGGTACAAGTAGCACTGATCCAGATGGAACTATAGTATCTTACAACTGGTCTCAACTTTCTGGTCCAAACGTAACCATATCAAACAGCAACTCAGCTATTGCATCATTTGATGCACCAGATGTAGATACACAAACAATTTTAGAATTCTTGCTAGCAATTGTGGATAATTCAAGTGCCACTGACTCAGATAAAGTCAGAGTTACAGTAAATGACCAAGATGACGATACTGATGAGAACATTCCACCAACGGCAGATGCTGGTTCTGATCAAGAAGTAATGGAATTTGCCAATGTAATACT
>WVWY01000017.1:5845-6604 GCA_011773785.1 Candidatus Nitrosomaritimum khambatensis | reverse complement strand
TTTTTCATCTCATTTTGACATCTAATGACAAATCCCCCTCTTACAAAGAAATTCTGTTCAATATTAAATTGATCAAGACTTTTCCATACAGTAAGTCTTTTTAACAGAAAAAAATTATGTATTTTTGAAAATCATGAAAATTTCTCCAAAAATGAAAAAAGCACTCAATGACCAAGTTGCACTTGAAGCAAATGCATCAAGCAGTTACTTGGCAATGGCATCATGGTGTGAAGTAACAGGATATGAGGGCGGTGCAAGCTACTTTTATGCACAATCTGATGAGGAAAGAACTCACATGCTCAAGATAGTTCACTATCTAAATGACATGGGAGCAACCGCCACAATTCCTGCAACAAAAGCACCAGCAACATCATACAAATCACTTGAAGCAATAATCAAAACTGCTCTAAAAAGTGAGCAAACAGTTACTGCTGCAATTCATAAAATGGTTGAGATTGCCCAAAAAGAAAAGGATCACTCAACGTATGCATTTCTAGAGTGGTTTGTAAATGAACAAGTGCAAGAAGAAACAAAGTTTGAAACTCTATTGCAAAAGTTTGACCTTATTGGACGAGACAAGCTAGCAATCAATGAGATTGACAAACTTTTAGCAGCTCAGGCAGCAGCTCCCGAAGCTGAACCTGCAGCTTGACCTTTTTTCTAAAATCATTAATACTCTATACTATTTGGTAATTTCATGACAGTAACAGTATCAAGAAATCCATGTGGAGTAACTCAACTTTTCAACACAGAAACAGG
>WVWY01000017.1:0-5806 GCA_011773785.1 Candidatus Nitrosomaritimum khambatensis | reverse complement strand
CGAATCTTGTGAAGTCATTAAAGAAGGTGATGCAGGATACAAAGAAGCATTATCTGCTGTAATTCAAGCAAAAAAAGAATTTGTAAAAACCAAGTATGATGATGCTCAAAAAGAAATTCAAGAATTAGAAAATAAACTATCTTCACTCTAAAGTAATTATTCTTGGAATTTTTGGCATTTGCAACCCTTTACAAGACATTTTCCCTTTCCTTCCATGTGTAGCACATTATCATGGTAGCATCCAACCTTTTTGTTGCCGCAATTCACAATATTCCTAGATTGTATCCATTAATCTTGTTTTCCAGACAATTATAATTATCAAGACAACGCAATACAACTATTGGCTGGAATTAGGAGCATTGGGCGCTTCTTCATGTTTATTGTAGGCGGGCTTGTGGCAATTATTGTGGGCTCTTTTATGATAAGGGGAACAATGCACATGTGGGATAATCCAGACAATGAGGATGAAAAAGACAAGTGATTTTTCAAAATCGATTAAGTAAAAATACTATATCGATTTAGTATTGATATGGTGGGACCACAAGACGGTGGATTTGGCTTTGATCAATCAAAAAAATACACTAGTGTTGATAATTTAGATGAGATTTGTGTGCAATGCCAAGCTGGACAACACAAAAACTGCCTTGCAAAATCAAAACAACAAGAAAGTTGTGAATGTGAGCATTGCATTGTTTATGGATAATACCTTCATACCAATTTTTTAAATAATATTTATTTTCACATTTACTGTGTCCAACCAATATGAATTTCAATGCCCATTTTGCGGCGAAGATTTTGGAAGTGAAGTCATTGAATTGGCAAAACACATAGGAAAAGAACACGATCCATCAAGATCTTGATTGAAATAGATTAGATTCAATAATACCAAAGATTACACACCCTTAGTGTCTAGAATACAGCAAATTGGAGCATGGATTGCAATCATTGGAGGCGGAATAGGATTCTTCTTTTTCTCAATGTATGCAGAAGACTTTTTCAGATGAGTTTAAAATCACTAAATTTGTTTTTAGCTTAGGATGACAGAAATCTCCGATTCCCTTAAGAAATTTCTTGATGAGCAAAAGCTAGGGTATGTAGCTACTGTTTCGCCTGATGGAACCCCAAATCTTTCTCCAAAGGGTACCATAATTGCATGGGATAAAACCACCATTGCATTTGCTGATATCCGCTCCCCTAATACAATGAAAAATTTAGAATCAAATCCAAATCTTGAGATTAATGTGATTGACCCACTATTACGAAAAGGATTCCGAATCAAGGGAACTGCAAGCATAATCAAAGATGGTCAAAATTATGATGGGATTCTCAATCACTATAGAGAAAGAGGAGTTAAGAGCCCAATTGGAGCTATTGTTTTAGTGACTGTAAAGAGTATTTCTGAGGTCACTTCCCCTTTGTATGACCTTGGTTTTACTGAAGAGCAAATTAAAGAAAAGTGGAAAAAACACCTACTTGGACTCTGATTTATCTTTTGAACTTTGAAGTTTTTCTAATTTTTCCTTTGTAATTTCATGCTCTTTGCGTTCTTTATCTAATAATTGTTGAACAGTTTCTAATTCTTTTTGAGTCATACTTAGTTTTGATTTTAGTGATGCAGCAACTGCACTTGCAGCTTCTATGACACTTTTGTTTTCAGGTTTTTTGATAATTTGTTGCTCGATAAACTCTTTTTCTTTATTTGTAAAAATACTCGTCTCGCCTATGCTTTCAAGCTCTTGTCTTGCATTGTAAAGTCTTGACGTAATTTCTTCTAGACTTTTTTGAGTTTCAATTTCTTGTGTCTTTATTTCATGCAAGTTTGATTCAGCCTCAGAAATTTTCTCTTGAATCTCAGCTTGTTGAGTCTTGGATTTTTCTAATTCTTCTTTAGAAGTTTTTAAATCTGTCTGGGTTCTTTGCAGCTCAGTTGTTAATTTTTTACTTTTCTGATATTTTTCATCTGAATCTTCAATTTTTTCTTTAATGTCTCTATATTCTCTCTTTATTACATCAAGTTCCATCTTTTTTTGATTCATTTCCTTTTTGATTTCCATCAAATTGGTGACTGTAGAATCGTACTCTTCTTTTACAGAGTGTAACTTTTTTTCTTGCTGGGCTATTTCCTCCTGCTTTGTTCGAAAGTCTCTTTGTAATTTTTCAACTTCGTCTTCTAATTCTTCTCTGAGAACTTGCTCTTCACTTTTCTCCGGCGTGGGGGCCTCCTCTAACACTTCTTTTTTCTTTCCAAATAATCCCATTTTTACTCACAAATTTTCCTTAACGACAAATCTTAGATTTTCTTTGGTCTATTACGAATGAATCGGAGATAAAAACCGATACCGCCAATAACTATGCCTCCAATCAAGGCTAACGTGCCCAAAGTGGGATCAGTTGGACTGATGTTTGGAGCCAAAAATAGCAATAATGCACCCAAAATGATTAGGGCAAATCCTCCACTGTTTTTTGATTTATTGTGTTCGCTATGTGCCATGGTTCAACTACAAGTATTCCGAGATTGTCTTTGCAACCTTTTTCGTTCCAATATCAGAAATGAATGGTCCGATTTTTGGTCCTCGTGACGTTCCTAAAATTATTTGATACAAAATTCTAAAGAAGTCTTTTGGTTGCACATCGTTTGATTTTGCAATTTGATAAATTGTATTTTGAATGTCCTCGGGTTCTTCGTCTGCCCCCAATGCAGTGCTTAATTCGTTTAGTGCTTTTTTGGATGAATCATCAAGATCAATTTCAGCTTTTTCTGAATCATCAAATTCATCTGAATAGTTTCCTGCAAGCTCGATTAGTTTTTCAATTTCTGGTTGTGGGTTTTTAATTACTCCATAATCTAGCAATTTTTTCATTACTCGTTGTCCTCTATCTTCTTTGAAAATTTTTGACAATTCTATTAGCAATCGGTAATTGACATGAGTGCTTGATTCTTTTGGTGGGTTTAACAAATTAACATACTCAAACAATCCTTTTGATTTTGAAAGCTTTGCTTGGTTGTCTACTTTGATTCTTCCAAAGTAAATGTCTTCAAGCTCATTGTATTCATTCATTAAAGAAGGAATGTCCTCAAACCCAAGCTCTCTTGCCCCCGTAATTCTTTTGTAAAGTAACAAAAGTATTGATTTTGGACTACCAAACTCTAGCCATTTTTGAGCAGTAATTACATTTCCTAGGGATTTTGAAATTTTCTTTCCACCCTTATCTAAGAACATCTCATACTTTACATGGTGAGGATGAGGATAATTCAAAATCTCGTCAGCAACCCAGTCATTTACTTTGACTGAATCCATAATGTCTTTTCCATATGCCTCAAAGCGAATATCAAATGCAGCCCATCTTGCTGCAAACTCTACCTTCCAGGCAAGCTTTCCTAGGTCTTTTGCAATGTCTGCTTCGCCCTCATGACCGCACCCTTTGATCATGTTTGAGCCTATTTCCGCATCGTGACACTTGTAGAGAACCTTTCTCTCATCTCCAAGATATTCAGATGCCTCGGCAGTATACAGCCTATTACAATTAGCACAAACTGGAAAATATGGTAGGAATTTTTGGAATTTTTCTTGTCCTACCATTTCTGAAATTTGATCACCAATCTTTGCACTATTTTGAAGTATTGTGTGAATCTGATCTTTGAGTAAACCTTGTTGGTAAGTGTCTTTTGCCCTTCGAAATTCATATTTGATTCCAACCTTGTCAAGACCATCCAGAAGAATGCTACTCATGTGCATTCCATAAGAATCATGACATCCAAATGGATCTGGAATTAAAGAAACAGGTTTTGCAATGTGTTCTTCTAGGGAATCAGGAAATCCTTCTGGAATTTTTCTTAATCCATCAAGGTCATCGGAATATGCAATTAATTCTGATTTATATCCAAAATTTTCAAGTGCAAGCTTTACTCCGTAAGCTCTTACAGCATCACCTAAGCTTCCAATGTGTGGGACACCAGAAGCACCTAAACCACTTTCAACTTTGATTAAATCTAAATTTCTACCAAGAGATTTTTCTCTTTCAAGTAATTCATGAGCTAACTTGTCAATCCATGTACCTTTACCAATTATATCAGCTTCAGACATTTTCCTCACTAAATCAACTGTTTGCTCATATATGGGCCATATAATGAATACCCTAATTTCTGATAATATTCTCTTGTTCCAACTGCACTAATTACCAAAAGTCTTTTGGCATCAAACTCTTCTTTTGAAATTCTTTCTGCCTCTCTCATCAACTTTTTTCCAAGTCCTGAATGTTGGATTTCATTGTCCTCTTTTTCTCCAATTTTTAATGACTTACCATAAACATGAAGTTCTCTAACTATGCACGAATCATCGCCCACCTCTTTTCGGTGAGCCAAATTACTGGGGTTTCTCAGACGCAAAAATCCATAGATTGATTCATCGTTATCCTCGTATGACAAAAAGGCTTCATTTCCACCTGAAGAATCATAGTTAATTCGGGTAAGTCGTAAATTTTGCTGATCAAGATTTTTCCTAGAGAGTCCTGCCTCTCTGCATCTAATACACTTGCACGAAGTTCCTTGTTTTGCAAGATTTTCATGAACAATCTGCCTCAGGTTTCCTAGTTTTGGTCCTGCAATGATCTCTTCAGGTCCAATTTCTCTCATGACTCGCATTATTCTGACCCATTTTGGAACATTCTTTTTCATCTCTGTTAATACGTTGATCAAATCCTCATCTGAATATGGAGAGTATTTTCCTTGTTTGTAGTCGTCATAAAGTGGAGTGTTTTCTAAAACAAGGGAAGGGTAAATTTTCAACATGTCGGGCCTTAATTGAGGTTCATCAAATAATTTTTTGAAATCTGAAATATCTTCATCTGGAGTAACTGTGGGTAATCCTGGCATCATGTGAGCTACTATTTTGTAACCCGCATCTTTTGAAATTTGAAAAGATTCTGTAACGTCTGCATAGTTATGTCCTCTGTTTACAATTTGGTATACTCTTTCTTGTAATGATTGAACTCCAATCTCAATTCTAGTGATACCGTAATCTAGCATCCAATCAACATGTTCTTTTTTACAATAATCTGGTTTAGTTTCAATCGTAAATCCAACATTTCGTATTTTTGCATGTTCGTTGTTTGATTTTGCTTCTTGAAGATTTTTTGAATCAAAACCATTTAATGCATCATAACAAGATTTTATGAAATTTTCTTGATAGTCTTTTGGCATAAATAGAAAAGTTCCACCAACAACTACTAACTCCATTTTGGATGGGTCATGTCCATATGCAATTAGTTTATCAATCTTTGTTGTAATTTGTAATTTAGGATCATATTCGTTTTCAATAGCATTTAGGGTGGATGGTTCCTTTCCTGTGTAGCTGTTTGGAGAATTAAATTCTATTCCCCCAGGACAATATGTGCATCTTCCATGAGGACATGCAAAGGGTTTTGGCATTAATGCAATTACCGCAACTCCCGATGCTGTCTTGATAGGTTTTTTTAGTAACACTTTTCTTAATTTTGAAAAATCTTCGCCTTGAACCATTGAGAGAATTTCATGACTTTTTGGCATTCGGTCCAAAGAATATTTTCCACAGGTTTTTCTAATCTCCTCTTTGATTTGTCTTTTAGTAGGGTCTTTTATCAATAAGAGATTCTGAGATATTTCATAACATGCCTTTGAAAACAAAGAGTCTAATTCACTCACAGACTAACTGACTGTTCAAGACATAAATTCGTTAAATAATTGAAAATTTAGATTATTTTCTTCGTCTAACTGTCTTTCTAGCTGGTTTTCTCTTAGCAGCTGTCTTTCTAGTTGTCTTTCTAGCTG
>WVWY01000037.1:15668-20350 GCA_011773785.1 Candidatus Nitrosomaritimum khambatensis | reverse complement strand
GAAACACGATTTGATATTGATTCAGCAAGTGAAGAAGATCTTTTGACTGCAAGTATTGCTAGACCTCTTAATGAAGACCATATAGTAAATTGCCCCTTTATAGATCCATTTCAATAAAATTTGAATCTCTAAAGGGATAAATTACTTGAAAAATGTTCTAGTGTAAAATTGACTGGTAAGCTGTACATTGTAGGTGTCGGACCTGGACATCATGATCATATGACCTTTCGAGCTAAACAAGTAATCGATGAAAGCGACACAATTGTTGGATATGAAACTTATGTAAATTTAGTTGCAGATCTTATTGAAGGAAAAGAAGTTCATCGATATGCTATGACCCAAGAAGTTGAACGTGCTCATCAATGTATCGATCTTGCTAAATCTGGAAAAATAGTATCTCTTGTTTCTAGTGGAGACCCTGGAATTTATGGTATGGCAGGTTTGATTTATGAAACTCTTGCAGAATCTGGCTGGAATCCTAATGATGATTTACAAGTAGAAATTGTACCAGGAGTCTCTGCATTGAACTCTTGTGCATCTATTATTGGCTCACCCCTTATGACAGATTTTGCTGTTGTAAGCATGAGCGATTTGTTAGTTCCCTGGGAGATTATTCAAAAACGAGTAGAAGCAGCTGCTCAAGGAGATTTTGTCATTGTAATTTATAATCCAGCAAGTAAAAAAAGAATACATCAACTTCAAGATACTCGTAAAATTCTATTAAAGTATAGAAAACCATCAACACCTGTTGCAATCATCAAAGGAGCCTTTCGAAATTCCCAATCAATAGTCATTACAAACTTGGAAGATCTTCCCAATTATTCTGATAAACTAGGTATGATTAGCACTGTTATAGTAGGAAATTCATCTACCTATAATTACAAAGACCTAATGATTAATCCTAGAGGATACAAATCTAAATACAATTTAGAAGAACAAACCAATCCTAAACTCAAAGTCTAGTAACTTTTCTTTATTGCTTCAAACAAATCATCACTAAGTTTTAGATTGTCACGAATTGGGGATACTATTTTTACTAGATAGTTTCCTACAGTCTGCTTGAGATCAGTTGGATGCAGCTTCTTTTGAGCAAAATCTGCTTCAAGAGAATTGTAATCCACATACTCAACATTTCCCCCAAACTTCTCAGGTCTTTCTACTTTCATCTCCTTGAATTCATGAAAAATCACATTTTTTGATATTTCCAATAAAGGATTATTTTCTATATTGGCTTCTTCACACCATGCTTTTTTGATCTTGGTTCTTATCTCATCATCAGTATTATGTATAAAAATACCAGAATTTGGNNNACCTTCCAATTCATCTTTGGAAAAATTTCTCTTACCAACATGTGTATTTTTCTTTGATCCATACCAGCATGAACAATATCCAAATCAAGAGAATGAATATCTACTGCTTGCATTGGAGGATAAAGTAATTTTGCTAAATCTATTTTTGATTCTTCTTCAGATCTTCCCATTATTGTTAAAGTTCTCATCGTCCGTTTAAGTGACATGTGTTTTGTAAATTTCATAAATTCTTTCCAGTATTCTTTTGTAGAATCATAAAGGTCAGAACCTAGTACAATATTTGCTTGAGGACACACAAGTTTGAAAGCATCAGAATAATATTTTGAAACATTGCTTATTGTATCCCAATCGCCACCAAGCTTATCGTTAATCATAGTATGCCAATCAGCCAAAAAAATTGTACAGTTGACACCAGCTTTTATAAAATCATTAATTTTGAAACCTGTACTAATCAGACTTCCTAAATGTAAAAATCCTGAAATTTCAAGACCAATATAGTGTTTAGGTGATGAATTTGTTTGGAAAAGTCCTACAAGTTCTTCATGTGTAACAACTTCTTCAGTTGGAGGCCTCTCAATTAATTCAACTTTTTCTGAAATATCCAAATCAAAACAACTTCAAAATGGTAACCCTATAAAGATTCTGAACTCAATTGAAAAAGAAATCATCTGATTTTACGTACAAAAGAATTCATTTACAATTTTTCTTGTGCTTTCTTAAATCCTCAGGCAAGTCAAACTCCTGCCCACAAACTCTGCACTTTTCCTTTTTTTTATTGTGTGCTTTCTCTTGATGTCTTTTGAGCCTTTCTAGATCTGGAAGGACGGTTCCACATTTCTTACATTTTGTCTCATTTTTGCTAGATCCAAATAATCCCATCCTGAACAAATTATTAACATTAAAGATAGTTTAACCTTTTGAAAAATTGTTAAAACTAAGTCTCTGTTTCCAAACTTTTCCTTGGTCTTGTACTTAGGTAAAATGCGTGGGCACTAATGATAAAGCAGGCTAAGAAAACTTTTGTTGCAAAAACTAAATTCCAAGGTCTATCCGGATCTGGGTATGCAATAGAGAGTCTATCAATATCGGGAACTTGACCATCTACAACCCCTGCTGTTATCACGGCGTTTAAAACCGTGAAATTATACAATACCTCATACAAAGTAATTATTGCAAATCCTAGTAACATTAATTGCAATAACGACATTCTCCAACCTATAATTTTATTTCCAGCAGTCTTTTTCCATCCAATTCTTGAAACACAATACCATCCAATAATTGTAGAAAAGAAAATCCAAGTTGAAACTCTTGCAAAATTTTCAAAGGGAATTACCGTGTTGTGAATAGCTTCACCCATAACATAGGTTCCATTTTCCATCCACTCAATGGTTGTAACATAAACTCCATAAACCATAGAAGAACCCATAATGAAAGCGCAAACATAAAAGATATACAAAAAAACTTTGTATGCCCTATCCGATTCTTCTAGATGTCGTTGAGTCATTATGCGATTTGCCTTTTTTAGAAATATAAAAATTCATGTATATTAGAACATAAATCGAAGGTATTCTAACAGGCATGTACATCCCAATAAATACTCCAATCCTAGACAAGAAAGAAATTTCTGCTGTTTTATCTGTTCTAAAGACAGGCTCTCTTACCTCTGCTTCCAAAAACGGTGGAAAGAATGTTCAAGAATTTGAAAAATTAACATCTGAATTTGTAAAATCCAAATATACAATAGCTGTTAATTCAGGAACAGCAGCACTTCAAGCTGCTCTTTATTCTTTGGGAATAACAAAAGGAGATGAGGTTATAGTTCCATCCTTTACTTTTGTTGCTTCTGCAAATGCGATTGCTTCTACTGGAGCTAAACCAGTTTTTGCCGATATTTTACGTTCAAATTATACTATAGACCCGGAATCAATCAAAAAAAAGATAACTAAAAAAACTAAGGCAATCATGCCTGTCCATCTTTATGGTCACATAGCACTAGTTGACGAAATAAAAGAGATTGCTCATAAAGAACACCTTCCAGTCGTTGAGGATGCCGCACAATCACTTGGTTCTACCCTTAGGGGAAAACATTCAGGAACATTCTTTGATCTTGGTTGTTACAGTCTTTATCCCGGTAAGGTAATGACTTCAGGTGAGGGTGGAATTATAGCTACCAATAACAGAAAACTACACGAAAAATTATTGATGATTAGAAATCATGGAATGATTAAAGGATATGACTCAAAAATATTTGGATTGAATTTAAGACTTCCAGAATTAAGTGCTGCAATTGCCAAAATTCAAATTAAAAAATTACCAAATTTCATAAAGATTAGAACACGCAACGCTAAACTTTTGTCCGAATTACTTTCAGATTGTAAAATACAAATTCCAACTCCCAGAAAAAATGAAAAAGTAAACTGGTCTTTATACACTATTGGAATAAAAAATCGAAATAAAATTATGAAAAAATTAAATGAAAAAGGTATTGGTGCTACAAATTACTATCCAATACCAGTCCACAAAATACCTTTTTACAAATCAAAGCTTAAACTTCCAAATACAGAATGGGCCTCAAAATCAGTATTATCTCTACCTGTAAACCCAAAGGTTACCTCACAGAATATTCATTTTATTGCAAAAACCATTAGGGACTTGTTAAATGAATAGGATTGCTGAAACAATAGGAGAGATATGCAAAATTGTTCTCCCAATCCATGACCAATACTACATAGGAAATTCAAATTCAAATACTGCTGTTTGCACTCTCGGAAGCCTAAATCTCTTAAAGTCTTTAAAAAATTCAGGCATTATGTCCAACGTAAGTATTATTGGACGCCTTTTATCCGAAAACAAAGGTATTGACGAAATCATACGTTATGTTAATCAAAACAAAAATATCAAAAAGATCATTCTTTGCGGAAAAGAGGTCTGGGGACATAAACCTGGACATTCTCTTTTAGAATTAAAAAAAAATGGAATTGACTCAAATGGAAGAATAATTAATTCATCAAGTCCAGATCCTTTCCTAACTGTTTCCAAGGAACAAATTGATTATTTTAGAAAAGAAATTACTCTTGTAAATTTGATAAATGAAACAAATTTTGAAAAAATTAAAAAGCTAATCTAATAACCACTGCGTTGTCTTTCTCTATTAATCTCGTTTTTTCTTTTATATTCTTCAACAATATCGTCTGGTGTTAAATTAAGCTCAAGAGATGCCTGAACGACAAAATGCCAAATATCAATTAATTCCTCTCTAGCATCGGCCTCATTAAAAACCGTAGGAGTTTTCCACCATTTCCAATTGGTTGTTCTTTGTAATTCAACTGCCTCATGCATAATTGCAGTACATAAAGCTGAAACTCTACCTTC
>WVWY01000037.1:14050-15585 GCA_011773785.1 Candidatus Nitrosomaritimum khambatensis | reverse complement strand
TTAACTTAAATCTTTTTTAAAAACGAATCATTTTTTCATATAATTTTACTCGTTTGTTTATATCAGATTTTTTTACTTCCAACAGTCCCGCCAATCCGTATTTTTCTACCGCAAAAGAACCTAATACATTACCATAAACTATGGCTTTTTTTATTTCTGAAAGACTAGTTGATTTTTTACTTGCAAGATATCCAATCATGGCCCCAGCAAAGGAATCCCCAGCACCTGTGGGATCAACCACATCTTCCAAAGAGAATCCAGCAGAAGGGAAAATCACGTCATCAAAAAACATCAAAGACCCATGCTCACCTTTCTTGATAATTACATATTTTGCGCCCCATTCCATCATTTTTTTGGCACATTTAATCAAATTGTATTCTTTGGTTAACAACTTGGCTTCTTCATCATTTATCACAACAGCATCAACCGCTTTAATCATTTTAATGACAGAATTTCTTTTGGTAGAAATCCAAAAATCTATTGTATCGCACATAGAAAATTTTACTTTATCAAATTCCTTAATTAAATTAGTATTTTGATCTGGATCATTATTTGCCAAATAAACAAATTGTGACTTTTTGTATGCATCAGGTACCTGTGGTTGAAAATTTTCTAGAACATTAAGTTCTGTCTTCAAAGTTTCTCTTGTACTTAGTGTATTATCAAACCTTCCATCATAACGAAATGTTTTACCATCTTTAATGGTAAAACCGGTTAAATCAAGACGATTAGACAAAGTTTTTTGGTGTTCTTTAGGAAAATCCTTTCCAACTACTGCAATTAAACCAGTTTTAACAAAATTACTTGCTGAAATTGCTGCAAAAGTAGCTGCACCTCCTAAAACATTTTTCAAAGTTTTAGTTGGAGTTCTTATTGTGTCTAAAGCAGTAGATCCAAAAACTGTAAGCATTCTATTGAAAACTATTCTTGATGTATAAATTCTCTTGCTTGCTCTTCAGTTGGATAAAATACAAATGGGACATCAATAGTTGTGAAAAATACATCGTATTTTGAAACTCCACTAATCTTAACTACAGGAGTGTTTTCCGAATTAATTTCGGTTGAAGTCTGAAATGTTCCTTTAACTTCTTTATTTCCTAAAGCAGGTAAAGTAAATGGTTCTAATTGTCCCTCTCCAATTGTTTGCCCGTCAGCAATTACAAAAAAATCTGTTTCACCTGCAGTTAACATCAATAATGATGGATTTTCAAATTTTAATTCAACATTATATGCTGAGCCTAGATCAGTTTTTTCAACAAGATCACTTTCTGTAATTTCTACGCCTATCTGTGAGGCTGCGGCATACTGAGAATATCCAAAAGCACTCATGCCTAAAACAAACATTATGATTATTGCTTTTCTTGAATTCTCCATGCCTAATAATCTAAAAATTCTTTTTTAATCTAAGAGAAAAAAATTCCAAATAACATGTGTAAAATTTTTGATCTAGTCTTTAAGCTCATTAGAGCTAACAGGATAAATTAAAATTCAATAATCTAGGAATAGATGGCCAAAATCAAACTCAAATTCGGTGA
>WVWY01000037.1:3330-14029 GCA_011773785.1 Candidatus Nitrosomaritimum khambatensis | reverse complement strand
GGTGAAGTCATTGAAAACCTTGCAAAATTAATGGAAGAAAATCAAACAAAACCAGTTTATCAGACTCCTACTGTTGAATCAGTTATTAAAGAATCAAATTTTGATAGCTTGAATGCATTAGAAGACGTAGAATTATTTGAACCAGAATTTAATGAACCTAAACCAATTGCAGCCAACGAAATTAAAGATAAATTAAAAATTTTAGAAAAAAATACTTTCTTCAATGTTCCACGAACAGTTACAGAGACTGTTCAACAATTACGTGAATATGGTTGGGTTGCAAGCCCACTGGATGTCTCAAAGACTCTTGTAAATATGGCATCAGCCAAAGAAATTTCTAAAAATTCTACAGAAAACAGAACCCATTATTTCGCTGAAGAACCAATTTTAGCTAATTAACATTATAGTTACATTTCTGACAGGAATCAAAAACTTCACCTTCTAAGTGATCAAAATGTGCATTACAACTTTTGCATGTATGATGCATATCGAAATATCCATCCTCCTCAACCCCTCCTATTTGGTTTGATTCCAAATCAGTATTTCCGCATTTTATACAATGACATCCACATTCAATTTTCATTATGATTAGTCTCTGATAATCTATGTATAGTTGTTACAAATATAGAAATCATTGGGAAAAAAACGTGAGATCCCACTTGAAATTGATGATCATTTTAAGCTATTTGGAAAAGAACCTTGGGAAGTAGAATATGGAGAAAAATGCCCAGTATGTAATGTTAGAATTGATGAATATGGATTTTGCTCTTGCGGTTCAAGTGGGGAATAATCTTACTTTCTCTTCTTAATGAAAATAATTCCTACTCCCACTGCAATTGCAATTCCAATACCAATAACATACTCAACAGGAACTGAATTTGTATCGATTTGAGTAAAATCAGGAACAATTACTCCTGAAATGGAAACCTGCCCTGAGCTTTCTGGTCTAAGATTCAACCACGTATGAGTGCCATTTTCAATATAACTATGGAATCTAATCTTTTCATCATCAAATAATACTTCGTAGGGCTTATTCAGAAAATTTTTGGGAATAATCACGGTAACAAAATCATTATCTCCTTCTATTTCAAAAGTCATTCCTACATCTTTATCAAATCTAAATTGATTTATTTCTGCCCAAGTAATAATTTCAATTATGTATTCTTCATTTTGATTCTTAATACTTTGAATCGATTTTTTCTGGTCTAAAGAATACTCTAATTTCATTTGACAACCATGACACATTATTCCTGGTTTGTCTCCAAGTAATACTGGTTGTTCATTTACAAAAATTAGATCTGCCTCTTCAGGCAAAATAAAGGAAGTACTATGTAGATATAGTACATTCCAAGTCCAAATATTATCTTCTAGAGTTAATACATCTTTTAATTCATAACTAACAATAACTTCTTCATTTGATGGTAAAATCATAATACTATTTTCATTTATTGTACCAAATTGAATATCTTCTTCATCTTCATTTGTCACAGTAAGATTAGTTACAGTACCATCTAAAAGATCCAATTGTTGAGCTGAATTTTGTTTCTTTATTTCATGAGTTACAATCACATTTCCCAACGAATCAATATCCACTTGAATTGATCTTTGTAAAGGATCTGGATTTATTTGAGCATGAGCTGTAGGGGTAATAATTGAAATTGAAAAAATTATTGAAAGAACAATGATTTGGTATTTCATCTATTCCACTGTTACATGAAGCATTTTAGCTTCTTCTAAAGGACAATCATTGCCATCTCTTTGTAGATTGACAATCTTGTCTGCAACATCCATTCCTTCTGTAACTTCGCCAAAAACTGTGTATTGTCTATCTAAAAATGGCGAATCAGTAGTCACAATAAAGAATTGTGAACCTGCACTATCTGGGTCCTGAGCTCTAGCCATGGAAACAATTCCTCTCAAATGAGATCTGGAATTAAATTCAGCCTTTATTGTATAGCCTGGGCCTCCCATTCCCCAACTTCCTTTATTGTCAGTCTTTGTATTGGGGTCTCCACCTTGAATCATAAATCCAGGGATTACTCTGTGAAACAAAGTGCCGTCATAGAATCCGTCTTTGGCCAATTTTTCAAAATTCCTGACCGTTTCTGGAGCTAAATCTGGAAGTAATTTAAAAGAAATTTTCCCCAAATTTGTCTCAATTGTAATATTACTCAACACGGAGTTTTTACGGTCTTACCATAAGAGTCTTTTTGTGGAATAATCATTGAAAATTATTAAAGATGATTATTGTAAATTGAAAAATTTTCAAATGTAATTACGTAATTCGTCGCAATAGTTATTCTGTTTTTAAAAATTTTCGAAAGTCCTAAACTCTTGAATTAATATTTGAATCATGATAAACCAATTCTCCAAGTTATAGTGTTATATAGAACAAATAAAATTGAATTTCGTTGAATCGTACAAATCAAAGCACGATCATTAAAGAAGCAATTAATTCTTATCTAGACAAGGGAGTTACCGACAAACAAGACATCTATACCAAAGTAGTCGATGAACTAGGAGTGCCTAGACCAACCGTTAGAAGAGTAGCAAGAGATCTTCGAAACGAATTATTACAAAAAATTCAGATCCTACAATCTGACATGCCTAAAACAACTCCCGAAGAAGACCAATAAACTTGGCTCCTTTTTCTTTTTAATTAAAATCGACTAGTGATATCTAGCATTACTGTTATAAGCAATGAATTTTTTTCCCTAAATAATGGGATATTTAGGAAACCATTTAGCCACAGTAGTAACAGGAGTTTTTGCCGCAGTACTCACTGGATTATGGCCTGTCTTTGTTGATTTTGCACCAATCCTAGAATTTGTGTTTATCATGGCTGTCCCAATAACTTGGTTCCTAACTGTCATATGCTGGGTTTCTCAAAAAAGCGCAGACTATGCCCATAAAAATCCTCCACCTACTCATGAAAAAAAAAGCTTGAGTAGTCAAAGACAAGTTACAGCCTTTTACACCTCTGGTGGAACACTAGGAACTCCAAATCAAATTAGTGAAGCTAAGACCGAACTAAGTGGGGAATTAAACTCTCTCAAAGAAACTGTAAAAATTAAAGATGAAGAAATAGAAAGATTGAATCAAGAAATAGCTAATCTTCAAACTCTTGTTCAAATTGAATCATTAAAAACTGAATTAGCCAACCTCAAGATGCTAGCATCAAAATCAAAAAAATAATCTAATTGTTGCAATGACAACAAACTATTCCATGATTTCCTTTACATCCTGGACAACTAACTGCGCCACCATAATGACATTTACATGGACATAGTTCAGTAGGATCTTTGGATTCGTTCATGAATAATTTCTGTAAATACTATTGATATTTGACTTTTACACCCTTTCTTAAACTGAGATTTCTAATTATCCATCACTCCTAAATCTATTTCAACCCATAAAGAAGCGATTTCACAATAATGAGAAGCACAAATTATTATTTTCATCTACTTTACAATTCAAGCAAAATCATTCTTTCAAACCACCAAATCAAATAATTGTATTAAAGAATTCTTTTAATCTATTCTTGACTTTGTAATTTTAAAGCCATTTTTAGAGTCTCGTCCACCATTTCTTTTAATCTCTGTTTGGCCGAATCATCTGATACCTTACTGTCTGAAATAGAATCCACAGTCAAAAATACCGCCTTTGGGTTGGCTATTACTCTAAAATAAGAAAGCAACTGTGTTATCAGAGTTTGTACATCAACAAACCCAATATTACCTGCAGCCATTATAGCCATTCCTGCAACTTTTCCCTCAGTTTCCTTGTAATTTACATATTCAAACAAATTTTTCAAAGCAGAACTGAAAAACGAGTTGTAAATTGGTGAACCTATTAGCCATACGTCAGCCTCCATAATGTTTTTTGTTGCCATCTTGGTTGTCTCATTATACTCTTCATCAGGGCCCCTGTAACATTCTACAGGATCTTGCGAGAGATTAACAAATTGTACCTCAACATCTTTTGTCTTGACATAATCGTAAACAAAATCCATTGCAACTCTAGTATTGGATTGTTTTCTTGGACTTGCTGAAATTACAACTACTTTCATAATCTTCAAAATTGATCTCTATATTTAAACAACAAATTTTTTAAAATTAAAACGGGCTTGGAGGGCTTCGATCCCTCGACCTGTAACTTAGGAGGCTACCGCGCTATCCATGTTTCGCGTCGTTTTTGACTCTGCGCCACAAGCCCAGCAAAAAAAATACTTGAAATTATTTAAGGGTAATCAAGATTTGATTTGATAATCTCTTGAATATTTTTCCAAGAAAGATTATCAGTATCATCCCATTTTTCAAAATAAATTACATCTTTTAGCTCAAGTCTAGGCAACCACCCAGCAGTCTCTAAATCTGGCTTTGTTGCAAATTCATCAACATAACCTAAACATAAGTATGCAACAGGAACGACATGATCTGGAAGCTCTAATACTTCTTTTAGAACTTCATTGGAAAGAATACTAACCCAACCAAGTCCAATACCCTCACTACGTGCAGATAACCAAAGATTCTGGATAGCACAGCAAACACTGTACAAACCTGCTTCTGGAATGCTTGACCTTCCAATTACAAAGGGGCCAAATTTTGTAGGATCATAGGTTACACAGAGATTAACAGGAGATTCTAGAATCCCCTCTAATTTGAATGATAGATATTTTGATTTTTTAGGTTCCTCTATAAGTTTGGAAGATCTATCTTTTTCTTCATCAAAGGATTTTTTGATTCTAGATTTTGTATTCTGGTCCTTGATTAAAATAAAATTCCATGGCTGTGAGAAACCAACTGATGGAGCATGGTGAGCCGCATTTAAGATTCGAGACAAAATTTCATCTTCTATTGGTTTTGAGGTAAAGTGTGACCTAACATCTCTTCTTGAGTGAATTGCCTTATACAGGCCCTTTTTTTCCTCATCAGTGAATTCTTCAGTCATCTTCCCTTGTGTGTATCCTTTCATTTGTTAAACGTTAATAATGTCTGCAACTAGTCTTGTTTTTCAATGGGCCGGTAGTCTAGCTGGTTAGGATACCGCCTCGACACGGCGGTGATCGTGAGTTCGAATCTCACTCGGCCCATTTTCTTATGTTGATGCCTCAAATTCTTTTTCAACTATACTCCAAGCACTTTCAGTTGTAATCATTCCCTCTACTTTGAATTTAGAAACTCTTTGATCCAAAACTGCCTGATAAAGTTCATTACTTATTTCTGATTTTTGTAATTCAAGTGTATTTTCTATTGGTATTTGGATACCTGAACTAAAGATTGGTCTACCTGGCATTGGTATGTCTGCGGTAGAATATTGTCCAGTTGCCAAGAATTCTCCATCTGCAAATATATCATAATTTATCAATGCAATAGTGAAGGTTTTCTCTCCTGGATTTGTAACAAGAAACGTTACTTTAACTTCAGCAGTATTTTCAACTTTATTTACATCTCCAATTTCTACACCAATCAAATCAAGTTCGACTTTCTCTAACTCTGGATTTTCCAAGCTTGCATACCAAGCAAAAAATCCCATTAAAGCTAACATGCCTGCAATTGCAGCATAAACTACCATTTTACTTTGAAGTGCCAAACCATTGTTAGCACATCTTTATCAACTAAAAAAGGTTGTCAAGATCCAAATACATAATATTTGATTTGTCATACCAAGTTTTGTGGCTATTGAACAAGCAATTCTAACTTGGATTCACCTAGTAGCTGCAGCTATTTGGGTTGGCGGATCTCTCTTTATTGGAATTGTATTTTCACCTATCCTAAAAACAATGGCAACATCTGTAGAAGAAAGAATTCAAATAATGATTAGAGTTGGAAAAAGATTCAACAAAATCGCAGTCCCATCACTTGTTATTTTGATGGCTACTGGATTATATAATTCCCATATGCTTTTGAGTAAACCCGATTTGCTATTAGCTACAAGTTATGGAACATTTCTAACAATCAAAATAATATTGGTAATTGCCTTAATCATTACCTACGCAGTTCATGTTAGAGTAATCCGTAAAGATGTAGAAGAACAAGTAATGTCTAAACAGATGCCCGTTCAACAAATTCAAAAATTACGAAAAAAAATAATTATTCTTGGAGAAATTACAGTAGTCCTTTCAGTACTAATTCTTCTAATGGCCGCCCTACTTGATGCTGGAGTTTGATACTCCTTGTATTCTTATTTCATACCCGTCTTGTAATTTCCCAATACCATATTTACAACCTGTAATTTTTGATGCCACAAACAAATTTGTCTCCAAATGCTTTGAAATTTTATCCACCTGAAAAATACTCATACCTTCAGCTAAACTAGCAGGCAGTACAACCATATCTGCGAGATTCTCATCAACACTTTGATTATTTTTTATAAAGCCACTCAAATCCAAATCAAATTTTTTCTTTTTAAGATCAAATAGAGAATCTATGCCTATAATGGAATGATCATCTATACTTGCAATCAAAAGTGTAGCGCCTGCATCAAGAGCTTTTTCTTCTTTGATTTCTTTTTTAACTACGAAATTATTTTCAGTTAATTTTTTTTCAAGACCCTTAATCTCGTCGTTAATTATGTCAAAATGTATTTTTGAAAAAGAACAAGATAACTTTACTATTCTTGTTTTGCGATTCGATAGATTAATGGGAATAATTCTTTTTGCAGGCTCTACTTCTAATTCAATTATTCCTCCTCCTTTAGGATAATACCCTCTCTTGATCAGTTTAATTGAAAAATTAATTCCCATCCTTCGATATACCTCTTTCAGTAAAACTTGTGAATAATCAATTGTTGGACTCCAAAGTACATCCGTGCCTCCTTTGATTTTCAGTTTTAATTTATTTTGACAAATTGAAATTACTGGAATTAAAACCTGAATAATTAAAGAAATACTTCCTGCAGTACCTACATCTTCATTTAGCGTACAACTTTCCACTTTCTTTGGAAAAAACTGTAAGCTTGTGGATTTTATTTTCAAAGGTTGTACATCTGCACTACAAATTTTTTTTAGAATTTTAAGAGCAGTAAGATGTTGCGGTTTAAGTCCTGGAACCTTTCTGTTTTTTCTAATATTTTCAATTTTGACTGGCTTATTTGTTATACAAGATAATGAAACAGCGGTTCTAACTATCTGACCACCTCCTTCTCCAAAACTTCCATCGATTTCTAAAATATCCATAGATTTAAGCTACCAAGAACTCTTTATGATAGTTTTTTAAAAGAAATTTTCTTACATTTTCTATGGATGGATTACTAATAGGAAGATTCCAACCCTTTCATTTGGGTCACTTGGAAGCTTTACAGTTTGCCTTATCCAAAGTAGACAAATTATGGGTAGGGTTAGGCAGTTCAAATAAACCTCCTCAAAAAAATAATCCTTTCTCAGCTGAAGAGCGTAAAAAAATGATTTTAGATTCGATTGATGACTCAATTAAAACCAGGATACAAATCTATCCCATACCTGACCTTGAAAACCATATCAAATGGATTGAGTTAATCGACACCATCGTACCAAAATTTGATGTTATCTTTACTAATGATGATTTAACTAAGCACCTTTATTCAAAGCGAAACATAACCGTGGAACCCATCCCCTTTACAAAAAGAGAAATTCTTTCAGGAACCAACATTAGAGATATGATTCTTAGCGATCAAAATTGGCAAGATTTAGTCCCTGAAGGTACAAAAATTTTTTTGAATGAAATCAATGTCAAAGATCGTCTAAAAATTCTTTAATTATAAATAAACCCCACAAGGAAACCTCAGACAGGCGAAATTATTTGGAATATCTCGTAATGTTACCAGGACCAACAAACGTTCCTGAAAGAGTTACTCGGGCTATGATTACCCCATCAATTAATCACAGAAGCGATGATTTTGTAGAACTTTATGAAGAGTGTGTAAATAATACAAAAAAAATATTTGAAACAGAAGGAGATGCAGTATGTCTATCTGCTTCTGGAACCGGAGCAACTGAATGTTCTGTTGTAAATTTAATCAAAAAAGGAGACAAAGTTATCATTCCTGTTAATGGAGAATTTAGTGGCCGCTTAGCTCAACAAATCGAATGGGCAGGAGGTCAGGCTATTAAAATTGAAACCGAACCAGGAGTTAACGCAACCTTTGACCAAGTCAAAGAAGCATTTGACAATAACAAAGATGTGAAAGCCTTCTACTGTGTTTGGAATGAAACCTCCACAGGTACAATGATCAACTATCTTGATAGAATTAAAGACCTAACATCAAGAAACGACTCTTACTATGTTCTAGATGGCGTCTCAATTGTTGGGGGAGAAGAACTTCACATGGACAAATGGGGCATAGATATCGCCATGACTGGTGCTCAAAAGGCCTTTGCATGTCCTCCAGGAATATCCCCAATCTGTATTAACCAAAGAACTAGAAAATACATGGAAGAAAACCCACCAAACACAATGTACTTTAACTTACCTAGATACTTCAAGTACTACGATGAAGCAAAACATACTCCATTCACTCCAGCACTTCCAGTGTTGTATGCATACAGAGAAGCAATGAGAATAATCTTAGAAGAAGGAATGGAAAATAGAATTCATCGTCACAGAGTTTGCTCTGATGCACTATACTCTGGACTTTCAGCAATTGGATTGACTCCATTTGCAAAAGAAGATTCTCGTTCAACAGTAGTAATTGCACTAAACTATCTGGATGGTTTAGAAGACAAAACTTTCCGTGATACCTTAGCAAAAAAATTCAGAATTTTAGTTGCTGGAGGATTTGGAAACCTCAAAGGTAAAGTTTTCAGAGTAGGATGCATGGGAGAAGTAAACCAATATCATGTAATGAGAGCAATATCTGGAATTGCATCAACATTAGCAATGATGGGATATGATACAGATGCTCAAGCTGGTCTCAAAGTTGCTGAAGAGAAACTAAAAGCTCTCTAAACCTTGTTAACTTAATATTAGGAAATTCGAGAGCGATCACATTGACTTTCGATAAAGGTTCTTTGATCCTAATTGATTACGTAGCTAAAGTAAAAGATAGCGATGAAGTATTTGATACTACAATCGAAGAGGAAGCCAAAAAACATTCTATCCATGAGACTGGTGTAAAATATTCTCCAAAACTAGTATCAGTAAGTGAGGTCTCTTATCCTGTCCTAAAAGGACTTGATGAAGCACTAACTAAAACTGCTGTAGGCGATAAACTAACAGTAGAAGTAACACCTGACAAGGGTTTCGGAGAACGTGATTCAACCAAAGTGAGAATGATCCCACTTAGAAAACTAGGTGAGGATGCTGAAAAAGTCTCCGTAGGTGATACTATTGAAATTGATAACAAACGAGGTACTGTGAGATTTATAGGCTCTGGTAGAGTACAAATTGATTACAACCACAAGTATGCAGGCAAAACAATTCTTTACGATGTTAATGTAGTAAAATCACTTGAATCTGAAAATGACAAAATTGATGGAATCTTAAAAAATAGACTACCAGTAGAAGATTCTAAAATTAATTTCTCTGTAAAAGAAAAAGAAGCAAACATTACAGTTCCCGAAGAAATCTTTAGAGCAGATGGACTTCAAATAATGAAACACTTTATCCAAATGGATATTTTCAAATTTGTTCCAACTCTAGAAAAAATTAATTTTGTTGAGACCCATCAAAATAAAACAAAACAAACCAAAAAACCTGAGTCAACAGAAAAGAAAGAATCTAAAACCCAAGAAGAAAAAGCTCCTGAACCAAAAACAGCTTAAATTAAATTACTTTAGTACTTTTTGCTAAATTCAAAGCCTTTTGTTCTGTCATTTCTACTTCTTTTAAAATAGTATATCTTTCAGGTCTAAGATCCTGCGCAATTACTAAAGCATCTACAACTTGGTCTTTTGTCAGGCCAATTTGTTTTGCAGAAGTTGGAGCACCAACATCTTTGAGTGTCTTAATGATTTTTTTCCAATCCTGACCTTGTAACTTTGCCATCATTATTGCTCCAATTCCACACTTCTCTCCATGCAGTCCCTTTTCTGGAGCTATCTTATCTAACGCGTGAGAAAACAAGTGTTCTGCACCAGAACATGGTCTACTGCTTCCTGCAATACATGATGCCACCCCAGCACTTATCAGGGCTTCAACAATCACTCGAGCATCTAATCCCTTTTTCGCATATTTTGATGAGTTTTCCATTACGATTTTTGCACTCATCATTGCTAAATCTGCCGAATACATCCCATAATATTCGCCAGTTTTTTTATGACCAAGTTGCCAATCTTTAACAGCAATGATATTTGCAATTAAATCTCCACACCCACTTGCAAGAAGTTTTGATGGAGCTTTTTTTATCACATCTATATCTACAAAAACACCTAGTGGTGCACTTGCTACAATGGAATGTGGTTTGTCAGTCTTTACAGAAACAAAGGGGCTTGCCATACCATCATGAGAGGCAGCTGTTGGAACACTTACAAAGGGAATATCTAGATTAAACGAAACCATTTTAGCAGTATCAACTGAACGACCTCCTCCAATACCTGCTACCAAATCACTATGATCTTTCTTAACCTCTTTTTGAATTTGATTTAAGGAACTTATTTTGTTATCTTTTGTTGTATGCCAAACAAATTTTATTTTTTTTGATTTTAAAGAATGTTCAATTTTTTGTTTGAGAATTTTTTTTACATTTTTTCCAGTAACTAATGAAACTTTTTTTGGTTTATTCA
>WVWY01000037.1:2406-3316 GCA_011773785.1 Candidatus Nitrosomaritimum khambatensis | reverse complement strand
AATTCCATAGTGTGAGATTGCATGCGTTTTTCCAATTTTGTCACTATTTATCATTTCAAGAGATCAAAAAGTTATTTAAAAGGGTGAATGCCACTTACAATATCTCTAAAGGTGTATCTTTTGTCAAATAATGTTGAAGAAAAAATTCTACACGGGACAACCACTGTAGGCATCAAAGCCAAAGATGGTATAGTTTTGTGCGCAGATATGAGAGCCAGCGCTGGATACTTTATTGCAAATAATAACACCATGAAAATCCAAAAAATTGACGAACACGCAGGATTAACTCTTGCTGGAGGTGTAGCAGACGCACAAAACATCGTCGATATCTTACGTTATCATTCTAATCTTCATAGAGTTGAAAAACATGGACCAATCTCGATTCACTCCTTGGCTAGACTATGCTCTTTAATTTACCATCAAAATCGTGGATATCCATTTATCGCTGACATTCTGATTGGAGGCTTCGATTCAAATGGACCCGCATTGTTTAATGTCGATATGTTTGGTTCAGTAGAAGAAAAAACCTATGTTACAACAGGAAGTGGTTCACCAGTAGCATACGGATTACTTGAAGAAGAATACCGCGATGATCTAACTGTGGAAGATGCAAAGAAAATAGCTTTACGTGCAGTGAAGGCTGCAATAGTTCGAAATATTGGAACAGGTGACGGAATTAACGTTGCTATTGTTGATAAAGATGGATTCCGTCTTTTGTCAGATGAACAAAAGAAAGCAATCATTGAACTTTAGAAATTTAGCAAATTAACTTTACCAATTATACTATAGTGATTTAATGCAAAGGAAATTTCAAGAAAAAGAGTCATCAAATAGCCAAAGTATCATGGCAACCATACTGCAAAGTATACCTAAAGAAGCTAATCTAACTAAAATTGAATATGAAGGACCT
>WVWY01000037.1:1065-2331 GCA_011773785.1 Candidatus Nitrosomaritimum khambatensis | reverse complement strand
GCTAGAAAAATTATAGCTGAATGTGTTCCTGAAGAAGCTAATCTTCAAGCAACCATCTTTGATACAGCAACTGGTGAAGTTTCTGTGGAAGCTAAAAGACCATGGCTACTCCAGCGAAATGCCAAAGAATTCAACCATGTCGAAGTCACCGAAAAAACAGGCTGGAAAATCCGTGTTAGAAAAGCCACAACCGTCCCATCAAGAACCATACAGACCATAAAAGCTACTCTCAAACAATCATCAACTGATAGAAGCAGACAATTAAGAGAAATTGGTGACGAAATATTTCGACCCAGACTAGCTCAAAGATCCGAGGTCTCCCTTTTCACTTTAGGTGGATTTGGACAAGTCGGAAGATCTTCTATGTTATTATCAACCCCAGAAAGTAAAATTCTGATTGACTGTGGTGTAAACCCTGGAGCAAGATCTCCTATGGATGCATATCCAAGATTGGATTCGCTAAATATGACACTTGATGACCTTGATGCAGTAGTAATTGGACATGCCCACCTAGATCACACTGGATTTTTGCCTACTCTTTGTAAATATGGTTACAAAGGTCCAATCTATTGTACAGAACCAACACTTCCAATGATGAACTTAATCCAACTAGACGCCATCAAAGTAGCAGCTGCACAAGGAAGAACTCCAATTTATTCTGAAAGAGACGTTAAACAAATCATGAAACAAACAATTACGCTTCCATATGGAACAGTAACTGACATTTCTCCTGACATTAAATTAGTCCTTGCAAACGCTGGACACATTCTTGGTTCTGCATTATGTCATTTTCATATTGGCAATGGTGATCATAATTTTGTTTATTCTGGCGACTTGAAGTTTGGAAAAAGTATTTTGTTCGAAGCTGCAAGCTGGAATTTTCCTAGAGTTGAAACATTACTTATTGAAAGTACTTATGGTCTTAAGGAAGACATTCAACCTAGCAGACAAGAAGTCGAATCTTCTTTTATTAATGCAGTAAACAATACTCTTGCAGATGGTGGTAAAGTCTTAATTCCTATTCCTGCTGTCGGTCGTGCCCAAGAAATCATGATGGTTATAGATCATTATATGAAATCTGGTGAAATGGTTGAAGCACCAGTTTTCACAGAAGGTATGATATCAGAAGCTTCAGCAATCCATGAATCGTATCCTGAATATTTAGCAAGAGAATTAAAACAAAAAATCCTAGAAACGGATGACAACCCCTTTGATTCTGAATATTTTACAAACATAGAACATGCAGATGATAGAGAAGAACCATTA
>WVWY01000037.1:283-1009 GCA_011773785.1 Candidatus Nitrosomaritimum khambatensis | reverse complement strand
AAACAAGTTTCAATGCTAGGAAAAGAAGGTAAGGTTGAAGTTGTAACAATAAATTGTGGAGTTGAAAAATTAGATGGATTTAGCGGACACAGTGATTATAATCAACTAATGTCATTTGTCCAAAGATTAAGACCAAAACTTCGTAGAGTTTTAGTCAACCATGGAGAGAGAAAAAAATCTGAAAATCTTGCAATGAACATTAGAAGAATGTATAGAATCCCATCGCATTATCCACAAATTCAAGAAGCTATAAAATTATTTTAGATCGTATTCTGGTTTCCAAATTTTTATACTAGAAGGTGCAACAATAATTCTTTCTTCTCCTAATCTAGCAATATCAGCACCTGCAGTTTTTGCTATTGCATACAAATCCTCAACTACTTTACGAAGCTGTTCAACATCTTTTTGAGCTAGAGGAGTAACTCGTAAAATGAGAATCATTCCTTTTTTGATGTCTTCCTTGATGGAATGAACATCACTAGCATCACGAATAGTGATTGCCTTCAAGTAGGTTGGATTTTCTTGTTTCTGCATCCTAGCTAAAAAAGCGATCTACTCCTTCAAAAACTCTTCTTTAGTTTTAATTAATTTGGCTAAAATTCCACGCCTAAATTCTGAATTTTATGTAAGATTCTTCTTTTGCTGGTTCTGCAACAACTTCTTTTTCTTTATTTACACGTACAAAACCTTCTTTGTCTTTTGGGGCATCTGAATATCTCAGAGTGA
>WVWY01000037.1:0-264 GCA_011773785.1 Candidatus Nitrosomaritimum khambatensis | reverse complement strand
ACGGGTCCCATATAATCACGTGACTCTAACAAAATATCATTTGGCAAGGCAATTGCCTTTATCATTTCATTTTCCTCTTTGTTTCTTCCAACAACTAATTTTGTTTTCTCATCTAACCTAAAATGTCTACCAATTTTTAACAAATCAACATCATTTATTGTTGGATTTTCAATGTGATTAAACAAGTCTTTTGCTTTTATTCCAAAAGTTGGTTCTGTTAACAAACAGCCACCACCCGCATTTGGAGGATTTTCAATTCCATAT
>WVWY01000036.1:858-10907 GCA_011773785.1 Candidatus Nitrosomaritimum khambatensis | reverse complement strand
TTTGGAGAAATTTTCATTTTATTCAACTATTCTGGCTTGTTTTAATTAAAAATGGTTTCGACTCATTCCGGAAATTTAATTCCAAATCCTTCACAATAAACTATGCATCTCTCTAGTATTTTGTCTTCTTCTTTTCCTGAAAATTGGTAATGCCAATTGGCTTTTTGGATATACCACCAAAAGTCTACAGCATCACAATTTGAATATTGTAAATAAAGAAAAAATTGCGATCATGGATTTTGAATCTTTAATTTCCAAGTATTGTGTAGACGTATGTCAATATATAATAAATTAATCCTAGATTTTAGATTCTAGTAATCAAAAAGTAAATTGCAAATCCTGACAGAAATATTATTCCTGCAAAACTCAAAATTTTTAACCACATGGATGGTTGAAAATCTTTTTCGAGATACTTCCCTGTAACAAGTCGTAGATTAACAACTGCAATAACTGGTGCAATCATAAAAGAAAGGACAGTTGCAAAATCAACAATTTCTCTAAGATTTCCAGCAAACTGTANNCGTATTACCTCTTGTTTTTCAGTGAAAATCAGCTCAACTGTACGCTGAAGGGACCTAGAATACCCATCAAACACAGCAAGTATTGTGCCAAACATTACGGCAAAGGCTGCAGCTGTAATTATCAAATTGCTCCATTGTCCTATTGTCAAAGTATACAAAGTCACCACTTTGTGTGCAAAATCAGCATTGTTGTTTGGTAACTCTTCTCCTGAGCCATAAAATAAGAAAGCACCAAGAGTCACAAACATTACTGCCAAAATTGCAGTTATGGTGTAAGCTAGTCGGAATTCAAATAATGTTTCTTTTAGTTTTGGACGATAATTAGTTTGCTTCATCCTTTCAAGTGTCCACAGACTATTCCAGCTAGAAAGATCAAGTGCAGTTGGCATCCAACCCATNNGGTTCAACGGGGCCATTCCACAACACCAACAAAAATGCACAAACAGTAGATATCAAAAGAACAACTGCAGTTAATTTAATCAAACTATCTAAGATATGATATTTTCCAATTGCAAGGATTAATGCACAAATTCCAAACAAAAGAATTATCGTCCATTGTCCCAAAAACTCCAATCCAAAAAGATTCTCAAAAAATCCTGCTGTAACAAATCCAACAGCCCCTGTTATGAAAAACATTGAGGCAATTGTGATTAGAAAATACATCCAAAGTATTGGCTTTCCTAATCTTTTGTAGCCATCAATAATGCTTGTTTGAGTTACATTTGCGTAACGTGACCCATATTCAAAAAAAGGATACTTTAACAGGCTAACAACTATGACAAAACCTAACAATAGCAATCCAAAGTCCGCGCCTGCTCTTGTTGATTGAACAAGGTGTGAGACTCCAATTGCCGTGCTTGCAAACAAGATTCCAGGCCCCGCAGTTTTTGTAAATTTTGAAAGCCTCGGATTCAATCTAGTCGCTACTCCAAAACCGTATCATATAACCTAAAATTTTAAAACGAATATACCAATTTGTGATTAAGGCAATTCTAGTTGGCTTTGTTTTGATGCTATGTGTAGGCTTGGTGTTAGAGTCAGAAGGCTTCATCGAGGTCAAAAAATACAAAGTAATCAACTCGCCAAAGGTTTGCGGTGACAAATTATGCTCCGAAGTATACGAAAAACAGGCTAAACAAGGAGTTTCTGGTAGAGACACCAAAATTTGTGGAGATAGACCCTGCTCAGAAGTTACCCCAAAGAAAGTTCTCAATCAAGACAGCCCCTTAGGACAGAAACGGATTGGAGTCCCATTGGATTTGATAAAATGCAGTGAGGAATTGGTTCTTGTAATCAAATCTTCAAATCTGAATCCTGCATGTGTTAGTGAAAAGAGTGCAGAAAAACTTCAAAGTGCTGAATGGGCATTGTCTCAAAAAGAAATGCAAGAATTTTTTGAAAAAATTAAGCTTGAAAGACAAATCCAATCTACATCGGAGAAGTCATCAAAAGAAACTGATGTTACAATGAACATAACTTTTGACAAAATTAACTATCAAAGATATCTCGTCTTTGATGGAAATGGATGGCATAGGTTACACAATGTAGAAATAACAATTACAGATGGATTGTTTTCTGAATCTGTTAGAACCAAAACTGATGATAGAGGCCATCTAAACATGCCTTGGCCAATTCCTGATACTGTTGGTGGAAAAGTGTACAGTATCTTTGCAACTGATGGCATTCATGAATATGAAATCAATGTACCCATTGCACTAAAAGATTCAGTTGTTTTAGAATCAAGTTCAGACTCTAATAGGTGTACAGCAATTACTTTTCCAATTAATTGGGCAGGATGTGATTTGTATGGAAAGTATCTTGCCAACATTAATTTGAAAAATGCAAACTTGCAAGGAGCTAATCTTTTTGGTGCAACTTTAGCCAATAAAGATTTGACGGGAGTAGATTTTAGTGGAGCATCATTGAAGAAAGCCAATTTGGATGGAGCCATAATTGTTGGGGCAAACTTTGAAAACGCTAATTTGGTAGATACTGAAATCAGAGACGCAAACCTCTCTTTTGCTAATTTTCATTTAGTAAAGGCCCATAGAACTGACTTTACAGGCTCAAATTTGACAAATGCAAACTTTCAAGATGCGACCTTAAGCTATGCCATTTTGGCAGGAGTAGATTTGAAGAATGCAATTTTGGAAGGAGCAGGAACCTGGAGCACCAATCTTAATGATTGCAAAAATCATCCAATCTGTCAGTAAGGATTAGAGAATTTCTAACTATCAGCTTTCACAAATTACCTGACTTGTTTTACCACCTGTATAGAGGTGCAATAATGCATCTACATCACATTCTGAAATGTATGGGGCAGGGGTTTGAATCACTGGATACATCAAATCTTCTGGGGCTGTAGCGTGTGCCAGTCCTGCAACATGGCCAAATTCATGGCGAATAATAATTTCCATGTGTTCATTTGATAGCTTGTCAGATTCGTAAATTGTGATAAAGGACCTCAGTATTGTTTGCGCCTCGTCATTAACTAGAGAATTAGTTATTCCAGATAGTCCCTCTCCGCTTTTTGAGTTTGTCAAAGTAATGATAATGTCTGCTTCATCCTTATCGGTAAATGAAATGTCTAGAGGTTTCTCAATTCCTCGCTTTTCTCGTATGTGGTCTACAGCCCCTTTCCATCCAATCCAATAAGTTGAAGTCCCTTCATCTCCTTTGAACACCAAGTTATTATCAATCTCGATTGTTTCAGTTGAAAGAATTGCTCGTTTGATTGCATCTATTTTATCTGTAGGATAATTGTTTTCACCCACAATTTTGATTTCAATTTTATCTCGAGGTTGCCATGCATACCATGTCTCCATCGCATCGCCTTTGAGGTTTTGCACGACATAGGATGTTTTGAGAGGTTTTGTTTGCAGGTTTTCTTCAATGGTTGTGACAGTTTTTTGAACCACCAGAAAATCAATTGCAAAACTAAATACCACTAGTCCAATTACAATAACCACTAGAATTTGCATATTGCGTAATGATTTTTTTAATTTTACATAATCATCCATGGTTTAGAATCTACCTACAGTAAAAAAAGTACAGAATGATAAAAACTCATGTTAAGGAAAATTCCTTAATTTGATTATTTTTGATGCATAAAACAGCCTGAAGTATGGTCATTAATCATGCCTATTGCTTGCATTAGCGCATAGCAGATAGTAGGGCCCACAAAATTAAATCCACGTTTTTTTAGATCTTTGCTCATCTTCTCTGAAATCATATTAGAAGCTGGAAGGTCTGATAGTTTTTTGAATTTGTTTTTGATTGGTTTATGTTCAACAAAACTCCAAATGTAATTATCAAAGGTACCAAATTCTTTTTGTACTTTGAGAAATTGTTTAGCATTGTTAATTGCAGAGTTTATTTTTAATTTATTTCGAATTATTGATTCATCTTTGAGAAGTTTGTTAACTTTGGTATTATCATATTTTGCTACTTTTTTTGCATCAAAATTTGAAAATGCTTTTCTATATCCCTCTCGGCGCTTCAAAATTGTTACCCAGGAAAGACCTGCCTGAGCGCCTTCTAAAATTAGAAATTCAAATAATTTTTGATCATTGTGTTCAGGTCTTCCCCATTCGTTGTCATGATAAGTAAGGTTTGGTTCTTTTGTTGCCCATTCACATCTTTTGACCATGAATCAAATTAAAAACGACATAAAATATTAGTTGTTAAAAGACAAACCTGTTATGAAATCCAATCAACAGTTACTGCAAATAAACAGAAACTTTCTAATTTGTTTTGTAATATCAGCCACACTCTCAGCGATAATTGCGCAATTATTATCAGATTATGAAAATTATCTCAATACAACAATTACAATCATTTTTGGATATGTCATTTATTTTGGAATATTTTCTTGCTTGTTTTATTGGGATAACAAAACCCGTTACAAGAAAATGAATGGTAACCTGATAAAACGAGAGTTATTGGGACTTGTTTCCTCATTTGGTGTTGGAGAAGTTGTATATCTAGGCGTGAGATGGCCAACATTTTACTACTTTTTAGAAATTGGAATTGAACCATATCTTGCATCCTTGATTTCCGAAGTGATTTCTACAGGATGCTACATGTTAGTGGTATCTCTGTTTTTGAGGGGAACAAAAACATTCTAGAAATTGTAACAGTATTTTTGTTACAGTTTTTTGTTTTTGAAAAGTGTTTTTTGAGATTTTCTATATTTTTTGTAAAACAATCCAGCAGAGACTGCAGCGCCAGCTGACAATCCCAATGTTAATCCCTGTAAAGAACCAAGATCAAATACATTTTGATATCCTGCATACCACAAAGAAAACAGGCCAGCAGAGACAAATGTCATTGCATCATGCTTTTTCATTCCAAATAAAGAAAAGTTCTTGTAAGCAGAGTTACCTTTGATCATATCAAACATTTCTGAGGTATGAGTTTTTGTAAGATTTGAAAATGAATTTGGTTTTTCAATTGTGGATTGTGTGAGCATCTCACGATTAAGCAGTAAAAGCTCCAAGTTATCTCGAATTTTGGAATTGTAATTTTTTACTTCTAAAAGTGAATTTTTGAGTTTATTAATTTCAGATTCAAAATCTGGATTTTTATCAGTTATTTCTTTGTTTTCTGTTTTAATGTCGGCAATATTTTCAATATCAGGAATCTTTTGGTTTTCAGATAGTTTTGGTTGTAATTGTGATTTTATTTTTTCAGATTTTATTTTTCTGATTTTTTCTTCCATTCTTTTCAAAAATTTTCTATCAGATTCATGAATGATTTTTCCATTTGTGATAGCCTTACGTAGATACAGCAAACGCCCTTCATCACCCATGCGTGCTTTTAGAAGATCATCAATTATTGGTATTGGGTGCTCGATTAATAATTCGCTCATCTTATCACTCCAGGTTCACTATTGTGAATCTGAAAAAATAGCCTTAACATCCGGACTCTAATTCCCGCACCTAAATTGTCAATTTTTAGAATTTTTCTTAGTACATGAGAATTTAGGCATAAAAATCTCCTAAAACCTGGCTAAAGATTGGCAATTTCTTCAAGAATGGTATTTGCAAACCTTTTGTTTGATTTTGGTGTATCTTTGGCAATTTTTGACAAGTGTGGTCGTAACTCCTTATCCGAAAAAGTTAGCTTCAAATTGTTATAGTACTCCAGAGCAACAGAATCTATATCTTCAGATAAAATTTGATTTAAAATTGATTTTGCTCTTTGAATACGAGTATCAAGTGGTAGTTTTGGAATGCTATAGTCCAAAAACTTTTGGATTAACTCTTTGTGTTCACCTCCAATTTCAATTACTAGTTTGAATTTTGGCATTTGTGAAAACTCTTCTAAAATTTTTCCAAGTCCATTGTCATATTGGATATAATATCTTTGTAATAATGGAACCATCTGATCCAATATAGTTTGATCAAACTCGTAAGGAATAGACAAATTTTTCTTAATATCAATTGCTAATTCTGTTATTACAAAAATAAGGCCTAGAGGATCTTTAATGGCTTGTTTGCTGTACCTTACGGGATGCTTAACGAACATTTTGTTTAATCTATTAAGGGCGTGTGCGGATAACAAACCACGTTTCTTTCCTCCTTCAAGAGTTCTAATTATTTTAAACGAAGTTACTGCAAATAAAGAATAATTTTTTGCATTTCCGTTTTCTTGTTCTAGACATTCTTTTTCAAAATTATCCATAAATTCATCAAGAATTTTTGGTATTTGCTCGTCTTGTGAAATATTTCTAAAGCTAATTTGCTTAATTGTATCTGTAGATTCATCGATTTTAGCCACAAAAATTGGCTTTGCTCTGTTCAAAGCATGCATTATTGCTGAAAGTTTTTTCTTGTTTCCCTTACCGTATTTGCTTTTTTGTAATGTTTGTATTGAAAGTACTAATGATTGGAACAACTTGCAAAAATTTTGCAATATATGGATTTAAAGAGATATTTTTTCAACCCACACAACATCAAGCTTTTCGTACAAATCTGGAGAACGGTTTTAATTATAATAAAGAGAACAGAGATTTAGACCAAAATTATGAATAAATGGGCAATAATTCTCGCTGTTGCAGTCTTAGTTATTACTTCAAATTTGCAACCAGTATTTGCCGAGATTTTTTATCCTACCACAAATGTAAGATTAAAGGGACCTAGCACATACTGTATCATCACCCCAACCAACGAAATTGCTGAAAATAAGAACTTGATTTGGGTCAAACTTACCAAAGATTCTGTTCTAGATTGGGAGAAAAATCTCAAAGACGTTGAAATTGGAAATGACAGTATTTGGGATATGTATGTAAAAGAAATTCCAAATGCAGATGATGACAGTTGCGATATCAAGATAGAGTTTAAAGACAAACCTGGGATTTCTGATACCGTTGCAGGCTATTTTTCGTGGCCCCCAGGAAAAATAGTGATTTATTATTTACAACCACAATTATGCAGCGGATTAATTCCGTGTTATGATGATAAAACCCTAAAGTCTGATGATGCAATTTATGCAATTGCACTACACGAGGTAGGTCATTCTTTAGGATTGGATCATTATGTTTCAGATGATAACGATTTGAACAAAAAGTGGCATACTAGCAATGAATCGCCACCTTCAGCAATGATTCCCACAATACCTAGAATTGCAAGCTTGTTACAAATTACTGAACTTGACATTCAAAAAGTAAGAGAGATTTACGGTTCAGAAGGATTTTACGCTTTTTCGAATATCAACATTCCAACACCAGAACCAGAACCAACACCAGAACCAACACCAGAACCAACACCAGAACCAACACCAGAACCAATTATCCCATTATCACCTGTGTCATCATTGGAGGTTTCCCACAAAGTGATTGAAGCTGATAGATATGACCGACAAATGATTACCATATCAGGAAGAATTTCTGACGATGAATTTTATCGTGGTCTCCCAGTCATTTTAACAATTTACAAACCAGATGATACCGTTGAAGTTCTCAAAATTAAAACCACAGGAGTTGGATATTTTGAAACTCTATGGATTATAGACAAGGAATCACTGAGAGGAGTTTATCGAGTTTCTGCAAGCTATAACGATCATCTTGATAGAAACATGAACAAATCATTTGAGGTCATAAGCAAAGAGACAGATACGTCCTCTAAAAAATCCAATCCAACTATTCTCTCAACAGAACCCAATTCCAAAAATACACCATTAAATTCAGGAGTACAAATTCCTAATTGGGTTAAAAATAATGCGAAATGGTGGGCCGAGGATCAAATAGGAGATCAAGCCTTTGTTTCAGGAATCGAGTATTTGATCCAGCAAGAAATAATTTTGATACCAGATCTTCCAGAAAATTCTTCCCCTAATTTTAGAGGGATACCTCTATGGGTGAAAAACATCGCTGAGTTTTGGGCAGATAATACTATTTCAGACGATGAGTTTGTAAAAAGCATCCAGTATCTAGTGGGTAACGGAATAATTTCTATTAAATAATTTTATGAAACAAAAATTTTTAAAATTAAAAGCGGACCCGATCGGATTCGAACCGACGACCTAACGCTCCGCAAGCGTTCGCACTATCCAAGCTATGCAACGAGTCCTCAAAAACAGTGATTTGTTGAGGCTTAATTTGGATTGCTATTAACGAGGAAAATTTACTTGCTAGATTTTCGGAGAGTTTGATTGATAACTGCGGAGAAACTTATGGAAGCTGCAGTTTTTTTAATTTCATCCGCTTGTTTTTGTCGAAGTTTTTTTTCTACATCTTCATCAAGCATTATGGTAATTCGTCTTGGCATGAAATCGAGGAAAAATTTGTAATATAAAAATCATACACAAAAATTTCGTTTTGTTTTTTTCATGGATAAATATAAGTTGGGACTTTAAATTATATTGTCAATTTCAAATCTAAATATTCAAACCACGTTATTAGATTTGGGATACACCTCAACGTCAAACAAAACTTCAGTAATTTTTGCAAATGTAATTGACCAAGTATTTTTTGGATTTGGATCTACGATTCAAAATGGATTAATTGATGAAGCAAAAAAACAAAATCTTCCAAAAAATTTTAAATTTCCTTATTATTCATTAGTAGAAAAATCAATCATAGACTTTTTGGGCAAAGTGGCCGGAAAAAAAATTCTAGATGAAATTAATCTAAATTTATCACGTCAAACAGGAATTACCGGATCAAATGTAGATATTCTTGGTGAACTTTCAAGGAGAGAAATTTTACAAACGATAAGAGATTTTTCTGGGCATGAGCATGTAATGTTTTTATGGAAAAATGAAGGACTGCGAGATAAATTATTGAGTTATTATTTTGAAACCTCAGCGGGTCCAAAAAGAGCGATTTCCNNATAGCAGCCAATCCGTAAACAAAAATTTGCAATCAATTGTTGAGACTCACAACAAAAACAATCACAAAATATCAACACGAGTTGCAGGATGTGATTGTACTCAATGGTTCAAACAAGGATTGACAGAGGAATTTTTAAAAGTTGAAGAAAATGCCCAGAAATTTCTTGAAGACAATCTCGTTTCAGGAATTTGTGCATACAACATAAAGAATATCCCAGATGAAAAAACACTGAAATCATTTTTAAAATATCATCCAAAAGTTTTGTTAGATGATCCTTTTGTAATTTATGAAAAGGGAAATTAAATAAACCAGAGTTTTTTTGAAAAGGGAAGAGATACCCTAAAAAAATCTTAACGATTTTAAGTAGATTCTAAATTTTAAAAAATTTTTTAAAGTTAAGCTTCTTTTTCTGCCTTGTTGACATAGATATAGTTCATCAGCAGACCTGCAATAATTCCACCCAATATTGGTGCTGCCCAATACAACCAATGGAATTCCCAGAATCCTGAGATTAATGCAGGGCCAAATGTTCTTGCAGGGTTTACAGAGGCACCTGTTAATGGTACTGATACAAGGTGAATCAAAAAGACCATACCACCAATTGTAAATCCATGCCATCCCGGTGATGCTTTTTTGTGAACGGCAGACATGAAGATTACCAACACTAGGAAGAATGTCAAAAGTGCTTCAACTGCAAATCCTGAGCTAATGCTGTTGTTTATAACATCACTAGGTCCACCTTGCGTTGCAAAGTTAACTGCCGCTCCAAGGTCAGGTACAATTACTTTCAAGGTTGCAGCTGCTGCAACAGCACCAATTAGTTGAGAAATTATATATCCAATTCCATCTGCAATTCCAATTTTTCTTGTAATCATCATTGGAATTGTTACAGCTGGATTGATATGAGCACCTGAAATATGTCCAAATGCATAGATCATCAACGCGATGGCACCACCGTGTCCAAGAGCGATAAACAAGACTGACATTGTTGTTAGTCCCTCTCCAAATTCTGAAACAGCTAGAATTACGGAAAGTGGACCAAAAAATACCAAGCCATATGTGGCAATTGCTTCAGCAAGCCATGCTCTTGGATTAACCATCAAGCAACAGCCTTGTCAATTTCCATATAAAAGATTCGGATGGTTTTGAGGGTAATTGAAAAATTAAATAATTGAACAAGGAGGCTAAGAGCA
>WVWY01000036.1:0-845 GCA_011773785.1 Candidatus Nitrosomaritimum khambatensis | reverse complement strand
AATGGTAAGAAAGTAAAATCTACTGATTTTAAAGGAAAAAAACATGTGATTTACTTTTACCCAAAAGATTTCACCCCTGGATGCACTACAGAAGCCGATGAATTTGCAAAAGATTACAAAAAATTTCAAAAAGAGGGGATCGAAGTAATTGGAGTTAGTCCCGATGATGTTGATTCTCATAAAAAATTCTGTGACAAGATGGGAATACAGTTTCCACTTTTAGCTGATGTTGAAAAAGATATTTCACAAAAATTTGGTGTGTGGGGTAAGAAAAAATTCATGGGTCGTGAATACATGGGTGTAATGAGAAGTACATTTTTGGTAGATGATAAAGGAAAGATCTTCAAAATATATCCCAAAGTAAAGCCTGCAGGGCACTCAAAACAGGTTCTTGAAGATTTTTCTAATCTAAATTAAAAGAAAAGGATGAAAAAAGGTCAGTAACCTTTTGGTAATGTTCCTCTAGAAGCTTTTGGTTGTTCAGGTTCTGCTTTTGCTTCAAATCCTTTTGGTAGGCTACCACGAGTAGAACTTGCTTTGGCTTGAGCTCTTGCTGCAGCTTCAGCTGCTTCTTGTTGGAGTTGTTCTTGATAGGCTTTTTCTTGTTCGACTCTTTCAGTTTCTAATCTTTTCAGATAATCTTGTTCGTATTCTGCTAGTTTTTCTTGTCTTGATTTTTGTTCTCCAGAACCAGTGCTTGGTGGAGGAGCTGATTGAGCTTGTGGTTTGTCCATTCCCTTTGGCAATGTGCCTTTTGGAAGAGTTTCTTGTGGTTTTGGAGCTTCTTTAGGTTGTTCTTGAGCTTTTTGAACTGCTACACCTTCTACGGTCATCTGTGTACCACT
>WVWY01000009.1:8243-21009 GCA_011773785.1 Candidatus Nitrosomaritimum khambatensis | reverse complement strand
ACACCCTACAGTTTTTCTAGAAATTTAATACGTGAAAAGACGGGTTCTGTAGGATTGAATTGCAAATAAAATGTGAATCGTAGCCTAGTTTAATTTTACATTTCTACTTAGGTTAGAAAATACAACATTACAAAAACCACCGTAGCAAAAATTGGAGTGACTTTCATCATCTTTTTGTCTATAGCCAGTGCATCAACAACACTGTATTGTTGATTCTCTCTCTCCAACTTATTTTGATGATTTTGTTGTAAGATTGCTCCTAAAAAGCTCATGCTAAAAATAGAATAAATTGAAATCATTATCTTATCTGCAATTGTCAAATATCCAAGGGGCGGAATTTCTCCTAACAAATACACAGCATGGAAAAATATTGCTCCAATCATACCTGCTCCAATCACTGTTAGTCTTTCCTCGAGTCTTTTGGATGACAAGAAAAAGGTTGAAAATCCAAAGAACCCAAGTATTATTGGCGGTAAGACTTTTTTCAAAAACACTGAGACAGGTGGAGATTCAATTGGAATGCTTGCAGAAAAATTAGGAAAATCTCCCCACTCATAACTGTCAACTCTTGATTCAAACACAGGAGTCCCAACACTCCAACCTGGAACCGTTAATCGTGTTCCCTCAATACCGCTAAAGTCATCGTTTACCTCAAAAATCAGATTTTCTGCTGTAATTGGATAAAATGGCTCAAGATGTACTGACAAATTTAATTTTTCAAAGGGATAGTCTCTAAAATCAAATTCACTAAAAAAAACTCCATGGACTTCAAATTTATGAAAATGTGGTTCGGTGTATACTCCTTCTTTGTCTTTTATGTATCCATTTGTATAATCCCATTCAGAAGGAGGAGGGCATTTGGTAAAATCTACTTCATCTGAAACAAAAGTCTGCCAAAAAATCAATTCATAAGAACCAGTTTTAGTGTCAATTTCTCCGATGGTGCTCAAATCAAGACCGACTTGATAAGTAATGGGCTCCAAATTCTTACAGTCAGCCTCATCAGAAGTATTGTCAGTTTGTGCAAACGCTAGTGGCATTAAACCAATTAGAAAAAGAGCAATCAGGAATTTCAATAAATTTTTGTTTTGTTATTTTAAATTTAAGGTTGACGAATTTCTAAAAATCATCCTTATTCAAAGACAAGTAACTAAATTGATTTCATTTGAAAAGTGATAAGGATGTGGAGTAAATTTTTCAATTAGAAATGGCTGAAATTTTTAATTCCCTGTATACGAGGCTATATTGACATAGATTGTTTCAAAGATATTATACGGTAAAGTTGTAAAAAAATCACCATTGTCAGAAACTCAAACACTTTCAAGATTCTATCAAGATAAACTATGGAAATTACAAGTGTTGACTTTTACATCTGGTGCAATTGTAATGAGTCTTGAAATTAGTGCCAGCCGAATTTTGACTCCAGTTTTTGGAAGCACAATTTACATGTGGGGAAGTCTGATTGGAGTTATTCTAAGTGGCTTAAGCTTGGGATATTTTCTAGGTGGTAAAGTAGCTGATAGTCACCCGAGATTTGATAAAATTTGTGGAATTGTTTTTTGTGTAGGATTATTCATTGTAGGAATTCCATTTTTTGCAAATCCTGTTATTGATTTTACAGTTTCAGTTTTACCTGGAACACAATTTACGCCACTCTTGGCAACCTCTTTGCTTTTAATAATCCCTTCAGTTTTGCTTGGTTTTGTCTCCCCATATGTTATCAAGTTGGGAGCAGGAACTTTGAAAAAGGTTGGAAACATTTCAGGAAATCTTTATTCCATTGCAACCATTGGAAGCATCTTTGGCACTTTTGTTACTGTTTTTGTTTTGATTCCAAGCTTTGCCGTAAATCAGATTATTTTTGGGTTAGGTATTGTTCTTCTTGCCAGCTCAATAATTGGTCTAGGAAAACCCCCAAAAATAATACTGATTGCAATTTTTGTGGCTTTAGTTATTCCATGGGCACCTGTATCGATTTCATCTGTGCCTCATTATGGGACTTTAATATACGAAAAGGAGACCCTGTTTAGCCATCTTGATGTTTCTGAATTTGGAGACAACAGAAGTCTGTATTTGGACGGAATTAAGCATAGTTCGATGAATCTTCATGATCCGCTTGATTTGGTAATTGACTATACAGAGTATTTTCATTTAGCAAAGATGTTTAATCCTAAATCTGTGGATATTTTGTTTGTTGGTGGAGGAGGATTTACAGGTCCAAAAAACTTTTTGGCATTATATCCTGAAACTAAAATTGATGTAATTGAAATTGATGCGGATGTAATTGATGTTGCAAAAAAATATTTTGACTTAAAAGAAGATTCACGATTACAAATTTTCAATGATGATGCAAGAAAACACTTGTCAACCTTTGACAAAAAGTATGACGTAATTGTTCTTGATGCATATGCATCAACTTATGTGCCCTATCACTTGATGACACATGAGTTTTTCCAAACACTTGAGAAAAGACTAGAGTCTGATGGTGTTGTGATATCTAATATTATTGGTTCAATTGAAGGAAGTAACTCTCAATTGGTAAAGGCAGTTTATAAGACCATGAAAGAGACATTCCCTGTAGCACATGTTTTTCCAACTGAAGAAAGTCCTAGAAATATTCAAAATGTAATGCTTGTTTCATCAAACCATCCATATGATTTTGACCGACAAACACTTTATGAAATTTCAAAGAATAATCCATCTGGATATCTTGTAGATGAGCTCAGTGTAGATGACCACTTTTATCCCAAACCCATTGATATTTCAGAATCGCCAATTATTACAGACCAAAGAAATCCACTTGAAGTTATGATTAATCCAATTACTAGTAAGCCATATGTTCAAGAATTACAAATACTTAAAGAAGAAAATTCCTCTGAATTGCTTTCAACCGTAATTCTAGGCATGGTTTTAGCCTCGCTTTCTGCTATATGGTTAATCTATTTTAAAACCAAGATTTGGGCTTAATTTACTTGTGAATCGTGTCTTTGATCTTGGTAAATTCCAAAAATCGTTGTAAATGATCCAAATAATTTTTCCTTGTAAATTTAGATTTGATAGATTCTTCAAATAGTAAAAGCGACCTTTGTTTCACAAAGTAGTATTAAAGCTACTAGTAAATAACCACGACTTGCAATGGTATTTCATTTAAAATAAGATGAACAAGATTATCAGATATGGCAATAAGTGATAGAAAATTAATTGCAATTGCCATTTTAGCAGGAGTTGTAGGTTTAGCCGCATTTATTGGATTTATTGGGCAAGGTAATGTTCGCCATGTCGAGATATTTTGGACTGAAAAAGTTGAACAAACTGTAGTTTTTCAAGACATTGATGGTAAAGTACAGTTAAAAGGAATTTCAGGAATTAAGGGAGAAGAAAATCCTCACCTAATAACACGGACAGGTTTTGCATACATACTAACCGTAATAAATGAAGGTGACAAGCATCACCGTCTATACATCGAGGGAGTAGAGGTTCAGACAGACCTTTTAGAGCCAGGGCAACAAGATATCATTACGATTTATCCTACAGAAGAAGGACTTTACAAATACTACGACAAACGTGAACAACTAAATCATTTGGGATTTTTAGAAATCAAAACAGTTGTTCCAAGTGATGAATTTACTGGATTTTTGAAAGACATGATATAATCTAGCAATTATTAAAAAATTAGAAAAAATAAGTCAATTTAAGAAATTAAAAATAAAATCTTAAATTAATAATACTGCTCTATGCTGCTTTTTTGACTTTTTGTGCGGCTGGTCCTTTTCTACCTTCACCTATTTCGAATTCGACTTTATCGCCTTCGTTGATAAATCCATCTACGTCTGTTTTGTGGACGAATAGATCCTCACCGGATTCTCTTTCGATAAAACCAAAGCCTTTAGTTCGGTTGAACCATTTTACTGTGCCTTGTTCCATTGTTTTGGCTCATATGGCTCTGTATATTAACATAGTTTACCAACGGAATTTACTCTAATTGTACTAAATGTCAATAATTTTTCGATAAAAATTTGATCCTAGAAATCCTTTGGAATATGGCCATTTTGTTTTAGCCAATCAACTTGGGGCAAAGTAAATCGCCACACAATATCACCCATTTCTGAATTTTTAAAGTCCCATGGTGCAATGATTACAATATCGTTATCTCTGATCCATACTCGTCTCTTTAGCTTTCCTCGTATTCTACCTCTTCTAGTTATTCCGTCAGTACACTTTACCATCACGTTTTCTCCTCCTAGCATTTTTAGTACTCTACCAAAGAGCTCTCCTTCCTCAGGAATGCGGATTTCTTTTAGTTCGCTCTCATTTTTTACCTGACGTTTTCCCATACTCTACGTCGCAGTTTTAACCATATAACTGTGGGGTTTTTGTAGATTTTCAAAAAATATCAATAAAAAAATAATAAATTCAATTTTATGTATAGTCTAACAGGATTATTCATGGAATTTAGGTGTGTTCAAGATTGCTCACAATGTTGTGTTGAACGAGAATATTATCCAAATACAAAATTTGGAAAGATAGGAGTTTTGATTCTGCCCCAAGAAAAAGAAAGGATTGAGAGTTTAGCTAAACAAAACCAAATTTCAGTTTCCATTTTACCACGTATTGGAATTTCTAAAGAAAATAATGTTGACTCTATTGAGGTTTTAGCTTATCAGATGATGGGAATAGAAGAAAATGGAAACACATGTCCTTTTCTCGATACTGAAAGTGGAAAAAGATCACCACATGGTGGATTTCCTTGTAAAATTTATGATGAAAGACCACTAGCTTGTAAAACATATCCTCTAGTCGAATCAAATCCAATTATTCTTGATCAAAAATGTAAATTTTGTAAAGAGGGTAATACTGCAAATGAAAATTTAAACTCTGAAATTGAATCATTATTAAAAATAAAAAACCAAATGACTACAGATGCCCCATTTCTTTGGAGGTATGCCACAGGAATTGGAGAAGAAAAATATCAATCAGAAATTAAGAAAGGTTGGATTTTAGAAGAAACTATGGATTAATTACAGCTCGTCCAAGGATTTTTCTTTGCTTAAGATCTTCTAGAGCAGTATTTGCCTCAGATAAGGTGTATCGTTTTGTTATGATTGGATTGATTGTTCCTTTTCTGGTCAAATCTAAAAGCTCTACCATGTCATTATAATTTCCAGTATAAGCACCTTGAATAATTATCGATTTTAGAGGGATTGTCACAAGAGATAATTCTAATGAGCCACCAAACAAACCAACTAGAACCATATTTCCTCTTTTTCTTAAAACAGATATTCCCAATTTAGCTGTTGGTGGAGCATTGACAAAATCAACTACACTGTCGGCCCCTTTATCATTACAAATTGAAATAATTTTTTGTGAAGTTTCAGGATCCTTTGAATTCACCACAAAGTCTGCACCCATCTCTTTTGCTGTTTCTAATTTGGCATCATCCAAATCCACACAAATAATTTTTGCACTAGTAATTGCTTTTGCAATTTGTACACCCATAAGTCCAAGTCCTCCGGCACCAATAATCACGAGAAATTGTGGGGAATTTTGATTAGATTTTTTTATTGCGTTGTAAGCAGTTAATCCTGAGCAAGCTACAGATGTTGCAGATTCAGGATTAACGCCATCAAGTTTTGCAAGATATTTGTAATTTGGAATTAAAGCATAATCAGAATAACCACCATCTTGGAAAACTCCAAGTGACTTTGGTGTATCACAAAGATTTTCATTTCCCACTTCGCATGCTGGGCATTCTCCACATCCAATCCATGGATAAACTAAAACTTCATCTCCTTTTGAAAAATTTTGAACATTACTTCCCATTTCTTCAACAGTGCCAACTATTTCATGTCCGGGAGTTACAGGATATTTTACACCCCTATCGGTGACTTTCATAAATTGACCATCTCCTAGGTCATATCCGCCTTCCCACAAATGCAAATCACTATGGCAAACCCCTACTGCTTTTACCTTTACCAGAACTTGATTGTCTTGAGGTTGAGGATTTTCCAAGTCTACCACCTCTAATGGTTCGTTAGGACCTATAATTCGGGCAGATTTCATAGATTAGGATTTTCAACCTGACAATATAAGAGTTGACTGGAAATGAGAAAAAAATAGAGCGCCTAGATATTATGGAATAAAAAGTCAATTCCTTCGTGAGTGAAGAAGGATTACCAAATACTATTTCGCAAGAACCAGTAAGTGTCCTTTTTAACCCAAATGCAGTTGTGAAAAAAGACGTTTGGGAAATTGACTTAATCCAAATTTTGAATCTGTTGATAAGAATTTTAGAAAAAACTGAAAAAAAGGATCTTAGAGTTGCGGGGATGGCTGCATTATCCTCATCCCTAATCTACAGAATGAAAGTTGAGAGCATTTTTGCCCTGCAAAGGGCAGCCATGGAAAAAAAGCCAGTTCATCAAAGAACTGATGTGGATATTGAATTAATTGACATTCCATATAGACACGAATCTACATACCCAGTTTCTTTGGATGAGCTCTTAGGACTTTTACAAAATCTAATTGGTTCGATTGCAAACCCTCAATCTCGTAGAAATAAACAACTAAGCATCGAACCCATCGAACCTCCTGATTTTCAAGAATATTTTATTTCCCTAGAGAGCATAATTGGAAAATATGAAGACCTCATAATGCGAAAAATTGCTACTGCAGGATTTGGTTTGCTTCAAGATATTATTGCTGAATTAGATACCATTGATTCGATAAGATGTTTCTTTGCAATTTTGTTTTTGGCAAGAGATGAAAAAATTGACATTGAACAAGTTGATGAGGACATTAAAATTTCCGTGATAAAACAAGAGTCAACTAAATGATCAAAAATTGGTAATGGGTTTCTTAAAGTAGAGTAGACAGGAGGAAAATGATAATTGGTTAAGATAGAAGATCTGAATGAAGCAACTGCAAGAGTAGAGGCTGCGCTATACTCATCAGGAAGACCTTTGAAGGTAGAAGAGCTTATTCGAGCCTCAGGCACAGAATCTCGAACAAAAACCCATACTATTCTCGAGAATTTAATGAAAAAGACCAAATCAACCTTCAAGGCTATCGAGGTAGTCATCTTGCCAGACGGCTCATATGTATTTCAATTAAAGCCTGAATACAGTTCTACCGTGAAAAAATACGCATCAAAACCAGTACTTCCAAAGGCAACCTTGAAGACCTTATCATATATTGCATACATGCAACCCATATCCTCAAAACAATTGGTTGAAACTCGAGGTTCTGGGGTTTATTCCCATCTCAAAGAATTAAGACAGTTAGATTTCATCCATCACCAAAATGTTGGTAGATTGAAAATTTACACCACTACAGAAAAGTTCCAAAAATATTTTGGAATTCATGGAGATGTTGATGATCTTAAACAAAAGCTATTTTCAAAAATAAGAAAAACTGCACAACCAAAACCTGTTGCTCCAACACAAGTAATTCCAGAATTAAATCAGTAATTTTTGAAACAAGGCTAGTTTATTGCGTTTTGTATAAATTAGAGTGATTTGAAGGTGTCTCGTGAGAAAATCAGTAGAAAATCTTGCAACCAGTAAGATAACTGGCGGAAGAAGACATCCATTAAGAATCAGAAGAAAATATGAAACTGATAGATTTCCAAATGAACCAATTAATGGAGCGCAAATTACAGTAACAAGAAATGTTCGTGGTAAAAATACCAAAACAGCTTTGAAAGCTATTGACTTTGTTAACTTAGCTACAGGAGACGCAAAAGTAAAGAAAACAAAAATTCTCAAAGTTTTAGAAAACGCAACTAACAACGACTATCAAAGAAGAGGCATCATTACAAAAGGTGCAATACTAGAAACACAAGAAGGAAAGTGTAGAGTTGTTTCAAGACCTGGACAATCCGGAACAGTAAATGCTGTTTTAATCAAAGAGTAAAATGAAAGATTACGAACATGTCGTAATCTGGTTAGATTATTTCAATAAGACTTTACCAAGAGCTAAAGGAAGAAGACTTGAAAAAGAAAAATGTGTTTTTGATCCTTCACTAAAAGAATTAACTGAAGCAGCACAAGCTGCAGGATTTGAAATTACAGAATCAGAAGAAAAAGTAAGATACCCAAGACGGCCTTATGTCAGGTCTGGATACATTGTTTTACCAAAAGGATCCTCAAAGACAAATATTCTTAACAAAATTTCGCAAAAATTAGTTTCGAAACGGACTAAACAAACCAAATAAGATCAAATCTAGCTTTTAGCTAAAGTATTGTTGACAGAAGTCTATGAAAACAATATGCTGATTATTGTTTTTAATTGCAGGAGGTAGGCGAAATAATGCACCTTGCCGGTAGTGGTAGAGTGATCATTCAACTATCAGAAGTTTTGTCTGAGGGAGTGATTCTTTGCGACGAAAAAGGAACAAGGGTTGCAAAAGTAATGGAATTGATTGGTCCAGTGAAAAGACCATTTGCATCAGCTACTCCATTAACAAACAACATCAAGAAATACATTGGCAAAGCTGTTTTCGCACTAGAATCTTCTCCTGCTAAAAAAGAAAAATTTAGGAGAAGAAAAAAATGAACATACTAGAACCCCAAAGCTGTCCTGAATGTAAGGCATCATTAGTAGATGACATTCAGAATGGCGAAATAATCTGTTCTGGTTGCGGCGTAGTCGTTGCAGATCAAATGGCAGATTATGGTCCAGAAACAAAAAGTTCGAATCTCGAGGACAAGATGAAGCTTGCAAGAGCTACAGGGCAAACAACTTATTCACAACACGATTTGGGAATTGCAACTGAAATTTCAATCAGTGCAAAGGACTTTAGTGGAAAATCAATTAATCACGAAGTCGCAAATCAAATGCACAACCTTAGAAAGTGGCAACAAAGAGTTCGTGTTTCCTCACCCAGAGAAAGAAGGCTAGCAAATGTGTTAGCTAAGATGGGTGAGACTTGTGATGGTTTGTCTTTGTCAAAAAATGTTTTAGAGACTGCATCTATGATCTACAGAAACTTGGACGAACACATTGACGTAAAAGGAAAATCAGTTGCAAGTATTACTGCAGCTACAATTTACATGGCATGTAAACAGTGCCACGTCGTAAGATCTCTTGAAGATATAGTCCGTGGAATTTGTATTCCAAAAGATGTAAAATCAAAAACAAAACTTGCAGCAAAATACTATCGAACCATGGTAATGGAGATGGGACAGCGTACAGCACCCATAGTGACCATGGACAAATACATCTCAAAAATCGCAAACATGACTCAGACTGAGGTTAGAGTAGAGAGATTAGCCTTGGAAATAGCCGAAAAAACAAAAGATAGTAGCATTACTGACGGAAAGGCACCAAACGGAATAGCCGCAGCATACTTGTATGTGGCATCAGTTTTGCTTGGGCAAAGCATCTTACAAAGAGATGTTTCAAGCATTGCCGGAGTAACTGAGGTTACTATACGAAATAGATGTAAAGAGATTCTAACAAGTTACAAGCTCAAAATAGCTTTAAGACCATCTCTGGCCAAAAAATAATTTCCCCCCTCTTTTCATTTTATTAAAAAAAATTCAGATTAGGATCAGCTAAATTTCGTCGGCATTATATATAGAAACAAAACCATTTGTCGTAATGGCAGTACTTGAGATTAAAGATCTTCATGTATCAAGAGAAGGAAAAGAAATTCTAAAAGGAGTTAATTTGAAAACAGGTCCTGGAGAAGTACATGCAATTATGGGACCAAACGGTTCTGGAAAAAGTACTCTAGCTTACACTTTACTTGCACATCCAAAATACGAAGTCACAAAAGGAGACATCTTATTGGATGGTGAAAGCATTTTAGATTTAACAGCAGATGAGAGAGCAAAAAAAGGTTTGTTCCTTGGTTTCCAATATCCAACCGAAGTTGCAGGAGTTGGTTTTTCTCACTTTCTTAGAACAGCATACAACTCTTTGAGTAAAGCACTACAAGGAGAAGACAGAGAAGTTTTCATTACCGTTAGAGAGTTTCAAAAATATCTCAAAGAAAATTTGAATAAAGTTGGTCTCAAGGAAGAATTTCTTTCAAGATATCTAAACGAAGGATTTTCTGGAGGAGAGAAAAAACGTGCAGAAGTTTTACAAATGGCAGTTCTAAAACCAAAAATATCAATTTTAGATGAACCAGATTCTGGCCTAGATATTGATGCTGTCCAAGCTGTAGCTAAAGCCATAAGTGAAGTTGCTGACAAAGATGCAACAATAATCATCATTACTCACTATGCAAGGATTTTGAAATTCTTAAACAAACTAGATTTTGTACACGTTTTTGCAAAGGGCAAAGTGCTAAACACTGGGGATGCATCTCTTGCAGACAAGTTAGAAACTGAAGGATACGAGTGGGCTTTAGAACAACACGCATAATCCAAACAAGTTAAAACATAAATTAATTTTCAAAAATTGTGATTTACAAAGTACGCGTTTTATTTAATCAAGAGTTTTTTGAAATTTCAGGAAGTCAAATCACCATTGGAGTTAAATCAAAACCCATCAAAGGGGAAGCCAATAAAGAAGTAATAAAAAAATTAGCAAAACATTTTGGCGTCTCTTCAATGAAAATTTTAATAAAATCTGGACATACAACAAAAAACAAAATTATTGAAATTCAAGAATAGAGAATCTAGTTTTTTGTTTAAATAGGGTTTAGAAATTGTCAAAACATGGAAGGTAACGATGACGAGCAATATTACTTCAATTTTTCATTCTTTCAAATTGATCCTAAATGGAGATGGATGGCAGATTTGGCAAAAGAAGAATCAGCCAAAGAAGTTGAAAATGTGATTAAAAATTCTGGAATAATGTTTAGGTCATATTCAACACTAGGATTGCGTTCTGATGCAGATTTTTTATTTTGGTTTGCAGCTAAAACTGTCGAAGAGATACAAACTGTAATCTCAAAAATTTACCTTACTGTATTTGGAAAATACATAGTGGCATCTCAAACGTATGTTTCTTGTACCAGACCTTCGGTGTATGCTAGGAAAGGAAGAACAATTTCTTTTATTGCGGGCAATGAACCAAAAAAATACGTTATTGTCTATCCGTTTACAAAAACCAGAGAATGGTACTTGTTATCTAAAGAGGAGCGTCAAAAAATGATGGATGAGCATATTGACGTAAGCCAAAATTATCCAGATGTTATTTTGAACACTACCTATTCCTTTGGATTAGATGATCAAGACTTTATGTTGGCCTTTGAAACAGATGAGCTTCGAGATTTCCAAAATCTAATTATGGATTTAAGAGAGACTAAGGTTTCAAAATACGTTAAAGTTGACACACCAATGATTGTATGCGTAAAAAAGGACGTTCCTTCACTAATTTCCAGTTTAGGTTAAAGTTCAAGTAAACAATACTAAGAAAATCAAGGTATCACAAGCGCAAATCTTGGATAGACATAAATGAACAGTTTTTCGTTTATTTGATCGAGGAAACCTCAAGGTTAGAAGAAGATGAAATACAAAACGTTGGGAAAAAGTGGAATCAAAGTTTCTGAAATAGGATTTGGTGCATGGACCATCGGCCTTGATTGGTGGGGAAAGAAGATAGAAGAAGACGAAGCCAAAAGAATGCTAAAAAAAGCATATGATGTTGGGATTAACTTTTTTGAAACTGCCGACATGTACGGCAAGGGAAAAAGTGAGAAACTAATTGGCGAAGTTTTCAAAGGTATGAGAGATGAAATTGTAATTTCCTCAAAATATGGATATGATTTTTCAAATGTTCAACAAATAGGACATTCAGAATTACCACAGCATTTTGATCAAAAATTTACAGAAAAAGCTCTTGAAGCAAGTCTTGAAAGACTGCAAACAGACTATATCGATTCTTTTGGAATGCATAATCCAAAAATTGATCAAATCAGAAACAATGAACCTTTTGAGACTTTTGATAAATTGATCAAAGAAGGCAAGATGAAAACAGCACAAGTTGCTCTAGGTCCAGCTATAGGATGGACTCAAGAGGGTTTGGAGGCAATGGATAGAGAAAACATATCATCAGTTCAAACCGTCTACAATGTTTTAGAACAGACTCCCGGGAATGAATTACTTGAAAAAGCTGAAAGAAACAACGTAGGAATCCTAGTAAGAGTTCCAGATGCATCAGGAATTTTAACAGGAAAAGTGACGGCAGAAACTGTCATTCCAAGCAACGACCACCGAAAAGACCGTAAATTGGAATGGCGAAGAGAGGCGTTAAAGAAAGTAGAACAATTCCGACCAATAGCTGAGAGAAATGGTTGGACAATTACAGAGTTCGCTATCAAGTTTATCTTGTCAAAAAATGCCATAGCATCTGTTTTGCCTACAGTTGTTAGTGTAGAAGAGATTGAATCATTTGCAGCAATATCAGATGGTAATTATCTCAACTCTGTAGATATGAAAGAAATTACTGATTTGTACAATACTTGGCCTTCCTATGAATTAAAGGCCAGTCCTCAAGTCCACTAAATTTTATGAATCTCCCATTTGATTCTCAAAAAACAATTGACATTATTGAGAGAATGAAACTTGCTCAAATTGGCGAGTACAAAAAGTGGGAAAAATTAATAAAAAAAATCAAGAGTGAAGAGGAACTTTCCCCATCAGACCTAGAATATTTTTCGAATTTTACTCGCATTTACAAGGATTCAAAGAAAAATTTTCGTAGTAAAAATTATCACACCAGGCTTTCTGACCTAGATGAAAAACCACCCTGTAAGTTATGTGGTGAAAAATCTCAGTTTTATTGCAATATGAACGATGAATATTTTTGTACA
>WVWY01000009.1:0-8234 GCA_011773785.1 Candidatus Nitrosomaritimum khambatensis | reverse complement strand
ATTGAAAAATCATTTTCAACAAAGTATTCGACACGTGTCTTTTTGAATTCACGTTCGCTAAATAAAATTCGATATTCATCTACATTGATTTGATTTTGAATAATTTTTGCAACCTCACCTGCTTCATCCTTTGATTTACAGTGAATCATTGAAAATACATTGTATGGCCAATCTGGATACGAAGGTCGTTGATAGCAATGACTCACTTGTGGGAATGCTCCCAAATTTTCTCCTACCTCTTGTATTCTATCCTCTGGAACCTTCCAAACAATCATTCCATTTGCAATAAAACCAGCATCCCTATGTCTTAAGATGGCGGCATATCTTCTCATTACTCCTATACTTTCATAGTACTTTGCTTTTTCAAACAGTTGTTCTTCAGAAACTCCAAGTTCTTCTGCAGCTTTTAAAAATGGCCTGTCAGAAATTTCTAGGTCTTTTTGAAGTTCTCGAATGTAATTTTTGTCTTCTTCAGAGGCAACAAAATCAACTTTCAAAATTTTCTTTTTTTCTTCAGAAGGTTTGATTTCTCGTTTATTTTTTTCACTCATGTCAAGCTTGACGCCAATTTTGAACATTTGTATTGTAGGTAGCATTCGAGTTGCTTTTACACCAGATAATTTTGAAAATTTGTCAACTTCGGTTTTCACATTAGTTCCAGGAGGAGTTGCAATTGTAAACCAGAGATTAAAATCATGATTTCGTTCATAGTTGTGACTGACTCCAGGATGTTTGTTAATGATATTTGCAACATCAACTAGTTTGTCCTCTTCAACGGTCATTGCAACTAATGATGACTTGTAACCTAATCTTCGTGTATCAAATATTGCACTAAGTTGTCTTATGACACCAGTTTTCTTTAGCAGTTTTAATTTTTCTTTAATCACATCAGCTGAAACATCAAATTTTGTAGCAAGAGCATCAAATGGTTTTTCTACAAGAGGAAAACTCCATTGGATTTCATTTAGTAATTCTTTATCCAAATCATCCATAGATGCCAATAGTGTATGCAATTTTGTTTTCAATTAAAAATGTAGCTAGAATTTTTGGTTTTGGTTTAAAATGTATAAATAGAATTTGTCTTGCCTTTGATCGTTGATAATTAACCTAAATTTAGGCGGTAAGAAAATTGTTGTGGTAGGCGCGGGTAAAGAAGCCCAAAAAAGAATAAACTCACTTTTAAAAAATAATTGCAAGATTCTTGTAATAAGTAATAAAATTAGTAAGCCGGTCGAATCACTGGTAAAACAGAAAAAAATTGAATTTAAGAAACTAGAAATTAAGAATGGAAATTTTTTGAAAACCGAAAAACCAGATATTGTAATCACAACAACGGATGACAAAAATGTAAATGAGAAGATTATCTCTCAAGCCAAGAAAAGAAAAATTTTAGCATATAGTTCTGATAATCCTGAAATGAGTGATTTTTCAAATCCTGCAGTAATTGATTTGCAAGACACTGTTCAGATTGCAATATTTACTGGAGGTCGAAGTCCATCCATGTCTAAAAAGATCAAAGAGCAAATAGAAAAATCCGTTAAAAAATCTATAAAACAAGAAGAATTAGACCAGATTAAAATTCAGCAGATCGCTAGAAGACTTGCAAAAGAAAAGATAACAACCCAATCTAAAAGAAAATCGTTTTTGAATAGTATCATGGGCGATAAAGAGATTAAACAGTTAATAAAAGACCGAAAAACCAAGAAGGTTGAAAACCGTATCGTTTCGATATTGAGGGAGTGGTAATGAAGCAAAACGTCATTAATGCACGTGTTACTTTTCGTAATTCTCCAATCCATATTTTAGAAAAATTTACAATTCGAGATGTAGAAGGAGCTTATTCTCAATTCAAAAATCACTCAGGCCTTGATGAATGTGTAATAATTCAGACATGTAACCGAATCGAATTGTTTGGAAAAGCCAAAAATTATGATCTTGAAAAAATAAAGAAAACCTGGGCCTCAATAGCAGGTCTTGACCAGGAAATTTTTGATGAAAATTTGGAGGTAGAAGAAAATGGAAATGCATTCCAGCATCTTCTTAAACTTACTTCTGGCCTTGACTCTATGGTTGTGGGAGAAGAACAAATACTTGGACAAATCAAAAATTCCATAACAACTGCACGTACCAAAAAAGCGTCAGGTCAACACCTCAATACCTTATTTGATAAGGCAATCAGAATCGGAACGAGGATTAGAAATTCTAGTGGGATTAGTCAGGGTGGAATATCTGTAGGATCAATGGCAGTAAAACTTGCAGAGGAAAACATTGATGAATTAAAAACAAAGAAAATTTTGCTAATAGGAACTGGAGAGGTTTCAACTCTAGTTGCCAAATCCCTACAAAGAAGAGGATACAGTTTTGACGTTACAAGTAGAACCCTGGAAAGATCAAAAGCATTTTGCGAAACGATGGGAGGAAATCCTGTAAGATTTGAAGAGGTTCTTTCTGGATTTGAGAATTATGACATTTTATTTGTGGCAACTACAGCACCTTATTTTTTGGTGACGTATGACAGAATTACTGATGCAGTAGGCAAACGAAACAAGGGAATGATGATTTTAGATCTATCCAACCCCAGAACTGTAGATGAGAAAGTGGCAACTCTTGGAGGAATCAAATTGATGAATTTGGACCAAATAGCAGAAATGGTTGAAAAAAATATGAAAGCTCGTCTAAACAAGGTAAAAACAGTTGAAAATATAATTAATGAAGAAGTATCTGTAATAGAGGCTTCAATGAAAAGACTAGATGCGGAACCACTTGTCAAAGATGTATTCAAAAATATTGATTCTCTTCGTCAAAAGGAGCTTAAGAAAGCCCTTTCAATGCTCGATGAGACAGACGAGAAAAAAATCAAAATTATTGAAGATTTGACAAAAGCAGTAGTAGAAAGCATAGTATCAACTCCAATGAATAACGTAAGAAAGGCATCAGAACAAGGAAAACCAGATATGCTTGATATTGCCAGCAAACTATTTGACTACAAAAAAGAACAAGAATAGACTAGGATTATATTTTACTCGGATGAAAATTTGATATGTCATTTCCTACTAGACGTCTACGTCGTTTACGCGTATCAGAAAAAATGCGAGATTTAGTTCAGGAAACAATTCTTACTCCTAATGATTTGATTTGTCCAGTATTTGTCCAAGAGGACCTAAAATCAAGAATTAAGGTAGAATCAATGTCAGAAATTGAAAGGCTTCCATTAGACGACATTAACGATGAGGTAGGAACTATTTCAGATTTGAATATTCCAGCAATTATGTTGTTTGGGATTCCTACAAAAAAAGATGATGCAGGTTCATCGGCATTTGATGAAAACGGAATTGTTCAAAAAGCAATATCTCAGATAAGATCTAATTTTGGGGATAAGATGGTAATAATGGCAGATGTTTGTTTGTGCCAATATACTTCCACAGGACATTGTGGGATTATTCACGGAAATCAGATAGATAACGATTCGAGTATTGATACTTTAGCAAAAATTGCAGTAAGTCAAGCAAAGGCTGGAGTCGATACAGTTTCTCCTTCTGCGATGATGGATGGTCAAGTAGCAGCCATTCGAAAGGCTCTTGATGACGAGGGATTTTCTAATGTTTCAATAATGTCACATTCTGCAAAACATCGCTCCTCATTTTATTCTCCATTTAGAGATGCAGCAGAATGTGCTCCTAAATTTGGGGACAGAAAAACCTACCAAGTACCATTTACTAATGCCAGAGAAGCCATGATGGAAGTAGAAACAGATGTCAATGAAGGAGTAGACATCGTTATGATAAAACCTGCACTATCTTATTTGGATTTGATTGCTGAGACTAGAAGGAGATTTAATCTTCCAGTTGCAGCATATAGTGTCTCTGGAGAATATGCATTGGTTAAAGGGGCTGCAAAACAAGGTTGGATAAATGAAAACGATATTACAAGTGAAATCCTACATTCAATAAAAAGAGCAGGTGCTGATATGATAGTGACATATTTTGCAAAATCTGCAGCAGGGTTTCTTCAAGAATCATGAGAAATGATGAACGTTTTGAAATAGAAAGGGCTTTTGATTTATTACCTCACATTATTGGTTCAAGTTGGGCAGTTATTTGGTTTAGACTAAATAAAAACAAGAGACCAACACGAGAAGAATATCGAGAAAAGGTTCTTGAATATTTGAAAATGATTGACCCGCTTTTAGAATCATATCCTGAAGATGAGGAGTTTTCTGAAATGAAGAAATACATCAAAAGCAGAAAAGAAGAGGAAATTAAAAAAATTCTTTTAGGGCAAAACCCAGAAGTGGAAAAACGATATGACAGGTATGTCGATTATGGATGAGTCTTATTTATTGAACAACTGCTGCCTTTGATTTTGTTTTAATCACAAATCGGTATAAGAGTAAAATTCCTAAAAATTCAGCATATTCAACAAATCCTACAGTGTAAAAATGCATCAACCACCCATCCAGAGTAGCATCAATATGTGCAATAACTGCGCTCATTTGGGGAAATGCAACAATAAAGGCAATTGGAACTGTTAAAAATCCATTTACCCAATCTTCGGCAGTCCATTCTTGAGTGTGTTGAGCCAAAGCTTCTGGATTATCAATTTCCTGGGTGATTACAAAATCATCTTGGAAATGAGAATAAGTAGAATTTCCCATGTTGATTGCAAAAATCATACTTCCCAAAAGTGCTAGAACAAAGGCAGACTCAACATAAACAATAATTTTTCTTTTACCACGAAGCAGTTTGTCAATTTGTCTTTGAAACATATTTCCAAATTCTCCCAATTTTCTTTTCTTCACTAATATCAGAATCCCGATAGAAATTGCAGAAATAATTCCAAACGAACCTAACCAATTATCAGAAACATAAGTTACGAAAAGCAATCTAACTGGAAGTAAAAGTCCAGTCATAACGCCAAAAACTATCAGAGATTCATACAGGTCTCTCAAATAACGTCTCCTCCCTGATTAAAAAGATCATATTTCTTTGGGGGAAAAATTCTGCATTTAAGTAAAGTTTGAAATTTTTTCTAGTGCTAACACTTTTTCTTAAACAAAAATTTTCCTAATCAAATTTCTTTCTTAAGATCTGACAAGAAATCTTTCAAAATTTTTGTTCGTTTCTTTGCTTCTGTTTTGCCTGTTTTGGTATTCATTTTAGATTCCAATAAAAGGAGTTTTTTGTAAAAATGGTCAAGGGTCCAGATTTGGTCATCAGGAGACCTTTTCTTACAGAAAGGGTCATCAAGGTTGTAAAATGGACGATTTTCTGCACCTCCCACAGCAAAGACTCTCGCTATGCCTACTGCACCCAAGGCGTCAAGCCTATCAGCATCTTGTAAGATTTTACCTTCAAGAGTTTGAGGAACCTTATTTTGAGAAAAACTATGGTCCCTTATAGCATCAGATATGATTTTGATTTCGTCGCCTGTAAATCCATGTTTTTTAAGAATCGTTTTTGAAGCTTCGGCACTTTGAATAGATGAGAGTTTTGATCTTTTGTCAGATTTAGGATAAGAGATAATATCATGTAATAAAACTGCTGCAAGAACAAGTTTTTGATTTGCTTTTTCGGTCTTGCAAATTTTTTTTGCATTTTTGTATACTCTCATAATATGATCAAAATCATGCGCTGAATCATTTGACATTTTTAATTTAATTTCTTCTTTGAGTAAATCAAGCGACTTCATCTTAGAATCTCCATAGTTTTGGTTTTACGAATTTTAATTTTCTTTTTGTAATTAAAAGAGCCCAATTGATGGATGCAAAGAAAATGATTACACCTATCCCTACAACATCAACAAGTAAAATTCCAACCAATCTATCTTCAAATATTTCTATAAAGGGTTTCAATACTGCATTTCCGAAATAAATCATAATCATATAAGACAAGACACGACCTGTCCAAAATCCAAGATATATTCCAATACTTTTTGCTCGCATCAATCCATATGCGATAAATAACATGTTACTTGGAAGTGGTGTGGCTCCAAAAAGAAAAGATGCTATTAGATAACCAAATTTTTTTCTGTTAAGATAATCGCCAATAATATCTAGGTTGGATTTTTGCTCTTCTCCAACAAATCGTCTAAACAATCCACTGATTTTTTTGAGAACAAATCGTCCAATTGTAGCACCAGTTGCTCCCACCATGGAAAGAATTACGATATTCAAGGTAGGATCAAGCAAATAGAAGGATGTAAGAACAATCCAACTTGGGGGCATCAAAATTGGAGAAGCATTAACTCCGATCAATACGAGAAAAATTCCAAAATAGGAAAGTTCTCCAAAGATCTCAAAAATATCTGCCATTGTTCTTTTAGATCTTGAATTTTTTGCCTCTTAACCCTTGGTTTTTGCTTTTGTCGTGAAGAAATATCAAAAAAACAAGAAATCATCAAGAAATTATACTATTTTCAAATCCTGATCAACGTTTTGTAACATTTTGAACAAATCATTCAATATCCTTATAAGCAAATTATGCGTTATCTATCCCATGTCTGAGGTAGCTTGGAAGTGTTTTAGATGCAATCTATCTTTCAAAGACGAAGAAGTGGCTGCCTTACACAAACAAATTTCCAACCACTCTGTTTCTAAAGTAAAGGCACTTACTGCATAAATTTTAGATTTTCAAAATATTTTCGTTATAACAAAATAGTGCAGGAGGTGGGATTTGAACCCACGAACTCCTAAGAGAAAGGATTTCCTATAACCGGATCTTGAGTCCTTCTCGGTTGACCGGGCTTCGATACCCCTGCAGTCAAAGTCAATACAGTCCGATATTTTTCAATTTCTATTAGTTCTAAGAAAATCATAGGAGGTTATTTTTTTGTAAAATCTTTGGATTCTGTGTTAGTGCCAAGTAGTTTATCGATTATTTTGAAGAATGGGCACTTACCTTCATACATGATACCTATTGGTTCTTATCCCTAAAAAGTAATTTTAAAAAAAATTCAAGATTTATGGCAAAATTCAAGAAAAATCGCATTTTCCAGAATACTTTTCTAGGATCTGGTCAGATACCAGTGAATACGTACATAGGAAATCGCTTTTCAAAGCTTTTAATTGTGCCTAGATAGGTGAAATTCACATGGAAGAATTCCAACCAATTTCACAAGTAAAAAACATGCGAAGTGGAATTAATACAAAAGGAGTCGTTAAGAGTATGGGCGACCCAAGAACTGTCAATCTCAAAAGTGGCGGAACCATTGATGTGTGCGATGCAATATTGACAGATGGGGAGACTGAAAATGACGAAATCAAGCTCACCTTATGGGGAGACGACATAAAGGCTGTAAATGTTGGAGATACTATTGTCATAACCAATGGATATACAAATTCCTTCAGAGATGAGGTTTCCTTGACCAAAGGAAAATATGGTAAGATGGAAGTAAATCCTCTTTAACAACATTTTTTCATTTACTTTCCAAAATACAAAATTAATAACACAGATCAAGAAATTAGATAATCTATGATTTTCTCACAAGGTTAGATATCAGACATTTTTTCTAATTTATCCAAATACTCTTGGACAAGTTTTTCACTCATCCTAAGCAAGTAGATGGCTTCCTCATCATTAAGATGAGACCGACCTTCTTTTATTGCGGTTTGTACTACCGTACTAATTTCGTATGAAAGAGTTTCACTTTTCATATTCACTCTCTATCGCCAAATAATCAAATGGGAATTTGATACTTAAAGCGGATGGTCTGTCACATAATTTGTTAACAGATAGTGAATTTAGGCATAGAAATTATCTACAAGAATTAGTTTTTGGTAAATTTACTTTTCAAAAAATTTGAATTTAAAGGAATGTGTGTTGGTTTTGAACTATTAATCGTTCATTACTCATAGAGGCATACCAAAAAAGTTGAACAAACTAGAAACTATGACTATTTACAAGAAATTCCAAGACGAATTTGGATTAGAAGAAGCCGCAATCATAAATGCGGAAAATATGCATTTGGAGTTATTGGAAAAAAACCCTTTCAAGTATGAATCATTTTATCTACTTGCGGCAGTCTGCCTATATTCAATTTCTCAATCAGGTCCAAACAGTGTATCTCTAGAGGATATTGAAAGAATATCCCACATCAAAAAAGATGAGATCGAGAAATGTTACAATCTAGTTCTCGATATAGAATAACCTAAAACGAACAAAAAGAAGATAATTTCAAAAAACTAAATTATTTTTTAGTTTTTGATTTTTTTGAAGATTTCTTTGCTTTTTTTGCTG
>WVWY01000016.1:58984-59249 GCA_011773785.1 Candidatus Nitrosomaritimum khambatensis | reverse complement strand
GGAATTTAGGTTATAGGCATATCTGATTTAAATATCAAAAACATAGGATTAGATCGCATGAACATATCTGATAAGACTCGACGTGCTTTAGAAAAAATTGGATTAACAAGTTATGAAATTCGAACATTTACTTCTCTTCTAAAAGATGGAGAACTAACTGCATCTGATCTTAGTCAAAAATCAGGAGTTCCATATTCAAAAATTTATGAAGTCTTAGGAACTCTAGAAGAAAAAGGTTGGATTGGTTCAGATGATTCTCGTCCAA
>WVWY01000016.1:1564-58968 GCA_011773785.1 Candidatus Nitrosomaritimum khambatensis | reverse complement strand
TTTTGCAAAATCTCCTTCAACTGGGTTAGAAACAACAAAACAAAATATAGAAAACGACTTTGCAAAAAATCAAAGTATTATCTTAAATGAACTTGTTCCACTTTATGAAAAAAGTGGCACAAGTGAAAAGCCAGATATTTGGGTTTTGTCGGGTGCAGCAAACATTACTTCAAAAATTTTAGAGATGGTAGAGTCTTGCAGAAATGAAGTAATGATTGCAATTCCTGAAGCTGGACAAGAACTTGTCAGATTAGCATTACCAAAGCTCAGATTACTTCATGATAAAGGTGTAGAAATTACACTTTTGACTTCAGATAAAATGGATAAAGATGCAATTACTGCAATAAAACGAGTTGCAACTGTAAAAATCAAAAAAGGATTGTTTGGTGGTGGAATAATTTCTGACAAACGGTATGTTGTAATTTTACTAGGTCCAGAAAGAGGAGAGGTAAAATCAAATGAAATAGTAGCTATTTGGGCAGATCATGCTGGATTGGCAGTATTTGCAAGAGAATATTTCGAATATTTATTAAAAGATTCAAAGAAGGTATAGTATGGACGCACTAAACGATGAAACACTATTTGTAGGAACAGCCGAAGCTGAGCACGTTGAGATGTATCTCAAGGCAATCTGGCATATAAAAGAAAGAGGAGGAGAAGTAAAAATTAGCACAATTGCAAAGATGCTAAATGTACGACAACCAAGTGTTGTTCAAATGCTAAAAAAACTAAATGAAAAAAATCTTGTAAATTACAACAAAGCTGGTGTAGTTCTAACTCAAGAAGGAGAAAAAGTAGGTGCAAGTATGATGAGAAACAGTCGTCTTTTAGAAGTTCTAATGGATAGTGCCCTGAAAGTTGAGATTGATGAGGAAATGGTTTGTGGAATAGAACATCATATGAACAAACAGTTTACTGATGCATTATGTACAATGCTAAAGCACCCTAGAAAGTGTCCTCACGATCATGACATTCCAATGGGCGAGTGTTGTTCTTCACAAACTGAAAATTAATTCCAAAATCGTTTAGTTAACCTAAAAGATATATCATCTAGTAAATTAGAAATTTTATGGCATGTTTTTGTGGTTGTGAAACTTATCAAAAAGATGATAATGGATACAAAGTTGCATGTGTAAAATGTGGTCATGGTCCTCAAAATCACGATGATGAATTCAGAGATGCTGCAAGAAAAAATGAATCACAAAGTCAAAAACGAGATGCAGACTTTGGATGATTATTCTCCAATAATTTTTACTAAAACTCTTTTTGGTCTTCGTCCATCAAATTCTCCATAGAAAATTTGTTCCCATGGACCAAAATCTAACTCTCCATTAGTAATTGCAACTACAACTTCTCTTCCCATAACTTGTCGTTTGAGATGAGCATCTGCGTTGTCTTCTCCAGTGTTGTTATGATCATATTGTTCAATTGGTTCATGTGGTGCAAGACCTTCTAACCATTTTTCATAATCATTGTGTAGCCCACTTTCATTATCATTAATGAAAACACTTGCAGTGATATGCATTGCATTGACAAGGCACAATCCTTCTTGGACTTTACTTTTAGTGACTAATTTTCTCACTTCAGGAGTTATGTTAACAAATGCTCTACGAGTCTTGACGTTAAAAGTAAGATATTCTGTTAATGATTTCACGAATGTAAACTGGTATTGTGACATAAAAATTCTAAGCAGGCTCAGAACTCAAGATCCTCATCATCAATCATAGGGATAAGAACATCACTGCCTGCAATGCAGAATTTACCTTGATTCCTTTTGAGTCTTTCAAGAAGCTTGATAAATGGCGAATTTCTCATTCATTCAAAATGGTTACAATTGATGTGGCAGCCTCGTTGGAAAGTTTTAGAAGATTCATCATTTCAAGCACCTGTAAATCATATGCTCCAAGAAGTTACCTTGATGATTACGAAGTGTTTGCTGAACGCGAGGAAAATCTTGGATCAATCTATGTTGAGGCAGCAGACAAAGTCACATTAAAAAAAATTAGAGACATTACTTTTGTAAATGCAAGAGATGTTTTAGGGATTATTTACAATTCTAAAAGTGGAAACACTTCTTTAAAGTGGCGTCAAATTAAAAGAGACAGCGGTAAAGTCATCGGTGAAGCATCTTCAAATTCTTTGACTAATTTGGCAGAATGTGGTGTACTTACTTTGGATTGGGTTGAAAATTATCTAAAGAAAAAAACTGATGATAAAAAATCCGAAGAAGTTACAAACTAAACTCTTTTTTCCTCTTAGTTTTATTCAAAAATTATGATAACAAAGACCATTGATGAAAATTCAATTTCAGTAATTCCAGAAGATTCTGAAGATTTGTTTAATCTGCGCCGAATTGTCAAGCAAGGTGATACTATAGTGGGTGATACTACTAGAGTAATAAAACAAGAAAAAGATTATTCTAGACCCGATAAAGGTGAGCGGATAAAGGTACGAATAGCACTAACTGTTGAAAAAATTTCTTTAGACGATGTCCTTGATAGATTAAGAATTGGTGGAACAATTTCAGAATCAAGCAATGAGTTGGTTCCTCATGGTTCTCATCATTCATTTATTTTAAAAGTAAATGATGGAATTACAATCAAAAAGAAAAGCTGGCAACCTGTTGAAAAAAAATTAATTGAATCAAACAAACAAAGTGGATTTTTGTTAGTAGCAATTGATACTGGCGATTGTGGAATTGCAAGATTGTATGGTACTCATTTACAATTTGTTCCAAACATATATTCTGGTTCTGGAGGTAAAAGGTACAAGACAAATTTCAACATTGAAAAATTTTTCGAACAAGTTCAACAAGCAGTTCTATCTATTATTAAAAATGAAGATTCAATTTTGATTTTTGGTCCAGGTGAAACAAAAAAGAGATTTTCAAATTTTCTTCAAAAACCTCAAAATCAAAAATACAAAATTCAGGTTGTAGAAGGAATAGACTCTGGTGGGGAAGATGGAATTTTCACCTTTACAAAGTCCAAAGCCATGAAAGAGATAATGTCTGAAAGTAAACTTGCCAAAGTTTCCTCAATAATTGATGAAATAATGATTATGGCAAATCAAAAAAGTAGAAAATTTACTATGGGCTTTGATGAAACCTCAAAAGCCAATGAATTTGGAGCAGTAGAGTCTCTAGTTTTTTCAGATAAAATTATTCAACTGTATGATGAGAACAAGATAATTGAATTTCTAAATGATGCTGAAAGCAAGGGTGTCAAAATCTATGGTGTGGACTCTTCAACGGATATTGGGCTTAGAGTAACGGGATTAGGTGGAATTGTTTCTTTGTTGCGATTCCCAATAGAGTCTTAGTTAGTAGAATCTATCAACCAATCAAGGTAGGGCTTGTTAATAGAATCAACATCAATTTCAGCAATTTCAGGCACATCATATGGATGAACAGATTTGATTTTTTCTATGAGGGTCTTCTTGTTTTTTGTTGTAGTTTTGAATAAGGCTAGATATTCTGGAGTGTTTTCTATTTTTCCTTGCCATGCGTAAATTGAAGAAATTTTTGTGATGTTAACGCATGCTGCAAGTTTTGACTTTACCACATCATTTGCAATTTTAGTTATTGATTTTTTGTCTGGAAATGTTGAGACAATTATCGTAGGCTTCATAGTAAACGATAAATGTCGAGGTTTAAAAAATTAACAATAAGTTTGGAACTTGATTTTATTACTGAAAACTCGATTATCTATGTCTTAATGGCTTGGGTTGTAATAGTGGTAAGTGCTAAAGTCCTCAAATTAGAAAGATACGGTGTTGAGATTAAAGCCTACAGTCTTGTTTACAAAAACAAGCAAGTTCAATCTGTTTTAACAAAAATTCTTGGTAGAACAAAAAGAGGAATTAGGGTGTTTGCAGATGTAAGTGTAATTGCAGGCTTTATCATGATGGGTTTTGCTTTTTGGTTTTTGCTAGATAACATTTCCAAGTTTTTTGTGGCTCCAACTGATTTTTCAGAATTAACAGTACTTATTCCTGGTGTAACACTAACCTCATCGGCATCGATTACATATTTTCTATTATCAATTCCAATTGTTTTAGTAGTTCATGAAGGAGCTCATGGAATTGTTGCAGCACTTGAAAAAATCAAAATAAAGACAGGTGGTTTTGCGATCTTTATTGCAATGTTTGCGGGATTTGTTGAACCTGATGAAGAAGAATTCAACAAAGCAAAGAAAATTTCAAAATTACGTGTTATTGGGGCGGGTGCTACAGCAAATGTAATTTTTGCATTTGCATTAGGTGCGATACTTCTCACTAACCCATTATTTGCATTGATTATGCCTGAACCACTTTTGAGTGCATTTTACGAGTTGCCTCAAGGAGTACTTGTTCTATCGATCATAGAGGGATCTGGAGCAGAAGAGGCAGGAATGCTTGCAAATGACATTATTACTTCAATTAATGGAAATCAGATACTAAGCCCGATTGATTTCCCGAGCTTAACTCCTGGCGAGACTGCAGAAGTATCTGTACTAAGAGATGGTGAAGCATTAGATTTTTCAGTTAACATTACACCGGCACCTGAAGATCCTGAAAGAGGTTTGATTGGAATAATGCGAGATAATTCGTTAGCATACAAACCTGTCTACAATTTTATTGAGTGGAATGATCCAAGTGTTTCAATGTTTTTGCTTTGGCTTTGGATGATATCATTTTTCATTGGAATTATCAACATGTTGCCATTACCAATTTTAGATGGTGGGAAGTTCATTCATACCATTATTGACCAACGAATTTCTGAAAAATCCGTAAATGGAATAATGTGGGGAATTTATGGTATTACCTTTGCTTTGTTTGGATTAAACATAGCGTTATCCTATGTCAAATCTGGTTGGTTTACCATTTAGAATTCCTAAAGAATAATTAGCTAACAATTTTTCTCTAGTTTTAATGAAATGTGATAGATGTGAAAATCAAATAGCATATACAAGAAAATATTCTGGTGAAAAATTATGCTCTGAATGTTTTTCAAATTCCATTCTTCGAAAAACTGCAAAAACAATTTCTAAATTTAAAATGATTCAAAATGATGAATTAGTAGCTGTTGCAGTTTCAGGTGGAAAGGATTCTCTAGCATTACTAGATATAATGAGTAAGATGGCTTCTAATCATAATTTTCGAATAAAAGCAATAACAATTGATGAAGGAATTCCAGGTTATAGAAATGAGGCTTTAGAAATTGTAGAAAAATTTTGTAATAAATTAAATGTTGAATTCAAAGTTTATCCGTATAAGGAATTATTTGATTTATCCCTTGATGAAGCATTAGATATGAGAGAAAATGAAAAAACATCCTCTTGTTCAATTTGTGGTACGTTACGCAGAAGAGCAATGGAGTTTGCAGCTAAAGACATCGGGGCAAATGTTATTGCAACAGGTCATAACTTGGATGATACCTTACAAACATTTCTAATTAACATGCTTTCAGGAGACACAAATAAGGTTGGATGGATGGATCCTGATACTTCTGGTAATTCTTTAAGAAAAATAAAGCCATTTTGTGAAATTTACGAGTCTGAAATTGTATTTTATGCATTTACAAATGATATTCCATTCCAATCTGAGCCATGCCCTCACATGAATGAAGGGATTAGAACTGAAATTCGTGAATTCCTAAACTCTTTAGAAAACCAACACAGTGGGATCAAAAACAATCTGTATCAATCAATCCTCAAAGTATCACACGTAGTAAAAGAATCAAATCAAAAACAAAAGACCGTTTGCAAAAAGTGTGGAAGTGAATGTACAGGAACAATTTGCTCTGTTTGTAACATGATTTTGAAACTAAAAGAAAACCAAACCTAATGCAAATATAACAAGAACTTGAAGTAATTTTGGTAGCAGGTAGGATTGGGGTGCCAGCCGTGCCCTGTTCTGAAACCGGCTATATGCAGAGATCAGTAACTGTTGGGTAAATCTCTAGATTGGTAATTCCCGCTTGGTGTGCGGAAATGAAATCACGCCGAGGCGGGTGGTTGCAGGACTAGAATTATCCGAAGGGATGACTTCTAAGACCGAACCATCGAAAGGGATGAGGTCCGGGAGGGAGCAATCCTAAGGTGGAGCATCCACGCTTCCTCGTCAACGTGGCGGATCTTGTATGCCTTGAAATGGGGTTATTCGTCTAGACTGGAACCAGCAGATCTGCTACCATTGATTTTATTTTTAATACAATACATCAAACTTTGAAAACTCATTTGAATATTTTTCATTTCTTATTTCAACATCTTCAACTCTGGCATTAGCTGGACCACCATGACACCATTCCACTAAAACATTTACACTTTCATCTGAACCTTCAAGTAAAGCTTCAACTCGGCCATCTTTGAGATTTCTAACCCAACCAAAAACATTGTTTTGTTTTGCTTTGACTTTAAGGGCTTGTCTAAAAAATACTCCTTGTACTTTACCTGTAACAAAAACTCTGATCCTTTGGTTAGTCATTTAAAAATTTGAAAAAATTTGTTATTAATCAAGTTTAGGTTGTAGAAAAATTGCAATCTACTTTCTTTCTTTAATTCTTGCTCTACCTGTCTTTCTGGCTGCAATGCTACCTACTTTGGCACCAGGTGGGGCATCACGAGATACAGTTGAGCTTTGACCGACATGTTGATGTCTTCCACCACCATGAGGGTGAACATAGGCTGCTTGAGCAACACCTCTAACTATTGGATATTTGAGACCCTTGGCTCTGAAACTTCGCCATTTGTTTCCTGCAGACATGTATGGTCTGTCTGTAACTCCGCCACCTGCTAGAGTTCCAATCATTGCTCTGTTTTTTGGATTCAAAGTAAGGAATTTTCCAGATGGGAGTTTTACAACAACACCGTCTTCTCCATGTGAGAAAACAGTTGCATCAGTTCCGGCTGATTTTACTATGGCACCACCATCACCAAAATGTCTTTCAATATTGCATACTATTGTTCCATCAGGAATGTTTTGAATACTAATTACATTTCCTTTTTCAATTTTTGATTTTAACCCAAAATTCAAAGTTGTTCCAACTTTAGTTCCCAAGACTGCAGGCACAAAAGATACTGAACCATCTTCAAATCTTATTTTTGCAAGTGGTGCTTCTCTGCCTCGCTCATGAATAAGATCAATTACTTCGCCTGAATGTTGTTCAGATAATGGAAATCTTGGATATTTTGCTTTACTTCCAACCTTACCGGTAGAAGTAGATCTAAACTGATTTCCTCCACGGCCACGTCGTCTTACTAATGGTCTTTTACCCAAGTAGATCGATTCCTGCTTACTGTAGATTTTAAGCTTGTGATTGTATCATGTTTCAGGCAAAAATACCACAAAGGTATAAAAATTAGGCGACAGAATTTCTTTTATGAGCCAGAATGCACTATCCTTGAAAGTTCTTGAGGCTTATACTCGAGATGTAGGCCGTGGTGTAGCAAGAATAGATTATGATTCTATGGATACACTTGGTGCATCAACTGGTGATGTTATTGAAATTAAAGGAAAAAGAAGAACTGTTGCAAAATGTTTACCACTTTATCCTTCAGATGAAGGTAAAGGAATTATTAGAATTGATGGTCTTGGAAGAAACAACTCTGGAATCGCAATAGGCGATACAATTACTGTAAGAAAAATAAAAGCAGTAGCAGCTGAAAAAGTAGTTGTTGCTCCTCTTGAAGCAATTCCTCCAATAGATGAAAGATATCTAGCTGATGCATTAGAAAGTGTTCCTTTGATTAAAGGAGATAATGTAATGGTTCCATATTTTGGTGGACGACTAACTTTCCAAGTTATTGGTGTTACACCGGCAGCTGATGCAGTACTTGTAACTCAAAAGACAGTTTTCCATATTGCTGAAAAAGGAGAAACATTACGCGGAGTTCCTCAAGTGACATATGAAGACATTGGCGGTATTCAAGATGAAATTAAAAAAGTAAGAGAAATGATAGAGTTGCCATTAAGGCACCCAGAAATCTTCGAAAAGCTAGGAATTGAAGCTCCAAAAGGAGTATTGTTGTTTGGTCCTCCAGGAACAGGTAAGACTTTACTTGCAAAGGCAGTTGCAAATGAAAGTCAAGCTCATTTCATTAGTATTTCAGGTCCTGAAATTATGAGCAAGTTTTATGGTGAAAGCGAAGCTCGACTTCGTGAAATTTTCAAAGAAGCAAGAGAAAAGGCTCCATCCATAATTTTTGTAGATGAAATTGACTCTATTGCTCCAAAAAGAGAAGAAGTGACTGGCGAAGTAGAAAGAAGAGTCGTTTCACAGATGCTATCTTTGATGGACGGGTTAGAGGCAAGAGGTAGAGTAATTGTAATTGCTGCTACCAACAGACCAAATGCAATAGATCCAGCATTAAGAAGACCTGGAAGATTTGATAGAGAAATAGAAATCAAAGTCCCAGATAAAAAAGGAAGAAAAGACATTCTTTCTATTCACAGCAGAAATATGCCATTAACTGATGATGTTAACATTGAAAAAATTGCGAGTATCAGTCACGGATACGTTGGTGCAGATTTAGAATATCTTTGTAAAGAAGCAGCAATGAAATGTTTGAGAAGACTACTTCCTGAATTAAACTTAGAAGAAGAGAAAATTCCTCAAGAAACACTTGAAAAGCTTGTCGTAAATCATGAAGACTTTCAAAAAGCATTGATTGAAGTTACTCCTTCAGGAATGAGAGAAGTTTTCATTGAAAATCCTGATATTAAATGGGATCAAGTTGGTGGCTTGGATGATGTAAAGAAAGAGCTGCAAGAAGCAGTTGAGTGGCCAATGAAATATCCATCATTATACAACAATCTAGGACACAGAATGCCACGAGGAATCTTATTGCACGGGGCTAGTGGAACAGGTAAAACACTTCTAGCAAAAGCAGTTGCTACGGAAAGTGAAGCTAATTTTGTTTCTGTAAGAGGTCCTGAATTACTATCAAAGTGGGTTGGTGAATCAGAACGTGGTATTAGAGAAATATTCAGAAGAGCCAGACAAGCATCTCCTTGTGTAGTATTCTTTGATGAAATTGATTCAATAGCCCCAATTCGAGGGGCAGGAGGAGAGACGGCTGTAACAGAAAGGGTCGTCAGCCAATTATTAACAGAATTAGATGGAATGGAGAACATGCACGGAGTAGTGGTTTTAGCTGCAACAAATAGAGCAGATATGATTGATCCAGCCCTTCTTAGACCGGGTAGATTTGATAAAATTATTCAAATTCCATTACCAGATAAAGAAAGTAGAAAGAGTATTCTCAAGATTGGAGCAAGAACAATTCCAGTCATCGAGGATACAAATGATCCACAATGTGTTGATTATGACAAGATTGCAGATTTAACTGATGGATTGAGTGGTGCTGATACTGCAGCAATCGCAAATACCGCAGTTTCTTTAGTAATTCATGAATTTTTAGATAAATATCCTGATGTCAAAGAGGTTGAGAAATCATCAGAAACGGCCAAGGTAGGTATGAAGCATTTTGAAGAGGCAGTAAAGAAGGTAAGAGAACAAAAGGACCTCAAGATGGGCGAAAAACTAGTCGCCTCCTATTACAGGTAGTTTTTATTAAATAGACAAAAAATAATTTTCGTAAATGCCTGAACATACTGGTTATACTGGAAAATCTTTAGAATTTTTAAAATCAAATGATGTTGCAGTTGGAGATTCAGTAAAGGCCATTGGTGAGCTTACCTACTCAGGCATAATCATGCCTAGATATGAGCACACAGATGATCAACATATTGTTCTAAAACTAAACAGTGGTTACAATATTGGTCTTGAAATAGAAAAAATCACTAAAATTGAGAAATTAACTTCTACAGAAAAAATTTCTGAAAATGTTGATGATCTAAAAGAAAATCCTTCTTTGCCAAAAATCCTTTTGTTATCAACAGGAGGAACAATTGCAAGTAAAGTAGATTATCGAACCGGAGCAGTAACTCCAATTTTAACTGCTTCTGAGTTAAATTCCTCAGTACCTGAACTTTCAGAAATAGCCAATATCGATACTGAAGTTCTATTTTCAGAATATTCTGAAAACATAATGCCTGATCATTGGTTACAAATAGCTAGAAAATTAAATGATGTTGCAAAATCAGATTATACTGGAATTATTATTGCACATGGAACTGATACAATGCATTATACATCATCATTTCTTTCCTTTGCTTTAGCTGGGTACCCAATTCCAATTGCACTTGTAGGATCTCAGAGATCTTCAGACAGAGCATCATCAGATGCAGCATTGAATCTTATTGGAGCAACCAAATTTCTTGTTGGATGTAAAACCAATGGAGTTTTTGTTGTAATGCATAATGATGAAAGTGATAATACCATTGCATGTCACTATGGTACACGAGTGCGAAAAAATCATACAAGTAAAAGAAGTGCTTTTCAAACAATAGGAGACAATCCTGCTTATATTATCTATGAAGATAAAATTCAAAAAAATACTAAAGATGAATTTTTTAAAAATAAAAAATTTAATCCGAAGATCAACCTAGATACGAAAGTGGCTTTGGTAAAATATTATCCTGGATATGACTCAAAACTATTAGATGAAATTTTGGATATGGGTTACAAAGCCATTATTTTTGAAGGAACTGGACTTGGGCACATTGGAAAAACCATGTATGATTCTGTAAAAAGAGCAAATGAAAAAGGGGTATTTTTAGGCATGACTTCGCAGTGTATTGATGGTCGCACACGCATGACTGTGTACGAAAGTGGGCGTGATTTGCTTAATTTGGGAATAATTCCTTTGGAAGACATGATTCCTGAGGTGGCTTTGGTAAAAACAATGTGGGCTTTGGGAAATTCTCAAGATATTGAAGAAGCAAAGAAAATAATCCTTGAAAATATTGCATCAGAGTTATCAAAATAAACAGAGGAGATTGTAAATTGGAAGAATTTTTGATTGAAAATGTAGGGGCAAAAGTAGGATTAGAGATTCATCAGCAGCTCCAGACAAATAAAAAATTATTTTGTAACTGCACACCTATCGAATCAGACGAATATACAAAAAAATTTCAAAGAAAACTTAGAGCAGTAAAAAGTGAATTAGGGGAATACGACCCTGCTGCCTTGTTTGAAAAATCAAAATCAAAATCAATAATGTATTATGCAAATCCTCAAAGTAGTTGCCTTGTTGAATATGATGAAGAACCACCACATGAACTAGACAAAGATGCAAAGGATTTGGGATTAATTATTGCTAGCTCTCTAAAATCTAAGATTTTTAGTGAAATTTATCCAATGAGAAAAACTGTAGTGGATGGTTCTAACACGACAGGTTTTCAACGAACCATGCTGATTTCTCAAGGAGGTCATTTAGATATTGATGGTAAACAAGTTGGTGTACAATCAATATGTTTGGAAGAAGATGCTGCAAAGTTATTAGGAGATAAAGGATCTATTAGAGAATATTCTCTTGACCGCTTAGGTGTTCCTCTTGTGGAAATTGCACTTGAACCTGTTGAAGGAAAACCTTCAGAAATTAAAAAAATTGCATTATCATTGGGAAAACTGTTACGTAGCACTAAAAAAGTAACAAGAGGAATTGGTTCAATTAGACAAGATGTTAATGTCTCAGTAAAAGATGGAGGGGCTGTTGTAGAAATTAAAGGAGTTCAGCAGTTAGAGCAACTCGAAAAAATTATTGAATTTGAGGCTAAAAGGCAGCATGGAATGGTTCTGATTGCTAAAAAATTACAGGAATCTAATTTTGAGGGAATTTCAATTGAAAATGTTTTTGAGGTAACAAAAGATTGGGAAAATTGTCAATCAAAGATAATTCAAAAAGCTTTAAAAGACAATTCCATTATCAAAGCAATTAAAATTCCAAATTTTTCTGGAATGTTTGGCTTTTCGCCTTATGATGGAATTAGATTAGGAAAGGAAATTGGGCAGCTTGTAAAATTTTACGGAATTGGTGGAGTTTTTCATTCTGATGAATTGCCAAATTATGGAATAGAGCAAAAAGACATAGACATTATCAAAGATAAATTGAAGATTTCTGACACTGATGCGTTTTTAATTATTGCAGCACCATCATCAAGAATCTATTATGCAATTGAATCAATAATATCTAGAATTAATCAAGCACCCAAAGGAGTTCCAGCTGAGACTAGACTAGCTACACCAAATGGTGATACAGTTTTCTTACGACCTCGTCCTGGTGCATCCCGAATGTATCCTGAGACTGACATTCCTCCAATAATAGTGACAAAAACTGATTTAGAAAATGCGCAAAACAACATTCCAAAACCTTGGGATGAATCTGTTTTAGAATTACAAAAAACATACGATTTGAATCCTCAGCTAGCTGAGCAAATATTTGATTCACAATATTTGGAATTGTTTGAAAAAATTGCTGGAAAAAATAAGGTTAATCCTACTTTTATTGCATCTATACTTTGTTCAACAATTACTAATTTAGAAAGAAATGGACTCGATTCAAGTTTATTGAAAAATGAAGAGATTTCAAAATCTTTTGATTTTCTTGAAAATGGAGAAATTACAAAAGAATCCATTGAAATTATTTTTGAAAATATAATGTCTGGAAAATCCAAAACCATAGAAGAAGCAATGAAAAGCTCTTCAATAGAGTCGGTAAATGAGGCTGATTTAGAAAAAACCATTGAGAAAATTACTAATGAAAACCAGGATATGATAAAAAATCAAAAAGAAAGAGCAATTGGCCCACTTATGGGCATAGCGATGAAGGATTTGAGGGGAAAAGCCTCTGGTCAGATGGTAAATAGTCTACTATTGAAAAACATCAAGAGAATTCTTGAAACCAAATAGATTGTATGCGGGAAGTGGGATTTGAACCCACGAACTCCTAAGAGATAAGGATCTGAACCTTACACCGTTGACCAGGCTGGGTGACTCCCGCAATTCCAAAACCAGAAATCTAGAATAAGTTTCTTTATTACCCCGGTTAGTTCAATATGGAGCATTCAGGTTGATTTGATGCAATTTAGAGAAATCTATTGTAATAATTGTAAGAAAATACTTGGTAGATATAATACCAAATTTTATGAAGACGATAAAATCAAAGAAATCTTAAAGTCTTGTCATTCTGAACACGTACACCAAGGACACCAAGTTATTTTACGAGATTTTTTCAAGCAAGAAAAATAAGTCTATTGTACTAAGTTATTCTTGAGATTTTTCAAATTCTTCAAGTAGATTTTTTTGGTGTTTATTGAGTTTCTTGGGAATATTTACTACTACCCTAACGTATTGATCCCCTCGTCCACGTGATTGCAATCTTGGTAATCCTTTTCCTTTTAATTTGATAATTGTGTTTGGTTGACTTCCAGATTCAATTTTTATTTTTTCAGTACCATTTAGGATTGGAACTATTACTTCACGACCTAATGTTGCATCGACCATAGAAACATCTTGGTCATAAAAGATATCTGCTCCATCTCGTTTAAAATTTGAATGTGGTTGTACACGTATCCTAACAATAAGATCCCCATTAATTCCTCCAGGAATCTCATCTCCTTCATTGGGTATAGTGTAATCTCCATTATCAATTCCAGGAGGAATATCAAATGTTACTTTTTTAGTTCCTTTTCTCTTTCCACTTCCCTTACAATCTCCGCATGGGGTTTCAATTATTGCACCTCGTCCTCTACATTTGGAACATGGTTCTACTGTTACAAATGAAGCAAATCCCATGCTTCTACTTTTTCTAACCTGACCTTGACCATTACAGTCATCACATGTTTTTTGGCTGGTTCCTGGTTTACAACCTGAGCCAGTACATGTGCTGCATTCAATATTTTTTTTCACATCAATTTCCATTTTTTTACCCTCAAGAACATCCTCTAAAGTTACTGAGGTTTCATAAAGAAGGTCAGAGCCTCTTTGTTGTTGAGACCCAAATCCTGCACCTCTCCCAAAAATAGACTCAAAAATAGAGTCAAAACCACCTGATCTTCCAAAAATATCGCTGAAATTAGCTCCTGCACCACCGAAAATGTCTTCTGTACTATATCGACCGTCTACTCCTTGATGTCCATACTGGTCGTAAGTTTTTCTCTTTTCACCGTCTGATAATACTGCGTAGGCTTCAGAAATTTCTTTAAAATGCTCAGCAGCTTCTTCTGACTTGTTTCTATCTGGATGAAATTTTAATGCTAATTTTCGATATTGTGATTTTATCTCATCACTTGATGCTGTCTTTGATACTCCTAACACTTCATAATAATCTCTTTTTGCAGCCATGGGTTATTCCTTAATTGTTATTGTTGAATAATGGATCGATTTAGAAAAGTTAGTTAGTTTTGGTCTCATTTGAAGATTCAGAACTTTGTTCTGTGGTTTGTTGTTCAGCTTGTCCTTCAGTTGATTGTTGTTCTCCAGCTTGTTGCTCTCCTCCGGCTTGTTGATCTGCCCCAGGTGGTGGATTTGCATTCTTGTAAAGTTCGGTAGTGATTTCATTTACAGTTGCTTTTAGTGCTTCTAGTTTTGGTTTTAGTACATCAACATCTTGATCCAAAACTTCTTTGACTTCTTTCACTGCATCAGTAACTTTGATTCCTTGTTCTTGTGAGATTTTATCTTTGAGATCATGATTAACTAATTTTTCTGTAGTGTAGATGAAACTTTCAGCCTCGTTTTTAAGATCAATTTTTTCTTTCTTCTTTTTGTCTTCTTCGGAGAATTTCTCTGCATCTTCTTTTAATTTTTCAATTTCTTCTTCTGAAAGTTTTGTATTTGATTCAATTGTAATTGTAGCTTCTTTCTTTGTTCCAAGGTCTTTGGCAGTTACATTGATAATGCCATTTGCATCGATATCGAATTTTACTTCGATTTGTGGGACTCCTCTAGGAGCTGGTGGCAAATCTGTAAGATTGAAACTTCCTAATGAGACATTATCGTTTGCCATTGGTCGTTCTCCTTGGACTACGTGAATAGTTACAGCAGTTTGGTTGTCTGCTGCTGTGGTAAACACTTTACTTTTTGATGTAGGAATAGTTGTATTTCTTTCAATTAATGGCTCTCTGACTCCACCCATGGTCTCAATTCCTAAGGTTAGGGGAGTAACATCAAGGAGTACAATGTCGCTTGAAACATCTCCTGCGATAATTCCTGCCTGAATTGCAGCACCCATAGCCACTGCTTCCATTGGATCAACTCCTGATTCGACATCCTTTCCAACAACATCACTGACAAATTTCTTTACAAGAGGAATTCTAGTTGGTCCTCCAACCATTACTATTTTGTTAATGCTATCTTTACTCAGTTTTGCATCTTCTAGAGCTTTTTCAATTGAAGGTCTGCAACGATCAATAATAGGACCAATTAATTCATCTAGCTTTGCTCTAGTTATTCTTAGTTCGAGATTTTTGGCTCCTGTTGATGGATCATGTGCAATAAATGGAAGATTGATATCAGTTTCCATGACAGTTGAAAGCTCAATCTTTGCTTTTTCAGCGGCTTCTCTTATTCTAGTCATGGCAGTATTATCTTGGGAAAGATCTAAACCTTCTTTTTTCTTGAATTCATCTAACACATAATCAACTATGACCTTATCCATATCGGTTCCACCTAATTGAGTGTCACCTGAGGTACTCATTACTTCAAATACTCCTCCACCCATTTCCATTACGGTTACATCCAGAGTTCCACCACCAAAATCGAACACAAGAATTTTCATGTCTTGTTTTGCTTTATCTAAACCAAATGCTAGGGAAGCAGCAGTTGGTTCGTTTATGATTCTTACAACATCTAGTCCTGCGATAGTTCCTGCGTCTTTCGTTGCTTGTCTTTGATTATCATCAAAATAAGCTGGAACTGTGATTACTGCTTTTTGAATTGGTTCTCCCACAAAAGCTTCTGCATCTTTTTTTATTTTTTGTAAAATGAATGCTGAAATTTGTTGAGGCTTGTAATCTTTATCTAGAATTTTAAAGATATGATCACTACCCATTTTTCGTTTTGCAGCTACAATGGTGTTTTCAGGATTAGTTACTGTCTGTCTTCGAGCTGGTTCTCCAACTAAGAGTTCACCTTCTTTAGAAAATGCTACAACAGATGGGAATGCTTTACCTCCCACGGTAGCTCCTTCTGCTGCAGGAATAATGGTTGGTTTTCCACCCATGATAACTGAGGCAGCGGAGTTGCTTGTTCCTAAATCAATCCCGATTACTTTAGTCATTTATCTTCACCTTGTTTTTTTGAAATTTCTACTAATGATGGTCTAATAACCCTATTTTGAGAAATATATCCCTTCCTGATTTCTTTAGTAATTGTGCTGTCATCTAGTTTGCTATCATTAATTACAGAAATTGCCTCATGGAGGTTAGGATCAAATATTTCTCCAAGAGCTTCGATGGGAGACACGTTATTTTTCTCAAGTAAAGAATCCATGTTTTTTACAATGGAATCTAATCCTTCTATATTCCCCTCATTTTTGGCAAAAGCGTCTTTTGCCCTCTTAAAGTCATCATAAATATTGAGAAAATCTAACATAAATTGAGAAACTTTTGAATTAATTCCGTTTTCTATTTCAGATTGAGTTTTTCTAGATAAATTTTGAAAATCTGCTAATGCATACTTTAGTTTATTTTCTAAATCCTGCGTCTTTTGTTGTTCTTTTTCTAAAAGTCGTTGTAATTCTTCCAAAGAGTTCTGTTCTTCTGATAGTTGCTCTGGTTCTAAATCATTGGTGTCTTTTTCTGTGGATTTGACATGAACAGGGACTTCATTATCGTTATCATCAGACATTTCAATCCAAATAATTGATAAGCTAATTTATACCATTATTGGATTGTTTCGCATAAAGGGTTTGCTTTTACAATAATAAGATTAGAATCTTTTTTGTTTTTTTCAATGTTTTCAAAATCAGATTTTGAGCAAGCTACTACAATGGTAGTTTTATCACTATGAAAGATGTCTAGGTGAGGATCTTCATAAGCTTCGACATCTCCAATATAATCCCGCAGACGTGAGGTAAGATTTTGCAACATTTCCATTTTGTCACCTCTCATTGCATGTTGGTCCAATGTCCATGAAATTGCAATCTTTGTCCTACTTGCCTTTAGATCATTTTTCTTTAAAGTTGCACGAATTTCATCGATTAGTCTTTTGATGTATCCATCTATTCCTTTTACACTTCCGTTGATTAGATACATCAAAGTATTTGCCCCTTCAAAAGAAGAGCCTAAAGACTTGAGATCAAATAATCCTGTTACCATATCATCTAAGAAGATTTCCTGAAGATCATCTGATGACAGGTCAGTTTTGGTAATGTCATCTTGTGCATACTTGCAAACTTCAAGAATGCTACACAGACTAGAAAATCTAGAAAGAACATTGATTGCATGAAAATGCTCAGATGATGATATTGCTACAAATTTCTTTTCTTTTTTTCCTGTAGAAAGAAGTTCTGCAAGTTTTGCATCTTCTTTTCCATTAAATGAGCCAATGATTTTTGGTTGTTGTTCAATATTTTCCAGAGGATAATAAAAGTAGGAAATTTGTTTTCCAATTTCTAAACCAGTAACATGTTCTAATAATGAAATGTTTTCATTGTTACCACCAAATCCAGTTGGTAGTGTATAAATTACTCCGCTGTTTTTCTTTAACGAATTTACTGCATCTTTGAATTTTGAATGGATTTCTGTTTTGATATCTTGACCAGTTTTTCTTACTCTTGGAGTAAAGAATAGGTATTGGGCCTTTGAAATTGCTACATCTATGGGCTCCATGGCCAATAAGGGCTCATCTTCTTTGAGTGAGGAAACATTTGGATAGATTTTGGCAATTTCTGCTTTTAGAGAAATTGCAGATGGATTTGATTCATCAATAATGTAAACATCGGCTCCTTTTATCGCCATTTGGGAGGCAATTGCATATCCTTCGGTGCTTAGTCCATAAACCACTACTTTAGAACCGGCCATTCAATGGAGCTATGTAGAGCGCTAAGAAAAACTTATTGTATTTTGATTAACGAAAACCTTGGAACAACATTTTAAAGTAAATTCAAATTCAGATATTTTTATCAGAAGCCCGGTAGTGTAGCGGTCAAGCATAGGGGCCTTTGGAGCCCTTGACCCCAGTTCGAGTCTGGGCCGGGCTACTGTTTTGGAAATATCAGAAATCTAATTTGGTAAGAAGTTTTGTTGCAATAATAAAAAGAACAGTTGCAATTGTGGCTAAAACTACCATCTCTACAAAAACAAACATCCCAAAATCACCAAATATTCCTGCTCGAATAATATCGACAAGATAAGTCAGTGGATTAAGATAAAATGCAGTTCTAAGAGGTTCTGGAGCTCCTTCAGCTGGATAGAAGGCCGTACTTACAAATGCAAAGAAAAGAAATGCAGTGTTAAGAATTACGTTAAAGCCTTCACTAGATCGTAATTTTGTCGCAATTATTGATGCAATCGACCCAAACAAAACAGAACCAGTTATCGCTGCAAAAACTATCAGAGGTATCGTTAGAAGAGAAAATTCAATTGATTCAAAAAACACTGGATAGCCAATTACAGCAATTAGTCCTGCACTAACCAAGCCAATAATTCCGATGGTACAAATGTTGCTAAGAATGTAGTTTGGTCTTGTAAAAGGTCCAGACATTATTTGCTCAAACATTCCATACTTTCTATCGTTCCAAATGATAATTCCAGAAACTAGAGTACTATTCATAATATTGAATCCAATCATTCCTGAGGCTAAAAATGCAGGGTAAGCCAATCCCTTGATTCCAAATGGCACTTCTTGAATTAAGGAACTATAGGCAAAACCAGCAATGAAAATGTAGATTACTGGAAAAATTATTTGCCAAAGTAAAAAAGCGGGATTTATAGAAATTGTCAGATTTCTATTTATCAATCTAAGTATTGGATACATTTTCCTCCACCATCTTTAGGAAAATTTCTTCAAGGTTTGTTGGAACTGCAGAAAGATCATCAATATCAATCCCATTATCATTTAAAATTCGTAAAATTTTCATTAAAACTAGTTCAGATTGTTTGGAATGAATTGTGATATTTGTTCCATTGTTGTATTCAATTTTGCAGTCCGGAATACCTGAAAGAAGAGAATCTAGTTCTTTTGGATTTTTTAATAAATGAATTTTAATTGTTTTTTCTTTTCCAAATTTGCTTTTCAAAGATTCAGGAGTATCAATTGCAATAATTTTTCCTTTATCAATGATTGCAATTTCATCACAAAGATATTCTGCTTCAGTTAGGATATGTGTTGTAAAAAATATGGTTAAGCCAGTTTTTACTTTGTTTTTTAGATAATCCAAAAGTTTTCGTCTAGCACTTGGATCTAATCCAACAGTTGGTTCATCTAAAAACAATAGATCCATATCATGCATAAATTCTCTAGCAACTTGAACTCGTCGTCTTTGTCCTATTGAAAGATCTTCATTTCTTTTCTTTCTAATCTCCTCAAGATCAAAATCCTTGAGAAGTGTTTCCATCCTTGTTTTTCTTTCAGACTTGGGTACATTCCACATCATTCCATACTTTTCCAGAGATTTTTCAACAGTCAAAGTAGGCTCGTAGCTGGGTTGCTGTAAGACTACTCCAATTTTGTGCCTAACCTTAAGAGGTTCTTTGATAGCATTAATTCCAAGAATACATAAAGAACCTTGGGAGGGCTGAATTAAAGTTGTTAGAAGCTTAATTGTAGTAGATTTTCCAGCCCCATTTGGTCCCAAAAAACCAAAAACTAACCCACTTTTTACAGACATTGAAATACTGTCAACAGCTTTTACAGATCCATAGTTTTTTGATAAATTTTCAACATTAATACAAGACATGTTGGAATTGCGATCTTCTTACTAATTTAGCTAATGAAATTTTTATTAATAGAGCTTGTTTACCCCCAAATAATTGTCTGAATCTGAAAATCTTCTAAATAAATTACTCGAACAAAAACCAGAATTAACAAGATCTGATATTGAGGAAATGATCAAACAAAAAAAGGAAAAAATTGGAGCCGGGTATCTTACAGATCAAGGAGCAATTTTCCTAATTGCTTCTGACTTTGGAATCTCTCTTTCTGAACCACTAAAAGTTGAGATGGGACTTAAAGATCTCTATGCAGGAGCAAAAGAAATTTCATTAGAAACTAGGGTCCTAAACATGTCTCCAGCAAAACAATTTTCTAGAAAAGATGGTTCTCCATTCTATCTTCGAACCATGACAGTTTACGATAATAATTCAACAGCAAGTGTAAAGCTTTGGGATGAAAAAGCCAATCTGCCTGGAATAGAAAATATCAAACCAGGAGATTTGATTAAAATCATCAAAGCTTATGTAAAATCAGATCTTAATGGAGAGCCAACCATAAATATTGGATCTGGTTCCAATTTAGAACCAATTAGCAATGAAAGTGATATTCCAAATATTGATAACATTACAAAAGATGTTAGTGAAATAAAAGAAGGACAAAAAGACTTGGCAGTTTCTGGAATGATTGATGGAATGATTTCAGGCATGGAGTTTACTAATTCTCGAGGCCAGCCTGGAAAGGCTCTAAGAATGAGGCTAAAAGGAAAAGATGGAAATGCAATGAGAGTTGTTTTATGGGGAAAAGATGAATCTGAAATTCCTAACATGATTTCTCAAGATGCCAAAGTTAGACTACTTGGAGTAAAAGTTAGGACTGGAAATCAGGGAATAGAAATTCATGGAAATGAATCTACTATCATTGACATTGAAGGTGGAAAAGAAGCTGAACCAGTTATTGCAAGAATAATTTCTATTGCAACTAATGAAACTGGAAATAAAATGATTTTAGGAGTTGATAAGGATAAAAAATTATTCAACATTAGTGATTTCTCAAATTCTACTAGTGTTTTCAATGAAGGAGATATCATAGAATTAATGCCTTCAAAAGTTTATGGAAGTTCTGTTACTCTTGATGATAATTCATTTGTAAGAAAGCTAGAAGAAGATGAAAAAATTCCAAATCTTTCTAAACTTCGTACTAAAATAGATGACGTTAAAGTTGATGGAAATTACTGTATAGAGGCAATTGTCCTAAAAGTTCCAGAACGAAGAGAGGTTCAAACAAAATCCGGAGAGTCAATTGCATTGGCAGAAATGTTTGTAGAAGATGATACTGGTCAAATTTGGGTAAAAGGATGGAGGAATCAATCGAGATTAATTGAAAAATGTGAATTAGGAGAGATAATTTCTATTACTGGACTTAATGCAAGAGCCGGTCTTGAAGGAAGAATTGAATTATTTTTGACTGCTTTTTCAAAAATAACAAAGAAAAATTAAGAATCCCAAAATCCTCTAGTTACCACATATTGTCTTTCAGCCTCATAGATTTGCTTGAAAATAATTTCTTCATCTACCATGTTTCGTAAAATTCGAGCAGCAGTATCTGCTCCAATTCCATATCCTGAGAGGACAAGAATGGCTAATTTTCCAAAATTTTCTATTAAGGAGGCCACCTTCCAGGCTCGATTAAATTTATGTTTTTCATCTTGGGTTAATTTTGTACCTTCATGTTTTTTACGAATAATTTTTGGAAGATCATAATCTGAGTAAAATGTAGCAGTAATTTGCCTAGACTTACAATAGGGACAAACAAGTGATTTTACCTCATTGGTTTCAACAACTCTTTCCCACTTCCCACATCTTGCACAAATTAGACGATGTTTAGTTTTAGCTAGTCGGGATTTTACAAGATCTAATATTCCTTTATCGAGGTTTACTGGGGATGAGTAATATTTTGTAGTGTGATCTAAAATAGGTTCTGCTAGTTTTGAAAATTTGTCCACTTCAATCCATTTAATTGCGATTTTGTTTTCTCGGATCTTTTTTAGAAGATTATCAGTATTTTTTAGATCATACTTGTCATGAAATAATTCACGTAGTGCTTCTTTCACAAGGGGTGTTTTTGAATATCTTTCATACAAAAATCTTGCAGATTTTTTTTCGTATATCGCTCCTCTTCTTACAACTCCAAATTTTTTTGCAACACACCAAGTTCTCCAATTTACATTATGTGTTCCAGTTAATGAAGCAGTTACCATAGAAAAAAGATCATAATCATCTTTTATTACCTCAAAAAATAATTTTTCAGAAATTCTTGATCTTGAAGATAACACAATTCTATATCCATCTGATCTAGAATCGATTAAAAATCCCAAAACTGAAGAAAGCATTGATGAAAGTAATGTTGAAAGAGTTGAGTTTATTTTAGTTCCAAAACATGAATGAATTACTATTGCTCCTTGTGATTTATTGGATTCTACTACGATATTATTTTCATTTGGGATTTCATCAAAGGCTAAATTTTCGATTGTTTGATTGATCAATTTTAAAGAGCCATTACGTACTTTAGTTCGAAAATTACCCACTTTTTGGGCAGTTTTATAATCGATAGGTATACTCTCACCTTCCCAGTATGGAACAGTGATTCCTCCTCCTCGAAAAGGCTCTACATTAACTGTGAATGATTTTTCATCTACGTTTAGAATTCTCCATTGTGAGCCTTTTAGAACAAAAATATTTCCTGAATCTCCAAAATCTCCAACAAATCTTTGGTCAAGAGATCCTATGATCTTTTTACCTACACTATCAAAAACCTTGAACTTTAGAATATCAGGGATTGTTGAGAGATTCTCAAAATAGTATTTGAATGCCCCTCCCTTTCTTTTAAAATGCATTTTTGTTCTATCAAAAAATATCAAAAAGTTAGCATCTAGCAAATCTAGAACACTAACGAGGTCTTTTATTGTTAAATTTCTAAAGGAATATGCTTGAGTTATAATTTCAAATGCTTTGTCAACAGAGATTTCTCCCAATTGCATTGACAAGCCTACCAAATGATGCGCGAGTACATCCAAAGAGCCATCATGAATTTCCTGAGGTTCTATTGATCCTTCTTTAATACGATTAAGGATGGCTTTTGCTTCGTATTCATCATCGGAATTATTTGTAATTATCAAACCCTTGGCTGAAGCATTTCTATTATGTCTACTTCTGCCTATTCTTTGAACAAGTTTTGAAACTTGTCTTGGAGAGCCATAGTGAATAACTAATTCTACTGACCCAATATCTAATCCTAATTCAAGGGAGGAGGTACAAACAACTATTCCTTTATTTCCTTCCCGAAGAGAAAATTCTGTTTCTTCACGGACTTCTCGTGAAAGAGAACCGTGATGAAGTTCTATGTTAATTGGCGACTTTTCTTTTAAAATTGAGGCTAAAAATTCTGCTTCTCCTCTTGTATTTGTAAAAAGAAGAACTGGGGAATTAAGGTTAAGATTAACAACATGCTCTACTATTTTTTCAGCGACATCAGAGATGGTCCCTTCAACAAATTTTACTTCTACATCATATTCTCTAACAGAATAATCTCTAACTATTTCGCATTTTCTTTTGGTTCCAACTACAAATTTTGCGGCTTCCTCAAAATTACCTACAGTTGCAGATAATCCGATCTTGGTTAAAGGAAAATTTGAATTCAGTTCAAGTCTCTCAAGACTTAGAGATAGTTGAGAACCACGTTCACTTCCAAGCAATTCATGTACCTCATCAATTACAATCCATTCTAAATCGGATAGTGCATTTAGCATCTTTATTTGAGTGAGTAAAATTACCAAAGTTTCTGGAGTAGTTATTAAAACATCAGGTGGATTTTCTGTGATTTTTCTCCTGGCAGTTTGAGTGGTATCACCGTGTCTAATTTCTATGGATAAATTATTGAATTTTGCATATTTTGTAATTCTTCGAAAAACATCTCTATTTAGTGCTCTCAAAGGAGTTATGTATAGAACTTTAATCTTACCAGGTTTTTTCGAATTTTTTACTTGTGAAAAAATTGGTATTACAGAACATTCTGTTTTTCCAGAACCAGTAGGAGCTATGACTAGACAATCTTTCTTTTGTAATATCACAGGAGAGGCTTTTTTTTGAATCTCGGTAAGGTTGGTAAATCCTAGGTTGGTAAATATTGAATAAATATCAGAATTATTCGGTAGATTCTTCAACTGCCTTTGATTTTGATTTTTCATAGACCATTATACCGACGATTCCTATAGCAAATAAAGTCACAGTTATTGCTGGAATAGCGTCAAAAATTCCTGCCATGTATTTTTTTACATATCGAACATTAAAAATCTTCAGTATTATCAGATAAACCAACACTGTCTATAATATAGGAAAATTGATTCAAGTTTAGTAACCAACTTACTTCTCCTTTGTATTTTGAGGACTCTTTGTAAAGTCGAATCTTGATGTGGGTTGAAAGGTCTATTGCCTTTTGCATGTTTTCAATTTCTTTATTGTCTATATGCCGGATCATGTTAGTAACCACTATAGGAATATTTTTTTCAATAGCATAGGATGATAATTCGTGCAAATATTTTATGAACAAAAAATTTTTTTTAAAAATAGAATCGTCTGATTGGTATTCATAGGAAAATAGATCTGTGATATTATCAATAACAATTAGAGAATAATTTTTTGTATTGAAGTTTTTGATGGAATTGATTTGTTCTGAAGTGTTAGTGATTCTAGATACAGTAATTTTGTCTAAGATTTCCTCTTCAATATTTTGTCTTTTTTGCATTTCTAAAATACGTTCTGGTCTAAAACCACCAGTTGTATCTAGAAAGAGAACATTTTCACCTTTTTTTGCTGCATTTATACAAATTTGTAAGAGGAGTTGTGTTTTTCCTGTTCCACTTGCTCCGTAAATATCTGTAATTACACTAGATGGGATTCCTCCGCGAAGAATTTCATCTAATTTTTGTAAACCAGTAGAAATCATTTATGTAATTATTGAAAAACTAAGAAAAATTTTAAGGAATTGCATAAATTCGCAAAGAGGCAAGGCTTTTATTCAAGATAACATCGATGCCAGATTAAGTGAATAACTAGTGTCACAAAACAGCGCAAAAAGACCATTGACTATGCTTCAAAAAAGCACAAAGAAGAAAGTAACTGTTCGACTAAAAAACGAAATAGAGTACAAAGGTAAAATGGATAACGTAGATTCATACATGAACCTGATTATGACTGATGCTGAAGAGCTTCATGATGATAAAGTAATAGCAAATTATGGACGAGTCATAGTACGCGGTAATAACGTCTTATTTATCAAAATTGAAAATGAACTCTAGGATCTAGTGGTTCTTATGACAAAAAATTACCTGTTTACATCTGAATCAGTTACAGAGGGACATCCTGACAAAATTTGTGATCAGATTTCAGATGCATTTTTAGATGAATTTTTGAAACAAGATCCAGAATCTAGAGTCGCAGTTGAAACGTTAGTTACAACTGATTTTGTAGCTGTTGTGGGTGAAGTAACATCAAAAGCAGATTTTGATAAATCAGCCCAAGAAAAATTAGTTAGACAAACAATTCGAGATATAGGGTATAATCATAAAGATTTGAAATTTGATACTGAAACTTGTGAAGTAACACTTAGACTTCATGCACAAAGTCCAGACATTAGTCAAGGTGTCACTGCTACAGGTGATAAAGAACAGGGAGCTGGAGATCAGGGATTAATGTTTGGATATGCTACAAATGAAACTGAAGAATTGATGCCAATGCCTATTTTACTTTCTCAAAAACTTGCACATCAACTAGCAAAAGTTAGAAAAGATAATGTTTTGTCTTGGGTTAGACCAGATGGAAAAACTCAAGTTTCTGTTAGATATGAAGACGACAAACCAGTAAAAATTGAAACAGTAGTAGTTTCGACCCAACATGCTCCTGAAATTTCTCAAGAAGAAATTACCAGAGAAATTATCGATAAAGTAATCAAACCTGTTTTAGGGAATCTTTGGAACGATGAAATCACGATACACGTGAATCCTACTGGAAAATTTGTAATTGGTGGGCCTCACGGAGATGCAGGGCTAACAGGAAGAAAAATAATTGTTGATACTTATGGTGGTTTTGGAAGACATGGGGGAGGAGCATTTTCTGGAAAAGACCCTTCAAAAGTAGATAGGTCCGCTTGTTACATGTGTAGATATATCGCCAAGAATATAGTTGCTGCCGGCTTGGCTGAAAGATGTGAAGTACAACTTGCATATGCCATAGGAGTTGCTGAACCTGTATCATTGTATGTCAATACTTTTGAAACAAGTAAAATTCCAGAAGCAGAAATTGAACAATTAGTAAGAAAGAATTTTGATATGAAACCAGCTGGCATTATTTCTCAATTGGATTTGAAAAGACCAATTTATAGAAAAACTGCAGCCTATGGTCATTTTGGAAGAAATGAACCAGAATTTACTTGGGAAAAAACTGACAAGGCAGATGCATTAAAGCAGTCTGCCGGACTTTAGTAGATCTTTAATTGATTCAAAGTTAATTCCAGAAATTTTTTGTAATTTTTTGTGATCTCCTTTAAAATCACCAATTAGAAGATTAAGGTCGTCAACTCCAAATTCACTGTAAGTATTTGTAATTGCTTTATGATATGCATTTTCAAGATCTATTTTAGAAATTTTGGTTTTTGTTTTATTGGAGAATAATTTTACATATTCTTCATAAGTAATTGATTCGGGTCCAACAAGGTCTAGAATTTTGTTTTTGAATTTTGAATTAATTATAGATTCAGAAATTATTTTACAAACATCATTGATGTAAATTGGTTGAATAGAGTATTTGCCGCTTCCAGGGATTTGGATTTCTCCTTTTTTTATTTGATTTTTCAGATATTTTGTGAATAAATCGTCTTTTCCCACAATGTATGAGGGTCTAAATATTGTATAGTTCAAACCAGATTTAATTATTTGATTTTCTGCTTGGTATTTTGAAATAAAATATCCTATGGATGTTGTTTTAGAAACTCCTAACCCAGAAGTGAAAACAATGTTAGTGATTTTTGATTTTAGGCATAAATCAATAATTTTTTTGGTAAATTCTACGTTAATTTGATTATAATCGTGTTTTACAGATTGTTTTCCAATTCCAACTAGGTGAACTAAGGAATGAGCTTTGTTAATTTTTGGCAAAATTAATTTTTCACTATAATTTGGAGAGACAATTTTAATTTCGTTTTTAAATTTTCTAAAATTTTTCCTAGATATGGCAATGACTTTGATGTTTTTTTCAGAAAAAAATTTTCTAACATTTTTGGCTACAAACCCACTGGCTCCTGTAACTACGATTGGATAATTTCTCATACTGGTTTTTCCTAAATCATTGTAATTTTAAATATATTCCACCAAAATCAAACAAGAGTTAATACATCAAATTATCCATGACTAGTGTGGAAAATTCAGGTAAAGCTAAATTAAAAACAGGATTTACTACTGGAACTTCTGCTACAGCAGCTGCAAAGGCAGCATTTTTATCAATTATTAATCAAAAAAAAATCAACGAGGTAGAAGTCAAGCTACCCAAAGGAAGTTTCATAAAAATTCCTATTCATGTTTGTAATTTTCAAAAAGAAGAATCTCATTGTTCTGTCATTAAGGATGGAGGAGATGATCCAGATGTTACTCATGGAGCTGAGATTGTGGTTGATTTAGTTTTAACTGAAAAAATAGATCAAATTGAAATTGACGGTGGTGAGGGCGTAGGTATTGTAACAAAACCTGGATTAGGTCTAGAAATCAACAAACCAGCTATAAACCCTGTTCCTAAAAAAATGATAAACGAAAATTTAAGAGAAGTTGCTGAAAAATTTCTAAAAAATCGGGGAATTAGAGTCATAATTTCTGTACCCAAAGGGAGAGAGTTAGGTCCAAAAACCGATAATCCGCGAATTGGGATTTTGCACGGTATTTCGATTTTAGGGACCAGTGGTATTGTTATTCCATTCTCTACGGCATCATATGCAGCCTCAATAAGACAAAATCTTGATGTTGCAGTTGCAATGGGCAATGATGTTGTAGTCTTAACGACAGGAGGTAGAAGTGAAGATTTTGCAAAAAAAATAATTGACTTGCCTGATCATTGTTTTGTACAGATGGGAGATTTTTCAGGGTATACCATTCAACAATGTTCTAAGAAAAATATCTCCAAAGCATGTGTGGTAGGATTTATCGGGAAACTTGCAAAAATGGCAGCAGGAGTAAAACAGACTCATGTAAAAGGTTCTAAAATCGATATGAAATTTTTAGGAGAAATTGCTCAACAATGTGGTGCAAAGGATTCAATTATTCATGAAATTCATCAAGCTAACACTGCCAGACATGTACAAGAGATAATTAAAGAGAATAATATTGCGGGATTTTTTGACAAAATTTGTGAACAAGTTTACAATCATATGAGAAAACATTCAGAACAGATGATTTCTCTTGAAGTTATCATGTTTGATTTTGATGGCGAAATTCTTGCAAGAAAATCCAAGTAGTAAGGTATTTTATCAATTTTAAGAGCATCTTAACGTGGACAAAGTTTCAGTTCTGGCAATTACAAAAAATGGTGTAAATATAGGCACAAAATTGGTAGAAAATTTTCCAGAATGGTGTGTATATGCTCCTACAAAATTTTCTGATGATAGGAAAATCAATTGGTATTCAGAATCAACCTCCGAAAAAATTGTAGAATTGTTTAAAACTTCAGAAGCGTTGATTTGCCTTTTTTCTTTAGGGGCAGTTATTAGATTAATTTCTCCTCACTTAAAAGATAAGAAAACGGATCCTGCTGTAATCGTAATAGACGACAAAATGAATTTTGTAATCAGTGTTTTGTCTGGGCATTTAGGTGGTGCAAATGAGCTAACCATAACTATTGCAGAAAAACTTCGCGCTACTCCAGTAATTACAACGGCTGCAGATGTAAACAAAACCATTGCTGTTGATCTTTTAGGAAAAGAATTTGGATGGAAAATAGAAGATGATTCAAACGTAACAAAAGTAAGTGCTCATATGGTAAATGAAGAAAAAATTGGGGTATTCCAAAATGCAGGTAATACAGATTGGTTGAAAAGTTTACCCAAAAATGTTCAAGTGTATGATAAATTAGAAGATCTTGAAAAATCTAACAATAAGGGGAATCTGATAATTTCTGATTACAATATCATTGGGAACGTTCTCCAAAATTCGGTAGTTTATCATCCACCAAGTTTAGTGATAGGAATAGGTTTGCATTGGGATACTTCAAAAGAGAANNGTATCAAAATTCGCTTCAATAAAAAAACCAAAAGACGTACAAGGGCTTCTTGATTTAGGGGTTGAAATGAATATTCCAGTTGAATTTATTGATAGAGAGGAATTGTCAAAAATTGATGCCCCAAACCCTTCGGAGACTGTAAAATCCTTTGAAGGTACATCTAGCGTTTCTGAAGCAGCCGCAATCAAGGTTTCAGCAGGAAACTTGATTGTGGAAAAACAGAAATTTCCACCAGATTTGACTATAGCTATAGCGAGGAATCAAAATTGAAACGAGGTTTGTTAGTGATAGATAGGGGAAGTAGAGAAAGAGAGGCCTCAGAGGAACTAGAAGAAATTTGCAAGAAAGTAAAGGAAAAAGGAGAATATTCCTTCACAGATTTTTGCTTTCTTGAAGTAGAACCTCCTTATATTGAAGACGGAATTGAAAAGTCCTTGAAAATGGGGTTAGATTCACTTACCATAGTTCCATATTTTTTGTATCCTGGAAAAAAAGTAAAGTTAGCTGTTTCAGAAGTAATGAAATTTCAAAAAGACACTGAGGTAAAATTTGTTGTAACTAAACCAATGAGTATGCATAAAACTTTAGTTGATCTTGTAGATAATAGAATTGTCTCGGCATTAAATGAAAATCAAGTTGATGTTGAAAGTAAAAAAGTTGATGTTTTGGTAATTGGACATGGAAGTAAAGATCCTAATGCACAGATGTCATTAAATTATGTTGTAGATGGTTTAAAAGAAAAATATGAAAATGTAAGCCGTTGTTTCTTAGAGATTGAACAACCTGACATTTTTGAAGGGATTAAAGCATGTGAAAAAAATAATCCTGAAGTTCTTGTAATTGTTTTTTATTTTTTGCATGAAGGTGCTCATGTCAAGACTGATATCAATAATGATCTAAAACCCGCTTTAGAAAATTCAAGTTTGAAAAAAGTTTGTATCACAAAACATCTGGGAACAGACAATAAAATGATTGATTTGATTGTTGAGCGTGCAAAGGAGGTTGAAAATGCAAACTGAAAAAGGTCAATCAATTGAAGATGCAAGTATGCAGATGATTGAAGAAGAAATTGGAAGTCATGATTATGATGAAAAAGAATGGCCTATAGTAAGAAGAATAATTCATTCTACAGCAGATTTTGATTTTGCAGGGAAAAATAAAGTAATTTTTTCACAAAATGCAATAAAAAGTGGGATAGAAGCTTTAAGAAATGGTAAGAGTCTAGTTGTTGATGTTAATGGTGTAATTGGTGGTTTGAATAAGCAAAACCCAAAAGATTTTCAAAATGAGATTATTTGTAATATTTCTAATCCCCAAGCCATGGAATTGGCCAAAAAAGAAGGTAAGACAAGATCTCAAATTTCTATGAGAATGGCAGCATCTAACATAGATGGAGGGATTGTGGCAATAGGAAATGCCCCAACAGCCCTTTTGGAGGTAATACAAATGGTAAAGGAAGGATTGGTAAAGCCTGCTCTTATCATAGGCATTCCTGTTGGATTCATTAGTTCTCCTGAATCTAAGGAAGAATTAGCCAATATAACCGGGGTTGAGTTTATTACCAATATCGGAAGAAAAGGTGGGAGTTCTTCTGCGTCGGCAATAGTTAATGCACTCTATAAACTGCTTAGGGCCGAATTAGGATCTTGATGAGTGGATGCAATTTTCTACAAAAATTTTCGAATAATCTGAGCTTTTGAAATATAGGTGTCCGTATGACGCTAGAGTATTATCTTGTAATAAACCATCAAGATGATTTTTAATTCCATCTCCAATTTTTAACTCATAGGCAAATTTAAGATCAGAAGAAACATTATCTAGTTTAGAGTAATGAAACTCATGTCCTTGAAATTGGTGTTTTTTATTTGCTAAGACATTAGTAGAAATAATTTTTCCTTTTGTATAATTTAGTTTCATTTTTTTTGTCATTATTGTTTCTGCATCAAAAACTCCCGACATTCGATATTTCTTTTTCCCATAATCAATGGATTTTGTTAAATACATCAATCCACCACATTCCGCATAGATAGGTTGATTATTTTCTGAAAATTCTTTGATTTTTTTTCTCATTACTTGATTTTTTTCCAAATTTTTTCCAAGTACTTCCGGAAATCCACCACCAATATAGAGACCATCACATTTAGGTAATTTTGAATCCTTGATAGGACTAAAAAATTTTAGATTTGCACCTTCTTGTCTTAGTGCCTCTAAATTGCCTCGATAATAGAAATTAAATGAATTGTCAAGGGCGATTCCTATTGTAGTTTTAATTTTTTTAGAATATTTTTTTTCAGGATTTTTTAATGGGATTGGATCGTGAAGAATTTTTATTATTTTTTCAATGTCTAAATAATCAGATATAGTTTTAGCAACTTGCTTTATTTTTTGTTCTGCAGAAATATTTTCGATTGTTGGGATTAATCCTAAATGTCTTGACTGTAAATCAAATTCAGTATTTTTTGGAATAATCCCTAAAATGGGCAATTTGGTATTTTCAAGAGCTTGTCTACAAAGAAATTCATGTTTTTTGCTAGCAATATTGTTTAAAATTACACCTTTTATTCGTGAGTTGCTGTGAAATTTAACAAATCCTAAGGCGGTAGCTGCAATTGATCTTGCTGTTTTACTAGCATCCAGGACTAAAATTACGGGAGATTTTGTGATGGATGAAACATGATGAGTACTGGCAAAATTTGAATTGCCTCCATAACCATCATAATATCCCATCACTCCTTCAATTATTGAGATATCAGAATTCGAGTTTGTAACAAAGCTTTCTAATAGTTGGTCTTTTCCCATTAACCACACATCAAGATTGTATGTGTCTTTTTTTGAAACTGTTGTAAGATAACTGGGATCGATGTAATCTGGACCAACTTTGAATGGTTGGACAGAATATCCTCTTTTTTTCAATCCATAAATGATTGCACATGTGATTGATGTTTTTCCAACACCGCTTGTTGTCCCTGCTAGAACAAGTCTTGGAATTTTCAATTCGCATGTGTACAAGTGGTTTTTTATTTAAATGATCCAATGCAAAATCTGAATGTTTTTACTTTGAGAATTAAAGGTATTCTTATGACTGAACAAGGTTTAACCATAGTATATACAGGAAAAGGCAAGGGAAAGACTACTGCAGCTCTAGGAATTGCCTTGAGAGCCTCAGGTTATGAAAAAAAAATTTGCATGATTCAGTTCATTAAAGGATCTTGGCATTATGGAGAAATGGAGTCCTCAAAAAAATTAGGACCAAATTTTGAAATGATTGCAGTTGGAAAAGGTTTTGTTGGAATTATCGATGATAAAAGTCCAAAAGAAGAACATGAACAAATAGCAAAAGAAGCATTAAAAATTTCAGAAAAAAAAATTCTATCTGGAGATTATGACATTATCATTTTAGATGAAATAAACTATGCAGTAAATTTGGGATTAATCAAGATAAATGATGTTATGGAATTAATAAAATCGAAACCTGCACATCTAGACCTTATTTTGACTGGAAATTATGCAAAAGATGAGATTTTGAAATTAGCAGATTTAGTTACAGAGATGAAGGAGATAAAACACCCATTTCAAAAAGGGATAAAGGCCAAAAAAGGTATTGATTTCTAACTAGCAACATTAAATTACGCATAAAAAAGCTCAAGAAGAAATGTCTACAGAAATTCAAGAGATGCCAGAACAGGGAGAAATTGTTCTTGCAACTGTGACCAAAGTAATGGATCATGGTGCATATGTAACTCTAGATGAATATGATGGAATTCAGGGATTCTTGCACATTTCTGAAATTGCTCCAGGGTGGATTCGTTCAGTTAATAGATTTGTAAAAGAAAACGAAAAAAAGGTCTTACTCGTAAAAAAAATAGATCCAAAACGTGGTGATATTGATCTTTCATTAAAACAAGTTTCAAAAGATCAAAAAAAGCATAAACTAAAAGAAGTTAAGAAATTTGAAAAAGGAAAAACTCTTCTAAAAAGTGTCCAAGATAAGGCTAGTTTATCTGACAAAGAAATTGAAAAACTAGAAGATGATATTTATTCAAATTTTGATTCAGTTTATGATGCATTCATAGAAATTGCAAGAAATGGAATAAAATCAATTAAAGGTTTAAAGCTTGCAAAAAAGACTGCAAGCGCAATAGAAGAAATTTGTTCTAAAATTAAACTTCCTTCAGTTGAAATTAGAGGTGTTATGGAACTAACTAATAATCAATCAGATGGGATTGAGATTATTAAAAAAGCACTTTTAGATGTCTTGAAAAAAAATCCATCTATTGATATTACATATTTGGGTGCTCCAAAATATCGATTATCTGTTACAGCTGAAGATTTCAAGTCTGCTGAAAAAACCCTCAAGCCCATACTACAAGAAATTCAACAAAGTATAGAAAAAAAGAAAGGAGAATTCAAATTTTCAAGAGAAGAATCTAAAAAAACTCGAGAAGATTAGTATGAGGTTTCAATTAAGAAAATGTGCTAAATGTTTTCACTATACTCTAAAAGAAAAATGCCCACTATGTAAGGAGGATACCATTTCTGCTCATCCAGCAAAATTTTCTCCAGATGATAAATACATGAAATATAGGCTCGCAGAGCGTTACAATCAGGAATAAATCTAGTTTTAAGGTGCGTATCTGCCTTCTAACTTGGTCTCAGCAATTACGTGATTCTTCATTGCTTCCTCGACTTCTGCTTTAGTGGCGCCATTTTGTAATGACAAACTTTCATCCAGTGCATATAATTTGAAGATATAGGTATGTTCTTTGTCAGGAGGAGCAGGTCCTCCATATGCAGTTTCTCCAAAATCTGTTTTTCCTTGGATTGAACCAGAAGGCACTTCGTTTTCTTTGATTTGGTTTACACTAGGATCGATATTCCACACAACCCAATGAACCCATATTTTTCCTACGGCGCCCATAGCATCGGGATCATCCATAATGAGTGCTAATGATTTGGTATTTGGGGGAACATCACTAATTTCTAAAGGTGGACTTGCATTTCCATTTTTGTAACCATATTTTCGAGGAATTTCACCTCCATTTTCAAATAAATTACTGGTGATTTTCATGAACATTAATCTAATAAAATTTGTTCCAGTTAAATTTTTCTAAGATTCTAAAACAATACTGTCGTTAGAAAATGAAATTATGGAACCTTGATTCTTTTTAATCTCTTTTTTTAATTCTTTGTCCATTGTTCCTACAATACCACCATTTTTTCTAATGAAGGCGATTAATTCCTTATCAGCAAATTTTCCTTGAATTGGAACTATCTTTAAATTTTTTATAAAATTCAGGGTATCAAGTATATCTTGTTTTTTTTCTGGAATTTTTTCAAGATTTAGTAATTCATTTTTTACCACTTGAGGCACCACAAATGTTATAGACCCAATTTCAATTTCAATACTATCTATGTTTTTGATTCTTCTAGTAGCCAGATGAATTAGAAAGTTGGTATCACAGATTACTTCAACCAATTATTCCTGCACCAATTAATCTCCATCTGTCAGAGATTCTTCTGCTAATGGCAACGTTTCCACTCTCAAAAATACAAGCAGGTCTTCTAAGGTCAATTTCAACAGTTTTTCCTTTAATGTTTGATACTTTACCTAAAATGGGAGCAGTTCCAATGTTTAGCCTCAATAATTCGTCTTTTTGAATGGGAAGTACTTTTGTATCTTCAGCAACTCCAACAGCGGAGTCAAAGAGGTTAATTTCTAATTTGATATGAGTTGAATTCTCTGGAAGTGTCCCAGGCTTTCCAATTACTGAACCAATGAAAGAATCGCTTCGTGTCATTGCGGGATCCAATTTAGTTCCTATAGCAACTAAACCTCCAGGTTTTACGGCATCTACTATTCCTGCTGCAGTACCAAGAGATGTAATTTCTGTTGTTAGTGGTTCATAGGTTTTCTTTTTTTCATTCATTATTCCGGGTTTAATCTCAATTTCATCTCCAACTTTGAAAATTCCTTCGGTCAAACTTCCTCCAATAACTCCTCCCTTTACATTCTTCAATTTAGTTCCAGGTTTGTTTACATCAAATGATCTTAAGACATGCATTACAGGGTCTTTTGATTCGTCTCTTTCTGGAGTAGTGATAGTTGATTCAATAGTACCAATTAAAGCATCAATGTTCAGTCCGGATTGGGCAGAAATTGGAATAATAGGAGATTTTGCTGCATATGTATCCTTTACAAATTTTACAATATCTTGATAATTTGAAACAGCCTCCTTATACGAAATAAGATCTACTTTGTTTTGAACAATTACAATTTGTTTAATGCCAAGGGTTTGAAGAGCAAGTAGGTGTTCTTTGGTTTGGGGTTTTGGAACCTTTTCATTTGCAGCAACTAGCAATAGTGCACCATCCATCAATGCGGATCCTGATAACATATTTGCCATCAAACTTTCGTGTCCAGGACTATCTACAAAACTCACAACACGAGATAATTCACTATCTTTTCCACAGTTGTTGCATTTTGGAGTAGTAGAGTATCCTAATGGTTCTTCACAATCTGGACATTTGTAAAATGCTGCGTCAGAATAGCCAACACGAATGGTGATTCCTCTCTTTAATTCTTGACTATGAACACTAGTCCAAGACCCAGTTAATGCTTGTATTAATGTCGTTTTTCCGTGATCTACATGACCAGCAGTACCGATATTGACACATGGTTGGTAACCATATTTTTTAACATACCAATCTGGAAGGGTCTCTCGCCAATGCATGAGTCAAAATGTAGAAGCGGTATATGTTAAGTTATTCCTTTTTTTCTTCAGGATTTTCAGCTGCTTCTTCTGCTGGAGCTTCAACTGGAAGCTCTCCATCATATTTGCAATTTACTTGATAAATTTCTTCGGAGATTGTATTTCCTCTCATTAATTTCCTAACTCTTTGTCCAAATTCAACGTCTTGTAAACCAACTCCTTTAGAAAGTAAAACTCTCTTTCTTGCAGCTCCATGAATGTCGTTTCTCATTGGAACACCAGATTTGTCACTACCACCTGTAATTTTCAATTTTCCTTTTAATCCAACAATAACTGCATCAGTTTCCTTACCGATTTCTAAACCTAGTAAAGGATTAGCATCGCTGTCTTTCAACTCTTTTGTTACAGATTTTCCTTTTATGTCAGATACTGTTAATTTGAAGTTAGTCAATTATTCGAAAACAAAGATGAAGGACTAATTAACGTTTGGACATTATTTTTAAATTATAATTTTCCATAAAGCCTGTGGACAAAGAGATAAGATGCCCAAAGTGTGATAATAAGATGGTAGATATGCAGGCGTGTCACATGTTTTGTCCAAACTGCGGAGCACACCTTGATTGCTCAGATAAGGGAAATTTTTGGTAATTAGAAACCAGGTCTTTTTGGGATGTATTCAGATGACATGTTAATTGCTTGTTCCTTCATGATTTCGAGATAAGTATCGTAATCTGCTTCAAAATTACAATTTGGGCATTTTACATTTGTTACCTCATCATTGAGTACTGCAACTTTTTCACACTCAGGACATCGTGCATCCATGTTTATGATAAGTGATTAAGATATTTAATCATAATTAGAAATACGAATGTAAGCGGAGTTAGTTTAGTCTGGTATGACGTCAGCTTCCCAAGCTGAAGGCCGCGGGTTCGAATCCCGCACTCCGCACTTCTATAATTCTCTTATAGCTTGTTCAATGATTCCTCTATCTTGGGCTTTGGGAGATAATTTCAGATAATTCTGCAAACTTTCTTTGGCTTCTTTGTTTTTACTCTGTTTTTCAAGAACATATGCAAGATTTTTGAATATTTTTGCCGAACGTTTTGAATTTACCTTGATGGCTTGCTTGTAGTAATTTTCAGCTTTTTCAAATTGATTTGATTTTAGATAAAAGTTTCCTAATCCGTTAAACGATAGATAATACCGATTATTGAGCTCAATACTTTTTTCGTAATATTTGATGCACTCATCTGAGTTTTGTGAATTTAATAGCCCAGCTAGTAGATGTAATGCTGTTGGGTTGTTTGGATTCAAATCCAATCCTTTTTTTAGCGATTCTAAAGAGGTGGAAAAATTTTTCAGAATAGTGTACTTTTCTGCCAAGAAACATTGTCGATTTGAATCTACTTCTGAATCGTTTTGGATCTTTATCGAATTCATGATGTCCTGAGGAGCTAAGACAATCAACAATCTTCCATCTTCGGACCATTCTTGGTCAAAAATTTGTTGGGGAATAACACCTTCTTGTTGCTCTCCCTCTAGTGTTCCTTTTTGAATATAATGAAAAATTGTATTTTCTTCTTCATCATATCCAGAAATTACAGAAGCATGTTGAGTTATTTCGGGAATGCCAGGTAGAATGACAATAGGGGGTATTCCTGCATCAATGATTTTTTTTAATTCAGGAAGAGTAGAGTGGAGTATTTTACACACTAGTCCGTTTCTTTCAGCAAGTTCAATTCCTTCTACCATTATACTTCCAGCATTTTCTGGATATTGCTTGGAAATTTCTTGAGCCTCAATTATGGGAAGATCGATATTCCAATATTTTGAAACAACATTAATTGGTAAAGGAAGACAGATGTTTTCTTCTTGAATTAATGGAAGTAAAAGTTCATGAGTTGAAGGTTCCAATAACCAAATGAAATTTTTCGACTAATTAAAACTAATCAGAGCATACAAAATTTATGAATTAGAATTTTACCATCTGAGGTCATTTCTGGATGAAATTGTGTTCCAAAAATTAATTTTCCATCATATTGAATTATTTCATTCTTACAAGATTTTGAGTTTGCAAGAGATATCAAATTATCTGGAAGTTTTGATATTTCAAAACCATGACTTTCAAATGCGATTAAATCTTTGTCAGTGAGAGTGTTTTTTTTATTGATGACTATTTTTTCGTCTCCTTTTTGAAGGGATTTCATTTTTCGTATGGTTCCACCTAAAGTCAGAGATAAAATTTCTGCACCGTAACAAATTCCAAGCAATTTTTTATCATTCTGTATACTATGAGTTACAATTTTTGAATTGATTAAATTGATTTGTTTTTCATTTTTTCTACGACCAGATAGAATAAAGGAATCATAATTTTCAAGCAAATCTAGTTCAAGTTCAAATGGGGTTTTCTTTTCAAATGAAATATTTTTTTCTTCAAGAAAATCTATTAAATTTTGAGTATAAATTGAACCATTATCGATTACAAGTATCATAATGAAAAAGGTAGAATACTGTAAATTTAGGTGTTAATTTTTTTGTAATTTGAAAATTTTTTAATCAATTTTCTAGATTTGAGCCTAATTTTGGGGATATTTCAAAAAACTGAGTTTATTTCGTTTCAGATAATTGAGTTTGGACTTCTTCGATGAATCTGTCTAATTCCAATAGTTTTTTTTCAATTTCTGTTTTCTCTGCAGTGTTTTTTTCATTTAATATTTTTTTTAAAATTTTTTTTTCTTCTTTTGTCTCTTGTAATTTTTGATTTAGGGCAAAGATTGTCCTTTTATCATCACAGTGCATTTTTAATTTCAAAAATAATTTTAAAAATTTTTGTTATCTCACTAAGCACCTACTTCAATCGTTACGTAATGGATTTCTGGTATATTGTCTTTAATAATAATTGTACCAATGTTGAATTTGTTCTCTTCTTCCCACATGAATACACGTTCACTTCGTGGTTTTACGAAGTCATCTATGAATTCTGAAAGGAATGTCTCTGTATCTTCACGATCATTTTCTGTGAAGAAGAACATTTCACCTTCTTGGAATGAAAGAGGTACCTGTATTGATGTTGGTTCAGAAATCTCTATGCCCTCATTTTCAAACACCGATTTAATAATATCAATTCTATCTTGCCTATCTAGCTCTTCAACTGTATCATCAACTATAGATGAAGGGTCAACTACTCCCGAAACTTTTTGTAAATATGCTTCAAAGGCTTCTTCTTGGGTGTTTCCAAGGCCTACGTAGTATTCGCCAGTAAATGCGGCACCTACTGCTGCAATAGTACCTAATTGAGCAACTACTCCACCAGCACCAGCAGTGTATACAGGAATAAAGTAAACATCATGTTCTCCTACTCTATAGAGAATATTATCTCCAATTCTCGGGTTCCTTAGGAGAGTCTTCAATTGTGCAAATTCAGGATCCCTATCCAAAGCCTCCCTTACGGCTGTAGGACCAATTAATTTCGTGGTAGAGTTTAATGGAACTTCGTAAAACTGTAATTTTCCCAAGTTGGAAAGGTCATTTTCAACGACCATATACCCTGCAAGATTTCTTCCTTGAGATCCTCTTAATTCTAGAGAAAGTAATCCAATAAATTCAGTAGAATCGAATCCTGGAGGTTTGGCCTCAATATAGTAAGTATCCAGTCCTGTTGGAATTTCATAAAATTCGTTTGCTTGAATGAAGGTTTCTACATCATTGACATGGTAGATATTGTACATTTCTGTTTTCCAATTGAAAAGTTCAGATGGGTATCTGATTTGTTCTTCTAACCATTCTGGAATTGGAATAAATTGTTCAGAGTATTGATCAGCAAACATTTCTGTAAAGAAATCATCACCTGTTTTCAATAATTGAATTTCACCATCTTGTGTATCAACTAACGCGTATCCAACTAATCTAAGATATGGATTTCCCACAGACCATGGAACATCACTGGTATCAAATCCAATGATCAAAGGAACCAGCCAATAAGATCTTTCACCATCAGTTACAGGTAGAGAATCTAATTCTTTACCAAACAAATCATACAAGAAATATGGATACAGGATTTCCATTCGGTCATGTACATCTTTGTATCTCATTACATGAATTGAATCGGCTGGGAAGGAAAGCAAAAAGTTTGGTTCAAAAATCCAGCTTAATGGTGGTGCTACATCTAATCCACCTTCACCATCATAAAATACTCCACCTAATTCAGCACTTACATCTCCTCTGGATGTTGGATAGGCAGACCAGGTTTGCTCGAATAATCCGCCTTCACCATAGTAAATTTCTCTATCAGCAAAAAACTCACTACTGTCAACAATTTGTCCGTCTGTTGCCCCAAGAGTCAGGAATCCATTTGGAACGTGTGTGTAAACCAGATGTTCGTTATACCATCTGTTCTCATTAGCTACAGTTGTAGGTAGAACTGGCTTCATTGAAGCAGTCCAATATAGTTGATTATTGAAACGTAAAATGTCATTGTCTTCAAAGTCTACATACGGAATAAGACCGATTTCAGGCTTTAATTTGGCAAAAGCTGCCTGCCAATCCCATATCCTAATCACGTCTAATACATCGCTATTTTGAGTAACGTAGTTGTTGATATTATTCGGAGATATGCTTTGTAGTTTAACATCATGGGGGTTTTCTTTTATATCATCTAGTTGGCCAAGATGCCTATTAACTCCAATTTGTTGAGCAGTGTATGGACCAAGATATTCTATTTTTCTAGAGTCAGCGATACTATTGTTAACTGAGATCATAGCAATTACAATAATTGAGATGACCAAAATTGTTAAGATTCTAATGTAAACATCCCGTTTGAACATATGAGTTAGAACTCTGGATCTAATTCTATCTGCAAATGCAAAAGCTAAAAATGCAAATCCTACTACCAGTGTTCCGCCAATAACATATCTTGAGTTATAATCAATTTGATCAGTAAAAAATAGATTAAATCCAACCCAAATAATTCCTATTCCAAAAATCGACTCGATAGTTGAAACATAGTTAAGATATCTTGGTTTGCCATCATTAGAATCCTGAATAAAGGAAGTAATTACATCTATTATTCTATGTATTCCAACATACAATACCAAACGGAGACCAATTGCAGCCAAGATTGCTGGAACTAAAACAATTAATCCAGGGATCATTGGAACTACTTTTTCAAGTGCATAGTTAGGATCAGTATCTGGAGTTACAAAAGGTAATGAGAATAAAGTGGGTAAGTTTTCAAGTCCAAGTGAATTACCATCTAGAAAAGCAATCGCAGCAAAACCAAACATTGTATTCACAAAGAATGCTCCAAAAAGGAAAATCTTGGTTACTTGCCATACACCAAATTGAAGGGGACTAAGTTTGTAATCTTTAAAGTTGGAAATATTATTCGCAATAGATTGTTGCGGACCTGCCCCAATAAACCCAATGGCAGTCTTTATTGAGTACCAAAAGATTGATGACCTTGCTGCAATGTTAACACGAACTAGTGCAATGGTAGCTAAAATTATGCTTGAAACAAGCGAATAGTATAGTGGTTTTGTGAATTTATCTCCAAACTCAGAAAAGTTCATTGAGAGGATAACTGCCTGGTTTCCGATTATAGCAATGGTTGCTATGACTATGATTGCAATAATTCCTATACGTACGTACTTGCCAGCATCAGGCGGTGGAGCTTGTTTATCTGTAGCGGCGCTATACAAAATCAAGTTTAGTTGTGGTTTGGTAAATTAATGTCTTACCAGAATAATGAGATATTTCTATCAAATTTATGCAATTATGAAGAAAAAAAATCAAAATTTCAAGTGGGTTTGATTAATTATTACTAATTTTAAGGGATTGTGGCTAGATTTTTACAAATCATATAGGCTGCAGAATAGGATGGTACTGTTATTATTTCATTATCGTATGGTCCAAATTTTTTATTTTTGAGTTTGAATTCAATGGGACAATTGGCCTTTATTTCAATAGAATTGTCATTTAGGATACAAGCTTCTTGATAAGGATCAAATTTTTGAAGGTCTTTACAAAATAGTTTTGTCAACCCACTTTTGCTGTTTATTGAGCCAGGTAACCTAAAGATTCTATGAATATCCATTGTAACATTAGGATCAATTTTGGCTCCGATTTTGTTAGATAATTGTTCTAAATTTTTTTGAAAGTTGGAATATCCATTAGTCATCAATTCTGTAACTATTTTGGATTTATTGGATTTTGAACCATAAACTTCTTTAGAAAATCTTCCTCTCCATCCGGGATCCTCAAAATTAGGAAGCAACGAACGATTTGGTTTTAGCTTTTTCATTCCAAATGTTTCAGGAATTGCTCCTTTGAACATTATATAATCAACTAATTCAGATCGTTCACGAGATCCAAGTTCTTGAAATGGAGAATTGTAAACGTAAATGTGAAATCCTTCATTTCCTGAAAAATATACATTAATACTGTTTTCTTCTATTCCAAAATCGTCCGTTAAGATTTTCAATAATTTTGAAACTTCAATTTTAGAGGCTTCAATACAATTTTTGCAGGGTAATGATTTGTTATCTAATTTGGTAGATTGACAGTAGGTACATTGGTCATTTGACTTTGATATCTTATTACAATCATTACATTTGGTAACGGTATGATCTGACCTACAAGAAAGATGAAGATCCTTAGAATCTATATCAAAAATAAGATCAGCCTCTTTCCAATCCTTTTCTTTCATAGGTAAGTTTGGAAATGAATAGTAGGCATTTGAGCAATAAACATCGGATGGACTGTTTTGCATAAGTAAAAGATGTAATTCTTTGTCATCTTTTAATGAAATATGCCTAATCATTCCAGAATTGAATTTTTGGAATCCAAATTCTCGTTCAGATGTTCTTTCTGGAACATGGATTAAATCAAAATTATCAAAATAGTACTTTTTGAAAGTATCTTCTAAAAATTTAACATCTTTTTCTTGCATTTACTTTCTTTTTTTTCCAAATTGAAGAGGGTTGAATATGTTATCACATTCTGGTATAGCAAAACAGAGATTCTGAGTCTTTAATTTTTCACATGAGGGGCATGCATATTGAGTGCCTGATCCAGAACTTCCAGCTAAATGGTTGAGTTGGTAAAGGGTAACTCTTTCGTTATAGTCTGGAGCATTTTTGAACAAGGGTGCAATTTGTTCTACAGGTTGATTTTTTGCAAGCAAAAATGTAGCTAACATAAATCTTCCAGAATGCGGTAAATTTTCCCCTTTTTCAAGAACTTCAATTGCATGTTTAATGCATGGTGGATATTCTCCAGTAGATACAGTATGTGTTACAAATTTTTTTGATAGTGAAATTAATTTTTCAACTGGTTCTTCAAAACCAGAAATCATAGAAGGAGTTTTTGCGTTAAGTATTTTCGAACTAATGTAATTACCCAATTCTTTTCTGATTAATCTTACAGTTTCATGAGAAGTAAGAAAAACAAACCCATTTTCCACGTGCCTATTAATCAATTTCCATTCTCTTTCATGAAAATTTATGGAATGTGTTAGATAATTAGCGATTGGAATAATAAAAAAGTCATCTTGTTTTTTGATTTGAATAGAAAAAAGATCATCAATGATTTTAATGGCTAATTCTTTTTTAGATTCATCTGAAATGTTTCCCAAGTCTTTTTCAAGAAATTTTTCTGCACGTCTTGCTTCTGCCAGAGCAAATCTTTTGATTAATGTAGTCATTCCAGTTAATTTCAGCAATACTATAGCAAGTAGGAAGGAAAACACTTCTCTTTCAAGAATATACTCCTTGGAAGCCTCACCGTCAATGAGATCAGATTTGTAGATTTTTCCATCAGCAGAAACTAAAACTCGATTTAATGCCTTGTCTACGGAGAGCCTCAAATCTGGGTCGGTCCCAAATTGTTGGAGTGTGAAGCCTTTGTCTTTCAAATATTGGCCAGCATCCGCTAAGAACGGATATTTCGCAATTTCGTCCTTTCCGAGAGTAATCACGAATAATGATTAACGATATTTACTTAAAAATCTGGTTTTTACGGCGGGGCATTTGCTGATTTAAATATTGTTTATCTAAAATTCAGATTATGCAGATTGGTTGTCACGTTTCTATTTCTGGTTCTATTGACAAATCTGTTGATAATGCTTTAGAAAGAAAATGTACTGCTTTTCAAATTTTTACTAGAAATCCAAGGGGTTGGCATGCTAAAGAATTAACAGATTCGGATATTGAGAATTTCAAAACTAAACTAAAAGCCAGTAAAATTGATAGATTTGCTACCTGTGCCCATATGCCATATTTGCCCAATCTATCATCACCAAAAGCCGATGGTTATGAGAAATCTGTTAATTCTTTGATTGAGGAAGTTGAAAGATGCGGTAAATTAGGAATACCATACCTAGTCACTCATCTTGGTAGTCATTTAGGTACCGGTGAAAATGATGGTATGAAAAGACTTGTTCAGGCTCTGAATAAAGCAGGTCAGGTAAAAAATGACGTGACAATATTATTGGAAAATACAGCTGGACAGAAAAATTCAGTTGGTGCAGATTTTAAACAACTGGGAGAGATTTTCAAGCAATTAAAACCATCAAAAAAATTTGGAGTTTGTTTTGATACTTGTCATGCATTCGTTTCAGGATATGATCTAAGAACGGATAAAGAAGTTGAGAAAACTTTTGATGAATTTGAAAAGTTTGTTGGAATGGGTAATTTGAAAATATTACATCTAAATGATGCCAAAGGTGAGTTAGGATGTAATTTAGATAGGCATTATCATATTGGGTTAGGAAACATAGGAGAAAAAGGAATGGCAGCAGTTATTAAATTCATTGTAAAGAAAAAAATTCCTATAATATTAGAGACCCCCATTGATGACACTAGAGATGATTTTGAAAATATTCGGATTGTAAAGGAGTTAGCATAAAAAATTTCTTGAATTGGAGTTGTGATGTAAAGATGAATTATGAAAATGTAATGAAATTGGCTTTAGAGAGAGGATTTTATTTTCCAAGTTGTGAAGTTTATGGAGATGCCCAAGCCGGGTTTTGGGAATATGGACCTTCTGGTGTTGGCCTGAAAAATAAATTTCTTGAATTGTGGAGAAGAGAACTAATTCGAAGAGATGGAATGTTAGAAATTGATGGATCTCAAATAATGTCCAAATCTGTTTTTGAGGCTTCCGGCCACCTTGGAAGTTTTGCAGATCCAATAATAAAATGCACCAAGTGTAAATCGACATTTCGTGCAGATAGAACCATTGCAGAAATTTCCAACATAGAGATACCAGAAAGTGCTGATTTAACCGAATTTGATAATGCCATTAAAGAAAACAACATTAAATGTCCAAAATGTAAGGGAGATTTTGAAAATACCAGGAAATTTAACATGATGTTTAAGGTAGGAATTGGCCCTGAGGAAGAACCTGCATACCTAAGACCAGAGACTTGTCAATCTATCTTTGTAGATTTTCCAAGATTGTTTAAGATAATGCGTGGAAAATTACCTCTTGGAATTGCTCAGGTTGGTAAAAGTTTCAGAAATGAGATAGCTCCTAGACAAAGTTTGCTTCGTCTCAGGGAATTTTACCAAGCCGAGATTGAGGTTTTTTGTAATCCAGCAAAATTGGATGAAATAGAGAGATTTTCTGAAATCGCCAATACTACAATCAGAGTTCAAACCGATTCTGAGCCTGTTGCAATGACGTGTAATGAGGCTGTGGAATCTGGAGTCATTCCAAACAAATTTGTGGCATATTATTTAGGGATCTTGACTGAATTTTATGAAAGAACTGGGATTGATATTTCAAAAAGCAGATTTAGAAAACTAGGGGATAAAGAAAAGGCGTTTTACGCAGAAGTTGCATTTGATTTTGAAGTTGAGACAACCATTGGATGGCTTGAATTAGTTGCATGTAATTATCGATCAGATTATGATCTCTCAAGTCATGCAAAAAAGAGTAAAGAGAAATTCGAGGTAATGGATAATGATGAAAAAGTTCTACCTCATGTTTTTGAAATTTCTATGGGAATCGACCGTAGTTTGTATACTATTTTAGAACATAGTTTGAAGGATGATAAAGAAAATGATCGAACCGTTCTATCCTTAAAACCATATCTTTCACCTATTCATGTTGGTGTTTTATCTTTAGTTAAGAAAGACGGGTTAAAGGAAAAAACCGATGAGATTTATTTTCAATTAAAAAGAAAATTTGATGCCTTTTTAGATCATTCCGGAGCTATAGGTAGGAGATACAGACGATTAGATGAAATTGGTTCTCCATTTGCAGTTACAATAGATCATCAGACTTTGCAAGATGACTCAGTGACCATTAGGATGAGAGATAGTATGGAACAAAAAAGGATTAAAATCTCTGAACTTGATTCTTTGCTTTCTGAAATAACTGCTTTTCCCTAATCTTTCCTTTTATCTAGATCGCATATTATAGAACAGATTAGTAAAAATTTACGCATGAGGGGCTTTATTAAAAATTAATAACCAATGATTTTTGGAGTGAGGTTATGGCCGAGGCGGAGGGAGTAAATCAAGGTAATAGTGCACAAGTTTCTATAATAATTCCCACCTATAATGAATCTAGGAATATTATTGGAATTCTCAAGTCTATAGGAGAAAACTTGCCCAAAAATATCACTGCTGAGGCAATAGTAGTCGATGATAATTCTCCGGATTTGACAGGAAAGATAGTTGAAGATTATCTAAAAAATGTAAAAAAAATTGCCGGTTATACTATGGATATTATTCATAGGACTTCAAAAAATGGTCTAAGCTCTGCAATTCTTAGTGGAATTCAGAGAGCTAAAGGAGATTTGATTGTGGTAATGGATAGTGATTTTTCTCATCCACCTCATGTTATTCCAAAGATGTTAGAATCTCTTAAGAAATATCAGTGTGATATGGTTGTTGCATCTAGATATATCAATGGTGGAAAGATCAACGGATGGACCCTAAAAAGAAAATTCATGAGCAAAATTGCAACCCTAATTGCTACCAAAGGATTAGGAGTTAAAACAAAAGATCCAATGTCAGGATTTTTTGTATTTAAAAAAAATATTCTAAAAGGAATTAATTTCGACGCAATAGGTTACAAGATATTATTAGAAATTCTTGTTAAAAAAAGTGGCATAGCTGTAAAAGAGATTCCCTATACTTTTGAAAATAGAAATATTGGATCAAGTAAGTTAGATAGCTCAACGGTTACGGATTATTTTAAGTCTGTTTGGAAATTATACAAATTTGGAAAATCAAAGGAACCAGAAGAGAGGCGAAATTCTGTTCGCTTTATTTCTAAGGCAAGTAGATTTTATACAGTTGGATTATCCGGTTTTGGTGTAAACTATCTAATTTCACTTCTTTTTGCAGGTGGAATATCAGATTTGTGGTATCTACATGCTAACCTTATAGGAATCGGAGCATCAATCACTACTAATTTCTTATTGAATAAAACTTGGACTTTTGGTGATAGAGACTTTTCCAAGAAACGCACGTTAAAACAATATGGAAAGTTTGTTACTTTTAGTTCTCTTGGAGCTCTAGTACAATTAGGAATGGTGTTTTATTTAGTAGACAGTCAAAACTTGTCCTATCCAATTTCTCTAGTTTTAGCTGTACTTACTGCAGCTTTTGGAAACTATGTATTTAACAAAAAGTATACCTTCAAGGAAAAAGTCTGGGGCTAATTTTAAAAAATAAAACAAAAAGAGTGACTATTCGCCTGAATCTACTATTCGAATGTTGAAGAAGATTGAGACGAAAGTCCAGTTTGAGATGGTACAGATGGGAATTTTTCTCCAATCTGTTGTTCAGCAACTGCAGATGCTTCTTGAAGAATCTTATCAGTTTCTTCACTTGAAGTATCAGTATCAAGGCTAAATGAGTCTCCTGCCAAAGAGTCCATCATTAATCCATTGAGGGTCTGGGTCATTGCATTCAGTTCCGAGTCAGCTTCTGGCATAAATCTTCCTAGTGATGACTTTAATCCCTTCATTGTAGACATCGCTGGTCCAATTGCTACCATTGCATCGCCAAGGTCATGAATAGTTGTCAATCGTAATTGAACTTGTTCCAATGACATTCTTGCATTGCCGAGCATTTTTGTAACTTTACGAATTTCAGCTAATTCGTTTGACAAAACTTTACTTGTGCTAGTATCATGTTGTTGCATTGCAGTCACGATTCTCTTGAAGAGTTGCGCATCTCTTTCGTGCAGTTTACCTAACATTGAGTCCATTTTGCTAATTTGGACTTGAAGTTTGTTTACTGCGGTTTGAATTCGTGGTTTTAATGCACCTTGTGGTTGTACTGCATCACGTAGTTTGCTAGTTACACTTTGGCTCTCTTGTCGAGCCCAAGTCTTGTCGAAGTTTGGCATGTCAGAGAATTTAGAAATTGATTCTTAATGAGAGGTGTGTATTTAGATCAACTTTAGACTAAATTTAGCTAACAAACTATTAACCAAGTTCAAAATTTGAAATTCTATGGGCAGGATAGTTGTTTTTGATTCTGGATTAGGCTCATTATCAATAATCAAAGCAATCCAAAAGGTCTCAAAAAATGAAATAATCTACTTTGCTGACCGTAAAAATTTCCCATACGGTAAAAAATCAAGAAAAGAACTGGAATCTATTATTAAAAACTCCATAACCGGTTTAGGAAAAAAATTTAATCCGGACTTAGTAGTAGTAGGATCTAATACTCCAACTATAATGCTAGATATCATTTCAAAGAATGTGATTGGAGTTAATCCCCCAATTAACAAAGCAAGTAAATTATCAAAGACAAATAATATTGGTATCTTGGCTACAGAGACAGTTGTTAAAAGTAAGAGTCTTTCAAGTTATATTAAAAATTGTAATTTATCTTCTAACACAAATGTTTACAAAATTAATGGATCAAAACTTGTGGAACTAGTAGAGAATGGTAGATTTATTTTTGATAAAATTTATTGTATAAAATTAATTCAAAATGTATTGTCAAAAAGGATTACAAAAAATGAAATTGATGTAATCACCTTATCAAGTACACATCTACCATTCTTAAAACCAATTTTAGTTTCTGAATTTCCTCACGTAAATTTTATTGATCCAGCTGATAATGTTGCAAATACTGTCCTAAAAAAATTAAAAGATAAACAATCAAAGAGAAATTCATTGAAAATATATTCTTCGGATGAATCGGGGGTTCTACAAAAGAATCTTTCTCATATGGGAATTAAAAATAAAATTAATTTTCTTTCTATTTGACTTTTGATTTACGATAACCATGACTGAATTTCTTGTCATATAATTTTGAAAATTCGTAAGTTGTTGAATCAATTACTTCACTAATAATTACAATTGCAGTACGAGTTATTTTTTCATCTCTAACCTTTTTTGTAATATCTTTCAGGGTACCTTTTACAATTTTTTGATCTTTCCAGCTTGCTCGATATACAACGGCAACAGGAGTAGATTTTTTGTATCCTCCTTCAACAGCTTCTTTGACAATGTCCGAAAGTAAATGGACGCTAAGATAGAAAATCAAGGTGGCTCTATGTTTTGCTAATTCAGAAATTTTTTCTCTTTTTGGAACTTTTGTTCTAGATTCTGCCCGTGTAACAATAATAGTCTGAGTTACGCCTGGGAGGGTAAGTTGGCTTTCCAAAGCAGCTGCTGAGGCTAAAAAGGCAGTCACTCCAGGAACAACTTGAGATGATATTCCTTTTTCTTTGAGATTATCAATTTGTTCTTTAATAGCTCCGTATATGGAGGGGTCTCCATCATGTAATCTTACAACAAGTTTGTCTTTTTTTGCATTTTTGAATAGTATATCAAAAATCTCTTCTCGTACTAATCCAGATGCATCGTGTAATTTCCCTTTTTTACATAATTTCAAGATGGGTTCTGGAATTAATGATCCAGAGTAAACAATAACATCTGCTTTTTGAATTAATTTTTTAGCTTTAACAGTAATTAATTCGGGATCCCCTGGGCCACAACCAACAAAAAAAACATCAGACACGTTTTACCACCAAAATTGAAAAATATTTTGTAGTTAGAGTTCCGTCATTAACTTCTCCCAAAGTTAGTTTTCGAATGATTTCATCTTTTGTACCTAGATCTTGTCCAATCGCAAATATTGAATTATCTGGGAACCCTGCTTCTTTTAGTAAGTTAACTACTTGATCAAAATACCTTCCATCTTTAAGAAAGACAAGTGTTTCAGAATTTTTTGCAATTTCTTTTACTGTAGTCAAATCATAACAAGATGGAATTATTGATACTTTTTCAGCACCTTCTGCAATACTTACTCCAACTTTTGATGCAAAAGTAAACATGGAAACTATTCCTGGAATTACATTAATTTTTACTGACGGAAAATTTTTTTCAATTTCTTTATGCATGTATATCCATGTACTATACAAATAAGGATCTCCTACAGTTAGATAGACTGCATTTTTTCCTGAAAGAACAACTTCTGCCATAATTTTTGCATTTTTCTTCCAAGTTTCTTCAAGGACTTTTTGGTCTTTAGTCATTGGAAAAATTAATTTTATAATCTCTTGATTTTTGGATTTATCAATTAAAGATGATACCACTGATAATGCAATGCTTGGTCTATCTTCCTTAGAAGCAGGACACAAAATTACATCTGCATTATGAATTGCATTTACGGCCTTTACAGTTAGTAATTCAGGATCGCCGGGTCCTACCCCAATTCCTATTAATTCAGGCATGAAAACTATGATTTTTTCCCAATTAAAAAGCTAGATTAGCCTTTGGTGGCGGAAATAATGGTTACTGGGTTGCGAGCAAGCATCATTGTTCCCTTTGAGGTTTTCCTGCTCTTTGATATTGTTACTTGAGTAATATCTACAGATTGGAATGATAAATCATCAAGAATTTGTAAAACCGAATAAAGTGTTTCAATTAGAATAATTCCAATAACAATTCTTCCTCCAGGTTTTAATTTTTGTTGACTGAGTTTTACAATTTCTTGAGTGTCTCCGCCTGTACCTCCAATAAAAATAGCGTCAGCATCTTCTAGTTCTTGAATTTTTTCTTTAGCATTGCCAAAAATAACTGAAATGTTGGATAATTCAAATTTTTCAATATTTTTTTTTGTTAATTCAATTGCATTAGAATCATAATCGATGGCAATGACTTTACCAGACTCTTCTACTTGGAGTGCTGCCTCAATTGAGATGGACCCGCTGCCACATCCTATATCATATACAGTTTGTGTAGGCTTTAGTCGAGCTTTGCTTAATTGAATAGTTCGAATTTCTTCTTTAGTAATTGGTACATTTTCTGAACGTTCAAAAAATTCATCAGGAATGCCTGGAGTTTTGAAATTCCACATTTTTTATCTCCAGATAAAATTGGAATTAGATATTAATCCCACTGGAACCACTTCCAAGTGTCTGGTATAGGGTATAAGTTACAATCCAGACGAATAGGTACAAGAAGATATAGCTACCAATAGCTTGAGTAACAATTTTTTTTCTATCAGATGAAGGTAGCTGCATTTTCATTCCTTTGGCTACAACTATCGTTCCAGCAAAAACTATAATCATAAATCCAATAGATGCCCAACGTCTTTCTTCACCTTCAATTGGTTCAAAGGCAAAAGTGGCAATCGTTCCTGCTATTACCGCAAGTCCTACTCTTAACCAAAATAATTTGTTTAGTTTTCTTTCTGTCTCAGTTGGCATTACCTGTTCTTTAGATGGATCAGTTGGAGGTGTTGTGCTAGGAGTAATTTCCTCAGTCTCTGGTGTCTCCTCTGGTTCACTTTCTATAGCCTTTTTTTCAGTATCTTCAGGCTCTGGAGTGGGTTTTGAGGTTTTCTTTTTGTGTTTTGCCAAGTAAATTTCTAGTCTGTCTCAAGTGAGCCTCGTTTAAAATCTTTGGTAGGAAAATAAGCATGAAAACAGCAAGAGTATAATTTCACATATAGAATAATTTGATATGACACTTGCCGGAATTGAACTAAAATATTTGGTAAACAAGATTTCTGAGGAAGTTCAAGGGTACTATGTAAGTAATATCTGGGGAATTACCAAAAACAGTATTTTATTCAAATTACATCATCCGGATAAAACTGATGTTTTTATGATGATTTCTACATCAGGTTTATGGTTAACTTCTGTAAAAATTGAACCAATTGAATCAAACAAGTTGTTAAAGAGATTACGTAGTGATCTTTTGAGATTAAAAATTAAAAAAATTGAACAGATTGGATCTGAGAGAATTGCATATTTCACATTTTCAGGATTTGATAAGGAGTTTGTAATTATTGGTGAATTTTTTGGTGATGGAAATATTCTACTTTGTAATGATGAAATGAAAATATTGGCTTTACAACATTCGATAGATGTAAGACACCGAAAATTAGGTGTTGGAATGAAATATGCTACTCCGCCTCAAAGTGGATTGGATATTTTTCACATATCAGATTCAGATTTTGAAGAGCTTAAAACTTCAGATCTTATTGCTGGAAAATGGCTAGGAAGAACTTTGGGTTTGCCCAAAAAATATGTAGAAGGGATTTTCGAATTGGCAAATGTTGATTCTAAGATTGTTGGATCCAATCTAAGTCATGATCAAGTTGATAAAATTCTTCAAACCACCAAGGAAGTAGTAGAAAATGTAACTACTGGCAAACATGAACCAGTTATAATTAGAAATGAAATCTCTGAGGTTTTGCCTATCAAGCTAGGGAAATCATCTGAAAATTTTACTCCCGTCAACAGTTTCATGGAAGGGCTCGATAAGGTATTTACTGAAAATATTCTAGAAAAGGGAAAAACCCTCCAAACGGGAGAATCTGACAAAAAAATCAAAGATTTGGAGTCTCAGTTATCTGAGCAGGAAAAAGCAATAGAAACAGTCAAGGAAAAATCAAAATACATCACAAATCTTGCAAATTCCCTTTATGAGATGATATCAAAGGGAATTACCTCAATTGAAGATGATCAGGCTGAAGATATTTTGGCAGAAAAAAATGCAAAGTTGGTAAAAGAGAAAGGAATTTCATTGATTGTAATCAAGGATGAAAAAATAAAGATAAACCCACAAGCTCCGCTGCAATCTATTGCTTCTGTTTTATTCAATGAGGCAAAAAGACAATCAGGGGCAATTACTTCTATTGAAAAGATCAGAGATAAGACAAAGAAAAAACTGGAAAAGACAAAAAGTAAATCTGATGCAGAAACAAAAGAAATTCTAGTTTCAGAGCTAAGAAAAAAAAATTGGTATGAAAGGTATCGTTGGTTCTTTACTTCAGATGGATTATTAGCAATTGGTGGAAGAGATGCACCATCTAATTCTGCAGTTGTTAGAAAACATCTAGGAAAAAATGATAAAATATTTCACGGTGATATTTTTGGATCCCCTTTCTTTATACTGAAAGATGCAGAAAATCCATCAAACATTAGTATGAATGAAGTTGCACATGCTACTGTTTGTTTTAGCAGAGCATGGCGTGAAGGAATGCACGGTCTCAGCGCTTATTGGGTATTTCCTGATCAAGTAAAAAAATCAGCTCCTAGTGGACAATTTCTTCCTAAAGGATCATTTACAATTGAAGGGAAAAGAAATTTTGTAAATATTCCAGCTCTTAAATTGGCAGTAGGTATTATTCCTCAAGAAGATAATTACTTGTTAACATCAGGTCCCCCTTCGACAATTAAGAAAAATTCTCTTTGTTATGCCATTATTGAACCTCATGGTTCAGAGATGGTAGAAGTAGCAAAAAAAATTAAAATAGAATTTTCCAAAATAGAGGAAGAAATTACAAAACAAATTAGCATTGATGATTTTGTGAGAGCCCTTCCTGCAGGTCAGAGTCAGATAAAGGAAGTTGGATATGGCGACGCAGCCTGAAAATGAGCCTATATTTTTTGTTGATGCAATGCTAGGAAATATAGCTAAAAAACTAAGGCTGATGGGATATGATACAAAGTATTTTTCTGATGTTGAAGATGAATCACTAATCCAGACTGCCAAAAAAGATAATCGAATTGTAATATCTCGTGACGAAGATTTAGTTAGAATTTCCACAAAAAATGATGTCAATGGTATCTTTATCCACAGTGATAAAGAAGTAGAACAATTTTATGAAATTCTGGATTACTTGAACCTGGAAACAGTTGAGATTAGTGGGGAAAAGGCAAGGTGTCCCAATTGTAATTCTACAACTGAGTCTATAGATAAAAACAATATTTATGAAAAAATACCACAGAAAGTGCTTGATTACAATGAAAAATTTTGGATATGTAAAAATTGTGACCAAATTTTTTGGGAAGGAACTCATATTCAAAATTTACAAAAATTGGTAAGGGTTCTAAATGAAAGAAGAAAATAAAATTACACTTGAAGATGGCGCTATCCTTGTAAAAACTGCAAGAAATGTGGTAACTGAGTATCTAAAAGATGGAAAAAAAATTACACTTGAAAAAAACATTCAAGATAAATTTTCATTTAATTCTGGAGTTTTTGTTACTTTGAATAATCCTATAGGTCTACGTGGTTGTATAGGATATCCATTACCTGACAAAAAATTGTTTAATGCTCTTGAAGATGCATCAATTGCTGCAGCAGTTGAAGATCCTCGATTTCCTTCAGTAAAGTCAGAGGAATTAGATTCGATAACCTTTGAGGTTACTGTTCTTACTCCACCAGAAACGATCATAGTGGATAATCCTCAAGAATATCCAGGAAAAATCAAGGTAGGTCGAGATGGCTTGATAGTAAGATATGGGTACAATTCGGGTCTACTATTGCCTCAAGTTCCTATTGAATGGGGTTGGAATGCAAAAGAGTTTCTTGAGCATACATGTGAAAAGGCTGGTTTACCTCGAGATTATTGGGAAAAACCTGACATTGAGGTTCAAAAGTTTCAAGGAATCGTTTTCAAAGAAAAGGAACCTAAAGGCGAAATTATTGAAGAAGAGTTATCGGGTTAGGTGATTCAGTATCAAGAGTTATCTCTTGTCCGTCATTTAAGGAAGAAAATTCTTCTTCTGTAACTGTTACAAGTGGGATATTTGCCAAAGCACATCCTGTTGCTACAGTAAGATCAACTTTTTCACATATCATAGCAAGTGGAGCAGAATTGTTAGATTTGATTGAATAAATTGTATAAGCCCCAACACTACTTCCTACCCCATAAGGAAAAAGTAAGATAGAGTCTTTGATTGATTTGTTATACAAATCATGGTTTTCCTCGCTAACAATTCCTGTTTTTTTATCAACTGTTCCAAGAAAGTTTATGGGGTTTGTAGATTTTAGAATCTTGCCAGTTGCCTTTCCTTTAACAAGAATTTTTTTCATGCTGTCTCATCTTCAATAATTTTGGATAAAGGTTTGAGATTTACACCTACTCCATTTGAATTTTTTAGATAATATGCTCCTTTAATGCTGTTAGTAGTTACTGCATCAACTTCATCTTTTTTAATCAAGGGTGTTAAACAAGTGCAACAGTCAGAAAGAATTTCACATCCTGCTCGTTCTAATTCATTTGTATGACCAAGTTTGGTTGCCTGTTCTTTTACCGCTCTAGGGCAAAAAATCATACATCTTTTCTTAAACGATCGTCCTTTGAGCTTTACAGCCAGATCAGATATTTCCTCTAAACCAAGCTGAGGGCTTCCAAGGGTGATCAGATCACCTTTTTCACTTGTGTTTAATTGATCATAAACTTTTTTCATCTCATCTTCATCAAAATCTACAGTTTCAGATTCGGGATTCTCTTCATCGAAATTGAACTTTGCACATGTCCCAGAAGTCCCCATACCCCCACAAAGTGATTTGCAGCTGCGAGTATCCATCTTTCCTATGCCTGAAATATTGACTGACTCGTTTCCAACTTTTCCGGCAAAAAATCCCAACATTCCGTAAGTGAGTTCATCTGGATTTTCCACTTTCATTCGTATGGTAAGGTTAGAGTGATCATCCTTTCGAAGAGAAGAGTAAGGACTCTTTCCTGTTAAGGCACTTGCCAATGCACTAAAGGCACTTTCTTTGTTTGTTTTTAGATTGTCAAAGGAATTGGCGTGAATAGCCGCATTGCTTTCTGCAAAAGAGACTTGTGTTCCACCTTCAGGAATATCAAAAATTTCGTAAGGAATGCAAGAAAAGGAAGGAATGACTCCCATATTTTCATAAGAATTTTTGATTGAAAGTTGTTTTGAAATAAAATTATCATCTAAACCATATTTTGATACATTATCAATATCAAAACCCATTGGATTCAGACTAGTCTTGACTTTAACTTTGGCATCTTTACTGATACTTCTTAGAAATTCTTCACCGGCGTCACCAATTGTATTATAGTTAACTCCTGAAAGATGTGCCCATTTTATTGGAATTAATTTTTCTGCCTCAGTTGCCTCACCAGTTGCAACAAGAATTCTGTAAGCCATCTCCATAATCTCCCCTTGTTCACCTTTTAGGGCAGATTCTTCTTCTCTAGTTAATTCCATGAGGACTGTTGATTATTACAGTATTAAAAAGGATTGACAATCTTAATTTTTTACATTAAATGCATCTTCAAAATTTTTAAGTTCCTAGATTGAATCCTAGATTTGTGAAGCTAGTAATTTTTGTAATTTTATGTATTATTGCGTTTTCAAGTTACAATCTAGTTTTTGGAGAACCTACAATTTTGCTTGAAGACTTGATTGTAGAGGAGTATGTTTCTGGTCTGTGTTGTTCAATTACTACGATGACTTTTGTTGAAAATGATATCCTAATTTTGCAAAAATCTGATGGCCAGGTCAGATTGATTAGAGATGGAGTATTACAAGAAAAACCAGTCCTTGATGTTAATGTAGATTCTATTGGTGAAAAAGGGATGTTGGGGATCACCAGTGTGGGCTCTTTTGTTTATTTGTATTTTACAGAGGCAAATGAAGATGGAGGAGAATCAATTGGAAATAGAATTTACAAATATGAATGGAATGGTAATTCCTTGATTAACCCAATTTTGCTAAAAGAACTTCCTTCCAACGTTTCTCATAATGGAGGAGCTATGGTTGCAGGACTTGATGGAAAAGTCTTTGCTGTGATAGGTGACACTCTACAATATGGACTGTTACAAAACAAGCCTATTGAATGGTTAGAAGGAGAAGATTTGGAAATAAAAGACAATGGAGTCATTTTCCAGCTAGAAACTGAAANNNGTAACAGGAAATTTGTGGGCTACTGAAAATGGAGATGATGACTTTGATGAGATTAATTTGATTCCTGAAAAATTCAACAGTGGTTGGATTGTAGTTATGGGACCAGCTTCAGAATCAGAGCTTGCCAATATGCCAGGTTATGAGGACTATACTTATGGGGATCCTAAATTTAGTTGGGAAAAAAATGTAGCCCCAACTGGGTTAGATTTTGCAAAATTTAACGAAATAACAAGTTATGATAATTCTCTTTTTGTTGGTGATTGTAACAATGGGAATATCTACAAATTTGAATTAAATGAAAATCGAGATGGATTTGAATTTGAAAAGGAATTTTTGCAGGATGCAGTAGTTAATGAAGATGAGAATTTAGATGAGATTATTGTAGGGACTGGTTTTGGATGCGTAACTGATGTTGAACGTGGACCCGATGGTTTTCTTTACATAGTTTCTTTGAGTGAAGGAAAA
>WVWY01000016.1:0-1546 GCA_011773785.1 Candidatus Nitrosomaritimum khambatensis | reverse complement strand
TAATTGCCACAGCAACATATGGAACAGAGCTTGCCCCACAAGTGCAAAAACTACGCGAAGTTAGAGATAACAAGCTATTACAAACAAAATCAGGTTCAATATTCATTGATGGATTCAACAATTTGTATTACTCATTTAGTCCTATAGTAGCGGATTATGAGCGTGAGAATCCATACTTTAAGGAAGTGATAAAGCTTGCAATAACTCCAATGATTTCTAGTCTATCAATTTTAAATTATGTAGAGATGGATACAGAAGTTGAAGTATTAGGAATTGGAATAAGTGTGATTTTACTAAATGTTGGAATGTATATTGGAATTCCAATAGTAATTGTTGTTGGAATAAGAAAAGTGAATTAGATTTTTGGATCTATTTTGGTTTCAATTTTGTATTTGAATTAGGATTGGTTAATATCCTATATTGGGATTAACCAAATGAAATTTGGTTATGTACGGAGATGCTTGGGATGATATGTCATCAGAATACGACATCTGTGTTGAGAAAAAACTAGCTTTTAGAAATAGTCTGGGTTATTACAGTCAATGGTTTACAAAAAACCAATTAAACAACTTTCTGGGATCCGAAACTGAACCCATTCCAATCAACGTGCCAGTTAACAATAAAATCCATACCTTTGGTCATATTTTTACAGATAGAATGATTTGATTTCTAAAAATTGTTAAATCTATTTCTAAAAATTAAATTCCAAGAATCATACTCCTAAGATTGTGAAGCAAAGTCTAGTTTTAGCAGTAATAGCCATTGGGACAATTTCTGTTATTGCAATTAGCTATGGAGTAATTCCTATTCAAATTAATGATGAAAATAAAATCCTAGAAATCGAACAACAAGTACATCACTATACCAATTTAGAAAGGGAGAAGCATGGATTATTACCGCTGAGTTATAACAATGAATTATCTACTATAGCAAAACTACACAGTAAAGATATGCTCCAACGAGATTTCTTTGGTCATGCTGACCCTAATGGGTGTGAAGCTGATTGCAGGTATCAAAGATTCAATTATTCATGTGATTCCCCAACTGGCATTATAGCAGGGGAGAATCTGCACTGGTGGCAGTATTCAGACAATATTTTCTGGCAAAGTGCCGAACAAATCGGTAGACAAACTGTATCTAGCTGGATGGATAGCCCAGGGCATAGGGAAAACATTTTGTCTCCACTATACAGGAATGAAGGAATTGGAGTTGTGATTACATTGCAGGAGTCCTTTATAACCCAAAATTTTTGTTGACATCTAATTTTATCCCCAAATTGGTATAGCTAGTCCCAACTAAATTCAGAACTTTGAAATTATTTTTTCCTAGTTTTTCTTTTTATTGAATTTGTTGTATCCTTCTTGATTGTATCCTTCTTTGTCGTAACCTAGGTGATCATATCCTAGTCTATCATATCCGTTACTATCATACCCGTTTTCATCATATCCGTCTTTATCATACCCGTCTTTGTCATACCCATTTTCATCATATCCGTTACTATCATACCCGTTTTCATCATATCCGTCTTTATCATACCCGTTTTTGT
>WVWY01000004.1:12784-13352 GCA_011773785.1 Candidatus Nitrosomaritimum khambatensis | reverse complement strand
CTCAAAAAACTCACAATAATGGCTATGCCAAAGCCTATGCTTCAGAGCTTGCACAGGTAAGAAAGATGAAAAACATGGTAAGTGGTGCAAAACTATCCATGGAGCAAGTTCAATTAAGATTAAGCACAGTTTCCGAGCTTGGAGATGTAGTAGTTACACTAAGTCCTGCAATGTCGCTAATCAAGGGACTAAGTTCCTCACTAAGTGGAATAATGCCTGAGGCCAATGCTTCAATGCAAGACTTGTCTTCTATACTTGGTGATGTATTGACTGGCTCATCTGTAAGTGATAATGGTCTATTAGACAATGGAATTTCAGAAAATTCCGACACTTTGGCAATCTTAGAAGAGGCACACTCTGTAATTGAAGGCCAAACCAAAGTATCAATTCCAGAAGTTCCTGATAGTCTAAAACACGATATAATTCAAAATCGTTCTCAGGGAACTTTAATTTAGAAATTCAAAAACTATTTTGATTTCTTTTTGCTTTTTTGAATCAGTATTTTTTTGATTCGAGAAATTGTTGGATAGCTGTATCCTCGTCTTCTATAGTTTGCAATCATCATCTT
>WVWY01000004.1:237-12742 GCA_011773785.1 Candidatus Nitrosomaritimum khambatensis | reverse complement strand
GAATCTTTTGCAGACCAGCGATTTTTTGCAAATTTTAATCCTGATAAGATTTCTTCAATTGGCATTTCTTTGAAATATTCTTTGAGTTTTTTTAGATCTGCATCTGTTGGTTTTTTGGAAACTGGAAGTTCAATCTGAGGTTTTTGCATGAATTTATCAGGTAATGATAGTTTAAGAAATTCTTGCTAAATCAGATTTTACCAAACTAAAGAAAATTTGCAATTAATTAGCATCCAAAAAAATCTAAATTGGAATTTTTACATAATGTCATATACATTCCTGCACCTAAAATTAGTGCAGAAAATGCCGCCAATGGGATTAAAATAAAAATATTGGTTTTCTTTCCCATAACCTTAGATCCTCTATTTCCTATAAATTTGTCACAGATTTATTGAACATCAATTGTAAAGGTGGCTTTTGTGGTTGGATTTTGCAAAATTTTGACCATGTCTCTAGGCAAAATATCAGAGGCCTTGTCACATTTTACTGCAAGAGTTCTTGGACACACAAAATCACTTTTTCTAATCACAATGTCTTCTTTGTGAGTTAAAGTAAGATCTTTGTGCCCTCTTCCTTGAATAATAAATTCTTGATCTTGTACTTTGATTAGAAATTGAACTTTAGATTCAGGATCTTTTAATTTTTCTTTGATTTCCTCCGGGATATCAAAACAGCTTGCACTAGCACCGACCCCAACAATGCAATCTCCTCGAGGAGTCAATTCCTTTTCTTTGGTAATTTCAATAGTTTTTTGGTGGGTAGATCTGATGTTTTCATGCCCAAAAAACTCAATCTCAAATCTCACGGCAAATTAGATAGGCTAGACTTAAATTAATCTTCCAAAGTATTCAAATCGAAATGCTTCCTGCACAACAAGGTTACGACAGAGCAATTACGGTTTTCTCACCTGATGGCAGATTATACCAGGTAGAATATGCAATTGAAACTGTAAGAAGAGGAACAATAGCAGTAGGTATCAAAAGTAAAGACGGCGTGGTTATAGCCGTAGAAGAAAAACCAAGAAAATTACAAATTTCTGATGTAGCTCAAAAAATATTTCAAATTGATGATCATGTTGGAGTAGCTGCTGCAGGATACATTCCTGATGCCAGAAGCCAAGTTGACAATGCAAGATTCTTTTCTCAAAGTAATCGACTAATTTATGATGAAGCAGTAGAGGTTGAAACAATTGCAAAACACCTAGCTGACCAATCCCAGCAATATACCCAATATGCAGGAGTCAGACCTTTTGGTGTTTCATTGATTTTAGGCGGAGTTGTGGACAATAAACCACAGTTATTCCTAACTGACCCAAGTGGCACATACATCTCATATGATGCAATAGCAATTGGTGCAGGTTCTGACCAAGTTACTGACTTTTTAGAAAAGACATATTCTAGTGAATTATCCTTAGAAGATGCATCTGCATTGGCAATTGCAGGAATTTATCTCTCAAGTGAAGAAAAGGAAGGAACAAGTCATATCAGAATGGCTCAAATCAAAACCGAAACAGGACTGTTTGAATTAATTTCAGAAGAGCAAATTGCAAACTTTGCAAAAATTGCAAAAGAGAAATTCCCACAGGAATCTAAATAAAAACAAAAAATTTTCCTAATACTTTGAATCTATCCATTGCAATTCCAGACTCGTCTCTTTCTGATGAAGATAAAAAATTAGACAAGACTAGAAAGATTTCAGAAATTGCAAGAGCCTGTTCAATCTTTAAGATAAAAACAATTTACATTTACCAAGACGGAAATAACAAAGATGACCGTAACCTAATGCTTACCATTTTCAAATATTTAGAAACCCCACAATTTTTGAGAAAAAGGCTTTTTCCAAAAATGAATGATTTAAAATTTGCAGGAGTCTTGCATCCATTAAAAATTCCCAGCCATGTAACACCAGCAGATGCAAAGAAGATCAAAAAAGGAGATGTTCGTGAAGGAATTACAGTAAGTTACAAGGGCAAAAAATTTGTTGATGTTGGTATCAATCAACTAGTTCCATTTTTTGGTCAAGATAAAATTGGTAAAAGAGTTACAGTACAATTCAAAACAGGTCATCCAAAATTTGAGGTAAAACCAATCACCAAAGAAGAATCTCCCCTTTATTGGGGGTATACAGTTAAAGAAAGAGCAAATCTTTTTTCATTAATCAAAGAGTGGCAAGGATTTACCATCATCACATCAAGAAAAGGCAAAATTGTATCAAAAGAAGCAATAGTAAATCATCTAAAATCTGAAAAGCCAGTATTGGTTGTATTTGGATCCCCAGAGCAAGGTGTGCACCAAATTCTTGGAGGAAAAATGAGCAGTCTTCAAAACTCTAAAACATTGAATTTCTTTCCAAATCAGGCTACTGAAACTGTACGCCTAGAAGAAGCCTTGTTAGGCACACTATCAATAATTAATGTGTATAATGAATAATGAAAAATGTCTGAAAAAAAGAATTTTCTAATGTTGGCAATTGGAATGGGTGTAATTGGAGTAATTATTGGTGGATATACTATTTGGAATATCTTTAGTGAAAATTTCAATCCATAAGTTTATGAAAACAATCGTTAACTAGGTAAATTATAGAGGTTAACGATAATCTCACATGGTTTATTAGTCGGATATCGGCGATTTCGTTTTATCCATGGGAGCTAGAAAGCACAATCAACCAAGAAGAGGAAGTCTTGCATACTCACCTAGAGGTCGTGCTAAAAGTATGGAGGCAAGAATTCGTGCATGGCCAGAAGTAAATTCTGAAGAGCCAAAGATTTTAGCTCATTGTGGCTTTAAGGCAGGATGTGTTCAAGTTGTCAGTATTGATGATCGTGAAAAGACACCAAATGCTGGAAAACAATTAGTTAGTCTTGGAACAGTTTTGGTAACACCGCCAGTTACAGTCCTTGGGGTTAGAGGATATTCCAAAAATGTTGATGGGGCACATGCAGAGTTTGACGTTTATGCAAAAGATCTTCCAAAAAATATTGCTAAAGAACTTAACATAAAAAGTAATGATGGTGCTTTAGAAGAAGCAGAAAAACATCTTAAAAAAATTAAAGAAATTTTTGCCATAGTTGCAGTGTCGCCAAGAGCAGCAGGTTTAGAACAAAAGAAACCATATGTGTTCGAAGCTGCTGTAAAAGGTGGAGATGTTGAAAAACAATTTGCGCATGTAAAAGAACAGTTAGGAAAAGAAATCAAAATTGATCAAATTTTTGAAACTGGTGCAAGTGTTGATGTTGCTGCAATTACCAAAGGAAAAGGATGGCAAGGTGTCATTCAAAGATGGGGAGCAAAGAAAAAACAAAGAAAGTCAAGAAAGACCGTTAGAGAACTAGGTTCACTTGGTCCAATATCCCCACAATATGTCATGTATACCGTACCAAGGGCAGGACAGATGGGATTCCATCAAAGAATAGAATACGATAAAAGAATTTTGATTATGGGAAATACTGAGAACAATGAAATCAAGATTAATCCAGAGGGAGGTTACAAACACTTTGGTTTAGTCAAAGGAGATTTTGTTATCTTGAAAGGTTCAGTTCCTGGAACTTATAGAAGGTTGATAAAATTAAGAAGTCAAATTAGAAATGCACCAGCTAAGGTTGTAAAACCAAATATTTTGGAGGTAGTAGTATGACCAAAGCACCCTCACTAACATTAACTGGAAACAAGGATGGAGAAGTCGAATTACCACTAGTCTTCTCAACGCCATTTAGAAGAGAGTTAATCCACAAAGCATGGACTAATCTTAACACTCACAAATTCCAAAGACAGGGAAGACATCCAACAGCAGGAATGGATGTAGTTGCTGACTCTAACTCACCACCAACAGGACAGGGAATCGCACGTATTGCAAGAATGCGAGGTGGTGGCGGTGGACGACAAGGTCAAGCCGGTGAGGTTGCATCAATTAGAGGAGGCCGACAAGCTCATCCACCAATAGTTGATAGAGTAATTTACAAAAAACTAAACAAAAAAGAAAACAAATTAGCTTTGTGTTCTGCAATTGCAGCTACTGCTTCAAAAGACAAAGTAAAATCAAGAGGTCACAAAGTAGATGACATTGAATCATTTCCAATTATTGTATCAGATGATTTGGAATCTGTTTCAAAAGCAAGTGAAATGATAGAAGTCTTAGAATCTCTAAAACTTTCAAAGGACGTAGAGAGACTAAAATCAAGAAAGCCAAGAACAGGTCAGTCCTCACTTAGAGGAAGATCCAAGAAAGTTGGAAAGAGTGTTTTGTTTGTAACAAAAGACGCATCTAAAATTTCAAAGGCTTGTGGCTCAATTCCAGGAGTCGAGGCAAAGTCCGTTAAAGACCTGAGTGTTTTAGATTTGTCTCCAGGTTCAGACCCAATTAGATTAACAGTTTATTCAAAATCTGCAATTGAAGAGATTGCAAAAATCAAATCAACCCACCTTAACTTAATGGAGAAAACACAATGAACGTAGATCAAGCAAGTAAAATCATTTTGAAACCATACATTACAGAAAAAACATTTGCAATGGTAGAAAACGAAAGTAAAATCTGTTTTATTGTAGAAAGAGAAGCAAGCAAGCCACAAATCGCTGAGGCAATTAACACTCTTTACAATCAAAAAGCAACTAATGTAAACACTGCAAGAACAATTTATGGCAAAAAAGCCTTTGTTCAGTTTGAAACGACAGAAAAAGCAAGAGACTTGGCAACAAAGATAGGAATGCTATAATATGGACCGCAAAACCTCAAAACCACTGAATCAGGAGAAGAAAGATGGTTAAAGAATTTACATACAGAGGATTATCCAAAGAGGATCTTGACAACACATCACTTGAAAAGCTATTCCAATTATTCAATTCAAGACAAAGAAGATCTCTTACTAGAGGAATTACTGATGGCAAGAGAAAACTAATTGAAGAGATTAAAGCTGCAAAGGCAGGAAAACTAAAAACTCCAATAAAGACTCATTTGAGAGATTTGATTGTTCTACCATACATGGTGGGCGTTACAGTAAATGTATTTTCAGGAAAGGACTTTGTTCCAGTAACCATAAAGACCGAAATGGTTGGACATTATCTTGGAGAATATGTAATAACTAACAAAAGAGTAAACCACGGTGCACCAGGTGTTGGAGCATCAAGATCCAGTCTCTATGTACCATTGAAGTGATTATTATGGGAAGATTCGACTACGCATTTCAAAATTATGATTCAACAAAGCATGTTCGCTCTTCCCTAAGAGAAAAAGACATTTCACACAAACATGCAAGAGAAATTGCAGTTTCCATCAAAGGGATGTCAATTGAAAAAGCAAGAGACTACTTGCAAGCAGTAGTAAACAAAGATAGAGCAGTTGCCTTTGGTAGATTCAAAAACCAAGTAGGACACAAATCAGACCCAGGTATGATGGCTGGAAGATATCCACAAAAATCTGCAAAAGAGTTTATCAAAGTTTTAGATAATTTAGAATCAAATGCCGAATACAAGGGAATGGATTTAGATAGACTAAAAATAGTAAATGCGACTGTTCACAAAGGTGTTCTTGTAAAACGATTCACACCAAGAGCACAGGGTCGTGCAACACCAAAAAACAACGTCTTAACACATGTGGAGTTAGTAGCTCAGGAGATTTAAAATGTCATCAGTCAAAAACGTAATCAAAGATAACTACAACATGATGCTTCTCAAAGATTATCTCAGAGAAGCAATTAAGGAAGCTGGATTCTCACATGCAGAAATTTCTAAAACTCCAACAGGAACAAGAGTTGCACTACATGTAACAAGACCAGGAATTGTAATTGGTAGAAAGGGGTCTGGAATCAGAGAATTAACAGAAAAATTATCAACTGACTTTGGATTGAAAAACCCACAAATTTCAGTAAATGAGATTGAAAAACCAGAATTATCTCCAAGTGTAATGTGCAATAGGATGGCTGCCCATCTTGAGCGTGGAACTGCCTTTAGAAGAGCAACAATGTGGACTCTAAAGCAAATCATGGAAGGTGGTGCAATGGGTGTTCAAATTACAATTTCAGGAAAACTACGTGGAGACCGTTCTGCCTTTGAAAAACACACAGCTGGTGTTTTACCACGAGCAGGTCACCATGCAGAAGTAATAGTTGCCGAAGACATTGCACATGTAAATACTGCAATGGGATTAATTGGAATTAGAATTAGAATCGCAAGAAAAGAAAAGTTTGTCCCAGAATTTGAATTAAAGAAGGTACAAAAAGAAAAACCAAAACAAAAGAAAGCTAAAGTAGAAGAAATTGAAGTCGAGGGTGCTAAAGTTGAAGTTGTAAAAACAGATGAAGAAAAAGCCAAGGCAAAAACAGAATCTGAACAAATTGCATTAGAAGAAGAGAAAATGAAATCAATTGAAACACTTGAAGAAGAAGAGGAGAAGTTAAAGTAATGACAAGAATTAGCATGAAGACAATAAGACAATTAAACGAAAAGGACCTAAAGGGAAAGATCCAAGAAACACGTAGCGAGCTTGCCAAATTACGAGTTGATGCTTCAAAAGGAACACTACGAAAAGAAAGTGGAAAAATTAAGGCTCTCAGACATGACGTTGCAAGAATGCTAACACAACTAAACGAGATGAAAAACAAATGATAACGGCAGACAACATATTACAACATGAGTTTATTGGATTACAAACAGAAATTATACATTCTACCAACCCTCAACTCGTAGGATTAAATGGGACAATAACAAATGAAACAAAATCCATGATACAACTAGAAACCAAAAAGGGAATCAAATTAATTCCAAAATCAATTAACACTTGGAAATTTAATCTAAATAATCAAAATATTGATGTTGATGGGACAAAAATCCACAAACGCCCATTTGACAGACTGGGAGGAAAGGCATGACTAAAAACATTGGATTAGATGTAAAGGCACCAACAAACGAATGCCATGATGTTCATTGCCCATTTCATGGTAAACTTGCAGTAAGAGGAAAACTTTTTGATGGAAAAATTACAGGCGATAAAGCAAAACAGACTGTAACTTTAGAAAAAGAAGCTCCTGTTTACTTTAGCAAATTCAAACGATATGCTAGAAGTACAAACACAATTCATGCCCATGTACCTGAATGCATATCCGTATCAATGGGAGATCACGTGTTAACTGCAGAGTGTAGACCAATTGCAAAATCTGTATCATATGTTGTAGTGGAGGTTAAACAATAATGGCAAAACAAGCAGGAAAAGGAGTAGCAGAATTCAGACCTTATGTCACAAGATCAATTCCAATTGGCGCAAATATTGTGTGTGCAGACAATACTGGCGCTAAAATTTTAGAAGTAATCAATGTAACAAAATACAAGACCAGAGTATCAAGGCTTCCAGCAGGTGGTGTTGGAGACTTTTGCAACGTTGTTGTTAAAAAAGGTCCAGCCGAGCTTAGAAAGCAAGTTTATGGAGCAGTTATCATACGACAAAAATATCCTGTGCGAAGATTGAACGGAGTAAGAGTTTGCTTTGAAGACAATGCTGCAGTTTTGATAACACCAGAAGGAGAAGTAAAAGGAACAGACATTAAAGGACCAGTTGCTGCCGAAGCCTCAGAAAAATGGCCAAGAGTAGCTAACTTGGCATCAATGGTGGTATAAAATGAAACCAACTAAAATGAGAAATCAAATGATTTACAGAGCATCTCATGTTACTAAAAGTAAGCAAATATCAAGCCCACTATCAAGTGATCTAAAAAAGAAATATTCCAAAAACAGTGTTCGTATTATTGAAGGAGACAGCGTAAAAATAATTCGAGGGGAGTTTAAGGGAGTAGATGGTAAAGTTGCAAAAGTTTCTGTCGAAAAAAGTAGTATAGCTATTGAAGGTGTAAAAAAAGAAAAAACAAAGGGAGATAAATTTGATGTATATGTTCACTCTTCAAATGTCATTGTAACTGGACTTAATTCAGATGACAAGTGGAGAATGGCAAAATTAGAAGGAAAGAAACCATCTGCAAAACCAAAAGAGACTAAAGCTGAAAAAACTGAAGAGGTAGAAGTAGAATCTAAACCAAAAGAAGCCCCACCAAAGGAAACAAAAGTTGAAAAGAAGGAAAAAAAGGAGAATGAGGAATAATGGTTAGCATAGCAGGAAGTAAAAAACTCAAAAGACAAATGGCCCCACAATTTTGGGGAATCAATAGAAAAACAAAGAGATTTGTAGTAACAGTAAGACCAGGAGCTCACAAAAAAGCACTATCAATTCCAACAGCTGTCTTTCTTAGAGATACTCTCAAAATGGTAGAGTCCCTCAGGGAAGCAAAAACTGCAATTTACTCTGGACGAGTAAAGGTAGATGGGGTTGTCAGAAAATCCCTCCATCATGGAATAGGTCTAATGGATGTAGTAGAGTTACAAGATGTATCAGACATTTACAGACTAGTTCCAACCAGTGGAAAAATTTTGAAACCAGTTAAAATTAATGAATCAGATAAATCCAAAAAAATAGTACGAGTCACTAGTAAAACTTCCATAAAGGGTGGAAAGACCCAACTTGGATTCCATGATGGGCGTTCATTAATTTCAGATACAGAAGTTAATGTTGGAGATAGTTGTTTGATACAAATTCCTGAGGTAAAAATTCTTGAGGTATTAAAATTAGAAAAAGATTCACAAGTTCTAGTCACGCAGGGAGTTAATGCAGGCTCTGTTGGCAAAATAGAAAACATTGAAGAAGGAACCTTCATTTTGCCTAGAAGAATCCTCTTGTCACTTGAAGAAAGAACAATCGAAATCCCATCTGACTTTGTAACAGTGATAGGAAAAGGAGAACCAGTTATTCAAATAAAGTGATACTATGTCTCAAACTACAGAAAACCCAATGAAAAAAATCTCATTAGAGAAAGTTGTTCTCAACATGGGGCTAGGAAGATCTGGAGATATTATTGAAGTTGCAAAAAATGCGTTACTGCAAATTTCTGGTAAAAATCCAACAGCAAGAGAAGCAAAAGAGACCCAAAGAGATTGGGGAATAAGAAAAGGAGAACCAATTGGTGTTGCTGTCACTGTTCGAGGTGAAGATGCAAAAGCATTGTTAAAACGTCTTTTAGAAGCTAAAGGAAATCAAGTTAGAGGAAAATCATTTGATAATTTTGGAAATTATTCTTTTGGAATTAGAGAGCACATCGATATCCCAGGTGTAAAATATGATCCTAAAATTGGAATTATGGGACTTGGAATTTCAGTTACATTAACAAGGCCAGGTTACGGAATAAGAACTAGAAGTAAACACAAAGCAAGTGTAGGTAAAAAACACGTAATCAGTTCAGACGAAGCAAAGGATTATCTAGTCAAAGAGTTTGGGGTGACGGTAGTATAATGGCAAAAGATAGAACCTACGAATTTACAGGAAGAAAAAAACATGATTTTGGACGCGGTTCAAGATGGTGTAAAAGATGCGGAGATTATACAGCAGTTATTCAAAAATATGATTTAATGTTATGTAGACGTTGTTTCAGGGAAGTTGCAGTATCTTTAGGATTTAGGAAAAATCAGTGATAAAAATGCCAGCCACAAATATCTTAGCAAATCTATTTGGAACACTCTTCAACAATGAGACTAGAAGAAATAAGGAATGCATAATTCTTCCAACCTCAAAATTAGGAATTGAAGTTCTAAAAACACTTCAAAAAGACGGATACATTGGAGAGTTTGAACATATTGATGATAAAAGAGGCGGAAAATTCAAGGTAAATTTGCTTGCAAAAATTACAAAATGTGGAGCAATATCACCAAGATTCAAAGTAAAAAAAGAAGAATACAATAACTGGGAGCAACAATATTTGCCTGCATACAATAGAGGAATGCTTCTAGTAACAACAAACCAAGGAGTAATGTCACACCATGAAGCAATTACTAAAGGAATTGGAGGATTTTTGATAGGATATGTCTACTAAACTAGATGAATTTCAAGAAGTAATAGAAATTCCTGAAGGAGTTAACATTACAATCAACAAGCACATGATGGAGTTTCAAGGCCCATTAGGTAAGACCTTCAAAAGTTTCAGAAAGATTCCAGTAGATATTGACGTAAATGATGGTAAAGTTACCCTCAAAGCTCAAGGAAAAAGAAAAAGAGATTATTCTATTTTGCACACATCACGTTCATTGATTAATAACATCTGTGAAGGACTAACAGAAGGATACACAATCAAAATGAAGGTTGTATATGCCCACTTTCCAATTACAGTAAAGGTACAAGACAAAACTATTCTAATTGAAAACTTTCAAGGAGAAAGGGCCCCAAGAACAACTAGAGTAGTTGGAAACACGAAGGTTATTCCAAAAGGAGAAGATGTAATTTTAACAGGTGAAGTGTTGACAGACGTAACTCAAACAGCTGCAAACATTGAGCTTAAAACCAAAGTAAAAAACAAAGATCACAGAGTATTCTTAGATGGTATTTACATCTATGAAAAGAAGAAAGGTATCGAAAAATAATCTTCAAAATTATTTATAATGACTCTGGATCCTGAATTTAAACAACAAACAACTAAACTCATTCAAGAAACTCTAGAACTGTACAAAAGCGCTGGTGCATCTCCTCGAGTTGGCCAAGTATGGGATTGCAAAAGTGTAGGAGATTTTTTGTGTGGATTTTTTGTCGGCGAAATGGTAGGTTCTGCCCTAAGTGCCTTTCAAATTGTTCACAAAAGAGAACCAACTGGAGAGGAGCATTTAGAGATAATTGAGCTTGTTGAAGGATATTCCAAGGAAATCAAAGATTTTTTTGCAAAATTCAACTAAGTTGATTTAACATTTAGTCTAAATGGAATCGTAGCAAGGATTAAATCACTTTTCCCAAGGTACAAACATGTTGCCGCCCTAGCTTAGCGTGGTAGAGCATCCGACTGTTAATCGGAGGGTCGTCAGTTCAAGTCTGATGGGCGGCGCTTAATATTTCTAAATTCGAGTTTTGAAATATTGAATTTCAATAATTGTAGTGCTAAGTTAATTATATTTCTAAATTCGAGTTTTGAAACATTGATCGATTGCAACTATTTGGTTTACTCAATTAGACAGCATAGATCTAATAGATGATCGCATACAAACAATAATGCAGGAGGATTACATTGGCCAGAACTAAAAGGGCTAACAGGTACTGTGTTGATTGCGGTGCCAGGCTAGTGTATTATCCAAGATTATCAAACCCCAAAGCCCCAAATGAGCATCGAGTTTTGGTTTATGCATGCCCTGATTGTACAAAAGACTTTGAAAAACCCAAGATGTTTTCAATTAAAAGGAATCAAGTCGAAGACCCCCTAGAAACCGTAGAAATTGAAATTACCCAATTACAGAAAAAAATTGCCAAATCAAAATAATAATGCAATTTATTATCGAAAAGTGTAGGAAAAAAGATGTACCCCGAAAAGCGTAGAAGTAATTTTTGGTTTTTGTTACCAATTTTTCTAGGATTGATTGGTGGAATAATTGCTTATTTTGTTTTAAGGCAAGATGATCCAAAAAAAGCAAAAAACTGTCTTTATCTTGGAATTATTCTTGCAATTATTGGTATGATGCTAAACATTTTGGTATTAACCCAGATTCCAGAAATAGAACAAGGTTTTAACATCAACGTATAACCTTCCTAGTTTTCTGTATGAGTTGCGCTTGTAAATTTACTATATTTCTAATTTCGAATTTAGAAACATAATAATTTTAGAGAGTGAGATATTCGTTTTGATTTAGAATCATATAGAACTAGTAAAGACCTTTGAGTGTGTCAGCAAACAGAATGAGAGATAATGTCGAAAGGTGGTTGATTCACGAGAGTCATGCTTTTGAGTTTGTAAAAAATCCAGAAAACTCTTTTCATATTTTGGTAAAACATGCAGGTCAAGCAGGAGTGCCAGTAGAGATTTTTGAGCCAAAAAAACAGCCAGGCATCATTGTAGTAGGTTCCAAGGTAATTATGAAGAATAACCAAATTGTCAGATATTTGGGATATACTCCTGAGGAAAAGGAAAGATTTGAGAAAAAAGTTGCAGATTATTGTTATTCAATTCAAGCAATCCACAAAATGTTAGAGGAAGACGGCAAGCAGAAAATTGGTGTCTATGTAGTGCTTGATGATAAAGTGGACATTAATCAACAGACGCTTTTTGATGCAGTAAATAGAGTATCAGAGATGAATGAAAAAACATCACGATTTCTCTTAAAGACCTTCTAATCGAAGGGATTTTTCCTATTTTTTGCTGTTCAAAAAAACACACATAGACTATAAAACTACAAAGTCAGACTTTCTAGTAATATGAAAGAGTATTTCCTGCAAAGTGGTGAGATGACAGACATTCCTGGATACAAGGAAGAAAAACAGACAGTCGTAGACGAAAGCCAAGTAAATCAGGCATTTGAGCCAGCAAATGATGCTTTTTCAGGTTTAAGAGACCTAGGAGATTGGGTCATTGAGTTTTTTACAGAATTATTTTCTGGCGCATTTGGCAACATAATGTGATTTTTTAATTATTTTGTCAAATATTGAACTAAAACCCCCCACCCTTTTC
>WVWY01000004.1:0-176 GCA_011773785.1 Candidatus Nitrosomaritimum khambatensis | reverse complement strand
CAAAAATTGGAATTTGGGCACAAAAGCTAAACCCCCTATGAAAATTACTCGTAATAGGCATGATGTGAAATTATCGAAAATAGTGAATTTTAGGGGGGGTTGAACACTTATGCCTAATTATTTTTGCCAACCATCAAAACACCCTGATGTCTCAGCTAAAGTAGTGTTGGTTTTTT
>WVWY01000010.1:18226-18347 GCA_011773785.1 Candidatus Nitrosomaritimum khambatensis | reverse complement strand
CTCTTAAGGTAGCCAAATGCCTTGTCGGGTAAGTTCCGACGCGCATGAATGGAACAACGAGAGCCCCACTGTCCCCGCCTACAACCCGGTGAAGCCACATAAGGTGGACGAACAGTCCATC
>WVWY01000010.1:0-18081 GCA_011773785.1 Candidatus Nitrosomaritimum khambatensis | reverse complement strand
TGAAGAGGGCAAAGCCAAAAACTAGACTGAATGGATTTCCAAACGCACGGAATTCATAGACGAAAGTCTGGCTTAGCGATCCTTCGTGTGCCCACTATTGGGGCCCGGAGGTGACAGAAAAATTACCCCAGGGATAACAGGCTCGTCGCGGGCGAGAGCTCCTATCGACCCCGCGGTTTGGTACCTCGATGTCGGCTTTTCCTATCCTGGTCCTGCAGCAGGGGCCAAGGGTGAGGCTGCTCGCCTATTAAAAGGGAACATGAGCTGGGTTTAGACCGTCGTGAGACAGGTCGGTCTCTGCCTGATGGAAGCGTGAATATCTGAGGGGAAGTTGCTCCGAGTACGAGAGGAACAGAGCAGCGTGGCCACTGGTTTACCGGTTGTCTGATAAGGCAGGCCGGGCAGCTAAGCCGTTTAGGCTAAGTGCTGAAAGCATCTAAGCACGAATCCTATCCCGAGACAAGATATTCTTTCGTAAGATGAAGGTCGGCAGCAGAAGACTGCGTTGATAGGAAGGTGGTGTAGATCACAAGCTTCGGCGAGTGGTGAGCCAGCCTTTACTAATAGACCAACACATCGGTTCAGCCACTTACATAGAGACTATGCGCGGTGAATTCATTTTTGAATTCACAAAGTGAATGCAAATACACGACTGCACGATGAATTATTTTTAATTCTCCTTAGCGGATGCTAAGGATTTCTTATTTACAAAATCTAATTTGAATACCAACTTTGAAATATCATTATGTTTCTGGAAAACCTGTGACCAGTGCTTACGTTTTGATTAAAAGTGATTTGGGAGCAGAAGAAAGCATTATTGAAGAATTACAAAAATTAGAACAAGTTGTTAAGGTGGAAGAAATCTATGGGGACTATGATTTGATTGTAAAACTTGACGCAGAACACTCGATAAAAATTAGAGAAGTAATTTCATGGGATATTAAAAAAATCAAAGGTGTTAGGGCAACTAAGACTTTGATGAAGAAAGAACAAGAATAACTAAATTTTTCAAACTATTAAATTTCCTTTTTTTCTAATGTTGTGACTATTCTTCGAACTCTATATCTTTTTGAAGTTCTTCAGGAAGACCAATCCACCATTCAGTTTTTTGAGTTTCTGACATTTTCCAAGAAAAACAGATCTAAAGTTGCTAATAGATCTGTTGGTTAATTCTGTACAGTTTTAACCCAAGAAAATATGACTAAATTTAGTCCTTTTTGTATCGAATATTTTCAAATTTTTTCTCATCTTGTTTAATCTTCAATACGATGGTATCTCCAATTTTATTGAAGATTCTTTGCCTTTTCTTATTTGTAAAAATTAAACCCAAGATAACATCAATTGGCAACAAAAAGGATTTTCCAAAACTACTGATTACCACTCCCAAAAGTGAAGGGGGACCGCCATCTAGATTGACTACTTTTAGATGTAGGATTTTTTTACCTATTGACTGACCTCCTTTGTACTCTGAAATTACCCAATATGCAAAAAACAACAAACTTGCAGGAATGTAATTCGTTCCTTCTGAAAATATCATACTTTCATTCCATTCAAATGCAAAGGTCCCAATTGTCATGGTGAACATTAGGGCAGATATTGCTGATATAATTAGAAAGTCAATTAACCAAGCAAGAAATCTATCTGACCATTTTGCAATTAACAAATCATTAAAGACATCTGCATCGGGATTTGACATGTACTTGATTTCCCTTTTTAATTATTAAAATCTACTAAATTATTATCAGTATTTTTGATTTACTTTAGAATTTAATAGGATTAGTATTGAAAAAGACTGGTGTCTTTTTGGTAACCATTAATCCTCTCGATGTAATTCTTTGGACCCTCCGTAGAAATGAAAGGGATGTAGTTAATCTCTATGATTCTCTTTCCCCTGTGATGCAAATTGCTACTGGAGGTTCTATGCTTAATTTTGGTTATTGGACTAATCAGACCTCCACACCTATTGAGGCTCAAGAAAATCTTTGCAAGTATTTTGGTAAAATAACAGAACTTGAAAGTGCCAAAAATGCAATTGATACAGGAAGTGGACTTTCAGCTCCAGCGATTTTTTGGAAACACATCTATGAAAAATTGAATTTGTTTTGTGTGAATATTAATTATAAGCAACTTTCATTTTGTGGACCTCAAAAAAATCTAGAGTTTATCAATTCAACTTCTACAAAACTACCTTTTTTAGATAATTCTGTTGATCGTATAATGGCACTAGAGTCTTCACAACACTTCAAACCATTAAATGATTTTTTTACCGAGTCAAAAAGAGTCTTAAAGGATTCAGGATTCTTGACACTTGCTCTTCCTGTGGTTATACTTGACTCTTCAATTCGCAATCTTGGAATTCTAAAATTTACTTGGTCCTCAGAACATTATCCATTGGAGTATGTTAAAGGTCTTTTAAAATCAAATGGATTTTCCATAGAAAAAGAGGAACTAATTGGTAGTAGAGTTTACGAGCCACTGGCTGAGTATTACGTAAAAAATAGGAGCATTTTAAAAAATTCCATAAAAAAACAATATCCTGATTTTGTTGAGAAGGTCCTTTACAAATCTATTCTAAAAATGAAGAAGGCCTCTGAAGAAAAAATAATAGATTACGCAATCTTGAAATGCCATTTATGACTAGTATAAAACCCTGGAAATTATTTTGAATAATTTTGATAAAGTTTTTATTTTTGAGTTATTGATTTTTTCTGATTGTCAGAACAAAGTGAAGCCAGCCTTCAACTATATGATGCAAAATGTAAACTCCTCTTAAAGGAGCCAGAAATCCGATTTGCTGGTATAATCAGCAAAGATGGAAGTCTTGTTTTGGGTGGATTCAAGGAAGGTATTGTTCCTTATGAAAATGATGAAACCAAACTACAAGCATTTTATAATTTTGTATCAAAAGCATCTATCAGAAAAGATTTTGACGAAAGCCTAGGTCCAATTAATTATATCGCAGCAAGGCGTGATAAGGCAGTTTTAGTCAGCTTTCCTTTCCCTGTCTCTCAGATAGCATTACTAATATCCGCAGAGCCCAATCTGAACATAGAAAACCTGGCACAAAAAGTTGTTCAGATTTTTACAGATGTAAAATAATTAATTTCCAAAACTTAGAATGGTTTTAATTTAGTTTTTATAAATTCAATTATATGAAAGCAACATTTGCAGCTGGATGTTTTTGGCATGTTGAAGATTTGTTTCGGAAAACTAAAGGAGTAAAATCTACCAAAGTAGGTTACATAGGAGGAAATCTACCTAATCCAACCTATGAAGAAGTATGTACTGATAAAACTGGACATGCCGAAGCAGTGGAAGTGGAATATGACCCTGAGCAAATTTCCTATGATGAGTTACTAGATGTTTTTTGGAATAATCATGATCCTACGTCATTGAACCGACAGGGACCTGATATTGGAATTCAATATCGCTCATCAATATTTGTTCATGATGAATCTCAAAAAAATGCTGCTGAAAAATCTAAAGATCAATTGAATTCTTCTGGAAAATATTCAAAAAATATTGTAACAGAAATTATTCCCGCCCCAGAGTTTTTCAAAGCTGAGGAATATCATCAAAAGTATTTTGAGAAACACGGATTCTCTTAACTATTTTACAATAAGTACTGGAATTTTTGATGCATGAATAACATAGTTTGATACGCTTCCAAAAAACATCTCTTTTAGAGATCCTCTACCACGCGATCCAATAACAATGAGATTAAATTTTTCTTTCTTACTATGTGCCAATTTTACTATGTTGTATCCAATATCTCCTCTCATCAATTTTTCTTTGAAAACAATCCCATTTTGGGCAGCTAGAACCTTGGCTTGATCTAAGAATTTTTTTACCTCTTTGGTGTGGGCTTCATTTACAGAACCTACGCCTCTAAATTCTGAATGTGGAGGCTGATTTATTGAATATGCGCCTGTAATTGTGGCTCCAAATTGTCTTGCGATGGAAATGGCCATTTCGAGGCCTCTAAGTGAATTTTTTGATCCATCTAAAGGTACTAGGATTTTTGTTACCTTTTTTGGAATCATACACCTGTCTTGATTGGGAAGTTAAAAAACCTAGTTGAAATATTCTCGGGATTAAAATTTTAAAAAAAGCATAAAACTAACCGATCGACTAAATTTGTTAATACTTATCTAGAGATAGTAAATGACGCTAAAATGGTGCAAGAAAATTTCGTAGAAGTGGAAGGCAACAAAATTCGCTATCTGGAAACAGGTCGCTCTAAAAGCACACTAATTCTAGTTCATGGATTAGGAGCATCTGCTGAGAGATGGATAAATGCAATTCCCTATCTTGAAAAAGATCATCATCTTATAGTTCCAGATTTGATTGGGTTTGGTTTGAGTGATAAACCTGTAGTGGATTACACAACAGACTTTTTCTCCGATTTTTTAAAAAAATTTTTAGACTCGGTTGGAATAAAAAATCCAAACATTATTGGTTCATCTCTTGGGGGGCAAGTCACCGCTGAATATGCCTCTAAGAATAAAAATATCAAAAAACTAATCCTTGTTTCGCCTTCGGGAGTTATGAAAAAATCTACTCCTGCTTTGGATGCCTATATTATGGCAGCTCTTTACCCTAATGAAGCAAATGCAAAAAATGCGTTTGAGATGATGGAAGGATCAGGTTTAGAAGTTGATCCATCAATAGTCGAGAGCTTTATTGAAAGAATGAAACTACCAAATGCCAAAATGGCTTTCATGTCCACAATTTTAGGATTAAAAAATGCTGAGTTAATTACAAATAAACTCCAATTCATCAATGTTCCAACATTGATTATTTGGGGATCAGCTGATCCTGTGATTCCAATCAATCATGCAGATGGATTTGTTTCTTCTATCAAAGACTGTAGATTTTACAGAATGGATAATTGTGGTCATACTCCATACGTTCAAGATCCGAAGGGTTTTCTCAAAAATTGTGCTTGATTTTTTGAATGAAAAATAGCTATGGTTAAATAGAACAGTATACCATATGCTACCAATGAGTGGTAATTATAGCCAGTATGATCCTTCATCCATGTTCAAAGAATGGATTCAAAAAAGTGGTCGTGCACAGGCTGAATTTATCAAAAATTTTGGCTCAATGATGACCAATCAAAATTCTCAGACATTCAATCCCCTTGAAACTCTCAAATCAATGTCTGATGCTACAAAAAACACTCAGTCAAATTTAATGGAGAACATGAAAACTTTGCAAACTCAAAGCATGGATACAATGTTCAACATTGGACAAATGCTTCCATCTTTCATGAATTGGGGGGCATACAAAACAACTGTTGGCAGTGCTGGCAGAATTTCAATTCCAGAGGCAGAAAGAAATGCTCTCGGATTAGGAGAAGGCGACTTGGTGCAAGTCATCATCCTTCCTATTGGAAAAAAATCAGGTAATAAGGAGGTGAAACAATGAGTAAAAACGAACAAACACAAACAACTCCAAAAGATGCATTTTCAGCATATCAGCAAAACGTAGATACATTATTCACTAGCATCAAACAATCAGTCCCACAGTATCATCAATCAATTACTAATGTACAACAAGAATATTTGCAAGCATTTGAAAATATTGTAGATTCTTCAATTACAATGCAAAAAGAATTTGCAAAGAAATCTGGTATTACAGCAAACATTCCTGAGGCAGCATTAAAAGCAATTCGTGATACAACTGAAGAATTTGTAAAGGCAACATCCATACAAAATCAAATAGCTCTTGCAACAATTGATGCAACCCAACAAAACATCAAGACATTCAATGATAACGTAAAATCATTTGCTGACCTAAACAAAAACATCATGCAATCATGGATTTCAGCATTTACCACACGTAACTAGTGGTTAAAATTTTTCTTTTTTTCTTTTATTTTTTAAGATCTTTCAAGTAACCATTGTCCAAGTTCTGGTAAGACCTTTTTTTGTGACAAGGAGCTAGCTATCATTCCCACATGACCTGTAGGATACATTCTGAGGGTTTTATCCTCACTACCTACTGCATAATGCAAAGGCATACTGCATTCCGGTGAAACTAGATGATCTCCAACAGCCACTTGTGTAAAAATAGGCATATCGATTTTCTTCAAATTAACCAGATTGTTATTGACAAACATCTTGTTTTGAATTAACAAATTGTCTTGATAGATATCTTTTATCCATTGTTTGAATAATTCACCTGGAATTGGCGGTGTGTCGCTGAGCCATTTTTCAACTCGCAAGAAACTATCGACAAATCTTTTGTTATCTATATTTTTGAAAAAATTGACATATTTTTCAATTCCCTGCTCAAAGGGCTTTAGAACTGAAAAGCAATAGTACATGAACTCTGGAGGCATATTTCCTATGGTATCTACCATTTTATCTACGTCCATGTTTTTGGCAAGGTTGCTTACTACTGTAGTGTCTCTCCATCCATCAATTACAGGAGCAGTTGCAATGTAGTTTTTTACACTTTCTGGGTGAAGCGCCGAATAAGCAGTTGCCAGAGTAGCACCTGTACAATAGCCTTGCAAAGAAATTTTTTCAACAGAAGATTCATTTTTTACATATTCAACTGCACCATCTAGATATCCATTGATGTAATCATCAAAATCAAGATACTTGTCCATGGCAGTTGGAGTTCCCCAATCTAACATGTAAACATCAAATCCTTGTTCTAGTAAGTTTCTAACCCAGCTTTTTTCTGGTTGAATATCTAAGATGTGGTATCTGTTAATCAAAGCATAAGAAATTACCAAAGGAGTTTTGTGTTGTTTTTCTGTTAATGGTTTGTAATGAAGCAATCTTGTTTTATCAACTTCAAAAACAACATCATGCGGAGTAACCTCTAAACTAATTTCATCAGGAGCTGGCACCAATTTTGGGGCTTCGATGACATTTTTATTGAATTTAATAATTTCCTCCATTATTTTGGGGTCGATTGCAGTTTCACTTTTCATTTTTCTTTAATTCCTTTTTCTTTTTTAACTCGATTTCTAATTTAATTACTCGCTTTTTAAGTGCGTGTAGTTCTTTGTACACCTCATCAATCTCCTCTTTGCTTGGCAGGTTTGCAGATTGTAGAATTACATTTGTAATATTATTCCAATGCTTGGTGAGCTCCAACTCAGTTGAAACTAGCTTACCGTAGTTTTCCCCAAATTTTTTGGAATCAAAGAGTTCTGTAAAATCATTATCAAAGATATCAATCCAAATTCTCTTGAATGCTTCCATCTGTTCAACATCGTGAGGGACTTCCGGCGCTTTCAAATTCACTTTCTTTTGAGCCTCATTCCAGGTTTCTCCTAATTGTTTGTAGTATTCAGTGAAAAATTTGTTAAATTGTAAAAGATTATCATTCATTTCAATTAATTCAGTTGCGACTTTTTTAGAATTTGCAGCAAATGCTCTCATAGGACCTGTTGATGTTAAGGCTTGAGGTTTGCTTGACATCAAGTGTATAAGGTCAGTCCAAAACAAGGACAAATGCTTGTAATATTCTGTTGTTTTTTCGGCTGATTGAGGCTCCACGCATTACTAGATGTAAAGCTCGCAATAAATAGATCGCTTATTAATTTAGACTAATGAATAATGTTGAGGAGCTTGAAAAAATTTGTCAAAAAATCATTAAACTTGACCCAAAAATGCGGTCTGCTAGAATCATAAACAGTAGGGGCCACCTTGTGGCAGGCGGAATGAAGAAAGGACTCATGTCTCTTGAAGCACAAAAACAAGACGAGATGATGTTTATGGAATTAGCTTTACGGGTTAGAATGAGAAAAGAATTTGATTCTGAATTTGGGGAAGTTCATTTTTCTATGTCTTACAGAGAGAAAGTCATTGTCATGAGTTTTCCATTGGCAAATGATGATGTTTTGTTAGTTTCAACCGAAAAAGATCTTGATTTTGGAAAAGTACCATTCAAAATACTAAAAATAATTGCCCCTCTGAAAAGTTTAATGAAAACATTCTGAACAAAAAAGCAATAAAAAATGACTCAAAAAAATTTGGATTATCAAAAGGTAACTTGGTCTGAAGTTGATAAATTAATGAAAATACTTGCAGAAAAAATTAACAACCTTCCCTGTGACTTTAATTCTATTTCCACTATAACCAGGGGTGGTTTAGTGCCTGCTAGGTTGCTAGCAGATCATCTTGGAATTGATACAATTCTTGTAGATCAGAAAAAAATCCCCGTAGATTCTATTTTTGTTGATGATATTTATGACTCTGGTAGTACCTTTAAAAAAATTCTAAGTAGGGTTGAATCTCCAACAAAACTTGTCTACGTTACTTTGTATGCTAGAAGAGGAAAAAAATATCCTAAACAACTAATTTTTGCAAAGAAAACAAACACCAATGCGTATCTTGTATATCCTTGGGATAAATTAGAATATAGACGGATGCAAAAATACAGTATGTAATCTTAGCCTAGTTGTTGTAGGATTTGAAATCACTCTGTACTCATCATTTTTCTCAATCCTGCACATCTGTTTCTTATGGTTACCTCGGTAACTCCAGATGCAATTGAGATATCTTTTTGTGATTTTACTTCTCCTGTGCTTATGCATGCCAAGTAAAGTGCTGCTGCGGCTATTCCCATAGGATCTTTGCCTGCTACAATTCCAAGTTTTTTTGCCTTTTCTAAGATGTCAATTGCTTTTCTTTTGCTTTTCTCAGTGAGCTTTGCAATGCTTGCAATCCTTGATACTCCTTTTACTGGGTCTACTACTGGCATTTTTAATTCTAATTCTCTGAAAATTAATCTGTAACATCGAGCAACATCCTTTCTTCTTATGTTGATTCCTTTTGCAATATCGTCCAAAGTTCTAGGTGTTTCTGTATTTCTGCAAGAGGCATAAAGACAAGCAGCAACCAAACCCTGAATTGAACGACCTCTAACTAATTTTTTTTCCATTGCCTTTCTGTAAATATATGCAGATTTTTCAATTACTGCATCTGTTAATGCTAGTTTGTCTTTTAGCTTGTCCATTTCATTTAATGCTTGTCTAAGATTTCTATCGGCTGAAGAATGAGCTTGCGTTCTGCTGTCCCAAGTTCGTAGTCTCTCAATAGAATTTTTCATCGCAGATGTGAGTGGTTTTCCAGTGGAATCTTTGTTTTGAGTTCCAATAACTGTAGATAGGCCCATGTCATGCATAGTAATTGAGGTACCTGCACCTACTCTGGTTCTATTTACTTCATCATTTGAAAAGGAGCGCCATTCTGCACCCGTGTCTGCAATTTTATCAGTAACCACAAAACCACATTTTCCACAAAACAATTCTCCAGTATCTTGATCAGTTACAATTTTCTTGTCACCACATGCTGGACATTTTGGCCCAGAAAGAATTGTACCTTTTAACATGTTTAATGAGCAAACAGCACTTTAGTTATTATCATTTTTACATATTTTCTACAGGTTATTGGTGTGTAGGTCAAGCTAACTTTTTTGAAAAATAATTTAGATGTATTTTTTCAAAAATCTAAAAAAATCAGAAAATTTTCATTCTTACCGCCCCCAAAAATGGGAATTATTCTATTAAACAATATGCATACTTTGGCGACATTGATTGATACATTATGTTATCAGGATCAGTTACATGTGGTAACCCAATTGAGTGACCTAGTTCATGAGTCATAATTTTTTGTACAGTTGAAACATCATAAAGCTGAAAACTTCCATCACAATTGTAATCGCCTAAAGTGACTTCAACAATACCCTTCCCAAAATTTGCATGACCTAAAACACCTTGTCCTAAATCTCGAACTACCCACGTAACCCAAACATTAGCTTCGTGTTTTTCTCTTATAATTTCAAATTCTATGTTAGCTTGTCTGTTGTTCAATGTCACGTTTGTGTTTTTCCAGAATTCAAATGAATCCTCTAATGTGCTTACATGATCTAGCGGTAAACCCGATGGTTGTTCATTCACAAAAACTTTGTATAAAATATGGTACTCACTATCAAAAACCTCGTAATCAGGATCTGGAAAATTCATCCCTCCCTTACTTACCTCTTCTTCAAAATTCCATCGGTTGTAATCTCGAAGAAATTTTTTAATTACATCTGCACTGGGATTGGGGTATTCGATGTATCTTTTTTCATCATTAATGTTGTTGGTAATTTCTCGTAGATATTTTTCAAAATCAAGAAATTCTTGGTCTTTTTGATTTATTTTTATTGAATCAGAAATTTGAATTTGAATAATTTGATTTTCCATCATGTATTGAATTCCGGCCACAAAATCTGAATCCTCTATCTTTTCTTCTGCCCACCAACCTGCATTTTGTTTAACCCAAAAGGGAATTTCTGATCTTTTAGAGCCATCTTCATAAACTAGTTCAATCTGGATAATCTTGTTTTGTATTAAAAATTCCAAGGCATTTACAAATTCTTCATCTTGAACTTTATTTTCAGACCACCATCTTGCAATAGATTTAATCCAATCAGGGATGTTAGGTTTAATGTCTGCATTACCAGGTTTTTCTGTTGGTGTGTAGGGATACTTTGAAATAACTTTGTCCACGAATTCTTTGTAATTTTTGATTACTATGCTGTCAGGTTTTTTCTCAATAGCTGTATCGAAATAATATTTTGCCTCATGATACTCTCCCAAATTTCCAAACCCCACTCCCATCCCAGTAAGGGCCAGGACATCATCAGAATTGTTTTGAAGAACAACAAAAAACTGTTTCAATGATTCTTGATGATTTCCTAAATTGCTATTTGCTATACCTTTCAATTTCAAAGTCTGAGAATTGTTTGGAAATTTCTCTAAAATTCTATCATAAATCATTATGGCCTGTCCATATTGTCCATTAGTGAATAATTCATTTGCTTCATCAAATAGTTTTGATTCACTTGATTCTTGGGCATAGGAATCTGAATCCGGATTAATTACTAGTAAAATTATTGAAAAAAACGCTATACCGATAATTTTTGAATACATTACCATCTTTGTTTTTATTTTCCTTTTTAACTACCAATAATCCTTTTGTAGTTTTGTTAAAATTTGATTGTTTTATTTGGGAAAAATTCTTTAATTAAGAGAACCACTACTTCGTAGATTGACTGAAGTGGGTGCAGGACCATTAATTTATGAACTAAGAAAAAAAATTCAACAAATTACCTATGAACTTTCAGAACTAAACAAAATCTCCTCAAACATGCCTGAATTAATTGAATCTGCAAATCTTCTACGCACAAATGACCATCTCCTAGAAATTAATTCCAAAAATACGGAATTACTATCAGCATATAAACAATATACAGAAGAACTTGAAAAAATGCTTGATACCGTATTTGCTATCCAAAAAGACCTAAAAGAAATTTTGATAACTCAAACCTCTCTTATATCTGAACAAAAACCAAAAAAGAAACCAAAATCAAAGAAAAAATCTCCCAAAAAATAATTCCATCTTATTTTACTTTGTAAGGTGTATTATGTCTCCTGCAAGAACTCTTGTATTTTTCTTATCGGAAATTACTAAAGCTCCGTCATCATCAATTTTAATGGCCTTTCCACTTATTTTTCCCTCTTTAGTTACTAGTTTTACATTTTTTCCAATAGTGGAGGATCTTGCGGTCCATTCCTTGATTATTTTTTTTATTTGATTGGAATCAAGCACCTCAAATATTTTCTCAAGTTCTAATAGAAACACCTGAACAAATTGAATTTGTTTTACATCCTTTTTGAATTTTTTTAGGGATTCAACTCCATAAAAATTTGGAGTGTTTTTCAAGGATTTTTCAACTTCCTTAATTTTTACATCAAAATTAATTCCAACCCCTAAGACAATACTTTCAATTTTATTTGATTCTAAAGAGGCATCTACTAAAATTCCTGCAATTTTTTTCCCTTTTATTGTTACATCGTTTGGCCATTTCAACTCTGGTGTAATATTGAAACATTTCTCAATCGCTTTTGATAATGCTAATGATGATGCAATTGGAAACAAGGTTGCGACAGAAATATCAAATTCAGGATGAAGAATAATTGATAACCAGATTCCGCCTTTTGGAGAAATCCAATGACGACCAGCTCTTCCCCTTCCTCCCGTTTGTTTTTGAGCAATAACTACAACTCCATTATTTTTTTGGTCAGTGGCCATTTTGATAGCGTGGTCTTGGGTCGAGCCTAAGGTTTCATGATAAAAAATTTCATTTCCTATTAGTTTGGTCTCTAATCCTTGACTAACCTCCCATGGAAGAAGCAAATCAGTATTTGAGACTAGCCGATATCCTTCCTTTTGCTTTGATTCGACTTCATATCCTAGTTCTTTAATTTTTTTGATATGTTTCCAAACTGCAACTCGGCTGATTTTTAGTACATCACTAAGATCTTGACCTGATAAATATTCAGAATTATGTGATTTTAAAAAAGATAATACTTTGATTAGACCAGGATTGTCTGCAATACTATAAACCAATTATTTCATTCTTTATTACAGATGATAAAATTATTTCCTTTTAGGATAAAAATGTCAAAGAAATACATTTTTGGAATTAAACTTCATTGAATGATATAATATAGAAAAATGAATCGAGAAGATCATTTGAATTAATCTAAGATGTGTTAATGCCCCTCTCTTCTTTGAATTTTTCAAATTCAGATTTCCACTCTAGAGCTTCTACAATTTCATTAATGACCTCTTCTTTGAATCCAGCATTTCTAAGATAGAAACCAATCGTGTTTTCTAATTTTATTGTGGCTGTTCCAGAGTGACTCTTTATGGTCATCATTGTAAAATATTTGACAAAGGGATTAATAAAAATTATTACAATACGAAATTCATAAAAACAGAAATGCATAACGCACGTTAGATACAACATTGATTTGCTGTTGCCTCACTATGCCCGCTCTTTTTTCTCATAATGAAATTTATAGCGATCGCACAGTAATTTTTTTTTGTTACAATTTTAGGCTCAAATTTTATCTTGTTTTTTGAATCTATTTTTTTGAAAATTTTTTTTGAAATTATTTTCATTTCTTCATGTAGTTTTGAGAAGTTTTTTCATCATTACAAAACTTTACCAATAAAGACTAAATTGAGCAAGAACTTTTTCTTTTTTATGGACTTTATGTTAGAAGAAGAACTAATTGATCTTATGACCTATTGCCTTGAAAATCCAGAAGCTTCAGACATTACAGAAAAAAAGAATAGAATTTCTGAGGTTGGAAAAGAAATTTTTGATGATGGTGGGGTTGATGCCCTTGAAAATTTCTTTTTTGTTTTAAAAAACAGAATTACTGAAGAGATTGGAAAGGACCCAAGTCAATTCAAATCTTTGTGGAATGGGCTCAGTTCTGAGTGGAATTATTAATTCTGACACATGTAATAATGACATGTGACGGAAGATCTTCTTTAAGTAACTTTTTACCATAATTTAGTTTGGCGATAGAGAAATGTCCACAGAAAACAATCCTGCCTTGATGAACAAAATCAACAAGGTAATAAAAAATGCCGTTGGTGACGGAAGAGATCATCTCAGTGATGCTGAATCAATATATGTTCTCAAAATCACTGATGAGCTAATCAAAGAGTATCAAAAAGTCTTGTATGCAAACCAGTAGGCAGGGTCTTAGATACTATTCTTATTTTTACTTAAAATCCTATATCAAAATCAAATCCGCCGTCAGACCCATCAAATCCGCCATCCATTCCATCTGCACCCTCAGCTCCATCCAAGCCCTCTGGAATGCTTTCTTGTGGCATATAGTCTGACATCATCATACCCATCATACTAAACATCATTGAGAACATCATAATGTCCATTATTCCAAAAAACATCATAGTGGGCAGAAAGGACCTATTATCATCCATGTATTGCTTTAGTTTTGTTTTGTCTCCTTGCTTGTATAGTAATGACATTTGATTCCATTTTTCCTGAAGTTCATGAACTCGCTCATCGACTTCACTATCTCCTTTTTCCGTAGTTACAATCTTGATTTTGGGCCCAAACAAGCCTTTTTTCTCATGTACGCTAATCAAACCCCTTTCTTCTAATTTCTCTAAAATAGCGTTTAATTCTTCGGCGTCAATCTTTGTGGTCTTTTTTATTTTGTCAAACTTGGAAACTCCATTTTTTATTGCTCCAAGCACAATCAATTCTTTTGGTTCTTCTTCCACAAATTTCATAGATTGATTTCACTAAAATATTGTGCGTTTTGTGATTCTAAGCTAGTTTAGTAATCCCTTTGACTTTAATTCAGAAATCACATTGGGTATGCCTTCTTTGTAAGAAGGAAATTTGAAATCATAAATTTGACTGATTTTCTTGTTAGAGACTTTCATTGAAGTTGTAAGTAATTTTATTAGATCCCCGCCAAGCACTGTCTTTGCCAAAAATACTGGGACGCTTCCTGCTCTTTTTGCCCCTATTTGTTCGGCTGTAAAATCTACAAAATCCCGAAATTTTGCTGGGGTAGAATCAGCCACAATGTAGGATTCATTGTTTGTTTTTTGCTCAAGCACAGAAATGAGGCTTCCTGCAGCGTCATCCACATGAACAAATCCCTTGTAATAGTCTCCATTTTTTGGTAGTCTGAAGGTGTTTTTCAAAAGTCGCTTTATGAGAAATTCGTAAAACCAACCTCTTGGACCATACACATCGCCAAAATGAACTACTGAAAAATTTATTCCTAAATCATTGCAATTTTTTTCCAAGAATTTTTGAGCTTCTAATCTGATTTTTACAAAATTAGTATCTGGGTTGTATGGAAAATTTTCATCAACTATTTTATCCCCAGGATCTCCATAAACTCCCAAACCTGAAATGTATATCAGAGATTTTGTTTTGTCTTTAATTTGCTCAAACAGATTCTTTGTACCTTCAAGATTCACCTTTTCTAAAATTTTTTTATTTTTTTCTAGTGGTGTATGAGAAGCTAAATGAAATACACACTCAACATTTTCAATAGGAATTTCTAATTTTGAATCAGTTAAATCCCCTATAACTGAATCTGATTTTGGATGAGACTGTTTTCCTCTTCTGATTAGTGAGGTCACCTCGTATTCTTTGTCAATTAGGTTTTCCACTAGTCGGGAACCTACAAACCCTGTTGCTCCTGTAACAAATACTGATTTTGCCATCATTTTGAAATAGACCTTTACTGTATTTGGACTTTGTTCATATAATCAACAGATTATATTTTAGAAAAAATATGATTTTGTATGGATACTGATAATCACACGGATGATGAAATACGCAAAATACTATCTTTGAAAAAAATAACAGTAGTGGGAATGAGTCAAAATCCTGGCAAAGACGCTCATATGGTTCCAAAGTATCTTGTGAAAAATGATTATGATGTAACTCCGGTAAATCCCAACACAGATGAAATTTTGGGCAAAAAATGCTATAATCTAGTATCAGAGGTCCCAGGAGAAATTGATATTGTTAATGTGTTTAGGCCTTCTGAAGATGTCTTACCTGTAGTCCAGGAGGCTATAAAGAAAAATCCAAAGGTTATCTGGCTCCAACAAGGAATCCACAACCCTGAGGCAGAAAATTTGGCTCGACAGGCAGGAATAGATGTTGTTTTTAACAGATGCATGTTTGCTGAGCATAGGCGTCTTTCTAGATCATGACCAAATTTGAACAGTTTTGCAAGGACTTGGCAAAACTTGTAGAAAAATACGAAAAGGAAAATACCATGCTAAAACAGGAACAGGATCTAGAAAATGATATCCTAAAGATTTTTGGAGAAAAAATAACTGCTTTGGCAAGAGCAAAAAACGGTCTTTCTGATGTTACAGAATTAGCATACACTACTGCAGAGCACCATCCGTACTGGAATATTTTGTACAATAGTGCCGAAATTGCACAAACAATTTTGGAAAAGTGGAATGGTAAAATTTCTAAAAAAGAAATTGATGATATTGAATGGGCCCTCAAAGAAATTAAACAGACTCTAGAGAAAATCAAAAATCCCTAGGCAGAGATAAATAATCTGAATCGATAAGAAATCCTGTGCCAATAAAGATTGGATTAATAGGTAAAACAAACACTGGAAAAACAACCTTTTTCAATGCTGCAACCTTATCGTCTGAAGAAATTTCATCATACCCATTTACAACAAAAAAACCAATCTCAGGAATTTCTCATGCAATTACACTTTGTGTTCATCCTGAATTCAAAGTAGTTGATAATCCAAACAATTCAAAATGTGTTGATGGATGGCGTTACATTCCCATTGAGTTAATTGATTTGCCTGGACTAATCAAAGATGCATGGAAAGGAAAAGGGCTTGGAAATCAATTTCTGTCTATTGCAGCGCAATCAGACGCACTATTACATGTAGTTGACGCATCAGGGGGAGTTGATTCGGCAGGTCAAATTACTGAAGTAGGGACAGGTGACCCAATTTCAGACTTTGCAGATATTGAAGAGGAACTAATAATGTGGTATCATAAAATTTTAGAAGGAAACCGTGAAAAAGTTTCAAAGGCAATCAAAGGCGGAACAAATACCGAAGAAGCCATTACTGATTTGTACCGTGGAATTGGTGTGAAAAAATCACATGTAAAGGAATCTTTACGCTTGGCAGAACTTACTGAGAAAGAATTTGATGATTTTGATATGATGGAAAGCAAGAAATTTGTCACACATTTGAGACGAATCTCAAAGCCTACACTAATTGTTGCAAACAAGATTGACGTTGAAGGGGCTGACAAAAACTTTGACAGATTAAGAGAGCGCTACAACGATACTATAGTAATTCCCGCAAGTGGTGATAGTGAACTCAGTCTGAGGAGAGCTGAGCAAAAGGGCCTGATTAAATACTCCCCAGGTTCTGAGCAATTTGATATTGTAAAACCAGGTGAGCTAAACCAAAAACAAACTGAAGCACTTGACTTTATCAAAAGAGGGATAATGGGTGAATTTATGAGAACAGGTGTTCAATTTGCAATAAACATTGCAGTCTTTAAGCTTCTAAAGATGAATTCAATTTATCCAGTTACAAATGACAAAAATTTGACTGACAAAAAGGGCCGAGTTTTGCCTGATTTGATTTTGCTCAAGGATGGCGCAACAGTGAATGATTTGGCCAAAGAAATCCACACTGACTTGACTAAAGGGCTTCTATATGCGAAGGATTTGCGATATAATCTGAGGCTACCTACTGATTATCAACTAAGAGACAGAGATGTAGTCTCTTTGGTTAGTGCCTCAAAGAAATAATTTCATCAAAATGTGCATTCATAGTCATCTCAGTAATAATTGTGGACAAATTGTTCATTGTGCTTTTATTTGATCGATGGTAATTATAAACAATAACGTGGTGAAAGCCATATTTTCTTTTTTTAATTTTTACTTCTAGCCTAGAAATTAACCATGGTATAGATCAAAAACATTTTGTAACAAAAAATTCTGACAATGAATATTCTTAATATCCCTGTTTAGACCAAAATTTAATGGGCGATAGTGACTGGACACTAAATCATTAGTTGTATTCTTTGTACTGTTATCTTCAATTTTCTTTGTATCTGGTTTTTCCCAAATGGCAGAAGCTCAAGCAGCACCTAAAATTGAAATTTGTCATCTTCCTCCGGGAAATCCTGAAAACATTCAGACAATTTCTGTTAGCCCATCGGCTCTTGAAGCCCATCTAGATCATGGAGATGGAATTGGAGACTGTGAGAATAATTTTGCTGCACTTACTGTTTACAAAGAAGTAGTAAATGATAATGATGGTAACAAAACTTCTTCCGACTTTACAATGACTGTAACTAAATCAAATGGTGATATTCTTACCTTTCCAGGTTCTTCTTCTGGGACCACAATACTGATACCTGATGGAAAATACTCTGTATCTGAAATCCCTGATTCAGATTATGCCATTTTTAGTTCCTTGACGTGTACTGGAGATGCTTCCCCTCTAGATGTTATTCAATGTACAATTACAAATGATGATATCGACTTTGATAACTTTGCATCACTCACTGTAATTAAAAATGTGGTAAACAACGATGGAGGAAATAAAACAGCTTCCGACTTTACTATGCTTGTTGACGCAATAGAACCATCACAAACAAGCTTTGTTGGCTCTAATGGGACGGTAGTTTCAATATCTCCTGGAAATTA
>WVWY01000041.1:30306-37717 GCA_011773785.1 Candidatus Nitrosomaritimum khambatensis | reverse complement strand
ATTTTCACAATAGTGACTGTGGATATAGTAGAATCAGTTGAGCCTGTGTTAGCTAAATACAATTCAATTTGTTTGGAATCAGGAGCGAATCTAATGTGTTCAAATAAAATATCCTCTTTGAGAGACTCGTTTTTCTCTTTATCGTGAAGTGCCAAATCATGAGAAAAAAGATTAATTTGATTCAAGCCCTGAAATAAGATGACAGAGCCGATTGACGCAACTATTGCTAAAACAACTAGGCTGCCTATAATTTGACTGACTGCACGACGTCTTTTCAAAGAAAATTTTGAATGAACATGTCTCACTACTTCTCACCATTTCTAGAGTATCTGTCGGCAACAAACTCTTCTACATGATTAATTATTTTTGAAAGGTCGTGGTCAGAAATAATTTCTATTCCATATTGTTTTGCGACTGGTATTACAAATTCATCCAGACCTGCATTAGTAAGTAAGAGAATGTGTTTTGGTCCTACATCTAAAATTGGAATCAATATAGAATTGATGTCTGTTTGAGTTAGGTCTTCGGATTGTCGATTGACAAAGATTGCCATTGATTCATCATTTACCCTGTTTTTAGCGTAAATTGGGATTTTGTGAGAGTTTCCGCTTTTACCTTTGACAGTGGCTTTGAATTGGGTGTCAAAATTAAAATCATTTAAGAGAGTAACCAAATCGTTGTGCATTTGGTCATCATCAGAGGTAATTGGAGCCTCGTAATCTTTTAGCTTGTAACTATGTGTGGTAAAAAAGTGACCAGTTCCAGTCTCAAAGTCATGTTCATATTTTCTGCAGTATAGCTTAATGATTGCATTATCGAATTTTTCAGAACAATCAAGGCATTGATGCCACATTGCAGGAATTCTTATTTCCTTGTTAAAGTCAAGAATTTTTTTCTTACATGAAGGACAAGTAGCATTTTGTGGGTCTGAAAAATCACATTCCGTACTTTCAGTGATGTAACCACATCTTTTGTGCTCATACAAGTTTAGTTTATCAACATTTAGAGAATTACATTTTGGACAGTACAGTCTCACACTAGAAGAATATGTGTCTGGATGGGAAGGGCAAACAATTAATTTTTCAAATACATGTTTTGTCAAAATTCCTTCATTTGTTAAATCGTCTAAAAATGAAATGTTGTCAGGAGACTCGCCAATTTTTGATAAAATGGGATAGAATAGACAGCTTTCATTAAAATCAACAAAAGGCTTGATAGTTTTGTCAGGTAATTTTTCAACTTCCAAAATCAGTAATTGAGACTTGTCACCTTTTACACTGGATTCAGGAACAACAAATTCTTCTTGTTTTTTCAGGTCAGTGCCCATTTGATTTTCATTTTTTGGTATGTTTTTTACCTCATTTGTTGCTAAAGCAGATTCAGTTTTTTTTGGAATCTCTTGATTGAGTGCATTTTTTTGGTTTTCTTTTGATTCCTTGGTTGAGGAATCCTCAGTCAACTTAATTTGTGGAGAATCTTGTGATTGATCTTTTTTGTGTAATAATGAAAGTTTACCCGACATTAAAGATTTTTCTGGTTTTGAAGATTTTTCTGGTTTTGAAGATTTTTCTGGTTTTGAAGATTTTTCAAGGTTATTTTCGGTTAAATTTTCCGAATTTTTTTGTTGAATTGATATCGATGAAGTGGGAGATTCCTCCAATAAAGTAAAAAGGTCATTTTTTTGCTTGGATTTATTCTCGGGGTTTATCTCCTTGTTTTCCTTTTTTTTACCTATGCCAAACATTATGCACGAACTCCTTTAGATATTGACAATACACTAATCATGATATTTTTTGAGCAGAGTCAAGAGTAAAAGAGGAATGTTGTTCACCTGAACGAACAAGTCTTAAAACATCAACAACTGATAGAATTTTTTGAATTTGAAACTCAATATATTCAAAGACAAGTTAAACTTAACAAAAAATAAGGGAAAAAAAGATGACACATCCCTATTAGCAAGCGGTACTGAACAAACGTTAGAGCAGATTCTCAACGAAAAACCAGGTGAAAAAACAGAGATCAAGGAAAAAACCATTCCCCAATTCATGTCCCTATCTAAACTAGAATTTGAAAAATATGATGTAAGGTCAGGTATTATCAAAGACCCTACTGCCAAAGGAGGAATTAGATACCAAATTTTAGAACCTACTTTAAGTGAACGTGATAAAAAAGCACTGGACATTATCAAGAAACTTTTGATGACAGAGTTGTCAGTTTCCATGGGAGAAATAAAATCCAAAAAAGAAGCTGAACTCAGACTGGGTACAAAAATTGAAAAAATGATTAAAAACTATAGATTAAAGATTCCTAGAAAAAATATTGCAAAAATAAAGTATTATGCGGTAAGAGATTTTATTCATCTTGGAAAAATCGAACCATTAATGCGTGACCACATGATTGAGGAAATCAGCTGTGATGGAACAGGCATTCCATTGTATGTATGGCATAGAGAACATGAATCAATTCCAACCAATATTATGTTTGAAAAGGATTCAGAGTTGAATAATTTTGCAAGAAAACTTGCGTATATTTGTGGAAAGCATGTTTCTATGGCAGACCCAATTGTTGATGCCACTTTACCCGATGGAAGTAGAATTAATCTTACATTAGGACATGAAATTACAAAAAGAGGAAGCACATTTACAATTAGAAGATTCAGGGCCGACCCAATTACAATAGTTGATCTAATAAAATTTGGAACAGTATCAATTGACATTGCTGCATTCATGTGGTATTTGGCTGAAAAGAAATCCACCATGCTTGTAGCAGGAGGTACAGCTAGTGGAAAAACTACTGCGTTAAATGCATTATCCACATTTATCAAGCCTGGTCAAAAGGTGGTCAGCATTGAAGATACTCAAGAGTTAAACCTGCCACATGAAAATTGGGTACCAGCTGTATCACGACAGACATTTACAGATACTCAAATCGGTGAAATCAATCAATTTGACTTGCTAAGGGCAGCATTAAGACAAAGACCAGACATCATCATCGTAGGAGAAACCAGGGGTAAAGAAGCTTATACATTGTTCCAGGCAATGGCTACAGGTCACGGAGGTTTCTCATCTATTCACGCTGATTCCATAGATGCCACACTAACTAGACTGACATCTGCACCAATGGAAGTGCCAAAGGCGTTGATTGCAAACAGTTTGGATTTGATTACACTGCAATTAAAAATTCGTGTAGGCAACAAATCTGCCAGAAGAATTATCCAGGTAGCTGAAATTGATGGAATTGACGAAAAAACAGGACAGATTAAAACAAACACAGTGTTTAGATGGAATCCCACAACTGACCAACATGAATTCTCTGGAAGAAGTGTTGTGTTTGAGAAAATCAAGGAAAGAGATGGTGAGACAGATGAAAAAATCAATTATGAACTAACAAAAAGAAGAGTTGCTCTTGAATGGTTGGTAAAAAACAACATTCGTGAACACAAGAAAGTAAGTGAAAACATTATGGAGTATTACGAAAACCCAGAAAGATTCTATGAAAGAAAGAGGATTAACGTATGAGTTCTTTAAACAACAAAAAAAAGATTAAAGATAGAGAAAAAGTAGGACCAATTCATATTTACAGCTATAAACTTCTCAACGACCACGCCAAATGGCTATATCCAAAATTCAACCCACTTCAAAAAGCCATCAAAGAGTCAATGATGCCAATTCCCTTTGAAGTGTATGTATGCAGTATGGTTTTCTTTAGCATGTTAAGTGCCATAGGTGGAGGAATAGTTGGTGCAGGGGTAATGCTTTTTGTAAATGTGCAACCAGCCGTTTTAGGTTATTTGATACCAGTAGCAGCTGCAGTAGGTTTTGCTGGGATGACCTTTGGAATGTTAAACTCCATACCAGTTCTCAGAGCAAAAACACGCGCATCAAAATTGATGGAAGAGATTCCTCACTTTATTGGATATATGTCAACTCTGGCTACAAGTGGATTAACTTTGGAGGGAATTTTCAAGGCACTTGCAAGAGAAGAATCTCAAGAAGAAATGGTGCAAGATGCCAGATTAATTGTTAGAAATTTAGACATTATGGGAATGGATTTGATTACAGCAGTAACAGACCTTATCCACAGAACACCAACTGGACCTTACCAAGAATTGCTTGAAGGGGCAATTATTACTGCTCAATCTGGAGGAGATTTAAAAGAATACTTTAACGCAACAGCCAAGGTTCAACTTGAAGAAAAAAAGATGCTTATGCAAAAAACTACAGAATCTCTTGGAGCCGTAGCTGAAATTTATACAATTCTTTTGATCGTATTCCCATTACTGGCAGTAATTATGTTGTCTATTATGGGAATTATGAGTCCAAGTCTTGGTGGTTTTGATTTAGTTACTTTGATTAACATACTAACTTTTGCAGTTATTCCGCTTTGTGGAGTATTAATGCTGGTGATGATGGACACGATGGTTCCAAAGAGGTAAGAAATGGCGCAAGTAAAAAAATCCAAACCAGCAAGAGAAATACCAAGAGGATTAGAGCCTAAAAAATCATTTCTCAGCAATTCCATTGCTAGGGTTGTAATTTTTTCAGTAATAGGAGCAATAACTGTATATTTTATGAGTCAATTAATCGGTGATTTTCAAGAGTCAGAATCCATTAAAGAAATTGGTACAATCTTTGCAGGAATTACAGGAATTGTCCCAATAACATTATATCAATTAAAAGAGGTTCAAAGAAAAGACAGTGTAGACAAACACATGCCAGTTTTCCTCTTAGCATTACTAAGCTCAGTTCAAAGTGGTGCAAATTTAATTAAGGCAATAGAGCAGACAGCAAATCGTAATCTAGGAGCACTTACACCAGAGTTAAAAAATCTTAGAGCTAACATTAGTTGGGGAATGCCAATGGATGAGGCATTTGAACATTTTGCAAACCGAACAGGAACAAGAATTGCTAGACGTGTCACTGTACTTTTAGAAATGGCCATGAGGATTGGAGGAGATGTTACTACAAATCTCGAGATGATTCAAAAACACGTGACAGAGATGCAGAATCTAGAAAAGAACAGAAAATCCCAGATGGCACCATATACATATACAATTTACATTTCATATGCAGTCTTTATTGCTGTAGCAGTTTTGCTTGTAACAAGCTTTTTTGTTGAAATTGAAAAAGTTCAGGTCGATTTGATAGAAGGGGGAACAAGTGGAGACGGATTATTTGGCTCTCTTGCAGATATGGATGTAGGATTGATGGAATCAGCCCTCTTTAACATGGCTATAATTGAGGCAATATTTGGAGGGCTTGCAGCCGGAAAAATTGGTGCAGGGTCTTATATGGCAGGAATTAAGCACGTGGTAGCCATGATAGTCATTGCAATTATTGCCTTTAATGTAATTTAAATAAAAAATCTTTCAAAAAAGGTCATATCTAGGCATAATTTGTCAGTAATAAAATAAGACACACAGATCCTTTTGTTTCCAACCAGTTTCATTATTTCATGAAATCAATGATTACTTCAGCAAACAGCCAAAAACCAGGCAAAAATGAAAATTTGAGCCTAGTAAAAACCCACACCACCTTGGGAGGGACTCTAAATTGATGTCAGCCCAAGAACAAGTAGAGAAATTGGCCTATGAGCTCAAAGATACTCTTGATCTTGATGAACTAGAATCAAAAATTTATTTGAGTTTATTGAGAACGGGACCAATCACTGCAAGTGCCTTAGCAAAAGACCTCAATATCGACAGGGCTCGTATGTATCGTACAGTAGACAAGCTAGTAGATAGAAACATAATTTCAACAACACTATCTAGCCCTAAATTGTGCATAGCCATTGAACCAGAAAAAGCACTCAAGATTGCTTTGGAAAAGAAAGAAGAAGAAATTAAAAAAATAAAAAAATCAGGTGAAGCAATCGTTGAAAAAATCAACAGCGAAATCACAACAAATCAAGGAACAAACATTCCAACTCTAAGAATTGTTCAAGGAAGATCAAACATTTATTCTGACATTGCACAAATGATTGAAAATTGTACAGAAACAATTTACATTGCAACAACACTTGAAGACATTTCAAAAATGTACCACAGTATAATTCCAGAAAAAATTAAAATCTGTGAGAAAAATGGTGGTCAGGTCTTGTTATTAGTCGAAGTAGATGACATGGACATGATTTCTTTTGTAAAAAGATTCAACGCAACAGAAACTAGAATATCCAAACTTCCATCAAAAGGACGAATTGCTGTACAAAAAGACAAGCAAATGATCATGTCAGATTCAAGTCAAACATCNNATTGACAATCTGTGTAAATTACTCTGGAAATCTAGCAAACCACTAGATTCTGCAACAAAGAAAAAGAAAGCAAAGACTTCTTAAACTAAAGACTCGTCGTTTACATCTATGGGTTTTCTGCCCATAAATCCCTCTTCTTTATCATGCCAAAATTTTATTTCTGTTTCCCCATATTTCCAGCATAGCCACACATCTTCATCAAAGCGTTTTGAGGGAAAATCAAGGAGTCCTTGCTCAATACTCTTGATTACCACGCCTGTTTTTTCTAAATTCTCAGATGCCTCATAAAATTGAGTTACTGCAGAATTAAGTTGTTGTTTTAATGGGACGTACTCTTCAAATTTGTTGGTGGTGTTTATGACCATTTGTAATTGTTGCTCAAGTTTTGTAACTTCATTTTTCTTTGCCAATGCCATTTCAAACTTTTTAATCACATCAGGTAGGATTTGATTGGCATCATTTATTGTAAAATATATCATGATTATCGGCCTAAAGCCTTGATTAAAAATCTTAGGTGCAGATTTATTAGCAATAAATTTGAGCTTTACATTATGAGTGAAGACCAATTAGAAACAATAATCGAGCAGACAATTAATGGCGCCATTTCTACCATTCCAGGATACATGGAAGAAATAACTCAAAACAAAGAAACTCTTAGAGTTGAAAACCCAAAAGAATTTGTCTACGGCATGATAATGGGCATGGCTTTAGGAATGGGAGGAGCTGTTCTAAGTACACAAAAAGAAGCCCCAACAGTTGAGGATCAAATCAAAGTAAGAGACATGGTTTACAAAAATATTCCAGAGATACGTGAAAGAATTTTTGGTTGAGTTTACAAAAAACGAAATAGAGTTTTTGCAGTCATTAGAGGAGGCAAGATTAGCAACTTGCCATGACAACATGCCACATGTAAAACCAGTGTCGTTCATTTTCCACAAAGAATCTATTTTTATTGCTACTGATTATAATACAAAGACATTTCAAAATCTAAAGAAAAATCCTAAAGCAAGTGTGACTATTGATATATACAAAACAGGTGCCCATCAGGCTGTTTGCATGCAAGGAGATGTAGTCATTTTGGAAAAGGGTAAGGAATTTGATGATATTTATCAAATATTTTTTAAAAAATTCCAATGGGTTCGCGATGACCCATGGAAAGAAG
>WVWY01000041.1:7483-30270 GCA_011773785.1 Candidatus Nitrosomaritimum khambatensis | reverse complement strand
CAACTAAATAAAATAGAAAATAAAATGCAGTTATTGTATAGCACTTGCTTCTGCAACTGGTGGTGCATTAACTGGGTCAACTGTAATAATTACAGTATCAAATGCTTCTCTGTTGTTGTCATCATATACTCTTAGTTCAAAGACCAACACTTTGATTTCGTTATTTGCAACAGTTGGGCTCATAAATGATGGTTTTGCACTATTTGAAGAATCAATCACTACGCTTTCTCCTGATGTTTGAGTCCATTGATATGATATAGATTGGTTCTCTGGATCATAACTAGCACTACCATCAAGATTTACCTTTACTTTCTCATTTACGATTTGGTCAGGTCCTGCATTTGCGACAATTGATAGTGACAATGTATTCTGAACTGTAACTGTCAAACTGTCAGATACGGTAAATGTACCATCTGAAACACTACATGTCAGTTCTACTTGTTTAGAATCAACAACACTTGGAGCAGTAAATGTAGTACCTGGGTTAGATGGGTTGTGAATTACCAAGTCACTTGAAGCAGAAGTCCAAGTATATGTTAATGGGTCATTTTCAACATCAAATGCAGCACAGAACACACTTCCTACAGTGTTTTCATCAATTACTTGATCAGGACCAGCATCGACTGTTGGTTTGTTGTTTGCAGGAACAACAATCAAAGTTACTCTGTCAGTGTCTTTTTGACCAAGGGTGTCAGTTACTGTTAATTGTAAGATGAGACGCTTTGTATCTCCTGATTGTACGGTTGGAGCTTTAAAGGATATTACTGCATCAGAACCATCAAATGCTACTGCATCTCCAGATATTTGTTTCCAGGCATAAGTAATTTCATCACCGTCTGGGTCCATGCCAAATCCAGTAACAGTCACATCAGAATCGCTGAGAACTCTTCTATCAGGACCAGCGTTGGCTTTTGGTGGATGATTTTGTTTAGCAACAGTTACTTTAACATCATCAGTATCAAAGTTTCCGTCTGAGTCAGTAACCCTAAGTTGGAATGTTAAATCTTCAGAGTCATTTTCGATAAATGGAGATACAAAGTAAACTTCTTCAAGTGTTCTTTGGTGTAAGGTAACTTCACTGCCAGATAACTGAGACCATTGGAATTTGAGTTTTGTGTCTTCAGGATCAGTTCCTGAACCAACAAGATTTACAAATACATTTTGAGAGACAGTTTGATCAGGACCTGCATCAGCAACAGGAGGTCCGTTAAATGGAAGTACTCTAACAAGAGCAATGTCTGAAGCCCAGCCATTACCTTCAGAATATCCTGTTACTTGGAATGAAAGTAATTCAGGAGCATCATCTTTCAAGTCAGGTGCAATGAATTGAACTGTATTTCCAACATAGGTGTTAAGAGGAGCGGCAGTTCCAATTAATTGAGCCCAAGAGTATCTAATTGGTGCTCCATTTGAGGTGGTACCAGTCACATCCATAGTTACTGTTTCACCTTCTCTTACTGTTTGGAGTGGTCCAGCATCAATTGAGATTAATCTATTTTGTAATAAGGCATGGTATGGATAAACTGTGGCAGTATCACTTCCTACACCACCAAATCCATCATCAGCAGTTAATCTAAAAGTCATTGGAGTAAAATCAGTAAAGTCAATAGATGGGGATATGATGGTAAGATATCTAAGGTCTGTATTTACTAGTTCAATTTCAGGTCCACTTACTTGCTCCCAATTAAAGGTTAATTTGTCATCATCGGCATCAACTGCACTTCCAACCAGGGTAATTGCATTAATTGATGGGAAAATAATTTTGTCCCGTCCAGCACTAACTACTGGAGGATGATTTACTGGATTTACAATAATTTCTACAATGTCAGAACTTTGTGCACCAAATGGGTCAGTTACTGTTAGTTGGAAAGTAAGTACTTTGATTAGTCCATTTTCAACTTCAGGTGCCATAAATTGAGGCATTGGGATTGTGTATGAGGATAATTCTACGTGTTCTCCATCAAGTTGTTCCCAAAAATATGCAAGATCTTCTGCATCAGGATCATATCCCTCTCCAATAAGAGTGACCAGCTTATTTTCAACAACATCAACTGATTCAATGGTTTGTGCATACCCAAGTCCAGATGTTCCAACTAGCAAAAGCCCAGTTAGACCTAGGGAAAGAATCAAAAATAATGTTGTTCGCACCACAACCCTCGACTATAATCTTATATTAACTAAACGTCAAATTTGTCTTATCAGATTCTGATTTTGATCCCTGTAAAATTTTCTACAAGATAGACAAAAAATAAAAAGTTCGATCCATACCATAAAGTGACAAAAATGAAGATAGATCATATTGCAATAGCAGTAAATGATGTTGAAAAATCAGCCCAAGTTTACCAGGAAGCACTAGGGGTAAAAAGTATAGAATATGAGACTGTAGAATCTGAAGGAGTCAAAGTTGCCATTATTCATTTAGAAAATGGAAGAATAGAGCTCATGCAACCCACTAATGAAAACAGCCCAATTAAAAAATTCTTGGAAAAAAAAGGTCAGGGGTTACACCACATGGCACTTGAAACAGACAATATTGAGGGCGAAGTTTCTCGAATGGAAGGTTGCGGTATACAATTTCTAGGCCAAATAAGACCTGGCTCTGCCGGAACAAAAGTCACATTTATTCATCCAAAGTCCCTTGAGGGAGTTTTGGCCGAGTTGTGTTCTCATCCAAAATAATTATTCCATCATCTTCAAAGTATCAGATGCTGTAATAATTCCCACAATTTTGGATTTTTTTGAAACTAAAATACACTTTGAATATCGAATCAAAGGAACCAAGACGTTTGCAGGAGTGTCAAAATCAACAATAGGAGGTACTGCTTCCATAGTATCTGCAAGTTTTGCGTTTTTTAATTCAGACTCTCCAACATCTGCTAGATGTTTTACAATTCCTTCTTCTGAAATTACTCCTACTGGTTCATTTTTCTCAAACACTGGGATCTGACTAATTGATAGTTTATGCATCTTTTTTATTGCATCATGCAAGGTGTTTGTTGGTTTTAATTTTACAATATCCTTACTGCAAAAATCTCCTGCTTTGTGAGAAGATGATTTTCCTTCCATATCACCAAGTATATCAAAAATTTTTTTTGCAGTGTTATAGCTTGGTTGGCTTCGCCCGGATTCAATTTGATTTATCATCGAAGTACTTACACCAGTTAATGATGCAAGTTTTTTCTGTGTTATTCCAATCTTTAATCGCATTTGTTTGATAGAGTCAACTCGTGGTAGCATGTAATTATCAAATTAACTCGAATAATTAAAAATATAATTATTATCTATTTTCTTTTTGGTTGCTCTATTGCTGCTTGAGCTGCTGCCACAATTGCTATTGGGATACGATGGGGTGAAGCACTAACATAACTGAGTCCTGCTCCATGACAGAATTTTATTGAATCTGGATCTCCCCCATGTTCTCCGCAAATTCCTATCTCCATGTTTGGTCTTACTCCCCTGCCATTTGAAATCCCGATATTCATTAATCGACCTAAGCCTGTAACATCAATTGATTGGAAGGGGCTTCGCTCAAGAAGTTCTTTTTCCATATATTCTGGAAGGAATTTTCCTTCAACATCTTCTCTGCTGAAGCTAAATGTTCCTTGCGTTAAGTCATTAGTTCCAAAACTAAAGAATTCTGCAGTGCTTGCTAGTTCATCTGCAGTCAATGCTGCTCTGACCACTTCAATCATTGTTCCAAAGTTGATATTTAATTTCATCTTGTGTTTTTTCTCCATTTCTTTTTTGATAGAATCGTAAATTTTCTTTATGTGATTCAACTCGGCAATACTGCTGATTTGTGGAATCATAATTTGTGGATGTGCTTTTACTTTTCTTTTTGTTAGCTCAACTAGTGCTTCAAAGACTGCACGAATTTGCATCTCATAGATTTCAGGATATGTTACGCCAACTCTTACACCCCTATGCCCCATCATTGGGTTTACTTCAGCTAATTCTCTTGCTCTTTTAAGAACAATCTCTGCCTTTTTGATTTCACTAGTTTTTTTCTTTGACTTTAATTTCTGAATTCTTTCAACTAGCTCTTCAGGATTTGGAAGGAATTCGTGTAATGGAGGATCTAAAAGTCTGATAGTAACTTCGTAACCCTCCATTGCTTTTAGAATTTGAATAAAGTCACTTTTTTGCAACTTTCCTAATTTCTTAAGAACTTTGGATCTTTCTTGTATATTTTCAGCCATAATCATATCTACAAACAAACCGATTCTGTCACTTGCATTGAACATTCTTTCTGTTCTGCACAGCCCAATTCCACGTCCGCCGAATTTTCTTGCAAGTTTAGCAGCCTCTGGAGTATCAGCATTTGCTCTGATTCCTAATGATTTTGTTTTTTGTGCCCAATTCAAAATCTGCTCAAAGTCTTTTGTTACTTTAGGTTCTACTGTTGGGACTTGTCCGATGAATACTGTTCCTGCACTACCATCAATAGAAATTGTTTCTCCTTCCTTTACGGTTTTACCGTTTGCGACACATGTGTTACTATCATAATTGATTTTCAATTCTGCGCATCCAACAATACATGGTTTTCCCATGCCTCTTGAGACAATTGCAGCGTGAGAGGATTTTCCTCCTAAACTGGTCAAAATTCCTTCTGATGAAAAGAATGCTGGAACATCTTCAGGTTTTGTTTCTTTTCTAATCAAGATGACTTTCTTTCCTGCCTCGCCCAACTCGATTGCTTTTTTTACATCAAAAACTGCAATCCCACTGGCAGCTCCAGGAGATGCGGCTATTCCTTTTGCTAATTGTTTAAAATTCTTAATCTTTGATTGGTCCATTGTTCTGTGAAGTAGTGCTTCTAATTGTTGTGCAGGAATTCTTGTAAGTGCTCTGTTTTTATCAATTAGTTTTTCTTTTACCATGTCAACTGATGTCTTTACAAGTGCTGATGCACTCATTTTTGCAGTTCTTGTTTGTAGCAAGTAAAACTTTCCTTGCTCGATTGTAAACTCAATATCTTGTGGTTCTCTAAAATGCTTCTCTAATGTTTGACAAGCCTTGTTTAATTCATCATAAGATTTTGGCATTGCTTTTTTGAGCAATGCAACATTTTTTCCAGTTCTAACTCCAGCAACAACATCTTCACCTTGTGCATTGATGAGATATTCTCCCTCAAGCTCTTTCTTACCATTATGTCCATTTCTGGTAAATACGACTCCTGTAGCACTGTCTTCTCCCATGTTTCCAAAGACCATGGTTACAACGTTTACCGCAGTTCCATCTGCAATATCTTTGGTAATGTTATTTTTCTCCCGGTAAACTACTGCTCTTTCTCCCATCCAACTCTTGAAAACTGCTTCAATTGCTAATTCAAGTTGCTCATTAGGAGAATCTGGAAATTTCCTTTTTGTGTGGTTTTCACATATCTTTCTGTATTCTGAAACGATTTTCTTTAGCGAGTCAACGTTAAGATGACTATCATCTTTTACTCTTTGTTTTTTCTTTGCAGTTTCAAGAACGTGATCAAATTTTTCATCATTTACACCAAAAACGACTTTGCCAAATAATTGGATGAATCTTCTATACGAATCCCATGAAAAACGTGGATTGTTAGTTTGTGCAGATAATCCTTCTACGGTTTTTTCGTTTAGTCCTAAATTCAAAATGGTGTCCATCATTCCAGGCATAGAAATTGCAGCTCCTGATCGCACAGAAACTAAAAGAGGATTAGAATTGGAATTCCATTTTTTTCCTGTTCTTTTCTCAATTTTTGCTATATTTTTTTTAATTTCAGGAATAAGGGATTTTGGTAATTTTTTGTTATTTTCGTAATATTTTTTACAAATTTCAGTTGTAATTACAAATCCTGGAGGAACTGGTAGTTTCAGATTGGTCATTTCACAAAGACCCGCACCTTTTCCGCCTAGTAATTTACGGTTCTTCCCATCATTTTCATCATAAAAGTAAATTTGTTTCATTTTCTATCTAGGTTATCCAATCAAGATTAGGGGGATTTAAACTAATTTGAACGATAAATGAAGAATATGGCTTTTTTTAGAAAAATGTTAGAAAAATCAACTCAAGCTAATTGACACTCTTCACATTTTTGTATACTTCTTTCTGATCTTGTTTCTAATTCGATCTTGCATTCAGAACAAATGATTCGATTTCTCATGCTATGTTAATGAGAGTAAATTGATTTTAATGATCTTATGTATAGTTTCTAGACTATTAGTTTACACAAATTAAACATCAAAAATCTAAGAGAAGGCTTTTGCAAAGTCTTCAATTATCTTAGACCAATTTTTTGCCTTGACAACCCCACTTGCAACCAAGATTCCTTTTGATCCTAGTTTGATGGCAGCAGAAACATCTTCTCCTGAGACAATTCCAGCTCCGCAAAGAAGTTTTGTTTTGTTTTTGGCTGCATTTACCTCTTTTACTGCTTTTGTAATTAGTTCTGGTTGTTCCTTTGAAACTGCTTTTCCTGAACCAATAAGTTCAGGAGGTTCTATTGCTATATAGTCAGGATTGAGTTTTGTGTACTTTTTGACCTCTGAGACATCTTTTACACATAGAATAGAAATCATTTTCAATTCGCGAAGTTTGGGAACCAATAATGATATTTCTTTAGGAGAAATTCTATGTTCGCTGTGATTAATTAATGAACCTGCAACCTTTGATTTTTTTAATAATTCAGGGACAATAAAACCAGTTGTACTTCCAACTTTGGAGACATCTACATGTTGAGCTAAAATTGGAATGCTGCTTTTTGAAACAAGTCCAATTAGGTGTTGTGGCGGAGCTATAGCTATTTTTATTTTATATTTTTTTGAGATTTTTTCAGCAGTTTTTACAAATCGTAGTATCTTATCACCTGAAATTTCTTCATAGTTTTTACAGTTAATAACAAACATCTTTCTTTGAAAATTTTTGTATTCTATTTAACCCTTGATTAGAAGTCAAACCAATTTAGATTTATCATACCTCTTTTTCATTATCAAAACTGTCATCATTAGAATAATAGCTGCAAGGTTAGTTCCAATAATAAAAATATCAGAAACAATGAATCCATATAGAAGCCAAAGAGCAGCTCCTGCAGAAATTAAAATCATCAGATATTTCGAAACATCTTTGAGACTTTTTGTTTGATAACCCTTCATAATTTGCTGTACCCAGCCTGAAAGAATCAAGATTCCTGCAAGAGTTCCTAAAATAGTAAGAAGTATGTCATCTATTTCCATATTGTTTCAGTTTAATTCCAGAAAAATTCATCCAATCCAGTTTGTTTTGGTTTTCCAAGTATAGTGTCAAAATCCAAATCCATAGAGGAAGTAATTTGGTCTAATGTTGATTCCATAAACTCCATATATTTTTTAGAATCAATTTCTTCTTTTTTGGCAAGCTCAGCTGGTTTTACTCCAGGTTTGTTTAAAATTTTTACATAAGAAATAATATCGCCTTTTTTTACCTCTCTTATTGATTCGAGTTGTTTCGCAGCCCTTATGTGCTGAGGGATAGTTTTGAGATATTCAGACGGAGCCTTGCTAATCATTACATTGAAAGTTAAATCTTCAAGTGGAATTTCTTTATCATTAATTTTTTTAGAACAATCTGCAATTTTAGAGCTGATTTGTTTTTTAGCTCTCTCGAAATCATCCATTGTTTGTACTTTTGATAGGATATCAAGTAATTCGTAAAATAATTTTTTGATAAAACCTGGAGTATGAGACTTTTTTCCTGTTAATCCCTTAACATCTACCTTACCTGCTTTGGTTACGCCAAGATAGTTTTTCTTTCTATTACTCAAAACACAATATCTATAGACCTTATCAATTTCAAGGTCAACTCCATGATCAGCCTTTGCTTGTTCAATTACATCTTTGATTTGTTGTTCTGAGGGATTTTTGATAAAGATAGAATCAGTGTCACCGTATAGTACCTCAATGCCCATCGCTTCACATTTTTTAATGGTTTCAAGAATCGTGTATCGCCCTATTGCTGTAGTGGCTTCAGCTGCAGGAAGAAAATACAAGGGAAAGATTTCTGCACCCATTACGCCATAGCTGGCGTTTAGAATTACCTTAAGGGCTTGGCTGACTACAGTGTATTGTTTACGTTGTTCTTCTGAGAGAGTTTCTTTTTTTGATAGGCTTTTGTAGTAATTTACTCTCAAATCTCGTAAAGAACCAATAATTATTGAGGTCAAACCATTACGTTTAGTGCAAGTCCAGTGATTAGTTTGAGGAATGGCATTTTTCTTGCATTCCTCATGAGAGCAGCGAACGGTTTCATAAGAAAGATTCTTCACCTTGATTATACTTGGATATAGGCTTGCAAAATCCATAACTACTACATCAAAATGAATTCCTTCCTTAGGATCAACGACAAGACCTCCACGATATTTCTTATCTTTGATTACAGCTTCAGACATTACACCTTCTGATCTTTTTTGCAAATCTTCTCTTTTTGGAATTAAGGCATTTCTTTGTCGGTGCTCATAGTAAAGTAAACTTCTAATCCACTGAGATACTCCTAATCTAGCAATATCGTCAATTGGCATTCTGCCAATCCTTGCAATAATGATTAGTAAATTCATCAAAAGATCATGATTGAAACTTGTTAACTCATATGTTAGCAAAGCATCATTGTAACAATAGTTTGCAGTTTGGTAAAGACTAAGATCTGATAAATCAATTCCGTAATCGATTTTTTCTTTTCCCAGAAGTGCTTTTGAAACACTGTTTAATGAAAAGTCAGTATACGATTGGCTAAAGGCATAAATTTGAAATGAGCGATTGGATAAGGTTCTATACAAATCAAGATGAACACCTTTTTTTAGAGTTGCAGAGTCTCTCATCATATAAAGAGGATTATCTTTTTTGCTAATTCCTAGTCTTTCAGCTCGATTGTAAAGGTAAGGTAAATCAAATTCATCACCATTATAGGTAACAACAAATGGAAATTCATCCATTATCTTAAACGCATCAAGAATCATTTCTTTTTCTTTATCTGAATCATAAAATACAATTTTCACGTTTTCAGATAATTCATTTTTTCCTTCTTCCGTATCTTCAGTTCTTAGAACAAAAATTTGATCAAAGTTGTCAGTTCCCTTCAATCCTATTGCAGTGACCTGTCTTTCGGCAATTTTTGGGTCAGGAATTCTACCTATTTCTGCCTCAACCTCAATATCTACGCTTAATCTCTTGATTTTGGGTATGGGTTGATTCAGCAAATCTGCCCATTCTGTAATGAATTCTTTGAATTCTTTAGAATCCACCATGCTTTCGCTATCGACCTTGTCCCAAAGCAAACTCTTCAAGGCGATTTTTACTTCATCAGGAATTTCCAAATCATGTGGTTTTATTTTTCCATCTACAATTTCATAATATTTCCCTACAACTAATGAACGGTCATAAAGATAATTTTCATAATATTTAATGTCAGACTCCCATGTTTCAATTACATTTCTGATGCTCTTTTCTCCTGTGGTGCCACCAATTGCCAAAGGGTCTTCAACAATTATTTTTGAGACATCAATGTTTTCATCTTTGATGAGATCATGCCTTTTTACTCTTTCAATTTTGATAACATCTTCTCTCCCTTGAAGAAAATCTAATTCATCCAAGTCTAGTTTGGAATAACAATATGGTTTATGCCCAATTTCATCCTGCCATAAAATTAATTTTTGTGATTCCGGATCATAAAATTTCAAAATAGCAGAACGAGAGTTGTTATCATAAGTAGCTGAAACCAACATTGATGGGGGCATTGATAAAATTTTTTCTGGTTCTGAAACTTGGGCTTGCATAAAATCACTCAAGGAGAATCATATTTGTTGACTAACTCTTGTGCCCATTTGGAAATTTTGTTTTTATCTAATTGGATTACTTCGACTCCAGCTTCTTTTAGTAAATCAAAATCAGTTTCAGGATATGAATCAAGACATACAAATTTTTTAATTCCAATTGTAATTGCCATCTTTGTGCACTCAAGACATGGAACAAAGGTGGTATACAGTATTGCACCTTCAATTCCGGCCTCAATTCCTAATATGGCACAGTGCATTATTGCATTAGCTTCTGCGTGATTACACAAGCATCTATCTAAGGATGCACCGGATTCAATTTTTCCTTCCATTCGTAGTTGGCATCTTTTACAGCCACCATCAAAACAATTTTTCACGCCTGGAGGTGTGCCATTGTACCCTGTTGCTAACTGCCTATGATTTCTAACAATTACTGCACCAACCTGTCTTGTGAGGCAGTTTGAACGAAGTTTTGCAAGTTCTGCTTGAAGCATAAAATACTCATCCCAATCAGGACGCTCAAAGGATTTGCTCATACAAACAGAAATTATTTGAGCCATATATGAATTCGTTAAATTTTATCTTAAATTATTGTAAAAACAAGGAAAAAGAAACACCCGATCAAAAATAATAATGACTGAATTGTACACAATCTTCTTTAACAACTTCGAAAAGATAACGACATGGCAAGCTATACTGCAGAAGTAAGTGCAATCCATAAAAAATTTCAAAATGCTGTAAAAAGAGCAAAATCAAAGAAATCACTTAACAAAGCATACAGCGTTCACAAAAAAGACCATGAACGTCTTTTGAAAAAGCATCTCAAAGAAGAAACTGCAATGATTGAAAAAGCAAAGAAAAAATTAGAGTAGCAGTTCCTTTTTTGTTTTTTATTTATTTTCCCAAACTTCCGGTTTTACATGAGGGAATAATTTTCTTATTCTTTCTTTATCCAAATTGATGGCCTTTATCCTCTCAGTGAGGTGTTCTATTATTTTGCTATCAGAATTAGCCTCAATTTCATTTTCTAGTTCAAAAATTGTATTGTTAAGTTTTTTATAAAATAGCAAATGATTTTGAAGAGATTCTTTTGATTTATCTACCTCTTTCTCATCCATGACCAAATACAAATCTCATCAAATAAAGAGGTTAAGAAAAATTTGAGAAATTCAGTTTCAACAAAAATAAGCAGAGTCTTAGATTATTACCACCTAATATCAATTCTCTTGTATTAAAATCAAAAAGTGTGTTTGAAAAATTAAAATTTTGTGCCTAATTAGCCATGAATTTCGATAATAACAAATCACTGTCATTCATTTGTCAATGGTATACTACACGAAAACATAAAATCAATAAACCTTAATTGAAAATTACAAAGATTGACGCTAGTTCACCTTGATAAGAAGTATATTAAAAAAGATTCAATTGAAAAAAGAGAATATCAAGTAAATCTTGCAAATCAAGCAATTCAAGAAAATTGTATCGTTGTGTTACCAACAGGTTTAGGAAAAACTGCCATTGCATTGCAAGTGATTTCTGAATTTTTATCTCAGGGAAAAGGAGTTTTATTTTTAGCTCCAACCAGAGTATTAGTAAATCAGCATTATGATTTTCTTAAACAAAATCTTACTATTGAAGACATTGGACTGATTACAGGAGAGGATACTATTCAAAAAAGAACAAAACTATGGAACAATAGTGTAATTTGTGCTACTCCTGAAATCACAAAAAATGATTTAGACAGACAGATTGTTTCACCAGATCAATTTGGTCTGGTAATTTTTGATGAGGTTCACAGAACAGTAGGAGATTATGCATATTCAGGAATTGCCGAGAGAGTGTCTCATTCCAAAACTCGTATTTTAGGAATGACAGCAACGCTACCAAGTGAAAAAGAAAAAGCAACTGAGATACTTACGAGACTACACATCACTTCAGTTGCAGAAAGAACTGAAGATAGTTCTGATGTAAAGCCCTACATCCAAGAGACCAACACAGAATGGGTTAGTGTAGAGCTTCCACCAGACATGAAGGCAATTCAGACTTTGCTAAAACTTGCGCTTGATGAAAGATATGAGACCATGAAAAAATATGGACTTCAATTAAATGGCCAACAGTCGCTCTCAGCCCTGCTTAGAGTACGTCAATTTGTATTAAGACAAAATAAAAGATGTGCAAAGCCTCTTTTCACGGCTATACGCATTCATTATGCCCTTAACATGTTTGAGGCTCATGGCATAACACCCTTTTTGAAATTCTGTGAGAGAACTGCCAAGAAAAAAGGAGTTGGAGTAAAAGAATTGCTTGAGGTGGACCCTAATTTTACAAGAGCAATACAGTTGGCCAAAGTTGCTCAATCAAAAGGAATAGAGCATCCAAAAATTCAAAAACTTGAAGAGATTCTCAAGAAGACTTCGGGAAAAGTTTTGATTTTCTCAAGTTTTAGGGATTCAGTTGATGTCATTTACAACAAGCTTGTAGAAATGGGATATCCTTCAGGAATACTAATCGGTAAAGCGGGAGAAACAGGATTAAAGCAAAAAAAGCAAATTGAAACTGTTCAAAAGTTTAGAGATGGAGAATTCAACATCCTTATTGCAACAAGAGTTGGTGAAGAAGGTCTTGATATTTCAGAGGTCAATCAAGTGATTTTTTATGATAACATACCAAGCTCCATTCGTTTTATACAAAGACGAGGAAGAACAGGTAGAAAAGACACGGGCAAACTAATTGTTTTGATGGCAAAAGACACAATTGACGAAAGATACTATTGGATTGGTAAACGAAAAATGACTGCTGCAAAAGGAATGGGAGAAAAAATGACTCAGACTTTGCAAAAAAACAATTCTAAAAAGACAGGACTAGATGCCTTTCTTTAAGAGTTGGAAAATATTTTTTCAAGTAAAGTTTGTTTTCTTTGGATTGCTTTATTTTTCATTCCAGACTCTAAATGATGAACACTACTACTTTTTCTTTGAAGAAGATTATCTAGCCTAACATCATATTGATGTGAAAGAAATTGTTTAAGATCATTTTTTTCCATTTGGAATTCAGAATTTAGTAGGGTTTCTTGTGCTAGTTTAGATAAGGAGTTGTCTAGATAATCAAGTATTTCATCAAATCCAGATTGATTTAGAACCATCATCCTAGCCTTTTGATTATATGATAACCAAATTCTGACTTTACAGGCTCAGAGATTTCCCCTACTTGTAATTTGAAGGCAGCCTCCTCGAAAGGCTTTACCATTTTTCCTTTAGTAAAATATCCCAAATTACCATCTCTTTTGGCGCTTCCAGAATCAAGTGAAAGATCCTTTGCCAATTTTCCAAATTTTTCTCCTGCCTTTATTCGAGCTAAAATTGCTAGTGCTTCACTTTGTTTTTCTACAAGAATATGCGAGCATTTTATCTTTACCGACATTTGTGTTTTTTAATTATTCCACATCTTTATTGTTTTGCAAGGGAGTTATTTTGAAATTATCTGTTCCACCAGTTTAGTTAGATTATGGATTCGTTTTTCAGAAATTCCAGTTAATTTTGAAAGAAGAGATTCTTTGTATTTTAGTAGATCTTTGGCAATCATAATATTCTGCTGAGAAAATTTTTCTAATTCAACGTGATTAAGATTAAGAATTGTGATAGGGTACAATTTGTAATCTTCAATTATTTTTTCAAGACTTTGTTTTGGCGGATATCTCCAAGAAAATACTTGCTGGCCAATACATTTTGCATATTTTTTTGCCTGAGAAGATACTTTGGCATTACAGACGATTGCTTCTGCCTCAAATTTTGGCAAGGTGTCTAAGAAACGGGCATGAGTATAAAGAGCAACTTTTAATCCAATAAACCCCCCACGGTAGGAATTATGTTTGCATTCTATGAGAAATTTTTTGTTACGACTAATTGCAATTAAATCAATTTCGTGTGTGGCACATTTACCTTTAATTTTACTTCGAATTCCCTTAATTTCCAAACCATAGTGCTGTAAAACATTACCCACATAGTTTTCAAAGGCAAATCCATTAGGACCCAGATTCATAATTGCTTCTTTTAGTTTGTATCTTTGATGGAGACCCCGTCCTCCTTTTTCCTCAGATATTGCATGCAATACTAGTTTGTAGATATTATCAGTACCTATTCCCTGATAAATTTGAGATTTTACTTTTTTTACAATTCTTTGAGCTGTTTGCTTGTCAGCACCTGCTCTCCTACAAGTGCTTAGGATTTTATTTTCATTAAATTGAACTCTGTGTCCATTTGCTTTTGTAATGTATGTCCTTGGTGCTATGACACACAGTAATAGTGACACAAAATTAAATTTTTTTCATGTTAATTTTGTAATAAAAATTTCATGATATCACAATAGCCTCAAATTTTTTGATTTTGTTCATTTTGAACAAATCGAATTTTGTGTGTATTCTCTTGTACATACTTTAGTTTAACATAATTTTTCTCAGAGAAATTTTGCTTTGATTGGTCTCAGAATTTCTAAAGAAAATCTTAGAAAAGGTATTTTTGCTGTTATTGCAACATTATTTTTTGTCTCAGTTGGAATAACAGTAGACCAATCCGCATTTGCATACAATGAATCACTTGACAAAAAAGAATACATTGATTTTCAAAAATATACAGGTAACAGATTGCTTGTTTTCAACGATACCAGAATAGATTATTGCATAACACAAAACGAACAAAATCCATACTATAATCAAATTGCCAAGGATGCCGTTCAAACATGGCATGATAGAATTGTAGAGGTAACAGGAAATTCTAAAGTTTGGGATATGACTATGCATGTATTTCCAAATGATGAATCAATTTGTGATGGGTTTGTAAATTATCTTGATACTCCAAATGCAGCATATTTTCAGATGTTAGGAGTTGCGGGATTTAGCCATCCTCAAACACCAGCAGCCAATGTCACCATCTATACAAATGATTATCAAAGTACACTTTTGCAAATGGCTGAAAATGACGAATCCTTTTGGAATGAAATGACCATGGAGAAATTTCAAGATATTGTAAAAAATGGAGATCATGAGCAATTTGATAATGACATGATCAAGCGAATTACGTTACATGAAATTGGGCATTCCCTTAGTTTGAATCATCCTAAGACAGAAGGAAGTCTTGCCGAGGCCCCAGGAATTATGGGCTATGACATGTCTTATAATCAAATTGACGACGATGAAGTGATCAATATTGTAAAAGCCTATCCTAATGGATTCTCAAAAGTCTCAAAAGCACCATCAATTAACTTGAATGGAGATAATCAAAAACAAGTATTCACAGTAGGAGAGGTGGCAAATCTTACAATTGAGCTTCCAAACAAGAAAGGAAAACTAGCTCCATCTGGAATCGAAGTTTACATCTTCCCTGAAGGGGCAACTTCTCAAAAAACTGAAAAAGCACCAATAAAGATAATCAGAATTGAAGGTCAAAAACAAATTGTCAATAATGGAGGATATTTTACAGACATTCATTCAATTATGACCCACTGGGGTTCCTCAACCAAAGTTTTGTCAATTCAATTCAAAGTCATAAAAGAATTTGATAGCGCAGACATGATCGTAATTGGTCATAATGTAGGAGGTTTTGAGCAACAATGGTTCTTAGAAGATGCCCTTTCTGCAAAAGATGCCTTGTTTTCTAATTTGCTATTAGACTTTGAAACTACTGAATACAAATTCTACTTGATGGGCTCAAATCCAAATAGAGTGATTGAAAAGGAATCAGCCTTCAAGATTCAACAAGAAAATTCATACAATGAAGCTTTGGGAGAATGTTTAACCCAAAAGAACATGAAAAAATGTTCTGATGAAATAAAATTTCAAGACTTTAAACCAGACACAACACCAAAAATCTGGATGCCTTAGAGAAATTTAGCTAAAATACTTCTTTTGGTCTATATTCGCCAAATACTTCTCTGAAAGTATTACTAATTTCTCCAGTAGTGGCATAGGCTTTTGCAGAAGTAATGATGTATGGCATTAAATTCTCATCAGTTTCTGCAGCATCCTTCATTTTAGATAAAGCAGATTCAAGTTTCTTTTTGTCTCTTGATGCTCGTAATTTCTTTAGAGCCTTCTTTTGTTGAATCTCAATTCTATCGTCAATTCTCAAAAGTTCTGGTTGCTCTTCTTTTTCTGAATACTTGTTCACACCAACAAGAATTCTATCTCCCTCATCAGTTTCTTTTTTGAGTCGGTAGGCGTTTTGCCTAATTTCTGATTGGAAGAAACCTTTCTCTATTGCCTTGACTGAGCCTCCCATCTTTTGTATTTTCTTCAGATATTTCCAAACTCCATCTTCAATTTGGTCACATAATTCTTCTAGATAGTACGAACCAGCCATGGGGTCAGCAGTTTTAGTCACGCCGCTTTCATGAGCAACAATTTGTTGAGTACGGAGTGCAATTTTAGCAGATTCTTGTGTGGGAAGAGCTAGCGCCTCATCACGGGAGTTTGTATGGAGTGATTGAGTTCCACCCATCACGGCTGCCATTGTTTGGATGGCAACACGAACAATATTGTTGTCGGGTTGTTGTGCAGTTAATGATTCTCCACTAGTTTGAGTATGGAACTTTAATTGCATAGAGCGGGGATTCTTTGCATGAAACATTTCTTTGAGAATTTTTGCATAAACTTTTCTTGCAGCCCTAAACTTTGCAACCTCTTCAAAAAATTCTATAGTACAGCAAAAGAAGAATGAAAGTCTAGGTGCAAAGTCATCAATTTTGAGACCTCGGTCTATGCATGTTTGAATGTAAGCAATTGCATTTGCAAGTGTAAAAGCAACTTCTTGTGTTGCAGTACATCCTGCTTCTCTCATATGATATCCCGAAATAGATACCGGGTACCATGAGGGTACCTTTTCAGCACAATATCCAATCATATCTCCAATTAAACGCATTGAGGGCTGAGGAGGGTAAATGTAGGTATTTCTTGCAATGTATTCTTTTAGAATATCATTTTGAGTTGTTCCTCTGAGTTGTTGACTTGTGAAACCTTGAGATTCCCCAACTGCAATATAATATGCAAGTAATGTGGAAGCTGTTGAATTGATTGTCATTGAGGAGCTTACCTTTCCAAGAGGAATTCCATCAAAGGCAGTCATCATATCTTTAAGAGATGCAATTGATACGCCAACTTTTCCAACTTCGCCCTCTGCTTGAGGAGAATCAGGATCATATCCTATCTGGGTAGGAAGGTCAAAGGCCATACTAAGTCCGGTCTGTCCCTTTTCAAGCATGAATTTGAATCGTTCATTGGTAAGTTTTGCATCGCCAAATCCAGAGTATTGACGCATTGTCCAAAATCTATCACGATACATTCCAGGATGAATTCCTCTGGTGAATGGATATTTTCCAGAATCTTCTGTTGTTCTCTTTTTAGAAGATTTTTGATAAATACGTTTTACAGGAAAATTCGAATCAGTGAAAATCTTTTTTTCTGGCGCCTTTGATTTTGTGGGTTTTTTTGTTGCCATGTTTCTCACTTTACCAATGATTTTGTAATTTTATCTGCTGCCTCAAATGGATCAATATCTTTTGACTGGAGCTTTTTTAGATATTTCGAAAATGTTTTATCAGAAGCAAGCATGTCATCCATTTTTTCTCTTATGTTATTTAAAACGATATCCTTAAGTTCAGTTTCAAGACGTTGCCTATCTTTTGCTTCTTTTGATTTTTGCTTTTCTTTCATCATATCTTTTAGAGTTTTAGCAAACTGAGTGATTCCAGTATTTTTTTTAACTGAGGTCTTGAGAATTATAGGATTTCTTTCAGTTGCACCGATAAAGTCGCGTACGGCATCAAATAGTTGATTTGTTCCATCCAAATCACTTTTGTTAACAAGGTAAATGTCACCAATCTCTGTTAGTCCAGCTTTAATTGTTTGAATGCTGTCTCCAGTATGAGGATTAAAAACTACAACTGTAATATCAGCAATGTTAGAAATTTCTACTTCTGTTTGTCCAGCTCCCACACTTTCAATTATTATGGGATTAAATCCCGCATACTCTAAAACTCTAATACTGTTTCTCAGTGATCTGGAAACTGCTCCAGTTGCACCTCTTGATGCTATACTTCGAATATAAGTTCCGGAGTCAGTGGATTCAGTCATCCTAACTCTATCTCCCAGTATTGCGCCACCAGTGACATGACTTGTGGGGTCAACAGCTAAAACGGCAGGTTTTGTGCGTAGTTTTTTCAAAGCAACTGAAGTTTTGTTTATGAGTGAACTTTTACCAGCTCCGGCAGGTCCTGTAATTCCAATAACCATGGATTTACCAGTTTCTTTGAAAATTTTCTTTAGAAGTTTTTTTGATTCAGGTTGATCATTTTCTACAATTGTTATAGCCTTTGCGATTGCGCCTCTCTTACCCTTTTTCAAGTCAGAAAGTATGTCCATGAAATTCAGTTTTTGATGGTGCAATAAAATCTTGTGTATTATCTATGGTTTTCCATAAATGATTGGGGCTGGGCTTTCTCCTGCTGGACGGATTTCTGTTTTAATAGATACCTTGCCGTATTCCTCATGATCAATTAATAACGTGACAGGATGGACCTCCCATCCGTATTTGGGAGGAATAGGAAAATCAATTGTTTCGACAAATTCCGAATCAAGATAAGTTCGTTGAAAGGATTCTTCCATTCCAAGTACTTCCAATATTACAGCATTGGTTTTTTCTGATTTGTCTGCAAATCTAATTTGGATATGATTTTCATCAACAGATTCTTGGTTTTCAAAATAAACTGCTTCTATGGAGAACGTAGATTTAAGCTGGTCTTCATTCTGGTCTCCGCTAGTCAATAATAAGAGGGCAAAAATAGTCACCACTCCAAGGGCAATAGGAGCTCCAAGTTTTTTAGCCATTTTTGAATTCTTTTCTCATGTTTTGAAGGAATTTTGAATTAATTCTTATTCTTTCAAGAGTTTGCACTTGAGTCCTTTCTGTTCCTGGGGTGGGGTTTTTCTTAAAGAATTTTTTTATTTCAGACTCCATTGAGTCGTCTGCAACCCCAGAGATGCTTGCAACAATTCTGTTGAAAAGAGGATTTCCATGACCAACTTTTTTGTTTAATCTTGTCCAATTCTTCTTTAACCATGGCCACAAAACTTGTTTTCCGTAAGGATTCATCGATACTCTCATTATTGGTAGCTGCATGTTTTGAGAGCGAACTTGAGAAGTTTGGGAAAAGTCAAGAGTTTTTTTGAGCAATTTTTTGTCTTTAAATCCACACATTGCACCTAAGAATCGAAGTTTTTCTTCCATTGTTTTAGAAGTTTTGTATAACTTTACAAATTGGGAATGTGTTTTGGTATTGCCATTCCACGCTATTACAGAACATACAGGTTCAATCAAATCTGGAGAAAGTGATCTTGGAGATTTTAAAAATTTCTCAAATCTTTTTTTGCATTCATCATAAACCTCACTATCATCCATTTTACCCAAAGTGGATATTGCAAATGAGCGAAGTAAGGCATCGGTATGTTTGTCAGTTTTTTGTGGCTCCCACCCCAACTTGGATAATATTTTTCTTAAATAATTAATTCCATATTCTTTGATTTCTTCAGAAAACTTTTCATCAAAGCATCGAAAATACAAGGAAGAAAGATTATGACCCACATTAATTGAGGNNCTTTTTCATTTCCTGACACACATAGAGAATACAAATCGTTTTGAATGGCCCATCTGTCAATTGCAGGAATTTGTTTTTGATCAACAAGTAATTTTAGGTCAAGTAACATTCCATCATCATATTTTACTCGATAGAATCCTTTTCTGCCAAAATTTACTATAGCTCCAATAGTAGATTTTGGTATTTTTAGGGATACAGATTTTTTAGAGAATAATTTTGTAATAGTCTTATCAGATGTTCTAATAGAAAGAGGAATCTGCCAACAGCCTTTTGCAAATTTCTTGTTGTATTCCATTAGATATCGAGACTGTTTTAGGCGTAAATTACTGCCATTTTGGGCTGCTTCAACAAGTGGAAATCCAGGCTGTTTGAGCCAGCTGTTAACCATTGAACTAACAGGTTGTTTTGATGCCTTTCCAATAGCATCCCACAAATCTTGGCCCTGAGCATTTTTGTATTTGAATTTTTTAAGGTATGCCTTTAGTCCCTTTCTAAAGTTTGGTTCACCTACAAAATTTTCAAGCATTCTTAGGATACAGCCACCCTTATCATAAGAAATCGCATCAAAGATTTCTCTAATTTCTGCAGGAGAATTAACTTTGACATCGATTGGATGAGTTGTTTTCAAGGAATCAAGCCCCATTGCCACATTCATTGCATCTTCAACGAATTGATTCCACAAATCCCATTCAGGATAAAATTTATCGACAAATTTTGTCGCCATAAATGTTGCAAAACTTTCGTTAAGCCACAAATCATTCCACCATTTCATTGTTACAAGGTTTCCAAACCATTGGTGAGCGATTTCATGGGAGATGACTTCGGCTATGAATTGTTTTGTTCTAGTGGAAGAGGTATTAGGGTCATACAACAAAATTGTTTCTCTAAATGTAATAGCACCCCAATTCTCCATTGCTCCAGCTGCAAAGTCAGGAACTGCAATCAAATCAAGTTTAGGTAGAGGATATTTTATTCCAAAATATTTTTCATATGATTGGAGTAGTTTTTTTCCTAAATCAAGTGCATATTTTCCTTTTGATTTATTTCCCTTTGTTGTAACAACACGAATTTGGATTTTCCCGATTTTTCCTGTAAGATATTCAAATTCTCCCACGCCAAGATAAATCAAGTATGTTGACATGATAGGAGTTTTTCCAAATTTGTAAAGGGTCTTGTTTCCTTGTTTTGTTTTGGATTTTATTGGCATGTTTGAAATTGCAGTGAACTTATTGTCTGCCTTTATTGATATTCCAAAGGTAGCTTTTGCTTCAGGTTCATCCCAACATGGAAAAGCTCGTCTAGCATCTGCAGCCTCAAATTGAGTCGTTGCAAGATACTTTGTTTTGTTTCCTTGTTGGTATTGACTACGATAAAATCCCAGGAGTCTATCATTGAGAATTCCTTGAAATTCAAGGTAAATTTGTGCCCTGCCCTTAATTTTCTGGCTTAAATTTATGTGAAGTTTCTCGTTTTTTTCATCAATTTTTGTACTAGAATTAACCTCTTTTCCGTTTGTTACGATGCACTTTTTGATTTTGATTTCTGCACAATCAAGGGAAATTTTCTTTGTAGGTCGTTTGCAATCTATCAGAATAGTTTCAATCCCATCAAAAGTGAATTTTGATAGATCAGGCTCAAATGTAAGATCATAATGTTTAGGAGTTACGTCCACCAATGAGGTAATTTTGTTCGGGTTTAAGTAGATTTTCCATCAGTTTAATCAAAAGCAGACCTATAGTCAGTTTATTATCCTGTAAATTTATTTGAATTTTAAATGATTCAAAAAATAATCTTTGGATCCCTTGCGGCAATCAGCATAGTAGGATTAATCGGAATTCCAATGGGAGACCCTCAGTTTATCGCAAATGCAATAATTCTTGAATCAACATTCATAGCACTTGCCGTAATTTGCTTGCGGAGATTAAAACTAGTCTTAATTCCAAGCATCATAATATCAATAATCGTAATAATAGGAAATACGGCCTCGCCAAAACACATGACCATAATGACTTCATTTACTCCAATTGAAAATGCGATTGTTCTAATAATTGGAGGATATGTTCTTCAAGGATTATTACTAGTTGCAAGTTCGATAGGATTAGCAAAAAGNNAATCTTTGAAAAAAGATTTTTTATAGTTTTTAGAATTTTTATCTGCTATTCGTAAAGGTTCAGGATACCATTGATTCTTCAGAGTCAATTCGGTAACTAGTTTTGTTGCAGTATTTAGATTAATTTTGTGACCAATGCTCACAAAAATTTCCTTGTGATTTTTTATTCGATGACCAATAATTTTTCCATCTAATTCTATTTTTTCATTAGCCTTGATTTTTCCACATAGCAGTTTTTTTGCAATTCCAATAACGGGCTTGTCAAATTTTAATCCCACATAACACGCCAATCCGCATTTTCTAGGATGAAGCTGCCCGTTACCATCTACTAAAAGAATATCAAAATCTGTCTTTAGTCGTTTCAAGGTTTGCAAGATTGGTTTTGCCTCTCTTAACATAAAAAATCCAGGCACATAAGGAGTAGAAACCTCACAACTTGAGTTTTTAGATTCTAAAATTTTAAGAGTTTTTCTATCTAAAATTACTGCTGAACAATAGGCCTTCTTCTCATCATAGGAAACATCAACGCCACATATTTTTTCAATTTTTAATGGAAGGACGTTTTTTGTAATAACTTTTTGTGCTAGTTCATCTTGAAGTTTCTTTATTTTTTCTAGTCTCAATAAACAACAAAAATGTATTAAAAAAATATTTTTTTCTATTCAGGTTTATTTTGATATCATATTAAAATAAGCTTAAGGCTTTTTGCACAATTTTTTCTGCATCAGATTTCTTTTCAGCAGAAATCAATAATGAGTATTTTTCCATGGGTAACGTTATCATTGTGACTTTTTTTCTTCTAGTAACTATACTATCAATTGAACCAAGGGATTCATCCAAATCTTTTGTTAGTAAAACTTCCAAAGCATGCTCTAGACTAATTTTATGCTCTTCTTCATCAACTAGGGGAGTAATTCCTGGTTTGTAACCACCGGCAATCTGTCTTCCCATATTGTTGATAAATCCAACAAATCTTACATCTGGTTCATTTAAGAGCAAATTACATTTTTTTTCTAATGATTGAGTTTCATTAGGTTCTTGACTCATATTTTAATCAGATATTATGCCTAAATAAATGAGTTATTCATTTTATGAAATTAAAATCATCTATTAGTTATTTGTAAAAACAAAGCTTGTCAGAATTGGGGGGTTTTGATAGACGAAAATCAAATAAACCCTTTAAAGGATAGTAATATCAGTCCAAAACATGAAACAAAAAACTGCATCTCGAAAAATCAAAATTTTGGTTGCAAAGCTTGGCCTTGA
>WVWY01000041.1:6204-7387 GCA_011773785.1 Candidatus Nitrosomaritimum khambatensis | reverse complement strand
GAAATTGATCATAAGGATTTGGTCAAATCAGGAGTGGATCATGTATTTGGTCCAGGAACACCATTACCAACAATAATTGATCACATTACTTTGGGCGTTTCAAAGTTAAGAAAAATTTAAAGAAAAAAATTATTCTGTGGAATCAGGCCACATCATTTTTCGCATTTCTTTGCCGACTTTTTCTATTTGATGTTCATCAGTTTCTTTCATGTATTTTGCAAAAGACTCTTGTCCGTTTTTCTGGTATTCGCTGACCCATTCGTTGTTAAAGGTTCCATCTTGAATCATAGTAAGAACTTTTTTCATGTTTTCTTTGGTCTCATCTGTCATTACCATTGGTCCTCTTGTTAGTCCACCATATCTTGCAGTTTCACTAACTCGTCTCCACATACCATTGATACCATATCGTTGAATCATATCTACAATCAATTTTAGTTCGTGAAGAACTTCAAAGTAAGCAATTTCTGGCTGATATCCTGCCTCAACAAGGGTCTCAAATGCCGCCTTTATCATAGAAGCAGAACCACCACACAAATCGGCTTGTTCTCCAAACCAATCAGTTTCAACTTCTTCTTTGAAGGTTGTTTGAATTAGTCCTGCTCTTGCACTGCCAATGGCTTTTGCAATTCCTAAGGTTCTATCCCAAGCCTTTCCTGTAGAGTCTTTATGTACTGCGACAATTGCTGGAGTTCCAAAGTTGTCAAGATACGTCTCTCTTACCTTAGAGCCAGGACCTTTTGGCGCTACCATAATGATATCCACATTGTCTGGAGCATTAATCCAATTCCAGTGGATTGCTGCTGCATGAGAAAATGACAAGGCTTTTCCTTCAGATAGGTTTGGTCCAATCTCATCTTTGTAGACTTGAGATTGGATCATATCAGGAATCAAAACATGAATAATATCGGCTTGTTTGCATGCTTCAGCTACTGACATTACCTTATGGCCGTCATCAGATGCTTTTTTCCAGCTGTTTCCTCCTTCTTTGAGGCCAACAATAACATTTAGACCAGAGTCCTTCATGTTATTTGCCTGAGCATCACCTTGAATACCGTAGCCAATAACTGCAATTGTTTGATCTTTTATTGGATCTAAACTTATTTCGTTATCTTTCCATGTTTTTGCCATGAAATTGTACCAAATTATTGCAAATATTAACTATGAATAATCACAAATTGGTACA
>WVWY01000041.1:0-6192 GCA_011773785.1 Candidatus Nitrosomaritimum khambatensis | reverse complement strand
CTATGATAATTGAGATGGGCATAAATTTTGTAGATACTATTGTGGTTCGCCATAATGTAGAGAGAGGCACATCCTCTGAAGACAAGCCAGTTTTGCCAGCCGAGTTTATGGGAAAACAAACATCAACGATAAATGAAAACAGACTGAAACTAGCAGGTGATCTTATGATCATGAGTGCAAAAGGTACCAAGAAGATAAAATTATCTGAATTGGAAAAACCAACCTTGCCAGCAGATTTTAAGGGACATTATATTACAAGCGGCAGAGGAACAACTAGGGTTAAACTTTAGCCCTATTTTTCATTTTATTACATGAAACCAAAAAAGATAAGCAGTTTGTTATCTATAATTTTTTATGGTGAGATGTTGCCTTTGTGAGGCAATAATCGAAAATGGATTAATGTTTGGGTTTTGGGGACAAGAGCAAAAAACAAAACCGATTTGTATCCCTTGTCTCAAAAAATTACTTGATTCAGACGGAAAAGAAACTGGAATTAAACAAAGAATTCAAAAATGGCTAGATGAAGAAAATATTTCATACAATGCCATCGGCGAACCAAGGCATTTATTCCATTTTGCCTTAGAGGAGGTAGGTCCTCTAAGAATGAATATAGAGGTTTTTCAAGAAAAAAGAAATTTGGACATTGTAATGGGTTTCATGACATTTCTTAGTAAAGACTTGACATTTAGAATTTACAAATTTTCACAAAAAGAAAAAGAGCAGTTTAAACAAAAGGTGGATGATTTTTTATCAACTCTTCGAGTAGATTATAGAACTGGAATTAGAGTGGGATATGAGGTAATTTCGGAGCGAGGACATTATGGCGCAAAATATTTCATAAAAACAAAGTCCCATGATTTTGATAAGGAAAAGTTTTTGAAAATTTTAGAAATGACTAAAAACACAGGAGAAAAATCGGACGATTTTCTAAATCAAACGTTGAGAAACTAGTATTAAGAATTTGGTTTTGCAATATTCATGCAAATCATATTTTTATCAGAATTAGTTATATCTAATTTAAATTCCAAATCGTTGGCCATTTTTTGGTGGGCATATTCTAAAAATTTTGAAAAGTTATCATTAATTCCATGACGAATATTCAAAACATGAGTACCGTTTTCGTGAGTGTGTTTTACTATACCAAAACGTAATGCATTGATTTCAAGGATTTGCATAAAATTTTCAAATTCCATCTTATCATATGTCAAAAACAACAGTTCTCTTGGAACGGTTCCACCTAGATCATCTCCAATCTTTTTTATTGTTTTTTCATCTAGGTTTTTGAAGATTTTACCTATCATTCGCTTTGTAATGGGCACAAAACCAATCTCATCAGCATATCTTTTCCAAGTAATATGGTGTTTGGCGATACTTGACATTAGTGAGTTTAAACTGATTCCTTTCTTTTGGGCGTCAGCTAGTAATTCATCATAAATTGCTTTTTCAATACGACAAGAAAGATTTACAGATTTACCATTTTTTGAATTCATTAAATTTCTCCCGAATTAGTCTAGTTATCAATAAATGATTCCCCGTCAAATTGTCCCTATAGTATTATGTTCCTATAGTATTTACCGTTAACTGTCGTGATTTTCTAATGCTAAAGAAATTTCATTTCCGCAAATTCGGCATTTTACTTTGACTGATTCACCTGGGAGTCTATTGAATTTTTTAGAACCACATTTGGGGCAAACTGGACATGCGCGGAGGGGTTTCATCAGTGCTCAGTTGGTTTTGTATCAGATTTATGAATTGTCTTTAAACGCGTTTTTCCATTAATTTTTTTAATAAAATCAACAACTGCTTTGGGTACAAATTCCTCCCAATTTTCTTCTGAAATAATCATAGAGCGAATTTTTGTAGCATTGTATTGACCTCTATCTAAAAACACTGGTTTTATGACCTCAATATTTGAATCTGCCAAAAGCATTTTGACATAGTCATTTCCACTATACACCCTATCAAAGTGTGGAAGCATTGATTTGAGATATGCAGACCATGTGGCAATATTGAATTGATTTTCAATTGCTAAAATAATACATCGAGTCAAATCAACATCAGACTCTTTGATAGAGTTGTGAATCATTTCTAGTCTCTCCCCAGCTGTAAATGGGTCTTTTTCCAAGTAATTGAACTGAGAACTAGTTACCAAAATTATTACTTCGTCACACTCTTTTAGAATTTGTTTTACTAAATCTAAATGTCCTAAATGGAATGGTTGGAATCTTCCCATCATTAATCCGCGCATAAGTTTTGAAGATTTTGGATTTTATTAAACCAGTCTATTTGATTGACCCGCTGCCAAGAATCCGGATTGTCGGAGATTCTGGTTTTAAAATTACTGCAATGTCTCCTACATGATATGCAATTGGTTTTTCAAATGTTAATTTTAGAGGAGTAATTGAAGAAAATTTTGCTGCCTTTACCTGCAATCCAACACTGACTAGGCACATTTGACCTTCAGAGATTTCTGCCTTGTAAAAAGGACTTTTTGTAAAATCAAGTTCAATTTCAGAGCCTACTTTGACTGCAGATTCTTCGCAGATAATGTCACCCCGTCCCACATCTTCAGGTTTTACCCCCTTAACAGCAAGTCCTACTCTTGCAGGGCAAACTGATTCAGAAACTGGGTCATCATGCATCTGTATTGATTTTATCAGAACTTCTGAATCAAGTGGATATAGTTTGAGATTGTCATATTGTTTTATTTTGCCGGTAGTCACTTTTCCTAAAATTACAGTTCCTACCCCTTTGACATCAAAGCAGTGATCTACTACCATTTCAGATGGGCCTTCCCTTATCGCAGGTTGGATTTTATCAATTTCTTCTTTTAATTTGTCTTGATCAACTCTGGTATAATTTTCAAGGACAGTTCCCTTTATCATAGAATCAAGTTTTGCCTCATCTACCTCAAAAGAATGAGTAAGGATTCCTTTGTCTTTTTTTAGCGAATCAAGAGCAATGATTTGCTCTCCTGTAAATTTGTCTAATTTATCAACATAAAATATTACAAACTCTGCCAAGTTAATTGTCTGAAGAAGAGGTTGGATCTTTTCTGGAAAGCCACTAGGAGTAACCCAAGTTTTGATAACATCAGATTCTTTTCTGTCATAAAGGGAAATGTCAGTAACTGTTCCTTTTTTGCCAAACTCTTCTGCAATATCCTGTTTTCCCAAGACTACAAAATTAATTGACTTTACCAATAGTTTTGAAAAATAAAAGGAGGTAAAAAACTATGTCAAGGGATTAATCCCTTTGAAATAGTCTAGTGCCACCTAGTTTGTCTTTCATACAGTTCTTGTATCTTCTTTTGAGCAATGTGTTCTTGGATAACCATCTCTTCAATCATCTCTTGAGTGATTCTCTCACTAATTGAGATATCATATCCAAAGCTCTCACCTAATACTGCTTGGTATTCAGTGGAGTCAAACACATTTGCAGCCCGTTGTTGTTCAGAGAGAATTACTCCACCAAATCCAGAGTGAAGCCTGTTTCGTGGCTCACCTGAATCTTGGAATCTCTCAAACTTGTAGTTTATTTGCTTGAATGAGCCGAAGCTATTCTTTTCAAATATTCTACCATCCTCAGTGCTCCAATAGTCACTATACTTGGCGTTTTGTGCAACCATGATTAGTCCTTCACCTTTTACTGGAGAAGGAATCATCATAGTGACCATTGGGTTGAGGGATTCGCCCGATATATCAAATCCGTCATTAAGGTATGTCGTTTGGTCTCTGAGCTTAAAGTCCATTGCTTTGATTGCCATTACATTGTCTTTGAGTGGTTCTAAGAACACTGCAGACATTCTAGTAATGTCACATTTTTCTTCAAGGTCAGTTTCTTGACATTTTACTTTTTGATGTGTTATTGTAAGACTAGCTCTGTCAATTACTTCAGTATCTTGAAGTACTTTGACATCTGAAATATTATCTTGGTTATCAAACCACACTTCTACTCTCATTTCTGCCAAGTGGCCTAATCCGATTTGTGGAACTCCAAAGAGGAATTCTTGTACCTTAAGGTCTTTGCTTGCATATACTTTGGCCTCAAATGTATTGAGTGCACCAATCTCTATTGTTTGCTGAGCAAATGGAGTGTGGTGGTTGTCCTCAATTGTAAAGGATTGGCCGTTGAATACAAATCCACTGTCAACTATTACATCTTCTCGAGTTTCATGGTTTACTCCAAAGGTTGGTCTTGTATCCCAGTGGTTCATTCCGCCTTCATTTTCACATGCATCGCCTATACCATCACCATTGCTATCTAGTTGGTCTGGGTTTGGAGTATCTGGACAGTTATCAAACTCGTCTGGAATTCCGTCTTTGTCAGTATCAGTCTTGAAGGTGTTTGTAATACTACAGGATACTGATTCTCCAACTTCAACATATACGGTAGCGTTTACTAGGTACCCGCCATTGTTATCACCATTCCATTCACAATTCCAATCACTTGCAGTATACCATGGATGTTCAGTCTCGCTTAGAACATAAGGTCCTGCCTGGAATCCTGTACCGTTTGTTATCTGTCCAAAGTTGCCAAATGATTCTGGAATTCCAGAAAATCCAGTCTCACCATCAGCAAAGAGTGTAAAGTTTTCAGGAGTAGCTGTTCCACTTTCATTGTTTTCAACAACTTTGATGAGAGTTAATCCTGGACCTTGATCGTCATTAGTAATGACACAAGTAACTTCAGTTTGGCCTTCAGTTAATGTGATTATATTATCTACAATTGGGTTATCATCACAAATCCACATTACTGGACTGTAACCTCCAACTCCGTCTTCAGATAGTTGGTATGGAGTGTTTGCAAATACTGTTTCAAAGACGCCAGAGCCTCCAGAGGTAGAGATGTCTCGTGTAGAGTTACCATTAATTGCATTGGCATATAGCATAAAGTCATCTTCAATAGCACTGCCACCATCATCAAGAATCAAACCCTTGACTAGTTTGAGGGTTGGTGCAATGTCGTCATTTGTAATAGTACATGTTACTCCAGTTTGTCCTTCAGTTAACGTAATGCTGTTTCCAACTAGATTTCCCCCATCACAACTCCAGTTACCTGCAGTATATCCATCTGTATCTAACTCAGATAGTGTGTATGCAGTGTTTGCAAATATAGTTTCAAATGAATCTGAATTTCCATCATAGCTAAAGTTACGTCCATCATTTGGTGCTTCAGCAATTGCAAAGAGAGTAAAGTCATCTGCGCTTTCATTTCCACCATCATCATTGATTACTTTCTTGACTAGTTTGAGGGTTGGTGCATTATCATCATTTTGAATGGTACATGTTGCAGATTCACCTTCAGATAATGTCACAATGGAACCAACAAGACTTCCACCTTCACAACTCCAGCTACCTACTTGGCTGTAACCTTCTTGTGTTAACTCTGATAAAGAGTATCCAGTGTTTGCAAATACTGTCTCAAAGATTCCAGAGCCGCCAGTGTTGTTAAAGTTACGTGAATCTTTTGGTTCTTCGGCAGTTGCAAATAGTATAAAGTCATCAGCAATTGCATCTCCACCATCGTCAGGAGTTACTATTTTGACTAGTTTGAGGATTGGTGCAATGTCGTCATTTTGAATGGTGCATGTGACTTTATCTCCTTTGGTAAGAGTAATGATTCCATTTATTACAGAAACGTTGTTGCCACAATCCCAGTTACCTGAAGTATAACCATTTGGTCCTGATTCAGATAAAGTGTAAGGGATGTCTGCAAATATCTTGTGGAATGCATCAGAATCTCCAAAGTCACCAAAGTTTCTAGAGAAATCTTCAGTGGAATTTGCAAATAATGTGAAATCATGTGAAGTTTCATTGCCACCATCATCAGTTAGAACTGATTTTTTCAAATTAAGGAGAGGGGCAAGTTCTGGATCAATGGTGATTGACACTGTAGCAATGTTGCTGTCATGTTCTCCATCATTTACAATAAATGTAAAGTTGTCAGATAGAATAGAGTCAACATTTGGAGTGTAGATTAGAGAGCCAGTTATTGGATTAAATTCCGATAGATTTCCGTTAGTGGGGTTAGATACAAGTGCAAATGTTATAGAATCACCATCAATGTCATAACCTGTCAAAGCAATTTCAATTGGAGTATTTTCTGGAGTTTCTACACTCTGATTATTTGCAACTGGTGCATCATTAACTGCGTTTACTGTAATGGTTACTGTTGCAATGTTGCTGTCTG
>WVWY01000024.1:10882-33124 GCA_011773785.1 Candidatus Nitrosomaritimum khambatensis | reverse complement strand
AGTCACCTGAACCAGAACCACAACTAGAGTCACCTGAACCAGAACCACAACTAGAGTCACCTAAAGAAGATACACAAACTGAGCCTGAAGTTGAACGAAAAAGTGAATCTTCAGAACCAAGAAATGTAATTTACATTGGAACTAAACCAATAATGTCGTATGTTGCTGCAACACTAACTCAATTATCAACTATTCCTGTTGTAACAATAAAAGCTAGAGGAAAAAGAATCACTCAAGCAGTTGACGTGTCACAAATGATTGTAAAAAGAATGGACACAGTTGGTTATGTAATTAACGATGTTCGAATTTCTTCAGATTCTTTAACTTCACAAGATGGAAAGAAAAGGAACGTATCTACAATAGAGATTGACATTACTAAAAAATAAAAAAACTACACTTTTAATTTTGATAGGAATTGGTGTTGTATCTGTACTCTCCTCACTATTTATTTTTGAAAACTCATGCGGATTAAAACACATAGCAATTTTGAACGATTTGAAAACTTACGAATCTACCCTTGATCCTGAATTTTGTGAGGAATTAATAGAGAGAATTGATTCATTTAACATGCAATGCAAACCTGAAGTTGAAATTTTAGATTGCGGTTAAAATTATTTTTTATCTGTACATAGAATCCTTGAGGTGCTTAGCATCCTCAACATCCTTTTTTATCACCTGTTCAACTTTCTCTGCTTCTTTTTGTAATGCGGGAATATCACAAGAAGCACCAGGAATTAATTGAGACATTACATTGCAAAGTTTTGCACTAGATCTAAAGTCCGGACTTGTACCATCAGAATGAAATACAATTACAATTACATCCTGTCCGGTTGTACTCCCTTCGTTTAGAAGTGCACCAGGAATTCCTGGAATGGTACCATTTTCAAAATTTTTGATACCTGCATTATTGATTTTATTTGTAGCCTCATCCGTGCTTCCTACAGCCATAACCTCTTCGTTTCCTGCATCAGACTTGACTGAAACACTACTCACTATAAGTGAAATTTTCTTGGTTTTGGCCCATCTTATCATCTTTCTAGCAATTTCCCTGTGCAAGGGTTCTTCGAGAGCTAAATGTGATAAAAAGGCTCCAACTTTTAATTCATCGTTAACAAAAATTCGTGTAGGATAATTTGGTTTACCATTTTTTATCAAGCTAATTGGCGGAAAAATATTTGAGTCTATTACTCCCGCTAATCGGAATTGCGATGTATGGATCATAGATTCTGTTGCAATAACACTACTAAACCCCATTGATGGAAAACCATCAATCAAATATCCTCCCTCTAAATTTATTGGTCCTAACTCCTTAATGATTATTTTAGGAAACAACAAACATTGTTGATTTGCATTGCATAATAGTTTTTATCACAATTAGAAAAACTATTTTTTTAATTTTGAAAGCAAAGCAGCATAAATGAATGGCAAAATAGTTGTCACTTCTGCATGTAATGTAACTTGCCGAGCTTTTTGAGTAACCTTTCCCCAAGAAATTGCTTCTTTTACCAATGCTCCACTTAGGCTTCCATCAAATTCTTGAGCTGTTGTAATATAACATGCATAATCTAATCCTTCTCTATATTGATTCCACCATAAGGTATGATGTTTGGAGATTCCTCCACCTATCATCAAAGCACCTGATTTTTCAGCTTTGAAGATTAAACCTGAAAGTAGATTTGCATCATTGATCAAATTTAGTTTAAAATCAGCATGTTTTTGAGAAAACATCCAGATTTGACTTCCAACTGCGCCATCCATTATTCCGGGGACCACAACATCTACATTGTTTTGAAAGGCCCAATGTAAGAAAGAGTCAGAGCCTAGGTGTTTTCCTATCATTTTACAAATATCTGCTGATGACATTTCTTTCACACCGTTTTGATATTCTTCCTCGAGGAATTCTTGCATTTTTTCTTCAATCAGAGGCCCATAGCTTTCTAATGGTACCAAAACATTGCCAAGTCTGTGTATGTCTTGATCAGCTAATTCACCATCGTCCATGGTAAATGATCCTTCTTTGTAATGAGAATAATGTCTAGCAATGTCATGATCCAATGCACCACATGTAGTTATTGCGACATTAAACCAATTGTTTTTTATCATGTCTTTGATAATTCCCCGCAGTCCTGTGGAAATTACAGCTCCTACAAATGAGATGAACTTTAAACATTTTTCATCGCTTATCATTTCTGATAAAATATCTAAACTACTAGAAAGATTAACAGCTTCAAAACCTCCAGATTGAGATAACTCTTCAAAAATTTTTTCTAACGAAGTTTGCGAATCTATCTCTACATCTTTTACAGGACGTCCTGGAGTTATCATAGTTTGAATTTTGATGCCGAGTATAAAATTCTGCCTTAGTGATCGATTTTTCTTAGCAAGAAAACTTTAAACCCGCCAAATTACACCAAATTTCGAATGGCAGGAAGAATAAAGGTAGGTTTAGTAGGAATCGGTAACTGTTTTTCTGGATTAATTCAGGGTATTGAATATTATCGAGAAAATCCGGACCAAGAAGTTACTGGAATCATTCATGATAATTTAGCTGGCTATACTATTCATGATGTAGATTTTGTATGTGGTTTTGATGTAGGAGAGAACAAAATTGGAAAGACAATCAATGAAGCCATTTATGAATATCCCAACATGGTTAACTGGATTCCAAAAGAGACAATGCCAAAGACCGATGCCAAAGTCTATGAAAGCCCTGTGTTAGATGGAGTAGGGTTGTGGGTTGAGAATCGTATAAACCCCATCAAAAGCGAAAAAACCGAAGAGCAACTCGCTGAAGAAATTAAACAAGTACTAAAAGATACTGGAGCCGAAATTATTGTCTCCTATCTGCCTGTAGGTTCTGATAAAGTAACTCAGTTTTGGGCTCAAATATGCCTGGATACCAATACAGCTTTTGTAAATTGTATTCCTTCTTTCATAGCCTCAGACGAAGATTGGGCCAAAAAATTCGCAGAAAAAAATATTCCTCTTATTGGAGATGATATCAAAGGACAAGTTGGTGCAACTATTGTTCATAGAACTCTTGCAAAATTATGTAATGATAGAGGAACAAAAATTGAAAAAACCTATCAAATCAACGTTGGAGGTAACACCGACTTTCTCAACATGAAAGAACAAGAACGACTAGTCTCTAAAAAAATATCAAAAACAGAAAGTGTTCAAAGCCAACTAGATACACGTCTTGATGATGATCAAATCTATGTTGGACCATCTGATTTTATTCCCTTTTTGGGAAATACGAAACTTATGTTTATGAGAATTGAAGGTAGACAATGGGCAAACATTCCATATAATATGGAAGTACGTCTAGAAGTCGATGACAAGGCAAACTCTGCTGGAATTGTTATTGATGCCGTACGATTAGCAAAAATTGCACTTGATAGAGGAGTGGGTGGACCAATCAAACCAGCAAGTGCATATTTGATGAAACATCCAATTGAACAAATGCCAGATGTTAAAGCAAAAAAGGAATGCGAAGATTTCGTAGAAGGTAAATAAATTACTGAAATTTTCTTGAATCTAAATATCTAATCTTTCTATTCTTTTCATATTTTGATAAATTGAAATTTTTTGTAAGGATGCTTTTATTTTTTATTTTAGAGATTTTGGGCAACATTACTTTGTTGTTTTCAAATAGATCAATTATCATGCTTTGTCCACCATACTTTCTATTTTTTACATTGGCAGCAATGATGGGAATTCTATTTTCTAAAGATCTAGCTTGAACATAAGTTGTCCAAGGATTAATTCCTCGTCTTACTATTCTGCTAGGGGATAAAAGAATCTGAGCCCCTTTTTTGGTAAAAACTTCTGAAACTTTAGGAAAAACCATGTCGTAGCAAATTATTATGCCAAATTTACAACAGGTATTGAAGATTTTAGCCTCCGTTCCATGCCTGATTGATTTCTTTTCATAATCAAAAGGATGAATTTTTTCTTGCTTTCCTATGATTTTTCCATTAGGTCCTATAACTGGGGAGCAAATAACCAAATCTTTTTTTGTTCTTTGATAAAATGCTCCAGGAATTATCGTCATATGATATTTCTTAGCAATTTCTTTAAAGTCTAGAAATTCAGAATCAAAATCATTGATTTCATTTATGTGGAGCCATTGTTCTGGAAGGACCACAATGTCTGTTTTTCTTTTTCCTAAAGTATCTAATAATTTAGAAACTTTTCTTATGCCTTCTTTATTACTACGGTAGGTTTGGGTTTGAATAATCCCAGCCTTGACCATGCTGTGGATGTTATTATTTCCTAATTATAGTTAGGGCTTATCGATAAATTTGGAATTATTTAATAGAGTCTACTTTTAATTAATATCGTGGAAAAGTACGAAAAACTTCTCAACATGATAATGGACTTTAATGATACCATTAGATTTGCCGCAATCTGCAATTCCAATGGAGAAATATTATGGCACAGTCAAAGATCGGGGGTAAAAAATATTGTCCCCCTTGAGGATACCAAAAAAACACTTCAAAGAGCCTTATCTGCTTGGCAAGAACGTTCTCAGGTAACCTCTATTGTAGGCAGAGGATTGTATACTATTGCTTCCTATGAAAAAATCAAAAGGATAACCATACCTCTTCCTAAAGGTGATATGCTTTTTGTCACTGTTGGTAATGACCCATTGCAAGTCAAAAAAGGAAAAAGTTATGGCCATCTTGTAGAGATGGGGAAAATTCTCTCAATTGTAGATTTTGTAAATGAAAATTCCTAAATTTTATGGGCTTTTCATTTTTTTTAAATTGACTAAAAATATCTGAATTTCTGAGGCTAAAACCTTCGTTGTCTAAAATTATGTATGTGGCTACCATTACGAAAAAATTTAGAGTACAACAAGAAAAATTACTCAATTATGTCAATTAAACTTGTTAATCATTGATTATCCTACCAATCTGAAAAATTTACTCATTGGTTCACGTAAAAAAAGTTGAGATCTTTGGTTTCAAATCTTTTGGATTTAAGAACACCACGGTTCATTTTGAGCCTGGCCTCATCTCAATTTCTGGCCCCAATGGATCGGGAAAAAGCAACATTCTTGATGCAATAATTTTTGCAATGGGTGAAAACAAACCCAAAGTTATGAGAGTAGATAAATTAAGATCATTAATTCACGATATCGAGGGAAGCAGACGGGGACCTAAGATGGCCCGCTCTAGTGTACATTTTGATAATTCTGATAGAAAAATCCCTGTTGATTCTGACACAGTTGAAATTACAAGAGAGATGGATGACAAAGGAGAAAACACCTACTACTTGAACAAAAAGAAAACAAATCGAAGTCACATTTTAGATCTTCTGGATGTTGCAAATGCTGGATTAGGACAATTAAATGCAGTTCAGCAGGGAACTGTAACCAGAATTTCTGAATTTTCTTCAGAAGAAAAAAGGAAAACCATTGAAGATTTAGTTGGACTTTCTTATTTTGATGATAAAAAGGCTGAATCCTTAAAACAACTTGATGATGCTGATAGACGATTGGAAATTGCCCTTGCAAAAATGGGTGAGATCAAAAAACGAATTGATGAATTAGAAGAGGAGAGAAATCAAAAACTTCGAAGTGATTTCTTGCAGCGTGAGTTAAATCGCTATAATGCCATTAATGCTGCCAATAAAATGAAAGTAGTCCTAAGCGATAAGACTACAAAAGAGACCATTTTACATGAAATTTCATCCAAAATTACTGGTTTTGAGCAAGAAAGAGGAGTCTTAAGAACCGAAATTGAGGGACTTGAGACTGAAAAATCAAAACTAATGCAAGAAGCAGATGCTTACAACCAAGCAAAAGCCTCAATTGATTCGGAACTTAGTGAGGCAATGCAGGAGTATGAGGTATACAATAGTGGTATTGTAGCATCAAATAAAAGATTAGAGCAAATTGATTCTCGATTTCCAGAAATTGAAAGAGAACTAGATTCAATCTCGTATTCAAGAAATGATATAGAATCAAAAATTTCTGAAATCCAAAACTCCATTGATGAAACAAATTCAAAAATTAAAAAAATTAATGAAGATATGAATGAAGTTGATTCTCTTAGAGATAGGGTCTTAGGAGAGCAATCTAAAGCTGCAGAAAAAAAGTTAGAAATAGATAACAAAATTAAAAAATTAAATGAAGAACTTCATTCAGTAAAAGTAAAACTTTCTTCAGGGGAAAATGAAAAAGAGGAATCTGAAAATAAAATTAACACAAATAATTCAAAATTGATTGAACTAGAACAGGATTTAGGAAAATTATCCGAATATGAAAATAGACTGGAATCTATGATGAATAATCACAAAGCAACAATTACAGAATTAAAAACAAGAATTTCAAAATTAAATGAAAAAAAATCTAAACTAAAAAAAGACATCGAAGAATTAAATCTCATTTTAGAAAAATCAAGTAAAGCAGCAGCTCAATATGAAACTAAAATTAAAACTGTAAAGGGCATAATGCATGAAGATTATACTGTTGCAAAATTAAAAGAAGATGCAGATAAACTTGGAATAATTGGTTTAGTTTATGAGATGATTTCTTGGGATAAACAATATGAACGTGCAATTTTATCTACAAGTTCTGATTGGATTAAGGCCATAGTAGTAAATGATTTTGCTACTTTACTAGGAATTGCAGAAGTTGCAAAATCAAAAAAATTACCTAAATTAAAAATAATTCCTCTTGAGGCAATTCCTAAATTCAATTTGAAATTGCCAAAGGATTCTGAAATTATGGGTGTTTTAGCTGATTTTGTAAACTGCAAACCCGATTATTCTGCCCTCAAAATCTTCCTTTTTGGCAACGTAATTCTTACAAAATCCAGGGAATCTGCCTATAACCTATCAAAACAGGGATACAAGGCAGTTACAATCGAAGGTGAATTTTTTGAGGCTAAAGGTGGGGGAGTTGTTATTGATATCAACTCTAAAATTTCTAAGCTCACAAAAATCATCTCTCTAAGCTCATCAATTGATGGCTTGCTTCAATCCATCAGTCTTTTGAAAAAATATATTTTAAAGAAAAAACACTTGCAAGAAAAAATTGAAACATCTATTCACAATTACTCTGATAGACTATCAATCTCTGAAAAGAACCTCGTATCTGCAAATGAGAACTACTCCAATTTAAAATCCAGAATTTCATCTGGCATTAAAACAAAAACTCAGCTAAATCAAAGACTATCTGAATTAAATTCAAAAAGTAAAACCTTGACGGCTGAAATTTCAACCCATGAATCTCATTTGGAATCCTTGTTAGAAAGAATTACAATTGTGGAGGAAAATTATGCCAGTGGTGAACAGCAAAGAATTTCAAATGAGATATCGAAAATAAATATCAAAAAATCTGAGATTGAGAAAATGCATACTGCTATTATGAATGAATACCGCGATAAAAATTCTCAATTAGCAGCAGCAGAAGCAGAGGAAAACAGGTCAAAATCACAATCAAAAAGTTTACACGAAGAAAAAATTTCTCTAATTTCTCAAAAACAAGAATTACAAAACAAAATTAAAAATCTTGAATTAGAAAAAGAGTCTAAACAAAAAAATCTTGAATTGCTGAGAGAAAAAGAGCAAGAACTCATTTCCACTTCGGGTTCATCGATTGGAAAAATTAAAGAGTTTGATGATAAACTCAAAATCCTCTCAGAAAAAAATCAGACGTTGACTAAGGAGATAAATTCTCTTGAAAGACAATCGGACTCACTGAATCGCGACCTGCGAGATCTTGCTGAGACTGAAACAAAACTTCAATCTCTTCTAGAAGCCTTTGGATTTGATTCAGAAATGGAAACGTTCGATGTTGAGCCTATTGTCCAAGGTTTGACTGCTGAATTAAACACCTTGAATGCTCTAAATGCAAAGGCACCTGAAACTTATCTAGAAGTATCTTATGGTTATCGTTCCATGTCTACACGAAAGAATTCCTTAGAAGAGGAACGAAATTCAATTGTCAAATTCATTGAAGGAATTGAAAAAGACAAGAGACAAACTTTCTTGGATGCCTTTGATTTAGTAGATAAAGAAATCCGATTAATCTTCAACAAGATGACTGGAGGGGAGGCTTGGCTAGAACTACAAAACGAAGACGATATCTTCAACTCTGGAATTTCATATTTGATTCAATTTAGAAATAAACCAAAAAGAGAATCAACATCCATCAGCGGTGGTGAGAAAACTTTGGCAGCAATTGTCTTTGTGCTTGCTTTGCAAAAATTAAAGCCATCGCCATTTTACCTCTTCGATGAAGTTGATGCACATCTTGACTCTCCAAACTCTGAAAAGCTTTCAAACATTTTAGAAGAACGCTCCAAAGAAAGTCAGTTCATAATGGTTTCACTAAAAGACTCTGTTGTAAATAAGGCTAAACTCATTTACGGCGTATATCCTAAAAATGGAGTTTCTCAGGTGGTCACCTACAAAGACAAAAGAATGCCTTCTGTTAAAACTAGTTAGGTTATGTCAACATAGCATGCAAAGGCATGATCACCATTTTTTGATTCTAAACTGGGTTCGACTTTACACTTATCTATGGCGTAAGGACATCGTGGTCGAAATCTACACCCTTCAAAAATGCTAATTTCGTTTGGTTCATTAATTCTAATTTTTTTCTCCTTGTTTACATTTTCAGGATCTGGTTCTGAAATTGCGTCTATCAGGGCTTGAGTGTAAGGATGTTTTGGGCTAAGTAAAACGTCATCAATTTTACCCATTTCTACTATTTTTCCTAAATACAATATTCCAATTCTTTGACCAAAGTATCTGGCAGTTGCCAGATCATGCGTTATGTAAATGAATGATATTCCGTATTTTTTCTGCAATTCTCCCATCAGTTCTAGCATCTCAGCACGAATTGAAACATCCAGCATAGAAACAGGTTCATCCGCCAAAATTACTTTAGGGTTAATGGATAGAGCTCGGGCTAAAACAACTCTTTGTCGTTGCCCTCCGGATAGCATATGAGGATATTTTTTGATAACTTCTTCAGCAGGTTCAAGCTTTACTTCTCTTAGAACCTCCAACACTCTTTGTTTCCTTGAACTAGAATCTCCAATTTTATGAATTTCTAGAGGCTCTACAATAATATCAAAAATTTTCATACGAGGATTTATGGAATCATAAGGATCCTGATGAATCATTTGGCAATTCATTCGTATCTTCTCTAAACTTTTTTGATCATTTTTAATTTCTTGACCTTCAAAGATTATTTTTCCAGAATCAGACTCGATTGATTTTAGTATCATTTTTGCGATAGTTGATTTTCCCGAACCTGATTCTCCTGCGAGAACAAAAACTTCTCCTTTCTCCAAATAGAATGATACATCGTCTGTCGCCCTTAGCGTCGAAACCTCTGAACTGAAGACACTCTTTTTTACAAAATATTTTTTCAAATGCTCAATTCTTAAAATTTCATCCAACAAATATTCTAAAAATAAGAAGTATATCAAGAAATTGCACTAGATTTCTTCTAATTAGGACAAAGCATTTATGTAAAATAAATACCGATCTATTACTTGAACTCCACAATACAAAAGAACTTCCCTTACAAGAAATATGTCATAGATTCTAATCTACAATATTTCAAACCACATTCTACCAAAATCGAAAAATCCTTCGCAGACGAAGTTTCGTCCAGTCTTAATCGCTCTTCCAAGTTTATCCATCCTAAATTCTTCTACGATAAAAAAGGCTCAGAATTATTTGAAAAAATCTGTGAATTACCTGAATATTATCCTACTCGTACAGAGATAAAAATTCTAAAAAAACTTCAATCCGAACTTCCTCCGTACCTAGATGATTCTTTTAGATTAGTTGAACTTGGAAGTGGGTCATCTGTGAAAACACGCCTACTTTTAGATATTTTTGCAAGATTTCAGGATGAAACAGAATATTTTCCTATTGATATTTCTGAAATTTTGACAGAAAGTTCGGAATTGCTTCTTAGGGATTATGAAAATTTGAGTATTACGGGAATAATTGATACCTATGAGGGTGGTTTAGAATTCATCGAAAAATACGACAATAAAAAAAATCTAATCATTTTCCTTGGTTCAAGCTTTGGAAATTTTACTCCTGATGATGGAAAAATATTTTTACAAAAAATCAGTTCTTTTATGAAAAAAGATGATTTATTTCTGATTGGGTTAGATTTGGTTAAAGACAAAGAAACTTTAGAAAAAGCCTATGATGATTCCCAAGGAATCACTGCAAAATTCAATCTCAATGTTCTTTCACGAATTAATGATGAATTAGATGCAGATTTCAATTTAGAAAATTTCAAACATCTTGCAAATTACAATGCAAAAGATCAACGAATCGAAATGTACCTAAAATCACTAGTCACACAATCTATCATTGTTGGCAAATCTAATTTATCTCTACAATTACACCAAGGTGAACTAATACACACTGAACATTCTCACAAATACACTCTACCTCAAATAGAAAATTTAATGGATACAACTGGATTTGAAATTAAGCATATTTGGTTAGATGATGATAAAAATTATTCATTAACCTTAGCCTCAAAAACTGAACTATGATTTGTCCACGCATCTAAAACCAGAAAATAACCATCTTTCATCTAATCTGAAAAAGTTCCTGTAACTACCTCTGATGGACATTTTTGGTGTTCCAAAGGAGCCTCCTCGAAGAACTTTTTGATTAGTGAACCATTTATCATTATATTCATCAAATCCTGTCTTAAAACCTGGATATCCTACAAATTCGGAGGATGTCCACTCCCAAACATCTCCGAGCATTTGATGACACCCATAATGACTTGTACCACTGGGATACGAACCAATTTCAGTCACCCCCCAAATATGGGATTCTAGTAAATTTGCATGATTAGAAGTTGGATATTCGTTTCCCCAAGGAAAGATTGTTTTTTCTTGTTTTGACTTGTTCCACAAAGCTGCTTTTTCCCATTCCGCCTCAGTTGGCAATCGTTTATCTGCCCATTTACAGTATGCATCTGCTTCATAGTAGCTTACATGACAAACTGGTTCGTTTGGATTAATTTTTCGTAATCCTAGGAAATCTCTAACCATCCAATGTTCGTCAACCTTTTCCCAATACATTGGGGATTCCCATTCATTTTTTTTCACTTTTTCCCAACCGTCTGAAAGCCAGTACTTGTAGGAATCATATCCTCCATCTTCCATAAATTCTAGATATTGTTTATTGGTAATTGGAAATGCATCTATTTGATAATCATTCAGGAATACTTTGTGTTCAGGTAATTCTATATCATAACAATAATCTTGACCATTATATCCCATAGTGTAAATACCCCCATCAATCTGTACTGACTTTGTTTCAATGGGAATTGGATTTGGCTTTTCTTCTTTTTTTACTGGCTTGTACTGGTCTGCTAAAAGATGTTGCAAATCGTATACTAGTAATTCTTGATGTTGGCATTCATGATGAAAACCCATGATGATTAAACGAATTTCTTCTTTGGTTAGTGATTTTGATTTGATGAAATTTTCAACTCTCTGATTAATGTGATTAAAATATTCAAAAATTTGATCAATAGTGGGTCTAGAAATTATTCCTCTGACACCTTTGTCGTGTGGAACTCCAAATTGTTGATAGTATGAATTTAGATATTCTGAAAATTCTTTGGAGTAAAATTCATAATTTTTGTCTAATTTACTCATAATTGCTTCATAAATCCAACTTACGTGACCAATATGCCACTTTGGGGGACTCATGTAAAATGCAGTTTGAACAACAAAATCATCTTTTTCAAGAGTTTTTACTAATTCTAAGGTCCGATTTCTTGTTTCCCTGAATTGCTCAAGTATTGGATTTTTTTGCTCTTGCTCAGAATTTGATGTCATTAATTATCAAATTGATTTTTATTATTATTATATTTGTCCAAAACACTAGTTTTTAATTGACCACATGCAGCTGAGATCTCTGTACCTTTTTCTACTCTAACAGTGCAATTAATTCCAGCATTATACAAAATTCTTTCAAATTCAATTACATTTTTTCGTGATGGCCGTTCAAATTTTTTTGCTGTTGGATTTAATGGAATTAAATTCACATGTGAGCCATTATCTTTTAAGAGCAAAGCCAGCTCTTCAGCTATTTCAGGAGTATCATTTACTCCCTCAATCAATGCATACTCAAAGGTCACACGACGTCCTGTCTTTAGGAAATATCTTTTCCCTGCATCAATCAATTCTTTCACTGAATTAGGTGATGCTGTTGGAACTAACCATTTTCTTAACTCATCATTAGGTGCATGAAGAGAAATTGCTAGTCCAATTTGCAAATCTTCCTCCGCTAACTGGTCTATAGCAGAGGTAATTCCAATTGTTGAAACAGTAATGTGTCTTTGACCGATTCCAAACCCTCGAGGATGAGTTAATAATTTAATGGCTCTTAATGTTTCAGAAAAATTTGCAAGTGGTTCCCCCATTCCCATAAACACAATATTTGTAATATGTTGACCTTTTTCAAGTAAAATTTTAGCAAAGTGAATTATTTGAGCTATAATTTCCTCAGCTTTCATACTTCGTTCAAGACCCATTTCACCAGTTGCACAAAAAACACATCCCATAGCACAACCAACCTGAGTCGATACACATATGGTAGACCTAGGATGTCCAAGTAGTTTTTTTGGCTGGTATTGCATCAAGACTGTTTCAACTGATGCCTTATCGTCAAGATTAAGCAATAATTTGGTTGTATCCCCATCTTCACTTGTTACCCTGTGAACTTCTGTAGCTGAGCCTATTGTGAAACCTTTGTTGACAAGCTCTTCTCTAAAGGTTGCTGGAAGTTGTTTAATATCTGAAATAGTCTCTGGGAATTTGTAATATAATGAATAAAGAATTTGGTCTGCACGAAAACGTGGTTGACCCATTTCTATTACTAACTGCTCCATTTCTTCAGGAAGAAGTCGATAAAGATCTGTCATGCTATACTCACTTTAATTTCAACTAATACTTTGGTTTGTTTTGTTATATCTAGTATCCCCTTGCAAAAATGGGTTTAGATGAACTTTGATTATCACAGTAGATGCACTTTCCATTTTTATCCTCAGCATCAAATGGAATTACTCGAATGTCTGCACCAGTTTCTTCTTTGATTTTATCTTCACAGTCTTGATTTCCGCACCAATAGGCTTGCAAAAATCCTCCTTGAGAAACTTTTGCTTTTAATTCTGAATAATCTTTTATCTCAACTGTAAATTTTTCAGACTGTTCTTTTGCAACTTGAAGCATTTTATTTTGAATCTCTTCTAATATCAAATCAATTTTTTCTATTTGTTCTAAAGGCAAATCTAGTTTTTCTTTGTTGTATCTTTTTGCGACCACTACTTTTTGATTCTCTAAATCCTTAGGACCAATCTCAATTCGTATGGGCACTCCCTTCATCTCCCAATCATTGAATTTGTACCCTGGTGAAAGTTCATTTCTATCATCAATGTGTACTCTAATGTTCATTTTCTCTAATTTTTGTCGAATTTCTTCTGATTTTTCAATAATTCTCTTTTCATCTTCTTGTTTATTGTAAATAGGTACTATTACCACCTGCATGGGTGCAACTTTTGGAGGAAGCACTAAGCCCTGATCATCTCCATGCACCATAATCATTGCTCCAATTAATCTCCATGATACTCCCCAAGAAGTTTGCCACGCAAAATGTTCTACATTATCTTTATCTGCAAATTTTACTTCAAAAGGAATCGAAAAATTCTGGCCAAGAAAATGAGATGTGCCCATTTGCAATGCTTTACCGTCTGGCATAATTGATTCCATCGTGGTGGTATAAACTGCGCCGACAAATTTTTCTTTATCACTTTTCTTTCCAGTTATTACAGGAATTGCTAATTCCTCTTCAACTGTATTTTTGTATATTTCTAAAATTTTTAGGACCTCTTGTTTTGCTTCTTCTTCTGAGGTGTGTACTGTATGTCCTTCCTGCCAAAGGAATTCCGAAGTTCTGAGAAAAGGTTTTGTGGCTTTGATCTCTGCTCGCAATGCAGTATTCCAAAAATTAATTTTGAGAGGCAAATCCCTCCAACTTTTTATCCACTTTGAGTAAAGTGTGTAAGCAAGGGTTTCCGATGTTGGTCTAAGGGCTAATCTGTCTCCTACTTCATTAGTTCCTGAATGAGTTACCCAAAATACCTCAGGATTAAAACCTGCAAAATGCTTTTGTTCTTTTCCCAGAAGAGATTCTGGAATTAGGACTGGAAGAAATCCATTTCTAATGCCATTTTGAGAAAACTTTCTGTCAAATGTACTCTTGAGGGATTCCCAAATTGAATATCCATCAGGCCTAAGAACAATTAATCCTTTAACAGGGGCATAATCTGCTAATTTTGCCTTTAAAACTACCTGAGTATACCATTCACTAAAATCTTGATTTTTTGAAACCGAAATACCTACACTTTCTTTTACCAATTCAAACTTTGAGAATGTATTTTTACTAATGAGCCTTTCGTGCGGGATTGAATTTAACTAATAGATTTTCTTATTTTAAAGGATCCCCTTTACAGAAAACCTGACCTGTTACTCTGCTTTGAAAGTTAGGACATACAAAGCACTGAATAAACTGAATTTTGTCTTCCAAAACAGGACATTCTACATATTCTTGTTTCATTCGTTTGAGCATTTTTGGGCTAACTCCCTTTAGTTTTAGTTTGCCTTTTTCATCCATCATTCCGGAATCTTGGAGTTCTGCTTTTAGCTCTTTTGATAGTTTTTGTTTTTCTTCTGTTGTTTTAATTTCTACTTCATATTTCCGTTCTAACTCGTCGCTCATGCCTTATTCAATCCATGCCTCGATTTATTACTAGCGCTTTTGTTATTTAAAATCCAAATTTCATTTAAAGAAAAAATTCTCTAATGTTTAATTTGTAAGTTATAGATCCCTGTTACTTTTATATAATTAGATTCTTGTGTTGAAATCAGAAATCAATTGCTAGTTATTTTCGATGTAGAGGGAGTTCTATATGACGCTGAATATTTGCCAATTCTTGCTGAAAAATTAGGCAAAGAAAATGAAATTTGGGAAATAACAAAAAAAGGAATTCAGGGAGTAATTAATTGGGAAGATGGTCTTCGAACCCGAGTCGAGGCACTAAAAGGACTAGATTTTGAAATATGTCAAAAAGTAGCCAATGAACTACCAATAATGACTGGAGCAAAAGAAGCATGCAGAGTGTTAAAAGCAGCAGGTTGGAAATTAATGGCAGTATCGGGAGGTTTCACTATTATGACTGATAGATTACGAAAGGAATTAGAATTAGATTATGTCTTTTCAAACGAACTTTTGTTTAAAGATGGAAAATTAGACGGTGTCAAAATAAATGTAGATTCAGACAAGGCAAAATCTGCCAAGATAAAAATCGCAGAATGGAATGAGGCAAAAGAAGACATTACATGTGTTGTTGACGGTGCTAATGACATTAAATTATTTGATGTATGTGGATTAGGTATCGCATTTAGAGCACAAGATCTTGTAAAAGACTTGGCAACAACCACATTAGAAGAAAAAGATCTTTCAAAAATTTTAGATATTATAAACAAACACTACAAAATGGAATTAAAAACTCCAACACCAGCATAAACAATATTTTGACGTGTCAATAAAATAATCATACTTGCAAGTAATCCCTGTTAAAATAGAAAAGGAAATTCAGCTTGATGATGACCTAGTCAAATTGATTTCAAATTCTATTGAAATTCTTGAAGGTGATATTTTGATAGTTGCACAAAAAATAATTTCAAAACAAGAGGGACGAATAGCGGATCTCTCAACTATTGAACCATCATTGCTAGCCCAAGGAATAAGCTCCCAATATCAAAAAGACCCACGTATTGTAGAATTGATTTTATCAGAATCAAAAAAAATTATACGAATGGAAAATGGAGTGATCATTGTTGAAAATAAAAACGGGTTTATCTGCGCTAATGCTGGCATTGATGAAAGTAATGTAAAAGATGGATTTGCTACTTTACTTCCAAAAGACTCTGACATATCTGCACAAAAACTTCAACACCAAATAAAACAAATTCTAGGAAAAAATGTTGCCATAATAATTTCTGATACCTTTGGCCGTCCCTTCCGAATGGGACAAACTAATTGTGCTATTGGCATTTCGGGAATGAATCCAATTTTAGATTATCAAGGCACCACTGATGTTTTTGGTAACATTTTACGTGTTACAGCAATTGCAATAGCTGATGAATTATGTTCTGCTGCTGAACTAGTAATGGAAAAAACAAAAAAATGTCCTGTAGCAATTATTCGAGATTATCAACATGAAAATGGAAACAAAACAATTCAAGAATTAATTCGCTCTGAACAGGAAGATCTTTTTCGCTAGTCTCATTTTTTCTTAATAGGACTAGCTAATCTGAAATAGATTTTAATATGACAAATCGAGAATTATGGATCAGATTAACTAATGTCTGAAACTGAAAAAAAACTAGATGCAACTGGATTATTTTGTCCTGAACCAGTATTTAGAACAAAAATAGAAATTGAAAAAATGCAAGTTGGCGAAATATTAACAGTTTCTGCAGACGATCCTGCAGCTGAAGATGATATTTCTAGATGGGTCACACGAAATGGTCATGAACTTTTAGACATGAAAAAAGATGGCGCTACAATTACTTTTCAAATTAAAAAGGTGAAATAATCTTAGCAACAAAAGCTGTTACTGATTCAGAAGTATTGAACCAAGTTGGAAATACTCCTCTTGTTAAGCTAAATTCTCTTTCAAAGGATAAAATTACTTATTTTGCAAAACTTGAAGGACATAATCCATTTGGTTCTGTTAAAGACAGAGCTGCTTATTGGATGATAAAAGATGGTGAAGAAAGAGGAATTTTAACAAAAGGAAAAAGTATCATTATAGAACCAACATCGGGAAATACGGGAATTGCGTTAACTGGCATTGCCAATCTTTTAGGTTACAAAGTTGAAATTGTCATTCCAGAAAAGGCAAGCAATGAAACTAAAGATATTATACGAAAACTAGGGGCTAAAATTTTTGAAACTAGTGATGATTTATGTCCTAAAGTTGGGGCTGGCACTGACCAAAGCATTGCCTTAGCTACCTCTATTGCTTCTTCAAGACCTGATACCTATTACTCTCCAAATCAATATGCCAATGAGGCAAATTTCAAAGGTCATTATGTAGGAACTGGACCTGAAATTTGGAAACAAACTGAAGGAAAGGTCACTCATTTCTTTACAGGTGTTGGAACTGGTGGAACAATTACAGGAATTGGTACATATCTGAAGGAAAAAAATCCTGACATCAAAATAATTGGATGCCAACCTCAACAAAACCACTTGATTCAAGGATGGAGGAATTTTGAGGAATCAGCAAAACCTGACTTGTTTTTGAAACGAGAAGGTGTGGTTGATGACTGGATTTCTGTTGATAATGAAGAAGCATTTTCAGTCGTAAGAGAAGTGTTTGAAAAAGATAAACTATTGATTAGTCCTTCCTCAGCTGCTGTATATGCTTGTATGAAAAAATATCCAATAGATGGCGAAGCTTGTGTTGTTGGAATATTTGCTGATGATGGAAGAAAATTCAAGAGCGTTTATGCTGACCAAAAAATAATGACAGCAGAAGAATTTGACAATTGCTTAAAAGAAGCAAAATACATGTCTGAACTAGCTTACTAATTTTCTTTTTCTTTCAACCTTTTTTCGTAGAATTCTCTAAAAAAAACATTCATGTGTTTTTCGTGATTTTTTAATTCCTCGTTTGTATTCAAAAATTTTTCTTTTTGTTCCATTGACCATTTACTTTGTTGTTGATCCTTTAAATCCATAATGGATGGATTTTGTTTTATTTCTTCCATAGATTCTAGTAATTTTATTCCAATTTGTCTGAGTTTACTGACTCTCAAAAGAAAAGGCCCTGATTCTTCCTTATCTAATAAACTCATCAAATAGTGTGCTTCAATAAAATATTCTACAGTTTTCTTATGATAGTTTTGAAATTCCTTGATTCTCTTTTCCCAATATTCTTCTTTTTTGCTATTCTTTACTTTAAAATCAAATTGAATTTTTGACAAATCTATGCCTAATTCTTCTAATTTTTTGCTTTTTTCCTCAATTTCATTACCAGAGTCCATTAGATATCATGAACACAAGTAAAATAAAATCTAATTCAAAATCATTTGTTATTCAACCTAGAAAAATTAGGATTTTTCAGTAAGATATTTGTCAACATCAATTGCTGCCATGCATCCAAAACCTGCGGCTGTTATGGCTTGTCTGTATGTTCTATCATGAACATCTCCTGCTGCAAAAACCCCTTCAATATTTGTATGTGTTTTATTTTTCAAAACAATGTAACCTTCTTCATCTAAATCAATTTGATTTTTGAAAAGCTGCGTGTTTGGCACATGACCAATTGCTACAAAAACTCCTCCTACATCAAGAGTAGTTTCTTCGTTCGTTTTGATATTTTTAATCACGGTCTGTTTTACCTTTTGATCACCTTTAATGTCCATAATTTGAGAATCCCAATGAAATTTAATTTTCTCATTACCAAAAGCTCTTTCCTGCATTACTTTACTTGCACGAAGCTCATCACGTCTATGTACTAAATGAACTGTTGTTGCAAATTTTGTAAGGAAAGTTGCTTCTTCAATTGCTGAATCTCCTCCACCAACAACAATCAATTCTTGGTTTCTAAAAAAAGGCCCATCACATGTTGCACAATATGATACACCCTTTCCTGCAAAAGTTTGTTCCCCTTCTAATCCAAGTTTTCTAGGATTTGCTCCTGTTGCAATAATTACTGCTTTTCCTTCATATTCTTCTGAACCCGTCAGTATTTTGAAGGGACTCTGTCTAAAATCTACATTTATTGCTTCATCATCAACAATGGTTGTTCCCATTCTCTGTGTCTGCTTTCTCATTTCAATCATTAAATCTGGTCCCATTATCCCGTTTTCAAATCCTGGGTAATTTTCAACTTCAGTAGTGTTAACTAATTGTCCTCCTGGTAGAATTCCAGAAAGTATCAAAGTATCATATCCTGCTCTAGAACAATAAATTCCAGCTGTATATCCAGATGGACCTGCACCAATTATTACTACATCAAATTTTGTTTTTTTTCTTTCAGGCATTTTTGGGGCGCCGTCTTTATCCTCTAGAACTGTTGCACCAGAATCTGCAGCCATCATGAAAACACTTTGTAAATTTCAATAATTTAAGTGATAGACCTTCTTTGACGCTATTTTCATAGAAAATAATGATCGATCAATTAAGAAAATTTAACCTAATTTCTTTTTTGGAAAAATCTGACCATCAATTAGGAATCAAGCCCTGCTCACTATCGCCCGATATTGAAATGGCTTGATTTCCTAGTGTTCTGGAACAATGTTTCTAGTTCACATTGTCTTGAAAAAATTGTGACTTTTGATCCCTATCATAAAATCATATTTGAAAAATTTTTGATGATTATTAAAAATAGAAAATTTTTTATGAAAAGATCGGATCGCAAATGTAAGCAAATGATCAGAATTGGGGGCATAGTATTATCATTATTTGTAATTGTGTTTGTTGTTGACCAAGAAGCTTTTGCATTCTCTAACAATTATCAGGAAGAATTTCTTGATCTTCAAAAATACACTGGAAATAGAATTATGGTTTTCAATGACACCAAAATTGATTATTGCATTACTGAAAATAATGAGAATCCTTTTTTCAATCACATTGCAGCAAATTCAATCAAAACCTGGCATGATAGAATTGTAGATGTGACTAACAATCCCTCAGTGTGGGATATGTCCTTACACATTTATCCAAAAAATGAATCTATTTGTGATGGCTACATCAATTTTGTTGATACTCCAAATCCTACAGTTTTTCAAATTTCAGGAGTGGCAGGATTTAGCCATCCACTAACTTCTGTTGCAAATGTTACAATATACACAGATGACTATCAAAGTACTCTTGAAAAATTGGCAGACAACGATGAAAATTTTTGGAAGGAAATGACTCTTGAAAAATTTCAAAAAATAATAAAAAATGAAAACCACGACCAATTAGATTATGATAAAATCACAAGAATCATTTTACATGAAATTGGTCATTCACTAAGTCTTAATCACCCAATTACATCTGATGGCAACTTACACAAAGCTTCAGGAATCATGGGCTATGATATGGATTATGACAAAATTGATGACAGTGAAGTAATGCAAATAATCAAAGCATATCCGAATGGTTTTTCAAAAGTGTCATCACCCCATTCTATAAAACTCAATGAACCAACAAACAAAAATTCAGTTAATCTGGGTGAAACTGCTTCTCTAACAATTGAAATTCCTCATAATAAAGGAAAATTGCCACCAACAGGTATTGAATTATACATTTTCCCTGAAGGAACATTTTCTCAAAAAACTGATTTTGCTCCAATTAAAATTCTAAAAGTAGACGGGGTAAATCATCTTGTAAATGACGGGGAATATCTCCAAGACATTCACGTCTCAATGACTCATTGGGATACTTTTACCAAAGTTTTGTCTTTACAATTCAAAGTTGTAAAAGAGTTTAAGAATGCCGACATGATAATAGTGGCTCACAGTATGGGTGGATTTGAAAAACAATGGTTTTTGAATGATGTATTATCGGTTGAAAAAGCATTATTTTCTGATCTTCTCTTAGATTTGGAGACAACTGAATATACTTACCATCTAATGAGTGAGAATCCTAACCGATTGATGGAAAAAGAATCTGCTTTCAAAACAAAGCAAAAAGAACTTTATCATGAAGCATTAAGCGAGTGCCTCTCTGAAAAAAACATGAAAAAATGCCAGGATGAAATAAAATTAGAAGATTTTGAACAAAAAGAAGAATCTGTGCCTATTTGGATGCCAATAATGCTATTGATGAACTAAGTTTTGTAAATTAGAATTTAGTTTTATTTTTTAATTATTTTATTAAGAATCTCTTGATGAATTTGACATACCCTTCCTATTTCTAATTGAGATTTTATCAAATCCTTTTGCCAATGTGCATTGAATAATCTACAATTTTCATTTTCACAAAATGCTTGGCCCGTTTCATAATAAAAAATTGCCTGTAGCAAGTATCCTTCAATAATATTTGATAATCTTGGGTCATGATATTCTAAATATTCTCCTTTGTATTTTTCTTTGACAGTCTCGACATTTACTCCTCGAGTAAAATTAGTCATTAGCTCATAATAGTATGCTCTAGGTTTTGCTGGAGCCTCAATAATCCCCGTCGTGGATATTATAGAGGGGTTTGCACCGATTAGAGCTCTTCCATGATATCTATAATCACTATAATCATAAGTGCATGTTAACTTGTTTGTAAAAAAAACATGAAAGATTTCTTTCCTGTTTTCAGACTCTGTTACAAGCTCTGACAATACTTTTTGTAGATGAAATCCATCATACATCACAATATTTTCAGTATTAGACGTATCTTGAAAATTTGATTCCTCAAAGGAAATTTCTTCTTCGGTTGGTTCGTTTTTCTCAAAATCCTTTCTTAAATTGAATATTTTGCATTCAGCAATCTTTTTTGCAGTATCTGGTGCGGATTGTTTCAAAATATTTTCTCTAGTCTCAACCACTATAGGGAAGATCTGTTCCAAAAAATTTTTCAAACTCACTAAATTTATCTCAGGAACAGTTGGCTCATCATATAAAATAATTTTTGAAATTTTCAATAAAATAACTAATTCACAACAAGTTATCTTTCTAACTCTTTTATCTTTTCAGCTGCAATCTCTGCTGCTCTCTTGCCTGAAAATAACATAGAACCAAAAGTTGGCCCCATTCTGGCTAGACCATGAGTCTCTGTAACTGACATACCAGCTGCGATTAAACCTGGATATACTTCACCTGTTTTTTCAACTACGTGCTCTTCACCTTCATTTACAAACATTGGATTCATTCCTTTCCAATCTACCAATCCTCTGTCAACAAGCCTTTTGACTGCAACAGAATCATGACCTGAAGCATCAATTACAATTTTTGCTTCAAATGCCACAGGATCTACACATGTAATATTTCGTGGTAAAGCAGACACGGGCATCCAATTAACTACTATTCCTGCAACTCGACCATTTTTCAAAACAAGATCATCAAACTTTGTTAAATTAAGGAATTTTACTCCAGCATCACATGCTCCTGCAATTAATTTTGAAACTGCATGAGGACCTGGTGTCAAGTATAATCCCTCCATTACTTTTTTGTATGG
>WVWY01000024.1:0-10826 GCA_011773785.1 Candidatus Nitrosomaritimum khambatensis | reverse complement strand
AAAACTTTGAAACCTCTGTTTGAAAGTTCGCGACTCGCAGTTAATCCGGCTGGACCTGCACCAATAATTATGACGTCAGATTCAGCCCTATCAATTAATACATCATGAAACTCATTTGCAATAGCACGTGTAATTTCAACTTCTTTTACGTCTGTGAAAATTTTATCAGATTTTTGTGCAACTGTTGCTTCTTGCATGATAAATTTGATTTTTTATTTGACATTAAAACTTTCGCACAAAATTAGAAACTTAGTGTATCCTAATTTTTGTATCTTGAAGTTGGGTGGTGTGAAATAATGGGTACTATATTATGAGATTGAGTACCAAAATTTCCTATATCAAAAATTTATAACCGAAATCAACGAGATTGATTTGTATTGACACTATCCAACCTAAAGCAATCCAGGCCAAAACCTAAGAAAGGAAAAATTAACTGGGCAAGAAATCAGGAGGCTGACTATTTTGCCAATACCGTGAAACTCTATCGCCAGGGAAAATATGATGCAGATAGTTTTAGGAGATTTAGATTACAACATGGAGCATATGGTACAAGATTAGCTGATGATTATGCCATGGTCAGAATTAAGTTGCCTGCAGGAGAAGTCTATCCTCAACAACTTGAAAAATTATCCCAACTAAGTGAACAATTCTCAATTGGGAGTGCCCACTTTTCAACTCGTGAAAATATTCAACTACATTGGGTTGTACTTGAAGACGTTTCCGAAATTATGAGGGGACTGACAGAAGTTGGCTTAACATCAAGAGAAGCTTGTGGTAACACTGTAAGAAATGTAATGTGTAGTCCCACTTCAGGTGTTTGTCCTGATGAGAAGTTTGATTCAACACCATATGCCCTTGCAACAGCAAGATTCTTTTTGCGTAATCCAATGGCCCAAAATCTTCCTCGAAAATTCAAATTCAATTTCACATGTTGCGAAAAACATGGAATGGTAAGAATGGTAGATGTTGGGTTAATTCCACAAACAAGAACACAAGATGGTTCTACTCAAAAGGGATTCAAAATTTTCCTTGGAGGTGGATTGGGAAACAAATCTTATGTGGGTCATCAATTAGAAGACTTTACCCCTGAAGAAGATCTTTTGTATACCTCAATTGCTGTAGTGAGAATTTTTGATAGGTTAGGGGATAGAAAGAATTTAGCTCGCAACAGAATGCGTTACCTTGTAGCTGACATGGGATGGGAAAAATTCCAAAATCTTGTTCTCAAAGAAAGAGCAATTGTAAGGGCTACACAATCTGTCGTAACTAGACTAAATGTAGATGACACTCCTCAAGAAATTAAACGACCTATTAGAATTTCAGATGAAAGTGGTTCTCAAAACCCTGATGGCTATCCTAGGTGGTTGAAAGGTAACACCTTCAAGCAAAAACAAGATGGGTACTATTCTGTTTTCATTGCACAGGAAGCTGGAGATATTACATCAAATCAACTTCACGCATTATCAGAAATCATCCAAGAATTTTCAGGAGAAGGCCTCGCAAGAGCAGGATTTACTCAAAATATTGCCTTAAGATATGTCCACGAGGATGATTTGCCTCGTCTCTACGATCAACTATTGAAGGTAGGTTTGGCCAAATCTGGGTCTCTTACCATGGCCGCACCCATTGGTTGTTCTGGCACTACCTCATGTAATCTTGCCTTGACTAATTCCCACAGACTTGCAAAAGAAATTCAACGAAAATTTCTAGAATTAAAACTAGATGAAGATGATGACTTGCGCGAATCATCAATCAAGATAAGTGGATGTCCAAATTCTTGTGGCCAACACGGAATTGCCACCATTGGATTCTTTGGTGGCGGTGGAAGGGTAGAGAAAGACATGTTCCCAAACTATATGATGCAATTAGGAGGACGTTCAGATGGTGAAACAATGTTAGGGGTCAGCAGTTTACGAGTACCTGCAAAAAGAGTAATTCCAATGATTTTGAAAATAATAGAATTGTTCAAAGAAAACAAAAAACCTGATGACGACTTGAAATCGTGGATACATAGAGTAGTTAATGGAGTTGATGATTCACAAATCAAAACAATGGATGACCTTAAAAAAATTCTAACCCCGTTAACACTACCTCCCTCAATAACAGAGGATCCTGACTTTTACACTGATTATGGAAGTGACTCTAGTTATCATACAAAGACCGGCAAAGGTGAATGTGCAGCTTGAGCCAAGAGAAGATTGTGGGTGCAACCACAAATGTCGATTCATTAAGATCAGAAATTAGAGACAAAAGTGTTCGTGTAATAGACGTACGTAGAGAAGAAGATTATAAGCAAAATCATATTCCCACTGCTGTAAACTTGCCTCTGGCAAACCTACTATCTGATGATAGTCCAGAGCGAGTCTTAAAGCTTGTAAATTCTATGGGAATTGATGATGAAACTTCTGTGGTGGTTTATGACGATACGTTTGGAGCATTAGCTTCTCGTGTCGCATGGACACTGGAATACTTGGGACACAATGATGTATCTTTACTTGAAACCACTTATAGTAAATGGAAATCATTGGGATTAGAAAACGATGACAAAATACCAGAAATACAAACAAAAGAACACTCCCTTAAACTAAGATCTGAAATTTTGGCTACTGCAGATTATCTTGAATCTGCCAAAGAACGAAAAGATGTGATTTTAGTTGATAATAGAGAGAGATTAAACTATCTAGAGCAACATATTCCTGGCGCCATTAGCTTACCATACAGAACCTTAGCCTCTAATGATAAAATTCTTCGACCAAAAGAAGACATGAAGAGATTGTTAGATAATAGAGGCATATCCGGAGATTCTGAAATTATTACTTATTGTGGAAGTGTTGGAACGCTTTCAGGTTTGGCATATTATGCCTTAAAATCAGCAGGACTTCCAAATGCAAAACTGTATGTTCGATCTTTTAAAGAATGGAAGAGCTTGTCAAAACCCACCGAAAAACAACAAGATGCAAATTATTGGGATTTGTCTGCAGAATAACTAGGCTACCTTTTCTCTTAATTTTTTGGTTATTGTGCTTTCAATGTTATCAAGCAAATCTAACATTTTTTCTTTATTGTCGATGATATAGTCAACTCCTCTATCTTTGAGTCTAATCTTCCATAATCTAATCTCTCTGTGTTCATCAAAGAAGTTTTCAATCATCTCTTCTCCGGATCTTGATGTCTCAATGAATTCATCAAAGATGTCGATAGTTTTTTCCAAGTCTTCTTCTTCTATAGATTGTCTTGCAATTTGAATTGCCTCGCTAAGATTCTTCAAGTTCTTAACAGGAGTTGGTAATTTCTTTCTTGTAATTCCAAACAAACTTTTCTTTTCTTCTCCCATTCTTTGAGCTACATCTGGAGCTAAATCCCACACAGGAATTCTGTGTAATCCATCTCGCTTTTCATTTTGAATAATCAAACCTTTTGCCATTAATTTTTGCAAAGATTTCTCAACATCAATTTTATCAATAAATGTGGTCCAAACAATTGCCCCAATTGTGTGGTATCCTTGTCGAATAGATTCTAAAACAACAACTTCTTCAATTCTCTTGAATCCTTCTTCTGTTTTTACATTTAGAAAGTCTCTATCCCTAATGGACTTTCTTGCATTTTTAACATCAATTTCAATCGAACGTTTCAAAGACTCTAGAGATTCGGGTACCTGGTTTAGAAGCGATTGAAAACATGCTTTATTGTACCAAGCCATTCCATAAGTTGGGTCTGATTCTACTGCTTTTTCAGTGCAGTCCAGGGCTTTTGCATATTTTTTCTGTTCATAATGAACTAAAGATTTCAAATTCCAAGCTTCAGGATTTGTAACGTCAATATCTAAAACTTTGTCATAAACTTTGAGAGCTCCTAAATGATCATCCAAATGAAATCTTGCATATCCTAATTTCATTAGGGTCTCGATGTTTTCAGGATCAATACGAAGTGCTGTTTCAAGCACTTCTACTGCCTCCTCGAGTTTTTCATCTGCCATCAAATTTACGCCCTTTTTGAAGAGCTTTTTACGATTATAATCAGCATCCACTAGGCTGGTAATTTCCTTTTTCTCAGTAATTTCTGATTTTTCCACTTTGGATTTTCTCTTAAAAGGTCTCTTCACTAGTTGGTAATGGACATTTAATCTAGATAAATACTATCCTGAATCGTGCCTAATGCACAATAGTATGAATTCTTGAAAATATAGAAATACTTGGGATTCAAAACAACGGATGTGTCTTATTCTAAACTGAGTGTAGAAGGTCCTGCCCCTTTCAGAGAATCTGGAGTTTATGAAGTTCAAATCTCTATTGTTGCTGAAGAACCTTCAGAGGATCAAATTAAAAACAAAACTTTCTCTTCCTTGTGGAGTGGCAATTATCACCTTCGAGTAAGAAATGGAAATTTCTCAGAAACTTTAGGTTCTGGGGATAATCCAATTTCAGATTCTGTTTTCACTTATGACAAAGTTTGGGTTGTTGTCAATGATTTACTTTCATCTTTGTATTCTATTTTTGATGTTTCAATTGGAGCTCCCATAAAACCAAAGGAAACTTCTGTTGAGGAAAAAACCATACCCAAAGAAACTCAACAAGAAACAATCTCACCTGAACCAACACCAGAACCTGAACCCTCCCCTACCCCTACAGCTAGTGGAGCAAAAGGACCTGCAGGATCAAAAGGACCTGCAGGTGCAAAGGGACCCACTGGTGAAAGAGGTCCAACAGGTCCCCAAGGCCCACCAGGTCCTAGAGGTGCACATGGTCCTCAAGGAGAAAAAGGTCCACAGGGTCCACCTGGGGAAAGAGGCTCAACCGGTGAAAAAGGATTAACTGGCCCAAAGGGAATATCTGGAGATAAAGGACCATCTGGAGATAAAGGACCATCTGGAAATAAAGGACTGACAGGTGACAAAGGAGAAAAAGGCGAAAAAGGACTAACAGGCCCTTCAGGAGAAAAAGGCGAAAAAGGAATCATTGGACCTCCAGGAGAAAAAGGAGAAAAAGGTCCAACTGGCCCGATTGGAGAAAAAGGTCAAACTGGTCTTAGAGGGCCAATGGGTGATAAAGGAGATAAAGGATTAACAGGTCCAACTGGAGATAAAGGTCCACTTGGTCCAAGAGGTCCTCCAGGAGAAAAAGGAGACAAAGGACCTCAAGGTGTATCTGGAGATAAAGGAATTACAGGCCCACCTGGCCCACAGGGAGAAAAAGGTCCTACAGGTCCGCCAGGTGTTCAAGGTGAAAAAGGAATACAAGGGGAGCCAGGTCCTCCCGGAGAAAAAGGTCCAACTGGTTCCACAGGACCAATTGGAGAAAAAGGTGTATCTGGTCCTCCCGGAGAAAAAGGAGGGAAAGGTCCAACAGGTCCTCAAGGAGAGAAGGGACAACAAGGACCTCAAGGAGCTATTGGTGAAAAAGGATTAACCGGTCCAATTGGACAACAAGGAGACAAAGGTCCTCCTGGCGCACAAGGAGAAAAAGGAATTACTGGTCCAGTTGGACAACAAGGAGAAAAAGGTGTCAAGGGTGCACCTGGTCCTATTGGTGAAAAAGGCCCCAAAGGCCCCGAAGGTCCTATTGGTGAAAAAGGTCCACAAGGTCCCCAAGGTCCTGCTGGAGAAAAAGGTCTTACCGGAGTTCCAGGCCCTCAAGGTGAAAAAGGTGAAAAAGGACCAACGGGACAACAGGGAGAAAAAGGCCCAACTGGATTACCCGGTCCACCTGGAGATAAAGGTCCACAAGGTCCACAAGGTCCACAAGGAGAAAGAGGTCCCTCTGGTCCTCCAGGAGAAAAAGGTCCACAAGGTCCACAAGGAATTCAAGGTCCACAAGGTGAACGTGGTCCAACAGGTCCAATTGGCCCAACAGGAGAACAAGGCCCAGTAGGTGAACAAGGACCAGTAGGTCCACCAGGTCCAAGAGGTCCACCAGGTCCACCTGGAGAAAAAGGAGTTGCAGGTGGAATGTCTGCAGAACAAAAAGCATTGTTCAAAGATCTTTTAGAATTATTAACTGCAAAAGACATCATTACAACAGAAGAACAAATAAAATTGATGAGTTATTTGTATTAGAATTTTTTAATTTGATTTAAAATACAAAAAATTCAATTCATGAAAAAGGAACAATAAAAATTCATGATAAAAAATTAAATTTAAAAATTAAGATATTAGTAGAAAATTCTGGAAAATGGATTATAGAAAATTACCTTTATCAAATTTTTCAAACCTTATTGCCATTAAAAGAAAAAGGAACTGCATTAAGACTTGGGAATTGTAAGAATATTATGAAGAGTCATGACAGAAAATTTTCTTTGAGTGTTAATCCAACTAGATTCACAATCACTCTACCACGGAAAAAAGTACTTTTTATGTTAAATTAGAAAAAGGAAAACAAATCGCCTCTAAATGACGATTGTTAATGTTGTTGACGATTTATCGTCGTTTTTTAGCTGCTTTTCTCTTAGGAGCTGCCTTTCTCTTTGGAGCGGCTTTTCTCTTAGGAGCTGCTTTCTTTGCTGCAGTTTTTCTCTTAGGAGCTGCTTTCTTTGCTGCAGTTTTTCTCTTAGGAGCTGCCTTTCTCTTTGGAGCGGCTTTTCTCTTAGGAGCTGCTTTCTTTGCAGGTGATTTTCGTTTAGTTGCAGCTTTTCTTTTTGTAGCCATTGAAGATCTCCGCTTTTTCATCATTTTTCTATAGTTAAACTAAAGAAAATTACACAAATTGATTACAAATTGTCAACGAAATTTTAATTTTTTTCTTTGTTGTTTGATCGATTTTTTATTTATTTTTTATTTTTTTTCTTTTAGAATTTTTTTTTCTTTGTTTTATGTCAAGTATTTTACAATTTAGGTTTGAAAAACAGTGATTTAACTTTCAATTTCAAAAAATTTTCTGTGATGAATAACAAATTTCAATTAATTACAAAAATTTTTGATCCACTTGTGTGGAAAAAATAATTACATTCCACGTTTTTTTATGATTGTTAGCACATCTTCGTCTTCTAAAATGTGATTTAACCCAACACGCTGTCCTCCAAACTTTACACTTTTTCCCCACACCATTCCATAACGAAATTGTTTTTTCATATGGCGATGAAGTTTGTTACAAACATCCTCAACAGTATCTCCCTCTCTTGCAATAAGTGGTTCTTTGTAATCTGTTTCTCCACCTTTTGGTCTCATGTATATTCGGATAAATTTTAGTTTCTCATAGATTTTTTCTTTTAACAAATCAATATTGATATCGGAATTTGCAGAAACTTCAATCACATCTGTTTTTAATTTGGTTTTCAAATCTTTGAGAAATTCCTTGTCTACTAAATCTATTTTATTCAAAATCGTAAGGGCCTTTGAATAACTGACATTTCCAGCTATGTAATCGGCCACCTGCTCCGAAGTTACATCCTCTCTAATTACAACTCTGGCACTAATAATGCCATAAATGTGAAGCAAGTCCTTTAGGTGTTTTTCTGTAATTTTGGTTAGTTTTACTTGTTGAGCCACCGCAATCCCACCCATGGCTGATTTTTCAATAGTAATGTTAGGGGGAAGGGTATTGAGACGAATTCCGATGTTTCCAAGTTCATTTACCAAAACATCTTCATGATATGGCTGAAATACATCTAAAACCAACAATACAAGGTCTGCAGTTCGTGCAACTGAAAGAATTCTTTTTCCTAATCCTTTTCCAGTTGAAGCACCTTTGATAATTCCTGGAAGATCAAGCACTTGAATTTTAGCTCCTCTATATTCCATCATTCCAGGAACTACAGTTAATGTAGTAAATTGAAATGCGCCAACAGCAGATTTTGCTCCAGTTAATTTGTTAAGTAAAGTGGATTTTCCAACACTTGGCAATCCAATGAATACGACTGTCGCATCTCCCACTCTTCTTACATCAAAACCATCAGAGGCTACGCCACTTTTCTTTGCGACATTTTCTTCTTGTTCTCTTTTTAGTTTTGCAATCTTTGCTTTTAGTAATCCAAGATGGTGCTCAGTTGCTTTGTTAATTTGAGTTCGAGCCATCTCATCTTGGATGGCTTTAATTTTTTCAGGTATTCCCACTTTTACTCATCCTTTGTCAAAATCTTTTCAAATAAAATCGTATTATTTTTTCGTATTTTTGTTATCCGAGAAATAGGTATCTTTTGAAAATTTTCTGATTCATGAATAAAATTTGGCAAAGAAATTTCTTTTATCGTTTCAAAATCTCTGTAAGATACAAAATAAGTCTCAGCCTCATTGCCAAATTTTGCTTTACTAAAAATCTCCTCGATTATCCCTTTTTTCATGATATTTGGATTTAATATGTGCATTAAATATTACTTGAATTTAGTAGCAATTATTATTCGGTAAAAAAAATCATTTTTGTGAACACTAAAACATTTGCCATTGATATTGATGGAACTATAACGGAGAACGGTGGTGGCCGAATTCATTTAGATGCCTTAGCTGCCCTTCGTCAAGTAAAAAACAGAGGCCACAATGTAATTTTTGTAACAGGAAGATCCTCAATTGAGGGATTTTTACTGTCTGTTTTTGGAGGCACCACCAAAATAGCGGTAGGGGAAAACGGAGGATGCATTACCACAGATGCCAATGAGCATATTTTGCTTGGTAATATCAAAAAATGCCAAGATGCCTTTGATATTATTAAGACTAAAATTGATAATGTAGTAGAAAAACCAGTCTTTCCAAGAATGACTGAGGTAGTGCTTGAGAGAACCTTTGATTTGGATCTTGCAAAAAAACTTGTAGTCAAAGAGAATCTTGACATTGTACTCTCTGATAGTCAATATGCTTACCACATCAATTCTAGTGGAATTGATAAGGGAGCAGGATTCGAGGAGATAATGAAACGACTATCAATCACCTCTGATGATGTAATAGCAATAGGAGATAGTGCGACGGACATACCGTTATTCAAAGTAGCCAAAACAAGTATTGCTCTTGGAAATTCCTCAGATGAGGTAAAGTCTCATGCTACCTTTTCAGTAAAAGGCCATGCAGGGGATGGAGTAATAGAAGCATTAGATAAATTAGCTCCTCGAATATCAGGAGTATAAGTTGACTTTCAAATCTATAATTGATGAAATTGAAAACAATCTAAACAAAATTTTAGATGATCTTGAGATTTCAAATGTATCTTTTACTGTAGAGCCTGCAAAATTTGGATTTGGCGATGTCAGCTCAAACATTTCTTTTCTTCTGTCAAAACATCTAAAAAAAAGCCCTCAAGAAATTTCTCAAACAATTTCTGAAAAATATTCTTCACTTAAACACACTCTTGTTTCAAAAGTAGAATCTCATCCATCTGGTTATCTTAACTTTATTGCAAATTGGGAAAAACTTTCGCAGCTAATTTTATCTGAATCAAATTTAGATACCTTTGGATTTGTAGACATTGGAAAAAATTCTAGTATTGTAGTTGAGCATACAAGTGTTAATCCTAACAAAGCTCTTCACATTGGTCATATTAGAAACATCATAGTTGGCGATATTATTTGTCGAATTCTTGAAAAATCTAACCATAACGTAAATGTGTTAAATTACGTAGATGACTCAGGCCTTCAGGTAGCTGATATTATTGTAGGTTTTAACCACCTTGGATTTGCATTAGATCCCCCCGAGGGAAAGAAGTTTGATCATTATTGTGGTGATGATGTCTATGTTAAAACTACAGAAAAATATGAAAAAGACCCGAGTCTTGAGGAAATTAGAAAAAAGGTTCTTCAGGAATTAGAAGATGGTACTTCAGATATTGCCAAATTTGCCGATGATCTTACAGGAAGAGTTCTTGAAAATCAACTGGAAACATGCTGGAATCTTGGAGTAACTTATGATTGTCTAAATTACGAATCGCAAATTATCAGGTCTGGTTTATGGAGTAAAATCTTTGAAAAACTCAAGGACATGCAATTAATAGAATTTGAAAAAGAAGGAAAAAACGCAGGTTGCTGGGTAATTCGTGGTGAGGGAAAAGAGGAAGATAAGGTAATAGTTAGAAGTAATGGAACTGCAACCTACATTGCAAAAGACATTCCGTATGCTGCCTGGAAGCTTGGGCTTTTAGATGACCCTTTCAATTATAAAAAATACAAAAAAACTCAAACTGATTCACGTACTCTCTGGCAAACAACACTTGAAGAGAGCAATGAACCAAAACAAAATTTCTCAGGAGATAAAGTAATCACCGTAATTGATTCTCGACAGGAAAGGCTACAAAAAATTATAACAAATTTGATGGCCAAATTCAAATCACAATCTGATGCATATGTTCACTTGGGATATGAGTCTGTTACTTTAAGCTCTGAAACTGCAAAGACTTTGGGCATTGAGACAGAAGGAAAGCAAGCTCAAATGTCTGGCAGAAAAGGACTTTACGTTAATGCAGATTCTGTTTATGACTTGTTGAAGAAAAAAACAACCGAAGAAACTGCAAAACGACACCCTGAAATGAACGAGCAAGAAATTGAAATGATTTCTCACCAAATTTCAGTAGGAACTTTAAGGTATGAAATGATAAAACAAGATTTAGACAAGATTATTGCTTTTGATCTAACAAAGTCTCTTAGCTTAGAAGGTGACACTGCACCATACATTCAATATACTCATGCAAGAGCTGCAAGAATTATTGAAAAGTCTGGTCAAACACCATCAATTGATGTTGATTTTTCCTTGTTGACTGATGTTAATGAGATTAATCTGATTAAATTAATTGGATTGTTTGATTTGCAAGTAAAAGACGCTGCAAACAATTTGTCCCCCAAAGTGATAGCTAGGTATTGTCATGATTTGGCTGTGTCCTTCAACTCGTTTTATGAGCACGTAAAAGTATTGGATATCG
>WVWY01000001.1 GCA_011773785.1 Candidatus Nitrosomaritimum khambatensis | reverse complement strand
TCAGAAATTGCGCATTTTTTCCAAGTTTACAAGGATTTGGAAGGAAAAAAAGTAGAAATCATTGGATGGGAGTCCTCCAAAGAAGCAAAACAGGTAATTGTAGAATCCATAAAAAGATACAAAGACACCCTCAAAAAATACTAATTGATAAAATGAAACTATGCGAGCATTTTTCTCAAGAAAAAAATCAAGAACCAGACTCATTAGAGTGTCAAGAGTGTAAAAAAGAAAAACTGCCAACAGTTGCTCTGCGAATGTGTCTTACCTGTGGTCATATAGGATGTTGTGACTCTTCAGTAGGAAAACATGCAACAAGGCATTTCAGGGAAACTGGACATCCGGTAATGCTGGCAGTTCCAGACAAATCATGGAAATGGTGCTATATTCATGAAGAGTACTATTAGAAAATTTTTTAATTATCCTTTAGAGGCCAATTGATTTACCAAGTCAGTGGATGTGATAATTCCAACAATCTTACCATCTTCTAAAACTGCAAGTTTTCGAATTTTTTTCTCAGACATTGTTTTTGCAGCACTCGCAATTGAATCAGTTGAATTTATTGTCATCAATGGAAATGATGCTACTTTTTCAACTGGCGTGTCAAGAGCAACATCTTTTGCAGCAATCTTGATTGCAAAGTCCCTATCAGTAATTATTCCTGAAGGCACTCCATCCTTTTTTACAAGAATCGAACCCATTCCTCCTTGAGCCATCATCTTTGCTATTTGATACAGATTTGTTGCTGGGTCTACTGATACTAAGGCTCTAGTCATTACGTCTTTTACTTGGGTTTCTGCAAACAATCTTTCTAAAGTATCTTGATAGCTCATTATATACCCCATTTTTAGCACATCTTCATAGGATATTACTTTTTACTGAAATTTAGGCACAAAACGACTTTCTGCCTAATTGAAAACAATTTGGAAGGTCTCCGTATCAAAAAAGATAAGCAGGTAATTAAGAATTGAAGAAAATTTACCTGATTGAAAACAAGCCTAGTCTTGAGGATTTTTTTATATCTATGCAGTGTTAATAAAAAATCTAAAAGTAATGGTGATATGATTTGCAGCAACTAAATCTTCCAGAAACAATTGATGAAATAAAATTCCTAATTGAAACTAGTGATGGAGATACTGGAAGACTAGCCCATATTTTGGAGACTATCAATAATGGCAGAACATTATATCAATCAGACAAAAATTACCTTGAAGAAAAGTTGGGAGTTCCGTTCTCATTAGAAGAAGAAGAAGTGGAAGAAAAACCAGGAGAAAAAACTATTCTTTCTAGCATTGAAAAGCTAATCGAAACCGGAGCAGGAGATCAGATGAGACTAAAGCACATTCATGACACTATTGCAAAAGACAGGCCTTTGTACCGGTCTGACCAACAATATCTAAACGAAAAATTACGCTCTGAATTTGGAGGGCTAGAAACTTTTGAAGAAATTAGCAAAATCCCTCAAGAAGACCAAGGGTTGGAACAAAAAATTGAAGAAAAAACTCAACCAAAGGGGCGTGGTGCGATGCCAAAAGGTTGGAAACCAATTGAGGCATCTCCAGAAATAGAGATTAAAGAATTAAAAGACAAAATAAAAACGGAAGAAGAAAAAATAATCGAAGAAGAGGCAATTGCAAAAGAAATTGCTTTACAGAAAACAAAATTAACTGATTTAATTCAAAAACGAAAAAGTGTTGAAAAACAAGTTTCCTTTGAGCAATCTTCTTTAGAATCAAAGATTGCCGAAGAATATCAAAAGATTTCCTCACAAACCAAACTTGCTGAGCAAATTAGCCAACAACGAAAAGATCTCGAGATGGTTGACAAGGAAAGAACCAAGACAGTTGAGAAAATTGAAAAAGAAAAAACCCTTCTTAAAAAAGACCTAATAGCCCGAAAAGAGCAACTTCTTCAGGCACGAAACGAGCAAGAAACCCTTGAAAATCAGGTACAAAAAGAGCAGAAAAATTTAGAGAGTATGGCAAAGGCTCAAAAATTAAAATTAGAAGAACAAGCAAAACTGGCTCAGAAAATAAAAGAAGAGAAAATCCAATTAGAAGGAGTCAAAGAAGAATATGAAGCAATTTCAAAAGAGGCCAAGCAAGAAAAATCAGAATTAGACAAGGTAAAAAAATTAAAAAAATTAATTGAAACAAAAGAAAAATCATTAATTAAATCACAAAAACAGCGTCAAAAGATTTCAGAGTCAATCTCTAAAGATAAGGAACTCCTTGCCCAAAAAATGAAAGAAGAGAGTAAGAGGATGTCTGATCAAAAAAATCTATCAAAACAATTGAAAAAAGAGAGTACAGACTATGAGAAACTAAAACAAAAACGTGAGAAATTAGATCAAAGATTAAAAGATCAAAACAAGAAGATTAAAGAAAAAAAGGCAAAGATAGAAAAGCAAATACAAGAAAAGACAAAAAAACTCAAAGAAGTAAAACAAAAAACTTCAGCCAGGTCCACAAAACCCAAGTCCTCAAAAATATCTAAATGAGTAGATTTTTCAAGCATCTAAAAAAATAATATTTCAGTGCAATTTCCTTCTACAAGCATTCCTTTTTTAATAGCAATGAATCAGCCAAGTGGTATGCAAAAGTATCAGCTTGGAGAGTGGGATTTATCGGAAATTGCAAAAAATCCCAAAAGTGCAGAGTTTCAAAACAAAATAAAAGAGATTCAAAGTCTATCTGAAAAATTTGAGAAAGTTAAATCCAAGCTTGATTCAAAAATGACGACTAAAAATTTTATGAAAATTCTCAAAAACCTTGAGGAGATTTCTGAAAAAATGAGCATGATTGGAGGCTATGCTTCACTCTCATATTCTGCAAACACCCAATCCGATGAGGCCACATCGTTAATGACCATGATGTCAAAATTAGGTTCAGATATTTCAAACAAAATTTTATTTTTTGATTTATGGTGGAAAAATCAAGTAGATGAGAAAAATGCCAAAAGACTAATGAAAGATGTCGGGGAGCTTTCTGAATATCTTAGACATAAGCGAATATTAGCGAAATATTCCCTTAGCGAACCTGAAGAAAAAATAATTAACACTTTGGATGTTACTGGAATTTCTGCACTGATAAAACTCTATGATAAAATTACAAATTCATTCCAATACAAAATGAGGGTTGGCAGCAAAACCAAAATTTTGACTCGTGAGGAACTAACTAATTTTGTTAGAAGTACAAATCCAAAATACCGAGAAGAAGCCTACAAAACCTTGCTTTCAAAATATTATGAAAACAAGGGAGTGGTAGGAGAAATATATCAAAACATTGTTCTTAATTGGAGACATGAGGGAGTAGATATTCGAGGATACAAGTCCCCTATTGCCATGAGAAACATTGCAAATGACGTAAATGACAAAACGATAGAATCATTATTGCAAGTTTGCAGAAAAAATGCACCTGTTTTTCAAAAGTTCTTTGTTCAAAAAGCAAAGATGCTAAAAATGAAAAAATTACAAAGATATGACCTTTATGCCCCTTCAGCTGCAAATATCAAAGAAAAAAATTACCAGTACGACAAGTCAGTAAAACTTGTTTTTGATTCATTAGGAAAGTTTAGTGAAAGATTAGAGGGATTTGCAAGAAAGGTATTTGATGAAAACCATGTCGATTCATCTGTAAGAAAAGGAAAGCGAGATGGTGCCTTTTGCAGTACTTTGACGCCTAAAATCACTCCATTTGTTCTACTTAATTTCACAGGAAAAACACGCGATGTCTTTACAATGGCTCATGAGTTAGGACATGCAGTTCATAGTTTGGCAGCCCAAGACAGGTCTATTCTTGTTCAAGACGCCCCACTTCCATTGGCAGAAACTGCTTCTACTTTTTCAGAATTACTATTGTATGACAATATTTCAAGTAAGATTACAGATGATGAAAAAAAGATAATGTTATCTGAAAAGATTGATGACCTGTATGCAACAATTATGAGGCAATCGTATTTTACCATATTTGAGCAAGATGCTCATGAAATAATTGGAAAGGGAACTACAATTGATGAGATTTCCAAACTATACTTGCAAAATCTCAAAGAACAATTTGGAAATTCTGTTAATTTATCTGATGATTTTTCAGTAGAGTGGAGTTGCATTCCTCATTTTTATCACACTCCATTTTACTGCTATGCATACTCTTTTGGAAACTTGCTTGCACTGTCATTGTTTCAGAGATATAAAAAAGAGGGAACTCAATTTGAAAACGATTATTTTGATATCTTGGCTGCAGGCGGATCTAAAAAGCCTGAAGAACTTTTGTCAGAACACGGTCTAGATATTACCTCAACCAAATTTTGGCAAGAAGGTTTTGATTATATCAAAACTCAAGTCAAGGAATTAGAAACTCTGAATTAATTAATGGGGCTGACAGTCCAACGCACGGACTGCCAGCTTGTTCCCCGAACGGTTTGAATTCGATGTCAATATGAGGAAATTTTTTGTAGATTTAAACCTTTGAGATTCTTATTTCAAGTCTGGTTTTTTTGGTTTAACCTTTCTGATAGTTCCTGCTAAAATTCCAATAGTAAGCCCCATCTGATAAAGAAAATACAAAAAGACTTCAAAGGTGCTAGGCGTAAGGTCAGTAAATCTACTAAGACCGGTAAACGCCAAAATTACAATGCTAAAGAAAATTACAAAAATTTTGGATACTCCATGAATTGGGCTCATTTTTAGAAGAATCAAGGTCATCACAGTTACTGATATTGCAAGTACTGCCAAAAATCCAGTATTGATTCCAAGAATTAGAAATAGTAGTGATGCAACTTCTCCAGAACTTGTTGCTTGAGATATAGAAGAAAGGTCAATTTTTTCAGGAGAGGCAAATCTTGGAACACTCAAAATTGCATTAATTAAAAATAAAACAAACAAAGAGATTGAGACTTTTTTCAAGTTGTTTTGAAGGCGAGGAAATCTAAGAAGGATGGCTTTTCCCAAAATTATTCCCTGCAGCAATCCTATTGCAAATGCAACTGAAATTCCAACTAGTGAAAATACAGGATCTGTAAAAATATCCGAAAGAAAAGGAACCAATGCCATTGTTAATATCAATATAGACAAGTGGGCATATTAGCTAAAAGCTAGCCGATAATGGCAAAAATGATAAAAAGTTTTCAGCTTTTAGCGTGAAGACGAATTTTTTGGAAAAAATCAGCTAAGAGTAAATTTAATAATTTGCCTACAAGGAGCAAGCCATGAATAAAATAGTTGTATTTTTTGTCTTGATTGGAATTTTTTCATTTTCTGCTAATTTTGCATACTCGCAAGAAATAGGGCTGGCGACTTTTCAAGAAACTGCTCAAGTTTTGGTAGATAGAAGTATTTTACAAGAAATTACAGCATCAATTACCTTGCAGACTACAAGCATTCAGGAAATAAAAATTCCCTCAGAACTTGAAAAAATGATAAGAGAAGATTCTCGTATTACTTCGGTAATACTGACAAATCAAGAGGAATGCATTCTAGGAGTAGTCAATGAATCTTGCATTATGATAAATGTTCTTAGAAATCCAGAGGACAAAGGAGTGATTGCCATTCAAGACTCTACAAAAGAGATTGGAGAATCATACATTCATGACATTAATGAAGCATTTGATACTGATGCAAAGTTTCATTCGGTGTATATTCATACAGATGACCAATTCAACAGAGGGTTAGAGACTTCCGGGATGGTTTCTGGTAGAGGAGTGATTTCTTCGGTATACACTATGCCAATGGAGGATTCTGGCTCAATGTATGAAAAAATTTCTGGTTTGTTGATTCCAAAAGAAATCAGAGAGGCGGGAGGATTTTATGAGACTGCAAAAAATTTGTCATTTGAAGAAAATTCCAAAGTAACCTTTTCAATCATCCCAATGGAAAACAGTTCCTTGATGCAGTTGAAAGTATCTGCAAATTATCCTAATTCTACTTTAAATATTTCAGAACTTAGTCCCTTAGAATTTCTACACACAGATGAACTCAAAAGATCCCAATACTTTTCTGGTGGATTTTATCCACTTAATTCAATCTTTCAAATCCTAATATTATCTCCCGAGTCAACCAGTGTTTCAAATGTCAAAGGTAGTTTTATTCCAACACAGATAGTAGACGGTGAAAAAATACCAACAGAACTTACAAAACAAGGATGGGTTTTTGATCCTGAACAAGGGGAAAGAATTCAGGGGAAATATCTTTTCGGAGAACAATCTTCTGTTAAAGCAAACATGTTGCAGTTCTCAATAGGTGAAGAAAAAGAACCAACAGTTACGGAGACCTCATTTGATGAGTCAATCATAATTTTGATAATCATAATAATTGGTGGAATAGCTGCTGCGATATTTTTCCTCAAAGGATACAGAAAATAACTAAATCAACAAAACTGCTGCTGCAAAGACTGTAGTCCATTTTCCATCTTTGTCACCTTTGGCACTTTGAGTGATGTTTTGTGTTCTGTAAATTTGTCCTGAAATGGTCCATTGTTGACGTTTTTCATCCCAGCTCTTATCAATATCAAAAGGAATCCCCAAAGAGGATGCTAGCATCTGCGCTGCTATATCCTCAGCATAATCGCCTGCCTGAGTTTGGTTTTGCCCATAAGATTCGTATTCAGAGAGATAGCCATATCGGTTAGGGTCTTTAGGTCTGGCAATTCCAACAGATGCAGAACAAAGACGATGAGGCTCATTTGTCTGGTTTTTAGAATAAATGGTAAATAGTATTTGCCCAGGTTTGATTTGTTTTAGACCTTCGTTTCTGGAAATTAATTTTGCATGTGGAGGAAATATACTTGAAATCAATACAAGGTTGGTTCCAGCAATTCCTGCATTTCTTAACGCAAACTCAAAACTTGTAAGACGATCTTCATGAACCCCTACACCCTTTGTAAGAAATAATTTTTTGGCAACAAGGTCAAGCAATCTTTCATTGGTGAAATATCTTAATTATTTATACTTTGTATGAGGTTTTGATTTTCAAATATTTTTGAAATAATGATTATAAAGTTGATTCAAATTTCAAAACAAGAAAATCTATTTTCCTTTTGGTTTTCTTTTTCTTTTGTCGGGCTCTTTTGAGGGCTGAGTTAGAAATATCCAGCCAAAAAAACCACCCAAAGATAAATTGATGACGCCCATAAACGTGATAAGAATAGAAGTATCAGAGGAAAAGTTTGGGGCAATGGTTAATCCAATAACAATACCAAGAATCCCAGTCCCAAAAAACATCATCATTAAGACTTTGAGCTTGAGAGGCTGAATGTACTTCATTTACAAATTTTCAGCATTGGGCAACATTATAAATTGAATGTTAGTAAAATTTGGGACTTGGATTGGCCAGAAAACATACTTCTGGTAACACTTTAAAACATCCAACCTTTCATTTTACATCGTGCCAATGTAGCTCAGCCTGGCTAGAGCATTCGCCTTGTAAGCGAAAGGTCATGGGTTCAGATCCCATCATTGGCTTTGATTTTCTAATTTGTGTTCTGACCTGATGCTACAGTATAAACAAATGCATTGTTTTTGCCAGTAATTATCTTAAATTGCATGTCTCTACCGAGTTGATAATTCTCATCCAATTCCACTACAATAGTTGCCAGTTGTCCTGGCTGAAGCGTAGGAGAGGCACTAGCTATTACGTCAGCAGGAGCACCAGGGTTTCCATTTTTTACAATGGTATATCCGCCTTCAAGTAAAACACTTGATGTGTATGGAGTCATTTTATTATCAGAATCTAAACTTTGGTAAGAGTAAATGTTTCCTGCTAATCTAATTTGGGCCAATGTAACTTGTTCAACACTATTATTTTGAACGTATATTGCAATTCGTTCTCCGCGGTTTATTCCATCTGAAATTTGATTTCCATGCCAATTAGCTACCGGATTAGAGATTATCCCGTCATGATATGTCAAATGATCCGTGTCAGTAGCATCATAACCAAGAAACACAATTGATTCTATTCCATACAGACCACTTGCTTGAGCTGAGTTGAAGTATTGTTGAGAAAAACCAAAATTAATGGCGCTACCCACCACTGCAACTGCCACAAGTAATAGTGTTGCAATAACTGGAGAAACGGCTTTTTTTGATTTTATTTTTTTAAAAGAAAAAAAGGAGCTCATTGTACTGTTTGTTATTGACGAATGTTACTTCAGTCAAATTCTGTTCAGATTGAACAACTTTTCAAAATAAAAAAATGCTCAATGATTGATTGTGTTGAGCATAAATGTAACAAACCTCTGATACATTTTAGGCGCCAATCATACTGATGTAGAACTTGGCAATAGAAATAAGTATACACGAAAAACCTCTAACAATGCATGAGTTCAGAAGAAAAACGAGATGATGAGATTAATTTAGAGACAAATAATGAGGAAGGAATTTCTAATAATTCAGATATTTCCACAGAGGATGAATCTTCAGATATTTCAGAGCAACCAAAAATAGAAAACACCACTCCTCCGCCAAATAGAGAACCTGTTTCAGAAATATCACAAAAAAAATCTACTCCAACAGGTTTGATTGTTGCTCTTGTCGCAGTTGTTGCAGTAGCAGCATTTTTTGCAGGTTCGTATTTTTCCAATTTAGATTCAGATACAGTAACTCAATCAGAATTAGAAGACGCAATATCTAGACTAGAGGCAAAATTAGAGAGAGTTCAAGTTCAGCCTTCTGCTGCGCCTCCTCAACCATTAAGAATTTCTGCAGATGATGATCCAGTACGAGGAGACCCTAATGCACCAATTACAATTATTGAATTTTCAGACTATCAATGTCCATTTTGTGCAAGATTCCATATGCAAACATTACCATCTCTTATGGAGGAGTACATAAACACAGGAAAAGTAAATTTTGTTTATAGGGACTATCCAATTCAGCGCATTCACCCAAATGCATTACCAGCAGCAGTAGCTGCTGAATGTGCAGACGAACAAGGAAAATACTGGGAGTATCACGATACATTATTTGAAAAACAAAGTTCTTGGGCAAGACTTGACAGTAATACTGCTATTGCAACATTTACTCAATATGCACAAGACATAGAGTTAGAGATGGAGCAATTCAATTCTTGTTTAGCTTCAGGAAAATACTTGGACGAAGTGCAAAATGATTTCAGAGATGGGCAAAGTTATGAGATTACTGGTACACCAGGCTTTTTTATTGGAAATGACGAGATTGGCTTTGTAAAACTAAATGGCGCTCAACCATTTGAGTCATTTAAACGAATTATAGATGCTCAATTAGAAGCATGAATTTAACAAGCGTTTATTAGACCTAAAATGCTCTTTGATAAATATCGAAAATGATGACGAGTAGGCAATGAGCTTTTTCGTCATTGCTGAAGAGAAGAAAAATAATGACAAAGTTTGATGAATTAGGAATAAAAGAAGAGATTCTAAAAGCTCTTGACGAATTGGGATTTGAAGAAGCCTTCCCAATTCAAGAAGCTTGTGTGCCAGTTTTGCTGTCAGCAAGAGATGTGATTGGACAAGCCCATACAGGCTCTGGAAAAACTGCAGCATTTTCATTATCAATGCTTCAAAACATCACACCAAAGAGAGGAATTCAAGGAATGGTTCTTGCACCAACTCGGGAGCTTGCCATGCAAATATCTGGCGAAATTACAAAATTTGGAAAATATACCGGAATTAAAGTTGCGACTATTTATGGTGGCCAAGGAATGGGAATTCAGCTTGATGCTCTGGATAAAGGAGTAGAGATTGTTGTTGCAACTCCAGGAAGACTAATTGATCATCTCAAACGCGGTTCAATTGAACTCAAAGACATAGAACATGTCGTGTTAGATGAAGCAGATACCATGTTGGATATGGGATTTATTGATGATATCCAGTTTATTTTAGATTTGACACCAGAAGAAAGAACAATGTCACTATTTTCAGCAACAATGCCAACTGAGATTCTTAGACTATCTGAAGAATACCTCAAAAACCCCAAGCAATTCCTCTTAGATGCAGATGATCTGAGTGGAGAGGGAATTGACCAAGCTTATTTGGTAATTAAAGACCGGGACAAATTTGATTTTCTCATTGATTTTATAAAAAAGGTAAAAGGACAAGTCATAGTATTTTGCTCAACCAAATATAGAACTCGAGATGTTGCAAAATTCTTACACCAAGAAAAATTTGATGCAGTAGCAATAGAGGGAGACATGTCTCAGCATAGACGTGAGCAAGCAATGGCAAAATTCAGATCAGGAAAAGCAGACATCCTAGTTGCAACAGATGTAGCTTCAAGAGGAATTGACGTTCCAAGGGTAGAGCTTGTGATAAATTATGATGTTCCAAATCAAGATATGGTATACTTTCACAGAATAGGTAGAACTGCACGAGCAGGTGCAAAAGGTAGAGCAATTACTTTTGTATCATATTCTTCAGTAGGAGATTGGAATCTAATCAAGCGTCAAATCAAAACTGAAATTAAAGACCTGAACAAAGAGATGGGAATTGAAATTGCAATACCTGATCCTCTAAAAAGACAGATTCCATCTAGACGATATGGTGGACAAGAGCGCTCAAGCTATTCAAGAGGCTCACGTTATGGAGGGTATGGTAAACAAGACAGAAGAAGATCAGATGATAGAGGTCGAGACCGTAAAAAATTTGGTGACCGAGGAAGAAGAAACCCATATGGTGGCCGTAGTAGATGGTAATGCAAAACTTAAAGGCTTCTAAATCATAATCAAGTTAAGAAAAACAAAATGCACGTAGGCTTTATTTTATTAAATTGTGACCTTGGGGCAGAAGAGTATGTCGTAGATGAATTAAAACAAATGTCTAGTGTCAGTAACGCATACTTGACTTTTGGTGCATATGACATTATTGCCGAAATACAGACTGACAATCAAGATGAATTTGAAAAAACAGTATCAGCAATTAGAAAATTATCACGAGTTGTAAGTACAATGACTTTGAATGTCATTAACCCCGAATAATTGTTATAGTAGTCATTTTGTGTATAATTCAAAATGGAGAAGATTGATTACGAAGGAACAGTTTGGGCAATTAATCATAATAATCCAGAACCTCTAGTTGAACACTCTCTTCATACCTTAGAAAGATATGGAATTAAACGAGAAGATATTGTTCTTACTGATGCTCCAGAAAATGTCAAAGTAGGGGCAATTGTTGTTGAAATTTGGCCATATCATTTGGATGTGGCAAAAGTAAGAACTATTAGAAATGATTCTTTTATCAGCGGAACCCTTTTGACTATTGAACTTAAGCTAGATGAGAATGGAAATTACGTCGATTAGGTTTGAAAAAGAAAAAAAAGCAAAATTTGGTCATGGTAGCAATTGCTGCAGCAATAATCATCGGCATTATAGTTTATAATTATTCGACCGAGCAAACCAGGCAAAAGGGTTTTGTCTTTGGTGTGGAATTAGAAAAAATTCAAAATGATGTCAAAGAATTACAAACACAATTTTATTCTAAAAAAACTCAGTGGGAAGAAGGATCAATAACTAAAGAGGAATTATTCCAATTTTATGAAAAACATGTTGATGAATTTGAAATAATCATCACAAGATATGACAAATTAGATTCGCCTGAATCATTCCAGTCTGCAGTAGATTTGTTAAAACTTTCATCAGAAAGTCAACTGGAAGGAGATAAACAATTCATTGAATGGGTTAGAACGGGAGAGGAATCTTACAAGGTAAGATCTGATTCTCAAATACAACAATCACTAGAATATGAAATGACAGGATTGGTGGAATATTATTCTGCAAAAACTGGGATAGACCCAGAAGACTTGCCTCCATAGAAAAGATTTTAGGATTTTTGACTCTGCCACCATTCTGAAAAGCTAGTGCATTTATTCTCAGAATTAAATTTGATAAGAAAAATTCCATCAAGTTTTACTTGCACATTTCCAGGTTGTCTTGCAAAAGATGCTTCAAAATGTGCTACACACGTATTGGTGCTTTCAGAAATAATTTGATATTCAAAAGAAATATCATTTTGAGTATTAGAAACTCCTTTCCAATATTTTGTAATTTCTTCAATTCCTTTGAATGGTGGAGAAAATGGTTTTTCAGCATAGGTGGCATTCTGTGCAAAAAGATCTTTTATCAAATCAGGATTTCTTTGCTTCCAAGCTTTTCCATAAAGTTGAAGCCATTTATCAAAAGCAGTCATTTCCCATACCTCAAAATTTTGGCCTATTTGAAGAATATCAAGTCAATCTTTAGGCCTACATTCTATGCATAGGTCAAAAATCCCGCTATCTTTTCCACATTTCGTACATTTTCTAAAGTTAATTTCCTCAACAGATGCTCGTTCTTTTCCATGAGGTTGGTCGCAATTTTCACAAAACCAAGTAAGATCAAATTCTTGCTTAATCATCAATCTATTGCATGCAGGACATTTTTTTGCCTCCAAATCATCAGTCTCATCCATTACAATAACCTAGAGATTTCTTGTTTTTAACTAACTTAAGAATGTCGTCAATTATCATAAAATTAAATTTCAAACCTTAATCTCCTTTATCAAAATAAGTTGTATGCAATTTGGTTTATAGGAGGTTTGTCAACAATACTTTCATTTTTTTTCTGCATCTATCATTAGAACTGGACATGAAGTATTCTCAACAATCTTTCTTGATACACTCCCTAAAGACAAAAGACTTTTGATTCCCTTGAGTTTTCTTCTTTTTGCCATTACAACCAAATCCATTTTTTGGTTTTTTATGATTTTCAAAATTTCTTCTGCTGCGAGTCCCGTTACAACCTTTAAACTGGATTTAATACCATGTTTTTGACACATTAGTGCTCGTTTTGACATTTCATCTTCCATTACTTGTTTCATGTCTTTTGTTATTTGCGCAAATTCTCTTTTGAGTTTGGCTGCCTGTGAGGAATGAAGGGAAAGAACTGGAACATGTGGAAAGTCCTCTAAAACATGAAGCAAAATTATTTCTGATTCTGATGATTTTGCAATATGAATTGCATGCTTAAGTGCTAAATCGCCTGCAGAAGTGCCTGCATGAGGAACAAGAATTTTTTTGTACATCAGTTTAATTGAGGAGTACTATTTAATATCAAGTTCTGATTTTCTACCATTTTTTCCTGGTTAGCAAAAATTAATTTCAAATACCACAAACTTCTTTAAAGATCAAAAACTCTTAGAGTTGTGATTAGGTATATTTTTGTAATTTTTGTGATTTCTCTAATACCTATGGCATTTGCAGATGTAGAAATACAAAAAGACAAATCTTACGTTGGTGATGATGGCGCATTTCATGTGGTAGGAGAGGTTCAAAACAATCTTGATTCTCCCCTGAATCAGGTTACAGTTTTTGTTACACTTTATGACAATAACAAAAGTGTTCTTGTAACTAAAGAAACGGGGACTCTTGTAAATACAATAAATCCTCAAATGAAAGGTCCTTTTGATTTTATTTTTACTGACATAGATCCACAAAGTGTTAATTCGTATTCTTTGGACTTGGAGTACTCCATTAGTGAGCCAAAGGGACAAGTCATTGATATTACTTCGTCAGAGTTGACAAGAGATAGTCACAACAATTTGATAATTTCAGGCACTGTTGAAAACAATGGCGATATCACAGCAAATACTGTTGCAGTTATTGCAACTCTTTATGATAGAGAAGGAAATGTTGCTGCAGTATCTAGGATTCATCCTGAACCTGATTATCTAGGTTCGGAAGAAGATACCTATTTTGTTGTTGCAATGCCAGACAAAAACCAAATTTCGGAGATTGCAGATTACACTATAGTTGCAGAATCTGAAGAATATGCTGCCGTTCCAGAGTTTCCAATTGGGTCTCTTGCTTTGCTTGCAGGCTCAGTTTCAGCATACATTGGAATTTCAAGATATTCAGGACGAATTATAACAAACCTGATTTCTGCAACAAATCCAAAGTAGGTTCAATCTCGCCAATTAATTCGTTTTTGTCTAATGGTGTTGGTTTTGAAAATTTACATGGAAATGTAATGGTAAGCATGTCTTGGTCAGTATGAGAAATTCTAACAAAATGAATTTTTATACTGCGTTCGGAAAGAAACGCTTTCCATTTTTTTAATCGATCAAGAACAGAAATTACCTGACTTTCCACTGTTTCAACATTGGTTTCTAAATCTTGGTCAAACAGACTAAATTTAACCATAGGGACCATAACAAATCCCCCAATTATTTTGTCATGATTCTTTAACATTTGTGAAATAATTTCTTCAGAATTTTCTTTTGGGTAAATATCTCCATAATCAGGATCAAAATACCCTGCAATTAGTTTGTTGGAATCATAGATTCTAAAATATTCGTCTTCTAAATCTAATTTCCACAACAACAAAACAATAGTTCTTGGATAAATAACAATTTACTTGTGACAGGTTTGTCCAACATAACCTGATTCATACTACAAGTAGAAGGTAATTAGCTAAAAAGGTTTCTAAAGATTGTTGATTTTCTCAATATTTTCTTAATTGAATTTTCCAAATTATAAAGAATAAACATATGTTAAATTGTAATCAAATAGGAAGTGGCATAGAATCCATGGATTTTGTCATGATGATTGGAATAGCCCTTAGTGGAAAAACAACCTACATAGAGGCCAATTTTGACCATGAGATCATTCAACTTTCTTACTTTAATAACAATAGAAAAAGAGAATCAGAATACATAGAAGAATGCCTCAAAAAGGGGAAAAGTGTAGTAATTGATGACACCAACCTGACACGGCAAATTAGAAAATCCCACATAGATTTGGCAAGAAAATACAATGCCAACGTGATAGGGATTTTCATGAATACATCTAGGGGTTTAATTGAACATAGGAGATTAAGAAGAAGGAACCCATTTCCCCTTACAGTAATCAATAAGCAGTTGAGAGATCTAGAAACCCCAACAAAAGAGGAAGGTTTTGACAAACTCATCGTTCACAAAGATTATGTACAACCAAGAGATACCTAGAGTTCTAAAAATAGCAATTACAAGGTCAAAAGCGCATGAGAAAATCCCTTAAACTGTTTTTTATTGGAGTTGGATTATCATTTTTAATTTCAATGGGGGAAGTTTTTGAATTAGAGACATTGCCAGATGACCCAATGAAGTATTTTATGTATTCAATATCTTTTTCAGGGGGATATTTGAGATTATTGTACTATAGCCTGTTGGTTGTCGTAATACCATTCATGACAATCCCCCAACTTAAGGAAAAATTAACTAACAGAATACACTATGTCTATGTTCTTTTGTCGGGGATTACCTTTGGCTTTTCAGTTGTAGGAATTTACACAGTTTTTACTCAGAGGATTCTCATTTAATGTAATGTTCTAAATTAATGAATCCACTAATTACATTAATGAAATTTTAAAAAATACAAATTTTACGGCATTGTTTTTGACAACCTGTCGATTGGCAACAATTTACTTGAGATAGTTAAATAAAGAAAATTTTAAGAGAATTAGTGGCAATTTCAAAAGAGAATAAAGAATTCATTGACAGTCTGATTGATTATTACATTAGTGAGTCCCAATCATATTTGCAAATTGCAGAAAATTATGTTCCAGAAATAGAATCAATCACAGATACGGCATTTGGGATAATTGCAGGATGTGTATATTCAGGATTTTTACAGGCATATCAAAATCAACAACAATCCCCAAGCCTAGAGGACATGAACGAGTTTCATCAAATTCTAAAAGAGCGCGCACCCATAATCAAGAAATCATTGGTAGCACCAACAAACGAATCTTCAGAGGGTCCTGAGAACCCAGAATCCGTGCCTGAATAGTACTTTTTTTCAAGGTTTTAGAAATCAATGTAAAAAGCTACAATTTAATTTGAATTTGTATCTGGTTTGTTTATGAAGGTAGATGGAAGCAAGGTTATTTTTGGTCTAGGAGTTGGAGCATCTGTGGCAATTGCCTTTGTATCATTATATTTTGCATTACGGTAATTATAAATCTCCAGAATATTCTATCAAATTGTTGTCAGACACAAACGAGTTTAAAATTTCACAAATAGTAGATAATGGTCAAATGGTACAGTTAACTCTAATTGAAAATGTTTCTACTGAACCAATATCTCAAAAACAGATGATTATTGAAAATGTTGCCAAAAAATTAGACTCTGAAACAAAAGAGCAAATCATGCCATTACTTGAGGCAATTCTTCAAGCTCAACCAACTATCAAGGTAAAAAGTTATCAGCAGACCCAAATCACGATGGCAATGCCCAAAAACAGATACGAGCGACTTGGAAGACCTCAAGTTGGAGAAGTAATCCAAATAGATTTAAGAAAAGTATAACAAATTCTTAATCAAGAAATATTATTTTTTACATCTTCAATTTTTTGAAGTGGTAAAGAGCAGGTGAAATCTTTACAAACATAAACAGTGGTAGTATTTGAATCAAAATTTTTTCCTTCAAAGAATTGGTACTTTAAGGTCTCAAGTTTTTGAGAATTATTTATTTCCACAAAAATAGATTCAGGCAAATAGGATTTTTCTAAATATTCTACAATTTCTTTGTTTGAATCATTAAGAATTGTAATCTCCATTGGTTTTTGTAAATACATGTAGATTGTATTAAGTAAAAATCCAAATCCAAATGGATTTTCAGCCGCAATTTGTGCCTGAGATTCCATAATTTTAGTAGAGATTTCCAAAAATTTTCTTTCCTGAGTAAGATGATACAATCGAAGCATGGTAAAACACGCAACTGAATTTCCAGAAGGTAAAGACAAATCATAGTTGCTTTTTGGTCGTATAATTAGAGATTCATGACTGTCTGAAGTCATAAAGAAACTTTTATTTTTTTCATCCCAAAAGTGTTCAACCAAATGATTCCCTAGTTTTATTGCCAATTCAAGATATTTTGAATCTCCAGAAATTTCAAAAACATCAATTAGAGCATTTGCAAAATATGCATAATCTTCCAGATAACCATCAATTTTCGCGGTACCATTTTTGTATGTTCGTAATAGTTTTTCTTTTAAAAAGAGATGATTTTCAATAAATAAAATGCAGTTTGTTGCAGCTTCAAGATATCTCTTATTCTTTGTAACTCGATATCCTTTTGCAAATGCAGTAATCATCAAAGCATTCCACGAAGTTAAAACTTTATCATCCAAACCAGGGATTACTCTTTTTGATCTTGCTTCAAGGAGTTTTTGAGAACAAGAAGTTATCTTCTCTTTTGCGACATCCTCGCTTAATCCAAAATTAAATGCTACAGTAGAGAGGTTAATGTTATTACAAAGAATATTTTTTCCTTCCCAATTTCCTCCATCAGTCACATCATAGTACAAGCAAAATAAGTCAGAGTCCTCACCTAGAATTTTTTTAATTTCTCCCTTACTCCAGACATAAAATTTTCCTTCTTCCCCTTCAGAGTCTGCATCATATGCTGAATAAAATCCGCCTTCGGGAGAAGTCATTTCTCGTAAAACAAAATCTAATGTTTTTTCTAATACCTCAAGGTAAAATGGGTCTTTTGTGATCTGGAAAGCCTCAGCATAATTGACAGGAATCAAGGCATTATCATAAAGCATCTTTTCAAAATGAGGAACAAGCCACTTGGCATCAGTGGAATACCTATGAAATCCACCTCCAATTTGATCAAATATTCCTCCTTTGGCCATTTTTTTGAGGGTTTTGAGGGCAAATTCATTGAATTTTGATAGACCAGACATTCTTGAATATCTAAACAGAAATGAGACATTTGCTGCGTTTGGAAACTTGGGGGCAGACCCAAATCCACCATATGAAAAATCGCCTATCTGAAACAGATTCATAGCTGCCTCATCAACTAAAACACGTTCAAGTTTTGTTGAAGTTTTAATGGTTTCTGTTTTCTGTAGCGCATCAAGAAAATTATTTGCAGTTTTTTCAATGTCTTTTGGTTTTTCTTTCCAAGCTTGTGCTAGCTGTCTGAGTATACTCCCAAATCCTGGACGACCGTATGAATCTAAAATTGGAAAATATGTTCCAACATAGAATGGTTTTTGATCAGGAGTAAGAAAGATGCTAAGGGGCCAACCACCTTGACCAGTAGCTATCTGACAAACTTTTTGATAAATGTCATCAATGTCAGGTCTCTCTTCTCTGTCAACTTTAATGCTCACAAAATTTTCATTCATAAATTTCGCAATGTCTTCATTTTCAAAGGATTCATGTGCCATAACATGACACCAGTGACATGAGCTATAACCTATACTAAGAAAGATTGGTTTGTTTTCTTGTTTGGCTTTGTTTAGTGCTTCATCGTTCCAACCATACCAATCAACAGGATTTTCTACATGTTGAAGTAAATAGGGACTGGTTTCTAAAGCTAAATGATTTTTTGGCACAATACCAAACAATCTTGTTACTATTTGTATCTAATTGGTCAACCCATAGGGTGACGTCCTTCTTCTAATTCGTATAATCGGACGTTTATTTTACCTAAAAGTTTCATTTTGGATTTTTGAGCCTTTTTGTCGTGGCTGTAATCTTTCTTTTCAATGAGTTCCTGTAATCTGGTCAGTTGTGTAATTGAAAGTTTGTTAAATTCATGTTTTGAATTTGTGATTAATTGCAATAATGCCACTCGTTCACGATCTTCGGCAGTGATTTTCTCAGGCACAAAATTAGATGCATTTTGACATATATTTTTCTAATGTATTTGAGATTTTTCTGGAGATAATAATTTCAATTGTTATGAACTGATAATGTTCTCATTCAAAAAGACCATGTAGTATTTCTTCTTCAAAAGACGAAATTTTATGATACAGGTAATTCAGATCATCAGGCAGCAATCCTGCTTCATGCTCTCCAATCCAATAGTTTGCAAACAAATTGATTACAATGCCAGTAAATAATCCTAAGATATATTCTCGAGAATTCTTTATTTTAAAAGAATCATATAATTCACCTTTTTCTCCAAGATCTTTGAACATTGATTTTTGATTTATCATATTGACAACTATTGCTTGAATAGTAGCTTCATCTTTTTCGGTCCAATTTCCTTTTTGAGTCACTTTTTTTCTAGAGATCTAGTAGAATATACATTTTCAAAAAAGATTTGTAACAATCTTAAAATTTCCATAGGAAAACTTGTCAACATGGATAAAATGAGAGCAATGGTTCTTTCTGAATGTGCGCCAATTGAAACTAACCCATTAAAATTAACACAAATCGATAAACACCAAATTACAAAACCAAATGAAATTCTCTTAAAGATCGAAGCCTGCGGTGTATGTCATTCTCAGCTTCATGGTATAGAGGGAGATTGGAAAGAATTAGGAATACCACCAACTCTCCCCACAGTTCCAGGTCATGAAGTAGTTGGAACAGTTATTGAAATCGGAAAAAATGTTACAAAATTCAAAGTAGGAGACAGGGCAGGAATAACTCCATTGTTAGAGGCATGTAAAAAATGCCAATACTGTAAAGAAGGAAAAGAGTACCTTTGTGAAACATCTGTCATCACAGGAGAATCTCTCAAGGGTGGATATTCGGAGTACATTCCAGTTGTTCAGGATTTTGCTACCAAGGTTCCTCAAAATATGACCCCTGAATATGCAGCGCCTCTATTTTGTGCAGGAATTACTGCCTACAAAGCAGTAAAAGCTGCAGAGCCACACATTCACAAAAAGATTGGAATTTTTGGAATTGGAGGTGTTGGACATATGGCAGTCCAATTTGCAAAGGTTGAAGGATGTAATGTCATTGCTTTTTCTAGAAATGCACATCATCTAAAAGTTGCAAAAAGATTAGGTGCAACAGATGCGCTAGTTTTTTCTGCAGACCAAGAAAATCTTCTAAAAGAAATTAAGGATAAACATGGATTGTTGGATGCAGCAATAGTTTTTGCACCTGCCGATATTGTTACAGACACTGCAATTAAAGCTGTAAAAAAAGGAGGAATGATAGTTATTGCAACAATTGGAGAAAGACCATCCTTTGTTGCATTTGAAGAAAAGACAATTCGGGGGACATTGATTGGATCAACCAAAGACATGGAGCAAGTGATCAAGATATGTGATGAACAAAATTTGGAAGTAATTTCTGAAAAGTTTCCCTTAGAAAAGGCAAACGAAGTATTAAAAAAATTAAAGGATTCCGAAATAGAAGCAAGAGCTGTTTTAATTCCATAATAAAATCTTCTCGCTTAAATATTGGGAAAAAACAGACATTTCATGAACTGCCGTCTTTGTCATCATACTGATGAGGCACACTCATCATCAGAAAATAACGAATCTATAATGAAATTAGGCAAATGCAATATTCCAACATGTACCTGTAAACAGTATGTAGACCCCATCCAAAAGATAGACGAAGATTTACTTTAACCATAGTTCATATAAGAAATTTGGTGAGAAATTAGATATGGAAAAACATGTTCCATCTGAAGAAATGAAAAAAAACTTGGATAATTTACTTTCCAAACTTAATGCGATGGAGATTTTAGCAAAAGATGAATTTCAAACAAATTCTGTAAAAGTGTTAAGAGCACTAGTCGAGGGTCAAATTCACTCGGTCAATGAATTTGAGCACCTCAAAAAGGCAATTGATTTGCTTACCTTGCAATTATTTGAGGTTCAAAACAAGACAAGATCATCAGTTTAATCTTGTATCACTTAGGCCACAACCTGAACATTTTATGATGGTAGATTTTTCAAGAACTTGATCAACCTTCATTTCTGAACCACAGCAAGGGCAAGAAATTTTTTCGGAGTCTTGAGATTTTTCATTGGTTGAATCTTCTCTTGCACGGACTTTGTATTCTGGTGGTTTTTCAATTATTTCGTTTTCATTACATGCAGGGCTATACCTTTGAAGAATTTTGTTAACTACCCCTTTTCTAGCACTTTGATTTGATTCAAACATTGGTAAAATTGCTAAATAAAGAGAATTCTCCGAACCCGCTTTATTTATCCAACACTTGAAATTTGGATTGCTAACAAAGAAATCTTTTTCTTCAGTTTTTTCACAATCCCCAACATAAACAATGTTAAAGGAGTCTTTTACCCGTGACAAGATAAGGTACACAACTTTTTCCATTGGTGGCCCCCACTCATCTAATCTAATTGGTCCAAGAAACTCATATTGTAAAATTTGAATACTCATTGTATACCAAACACCTTCCTTTCTTTTCTTTTTTTCCAAATTTAGAGTTAGATCTTGAAAAGATTAAATTCAAGTGCAATGGATTTTGGTTTGATGAAGGATCCACACAACCATAGACAAGTAGGCTATTCGATGATTGTGGTCTCTGCAAGTTTAGCAGCAATTGGGCTTATTGCACTAGCAATAGGCGGGGACGTTCTTTATGGAGACAATATTCAGAGGGGAAATACTGCTCATTTTAATGAATGTAAGGCAAATGACTTCATAACAGAAGATTGTGAAAAATATCACAGTAGAATAAATTCAGAAATTTCTGGAATCTATGTAGATTTAGAAGATTGAGTTAGTAACCGTTTGCAAAATCTTCCCAAGTGTTGAGATTTTTAGTTAGTCTATTCATCGCAAAAAATGCTCCACCAATTATTCCTGCCTGATAAAAGGTATAGAGAAAAACTCCTGAAGAGCCAGGATCAGAGTCCGAAAAGCTCAATGCCAACATTGAAAAGAAAACAAATGTTCCAACAAAAGTTACTATTCTGTTTAAAATTCCAGCATTCAATCCAACAATTCTTTTTGTTGCAGCTGCCATCAAAGTAATGCTAGAAATAATTAGAAATGTGGCACCGCCATTGTTTGTAACAAAATCATTTATCCATGGTATTAGGCCAACTTCCAATAGGTCTGCTTGAGGAATTATACTTCCTCCATTCATTGCAAAGTTTACGGAGCTAAACAAACCTCCAATTACAAAAAAGAACAAGAATATTTTCACGATTGATCTTTTTAGAGGACTACGAGTTTCAGAAGGCCTTACTGCCTTTTCTGCAATTCGCACTCCATAGAGAAACCCAACTGCCATTGCAGGTAAGAACATAATATTAAGTAAAATCGAGGATTCGCTGTTAATTTCATTAATTTGTGGTAGAAATATTAGAAATAATACTATCGCCAGACCAGCTGATGATAAGAACAATACAAGATTCAGATACTTTTGACTGGGTTTTTCTGATACATCATACGCCCAATTATACATTTTATCAAATCCTGGGAAAATCATTAAAGGAATAATCAAAAAATCATTTGGTCAACTAATCAATTCTGTTTACCCTTTTTAGTATCCATGCCTAAGAAAAGAGATGAGGTATTGGCTATCATTAGTAGTGATAGGCACAATCATTGTTATTCTTGGAATAATTTTCCATTTACAAGGACAATCAGTTGTAGGGCCAGAGTCATCTTTTATGTATGCAAATCCAGAATGGGAAAACTATGGATTTCAAATTGCCATTATTGGTGGAATAATTTTAGGTGCTGGAATCGTAATGAGAGTCCTAAAAAAATAGCATAACAAGTGTTTTGGTCAAAAGCCCGAGTTTATTGGGTCCTCAGGTTTCATTATTTCTCTTAAAAGGATGGTAGCAAATGAACCTCTAGACAAAGTAAACTCTACAATATTCTTATTCACTGAAAAATTTGAACATGAAATTATAGCCTGCCTAAACCCACCTTCGTTGCTTAGCTCTTGCATTTCTTTTATGTAAAAATCCTTGGGAGAAATTTCTTCCATCTCAAGAATCTTTGAAATATAATAATCAAAACGAGTTTTTTTGTAATAAGAATAACCTACAAGAGGAATGGCAAGTCGTTGATCTGCTCCTTTTAGAAATTTGCCTAGGGCATCTTTATGATCAAAACAAACATCGCCTTCTTGAGGTTCGTAAAGTGTCTCATTTTCCAAAAAAGAATTACTCAAAGTTTGATTAAACAAAAAAGACTGATACGCCTGAATGTAAAATCTTCTAAGAGTCAGAGGAATTTTTTTTATTGCTGCTTGAGGATCCTTGGTTTCAATCATTTCTTTGACAACTATTCTTTCAACATCCATTTGTGGTGGGATTTCATTGAAAATTTGAGAGTAATTATCAGGATCTTTTAGTTTTTCTCTTAATTCATTATTTTCCTTGGAATCATATGGAGATGTAAATGAGAGAATGAAATTAATTGCTTCATCGAAGTTTTTTTGTAAGATAGCCTTCCCAATAAGATGAGTTACTGGACGTTTAGAGCCAAATCTCTGATATCCAAAAAAATTCAGTATTTTATCTTGTTCTTTAAATTCAGAAGGATTATCTTTTGCATCTAAAATTTTGATTTTAAAATGATTCCCGATCATATCCTTTTTTGACAGGGGTTTTTTTACAAATCCAATTTTTTCAAGAAGGTATTTTGTAGAAGAAAAACTATCAATGAATCTTCCTTTGTTATTAGAGCACACATATTGTTCAGTTGTAGCAAAAGAGTCTTTCAATCCCAGAGACTTTAATCTCAATCCTTTCTTTCTAAAAATGTCAGAAAGAGCATGACTTGTATCGATATTTTTCTTCTTTAATTTGTAAACAGCATAGTCCCCTTTATCACCAATTGAATTTTTTATTTTTTCTAATATTACTTCAGAAACTTCAAAATCCTCAGGAGATTCTTTTATTCTTCCACCAGTTCCTTGAAAATCTGTACAGTAAGTTAAGATTCCAATATCAGAATCTATTTTTGGAATCACGATGTTATTTCTACAGTAAGGAATTTGCTTACTGCCACTTCATCTGTATAAGCACCAAGAAGAACTTTGTAGGTTCCAGAAACAGCATCTTCGGATGCAGATATAGTGGTAGAAATTGGTCGAGGAGCATCAAAGTCTAGCTGGAATGATTTAGGAGTACTTTGATCAATGCTAAGATTCAAAAATTCGTGAGAATCAGCCAAAACTAGTGAAACCTCAGCCAAATCCGTTTCAGTTGTAGGTGAAACTACGAAGAACAAGTCTGCAGACTCACCTGGAGATAAAGAAACAGTCCCAGAATCCATTTGAATTTCAATAGGCAGTGCTTTGGATGTATCAACTACTCCAATGTTGTTTTCTACCCATTCAGTAAACCAAATTTTGTCACCATCCACAGTAAAATCAAAAACTTGTGCAAGGCCACAGTTTTGCATTTCACCACAGTCTCCCCAATTTGGATTCATTGAAGGAACAAAATATTCTACCAAAGTTTCAGATTTTGGATCCAATACTGCCAATCTATTGGCGTTTTGTTCATTGAAAACTAGATGACCTAAATCATTAGTTTCAACCCAATAAGGTCTTGAAATTGGCGACTTGATTATACCAGTAGAATTTCCATAAGTCGAAGATGGTGGATCGGATGTAACATATCGAATCCAGGAATCAGTCTGTGGATCGTAACTATAGAAATTAGAGCTAGCAGTATCTCCTAACCAAATTTTTCCATCGGTTATTACAGCACCGTTTGGTGCAATCAAATCTTCGGGTAGAGCGACTACCTCGACATAATCACCTAAAGGCAAAAATTCTTCTCCAGTATTTGCCACAGCATTTCGGTAACCGTCTTGATCAAATTTCACTAGAACTCCCCCTTGTTGAAATATCCAATTAGTATACCACACATTATTTTCTGCATCAATGGCAAAGTCAGAAGTCACTGCATTTTCCATTGGAGAAGGAACACTGAGATAGAAAAATTCTTCCTGATTTGCTACATTAGGATCTAAGAAGGTAATTTTGTTTCCAGTAAAATCATTTACAATAATTTGAGATCCTTCGATTTTTAATTTCTGAGGAAGTGCATCACCCTGAGAAGGATAAGTGAATCTCTGATACCTCTCTTCCTCTGGAGTAAACTTCCAAATAGAATCAAAAGTTTCATCAGTATACCAAATTCCACCATCAGGAGCGTCATCCATACCCCACATCATAGAGCGGCCATTTGGTGGCCAAGTTGGGTTTTCGTACTCGGTGAAAGTTTCAGTTATAGGATCAAATTTAGCTAAATTTCCTGTGTTTGTTTGAGCAAACCAAACATTTCCTTCATAGTCAGTTACAATTGCTAATGGGTTCGTACAAACAGTAGGAATAGAATATTCTTTTACAAAATTTGTGGACTTGGCAATGCTTGAACCACAAAATTCTGCTCTTTGAGCATCTGGATAGTTATCAGCTGGTGTTCCAGTCATTGTTGTTTCTGAATCAGGATCTACCGGGTCCATTAAGCCTGGTAACGAAATCATGACTGTTGATGTTAACAGAATAAAACCAAAAAATGCAGCAACTGCTATACCTTTCTTATTCACAAAAAAAATTCCATTGAACCTTGTTATATCTTATTCCACAAATCAAATTTAGAGTAATTTCAACTCGCCTGTCACTTTGTCGATTAAATTTTCTGGTGCAGGACCTATTGAAATGCAAGTAGTGGTTCCTGGAGCGATTTGAGTATGACCTGCATCTGTAACTTCAGACCAAGGTAGATCCAAATCAATAGCATGACGTTTAACTTCCTGTAATTCTTTTATTCCTGGTACCTTAACAACTACTTTTTCTTGACCAAGCCACCATTGTTCAAACCACTCTGGGTGAGATTTTCTTACATGTTCAGCTCCTAAAACACATGCATGTCCTACTTGAGCTGCAATTTTTCCTTTACCCATATCAAGATCTGATCTGACCACGATTACTTGTTTTATTTCTCCCACACAAATAAGAAAAAAAGGGATAATGAAAAACTTTTGAAATAAATAATTGACAAAGAAACAAAATCTGTGAACTATGATGTTGTAGTAGCAGGTGGAAGTGTCGCAGGTTTGTTATGTGCCAGAGAGATTGCCAGTAGAGGAAATAGTGTGATTGTAATTGAAGAAGATTATGAAATAGGCACTCCTGAGCACTGTGGAGGTCTTGTTAGCACATCAGGATTAGAAAAACTCGGAATCATCCCTTTTACAAAGACTTTTGAACACATAATTGATTCAGCTACAATTTATGCGCCCAATGGAAAAAATTTTTCAATAAATTCCAAAAAACAAAAAGTTGCAGAAATCAATAGGAGGGAGTTAGACAAGCAAATAGCACACCAAGCACAAAAAAATGGTGCAACCATCAAAGTCAAAACCAGTTTTCAAGAACTAACTGAAGACGGGGTAAGAACAAATGATGAAGAGATTAAATGCAAAGTTTTTGTCGATGCAAGAGGTATTTCTTCAATAATTCATAAAGATCGTGCAGGGATTTTATCAACTGCACAATATGAAATCTATGCAGACTGGATAAAAAAAGGAAAAGTCGAGGTTTATTTTGATCAAGAAAAATATCCAGGATTTTTTGCTTGGGTAATCCCATCAGGGGAGGGAAAAGGAAAAGTTGGTGTTGCTGGAAAAGGAATCAAAGTGGCTGAAGTTCTTGAAGAGTTTTTGGAAAGAAAGGGAGAATATTCAACAATAAGAAAAATTTTTGCGCCCATTTGGATAAAAGGCCCAATTAAGAAATTTGTTGAAGGAAAAACCGTAGTTGTTGGGGATGCTGCAGGACAAGCAAAACCTACAACATCAGGAGGAATTTATACTTCAGGCATGGGAGGAATTCTTGCCGGAAAAGCAATTTCAAAATTTTTAAAATCATCAAGGACAGAAGATTTGGAAGAATATCAAAAACAATGGATAAAACAATTTGGGGATGAATTTGAAAAGCAGTTATGGGCAAGAAAAATTTTAGAAAAATTTGACAATAACACGATTAACAAATTGTTTGATTTAGTAACTCCAGAAATAATCAAAGAGATTTCAGAAACAGAAGACTTTGATTTTCACACAGGCTCAATTTTAAAACTTCTTGGAATTAAAGGATCGGTCAAGACTGCGCAGGCATTAATTAGCAGTCAATTGAAAAAGATTCTAAGTTAGATTGTTGCTTAATTTTTAAGCAAGGTATAAATGATGTTTGAAGAAAAATCGACTTATGTCATCTACCATATCATTACCAACATGTAGCTGTTGTTTAAGACATATTATGCCTAATGATAAGTGTGTTAAATTCAATTGCCCAAATTGCGGTAATGATTTAATTTGGAGATGTGAAAGTTGCAGAGAAGCAGCGAGAAATTATACTTGTTCTTCATGTAACTTTCAGGGACCTTAGAAAATGGCAGAATTACTTTTAATTACAAAAATACTACCAAAAGGACCTGAAGTAGATTTAGACGCTTTGGCAGAATCCATTAAAGGTGCAATTAAAGAAGGTCAGACCCTCAAAAGACATGCAAAAGAACCATTAGCTTTTGGCATGTATTTCATCAAAGCAGAGTTCATTGTAAATGACTCTGAAGGTCAAATGGATGCATTGGAAGATGCAGTAAAATCTGTAGAAGGAGTCAGCGAGTTCGAAGTACTCAATATGAGTAGAATGTCTGTTGACATGAAGTAGGTGGTTTTTTGGCACGCAAAGAAGAACCTTTGCAGATGAGAGTGGGCGAGGCAAAACAAAGAGATGTTGGTAAAAAGCGAGCTCGAATTGGCCCAGAAGCTATGGATTACCTCAAAGTCACTCCTGGCGATACCATTGATGTGATGGGTTCAAGATCTAGTTGTGCAGTTGTATGGCCAGTTGATGAGGATGAAAAATTTCCAGACATTATTAGAATTGATGGACAAACAAGAAAGAACATAGGAGCTTCTCTAAACGACATTGTAAAAGTAAAAAAAGTAAGTACAAAAATTGCAAAATCAGTTTCACTTACACCTCTTAATGATACTGTAACAGTAGACAAGGAATTTACAGATTTTGTTAAAAATAGATTGAAAGGGTTACCAATCTCCCACGGTGATGAAATATCTGTTATGATTTTGGGAAACTCGATGGATTTTAAAATTACAAAAACAACTCCAAAACATGTTGTAAAGATTGACCGCTCAACTAATCTTACTATTTCTACTGAACCTTCTGTTGACAGAAAACTAAGAGTGACCTACGAGGAGGTTGGAGGTCTAGGACACGAAGTAAAGGCGATGAGAGAAATTGTAGAACTGCCATTAAAACATCCAGAATTATTTGCAAGGCTTGGCGTAGAGCCTCATAGTGGAATTTTGCTTTATGGGCCACCAGGATGCGGTAAGACTCTCATTGCAAAAGTACTTGCAAGTGAATCAGAGGCAAACATGTTTTTGATTAATGGACCAGAAATCATGAACAAGTATTATGGTGAAACAGAAGCAAAACTAAGAGATATTTTTAAAGAAGCTAAGGACAACTCTCCAAGTATAATTTTCATAGACGAGATTGATGCAATAGCACCAAAAAGAGAAGAAGCCTATGGAGATGTTGAAAAAAGAGTTGTGGCTCAGTTGCTAGCTTTGATGGATGGTCTAAATGACAGAGGAAATGTAATAGTTCTTGGTGCTACAAATAGGCCTGATAGCATCGATCCTGCTCTAAGAAGACCAGGTAGATTTGACAGAGAATTTGAAATTTCAGTGCCCAATGAAGATGGAAGATTAGAGATATTGCTAATTCATACAAGAGGAATGCCAGTGGCAGAAGAAATCGATCTAAAAGACCTTGCCGCAGAACTTCACGGATATACTGGTGCCGACATCAAATCACTTTGTAGAGAAGCAGCAATGAAATCGATTCGAAGATATCTACCAGAAATTGATTTAGAAAGTGAAAAAATCCCTTCAGAAGTTTTACAATCAATGCAAATTAAATTAATTGACTTCTATGATGCAATGCATGAAGTTGTTCCAACTGCAATGAGAGAATTCTACGTAGAAAGATCAAAAGTATGGTGGCAAGATGTAGGAGGCCTTGAAGAGATAAAATCTGCATTAAAAGATAATTTAATTTCAGCAATGAAAGACCCTACCAAATTTACAAAGATGGGAATCAAACCACCCAAAGGTGCTTTAATTTATGGACCTCCTGGTTGTGGAAAAACATTGATTGCAAGAGCCTTAGCCACAGAAAGCGGGGCAAATATGATTCTAGTCAAAGGACCTGAGTTATTATCTAAGTGGGTTGGAGAATCAGAAAAAGGGATTAGAGAAATATTCCGAAAAGCTAAAGCATCTTCTCCTTGTGTCGTAATTTTTGATGAGCTTGATTCTCTTGTAAGATCAAAAACAGGTGAAGGAGGAGTTACTGAAACTGTACTTAGTCAATTGTTAACAGAGATTGAAGAAGGAATTTCCTCGCGTGTGGTAGTAATAGGAATAACAAACCGACCAGATGTATTAGATAATTCTCTTCTAAGAACTGGCAGATTAGATTTAGTACTTTATGTTCCACCTCCAGATGAAAAAGGAAGATTAGAGATTATCAAAATATTAACTGAAAAGATGCCACTTGATAAAGATGTTAAATTACAAGAAATAGCAGTGGCAACTCAAAACTATTCAGGGGCCGATTTAGCAGCTTTGTGTAGAGAAGCTGCAATACAAGCAATGAGAAATAATTCAGAAAAAATAACGAGTAAAGACTTTGCAAATAGCCTAAAACAAGTTAGACCTTCAATAACAAAAGAGGTAGACCAATGGTACAACACAGTAAGAGAAAGTATATCTAATGTAGTACCAAAATCAAGAGATAAGTCATTTTACGGTTAATCATGGCAATTCCAATAAGAAATACGGTATTTGATAAAATCAAAGAGGAAGGATCTCTCACAGATTCTGAATTGTACAAAGCTCTCTCCAAAGGAGGTTATATTATGACAGAAGACAAATTCAACAAAATTCTATTGGATTTAGAGATAATGGGTTTGATTAATGTCGCTTGGATTACAAAAGATACTCGTAGAATAGAAGTAATTTCGGAAAAAGAAGAGATAGATGAAGTTGAAGAACAAAATAAAGAAATGATGGAAAAAGACTACGAGGCTAGTTTTCCAGGTTTTGAGAAATAATTAGATTCTAAAATAAAGGAATGTGAAACGCCGCATCCAACGCAACGGCTACAAAAATTATTGTCAAGTATGGAGCAGTTACTTTGTATGCCTTCCATGCAAATTCCGAAGTTGGGGTCTTTGTGAGTTTGAAATGATATGCAAGCATTAAACCTCCAGATATAAGTGCAATTATTGTATAAACAAGACCCATTCCAAAAAATGATGGTATAATTGAATAGGGAAGTAAAATCAAAGTGTTTGCCAAAATGTATTTTGATGTTTTTTGCATTCCAATAATTACTGGAAGCATTGGGACTTCTGCTTCGGCATAATCGTCTCTTATTTTCATTGCAAGACACCAAAAGTGAGATGGAGTCCACACAAAAACCAAAAAGCCAATTAGAAATCCTAACAAATCCATCGAGCCAGTAGCTGCGGACCAACCAGCCCAAGCTGCTGCACTTCCTGCAATACCACCAATTACAATGTTTGAGGAATTTAGTCTCTTAAGCCAAACAGTATAGATTATTACATATGAAAAAATTCCTAGTGCAATAAAGGAAGCAGCAACTGCATTTAGTGCAAAGTATCCATAAATTACAGAAATGCAACTTACGGCCAATCCATAAATCAATACATGCGATGCTGCTATTCTTCCTGAAGGAATGGGTCTTTGGCTAGTTCGTTTCATTTTGGGATCGATGTCTCTATCATAATAGTGGTTTAACGCACTTGAACCGGCCGATGCCAATGCACCTGCAATAATAATATGGATTAGGCCAAAATTATCCAGTTCAGGGCCAACTAATTTGCTTGCTGCATACATTGAGGTAACAGCAGTTATCACTAGCAGTACTATAATACGAGGTTTAGAAACCTCCACAATCTCCTTTAGTCCCAATTCACTCTATCCTCTTCCAAAGCCATTTAATTTATTCGACTTTGATGATCTATACAAGTTCAAAAGGAATAAGTATATCACTCCTACAAGCTAGCATGAATGAGTAATTGGGACCTCATGATGCCAGGTATGGGATTAACGGCCATAGGCTTGGCTGGAGTAGTGATTTCCTATGCAGGACTGGCTCATACATTCATTGATGGAATGCATGCACTTACAGGCCTTACCATGTTTATAGGGCTGATATTTCTTGCAGCAGGAATTTTAGATGGAGGGGTCTCAACAAGCAACCGGGCCAAGGCAACTACGCTAGTTGTGCTTTCAATTGCTCTTGGATTTGGAATGTACTCATTTACTATGAATACTATAGAATCTACTAACATATTTGCAGGTTTGTTGTTGGCAATTGCATTTCCAGCAATAGTAATAGCATATGTGGCAGCAAAAATGCCTACACGAATCAAACCTATAGGAACAATAATTGCATTAGCAGGAATTACAGGGATAGTTTCCTTTGTAGCATTTGGATTTGTAAGTCCAGACACATACATAATTGCTGAAGAAATTGTAGAAGAAGAAGTTGAAGCAGAGCCAACAGGTCCAATATATCCAATTACAATTTTAGCAAACTCTGCTGTTGAAGGAAACCCAGATTATGAACCAGATGTAGCTTATGTTCCACAAGGATACATCATTGAATGGACTAATGTAGATTCACTTGCACATACTGTTACAAGTTCAGAAGATATTGGAGAGACATTTGATTCAGGATTGCTAGATAAAGGGGAAAAATACCAACTTGATACATCTGCTTTAGAGCTAGGAGAGTATGAATACTTGTGTATTGTCCATCCTTGGATGGTATCAAAAATTATTATCGAAGAACCAAAAGAACCAGTAACAGTAATCATGCCAGAAGGTGCAGGAATAAGACAAGAAGGACAAATCTATTATGATCCAGAGAATCTCCAAGTAGAACCTGCAACAACTGTAGTTTGGGTTAATGAAGATTCAGCAGCTCACACAGTTACATCAGGTACTCCTGCAGATGGAGCTGACGGATTATTTGATTCAGGAATGATAATGGCAGGAGATTCATTTGAATATACTTTCATGGAATCAGGTCTAGTAGACTATTACTGCGTAGTGCACCCATGGATGGTAGGCACAGTAGAAACTGGATAAGATTGGAAAAAATCATCATAACCGAACAACAAAAACAAATTCTTTTAGACCATGCAGAAAATGAAAAACCAAACGAGTCATGTGCCATTTTGTTTGGTACAGAAAATGAAAATATAGCAAATGTTGAAAAAATATTTCTAACAAAAAATATTGAAGAATCTCCACTTAATTTTACAATTTCCCCTGAACAGCGACTGGAGGCAGATAAAATAGAAAGAGAGACAGGATTAAAAATTGTTGCAATTTTTCACTCGCATCCTAATTCGGAGGCAGAGCCATCCAACACTGATAGAAAATTCATGGAGTTGAATCCCGAGGTATGGATAATCTTTTCAGGAATATCAAAACAGTTCAGATCATTTACTTTGGAAAAAGAAATCCTAATTGAAATTAACTAATCATGAATTTTTTTGAAATGTTGCTCTTTTTCCCTCTGCAATATCTAAAATGGATTTATCCGGAGTAGATATTTTTCCAATGACATTTACTGGAGACGCAGGAGTTATCTCTCCTTGTTTGCCTATAGGGGTAGGTCCATAAAATAGGCAGATTGCTTTTCCAGTTGGCCAGTATGCGACATCATTTAGAGATACGGGGGTTTTTGCATTTTCTTCAGAAACGTCCACCGGAGATTCAGAAGTGTAGATTTCATCTCCCCAAACATTAAGATCTACGCTGAATGGAAGATTTTTTAAAAAAGATTCAACAGTTTTGGGGGAATTTGAATCATCCAACTCCAATTCAACAGTAATAGATTCTACAACCATCTGAATTGTACGATTCACAGAATTTCTTGAATTTATGAATAGAAAACCGTTACGATTGGTATGGAAAGGGATCTTTATTTCAAACATAATTTTTATTTTCATGCCAATAGACAAAAGATTATGGAGTTTTCAAAAGTTGAACCTGCTTACACATCAAAGGATGGGTGTCGTTTGGTGTGGGAAGGAAAAGGCGAGGATGAAACAGACACTGTAATTTTAAGCAAAAATGAGTTAGATTCCCTAGTTGAGATTTTGAAAAAAGATGTTGCTGGAAGAGTACACCTAGAAGACATGAATAGCTCCATCATGGTAAACTCTGATGTCACTCAATTTACCTTACAAGACCATAGACAGTTAGAAGCCGATACTTTTGAATTACAAAAAAAAGTTCTAGAATTTGTAAAAATTCCACATGAACCCAAATATGTTTACATTAGCTCCAAAGAATTCTATCCTTCAGTATGGGTAAGAAAAGAAAAGAAAAAGGACGAGAAAAAATTTGCTCCAAAACGAACTCCACAAAAACCATCATTGTTGCAGGCAATTTTATCTTCAAAACCAGAACAAAAAGACAAAGCCGTACAGACAGATATTTTTAAAATATTTGCAACTCGGCGTTCAACTAGAAAATTTGATAATGCCAAAGTTGAAAGTTGGAAGATTGATAAAATTTTAGCTGCAGCAGACACCGCCCCCACAGCTGGAAACTTTCAAGGACTAAAGATCTTCTACATTAAAAACAAAACAACCAAAGAAGCACTGGTTGAAGCTGCTAATAAGCAACCTTATGTAAATGCGCCTGTAGTGCTGGTCTTTTGCATGGATCCCTCAAGAGTTAATCTAAAGTTTCCTCAAGAAATTTTAGACAAGTTCTCCTTACAGGATGCAACCTTAGCTGCTGCATATGCTCAATTAGCTGCAGCAGGATTGGGTCTGAGTTCAATTTGGATTGGAATGCTTGATGAGAAAAAAATACAGACCATTTTGGGTACCGATTTGAGACCTTCTTCTATTCTTTGTATAGGCTACCCTGATAAGAAAAGGCCACCAAAATCTAGAAGAAAGCTCAAAGAGTTAATTGAAGTAATCAAATAACCGATGCCTTGTGTAGTGTGACTTTGGCCAAGTTTTTGGATTAAATATGGCTTTTTGCAGTTAGAAATATGGAAATTCACGTATACGATACTTATGTCAAAGCCGCAGATGGACACACCATGCACTTTGATGTAATTACTGGAGAGAAAGACCATGACAAAGCCATTGCATATGGAAAAGAATGGTTAGAATCAATTGGCGAAGGTGATTCAACTATGACAGCAAATGAATGTCAATTTTGTCACTCCCAAGGAGCTCCAGAGCCTGTAGAGCAGGCCATTAAGGAGAAAGGTTATTTCATCCAGAAAATGGAAGGCTGTCCTTAGACAACTTTTTTTCTTTTTACTATTTTATTTTGATCTAGATTTTTTTAGAACTACTTTTCATTTAAGATATGGAAGAACATCCTTATGCAAGGTGTACAGTGGAAGGAGACAAAAAAACAAAATGGATTTGTGGTTGTTTTCAAACATCAGATGATTATTTCAAATTTTGTGACAAACATAATGAAACCTTGAAAAAAGCAATTCAAGCTCAAATTGATGAATTAGATTTAACTCTGAGTATAGAAAACTAAATTGCAATAATAGCGACAAATGCAGACACAAATACAATTGCTATTGTATTGAGTAATTTGATTACTGTGTTTAATGCAGGCCCTGCTGTATCTTTGTATGGGTCCCCAATAATATCACCTACTACAGCTACTTTGTGCTCTTCAGTCCCTTTGTTGCCTTTCATTTCAACTAATTTCTTTGCATTATCCCATGCACCACCAGTGTTTGCCAAGTGATATGCTAAGAAAATTCCTGTTACAACTGAACCCATTAGTAATCCAGCTACAGCGGTAGGGCCTAACAAAATTCCTAGAATAATTGGAGCAAGGATTGCAATAATTGCGGATTTCCAAAGTTCCTTGATAGATGCAACTGTGGCAATATCCACACATTTTGCATAGTCAGGTTTTGATTTTCCTGTAAGAATTTCAGGATCTGCTTTGAATTGTCTTCTTACCTCGTCAACCATTTTTCCTGCGGCTCTTGAAACACCGTTGATTAGTTGCCCTGTGATGATAAATGGAATGAGTCCACCGACAAGTAGTCCAATGATTACTGCAGGATTGGTCAGACTATAATCTAATTCCAACACACCCTCAAAGATATGAGATGCTTCAAACTGGAAAGCCTGCATCATTGCAAGGGCTGCTAATGCTGCGCTGGCAATTGCAAATCCTTTTGTAACTGCTTTAGTAGTGTTTCCTACTGCATCAATCTCATCTGTAACTTTTCTGTTTTCTTCACCCATTCCGGTCATCTCAACTATTCCTCCTGCATTATCAGCAATTGGACCAAATGCATCTATGCTAAGTACAATTCCTGCAAGGCTCAACATAGCCATGGCAGTAAGAGATGTACCAAAGATACCATAAAGAACTGGGTCAGCTCCTTCAGGTGCGTAAGATGATGAGATACTATATGAGACAATGATTGCCACAACTAGAGCAATCATGAATGGTCCAGTCGATTGGAGTCCTTTGATAATTCCCATAAGAGTTAATGAAGCATAGCCCCATTTTGCAGATTCTGCAATTTCATTTACAGGTCCATACTTGTAGTTAGTGTATCTATCGGTAATCTTTTGGATAACGGGTACAAGAATTACTCCAATTACAGTTGTGCCAAATAAGGCATAAGCAGATGGATTATCTCCAATGAATTGACTAGTAAATATAAAATTCAATCCTATTGCAATTGCTGCAGATACATAGAAGGAACGATTAAGCGGTTTCATTACATCAGTAACATTCTTTGAACCAACTATCACCACACCAATAATTGATGCAATCATTCCAGATGCTCCGATTAAAATTGGATATAAGAATAATTCAGGTGCACCAATAAGTGCTGCAATCAAAAGTGCTGCCAAAATAGTTACAATATAAGACTCGTAAACATCAGAACCCATTCCTGCAGCATCTCCTACATTATCTCCGACATTGTCTGCAATAGTTGCAGGGTTTCTTGGGTCATCTTCAGGAATATTTGCTTCAACTTTTCCTACCAAGTCTGCTCCCATATCTGCTGCTTTAGTGAAGATACCTCCACCAATTCTTATGAAAAGTGCAATTAGACTTGCTCCAATACCCACTCCTGCAATTGTAATTGGGTCAGGATAAATCAAATACAATCCCGTAATTGCCAACAAAGCCATTGCAGGAACAGCCAAACCCACAGTTGCGCCACCTCTAAATGCCATGGCAAAGGTCTTTCCTAGGCCACTGCTACTCAGATTAGCAGCTCGCACAGCAGCTTTTACTGTAATTTTTAATGAGATTAATCCTGCTACTGCTGAAAGTGTTGCGCCAACAGCAAAGGCAATTCCATTTGATGGTTGTAAAAATGCCCCAATAATTACCGATAAAGCGATAGCTACGGGAACAATAATTTTCATTTCTCTTTTTAGAAAAGCAGCGGCACCAACTTTGACGGCATTTGAAATCTCCATCATTTCTTTGGTACCAGGCGCTTGTTTACCTATCCAAGCAACCAAACCACCTGCCACGATAAAAGAGGCAATACCTGCTCCAATTGGCAGTAGTTCTTGCACATCCATGATATACTCTGCATGCCCAATACTGGGAAATATAAATCAATTAGAGATTTTTTGCAGTTCTTTTTCGGTAGGGCAGAAATGTTTTTCCTTTAAGACCTTGCCTGACTAACTTGTTGAAACGTTTTCCATGAGCCAGATATGGAAATCTAAGGTGAATTAATTCATGCACAAGAGTATTTTCAAGTGTCTTTTCATCAGGTATTTTTCTGACATTGATAAAAATTAGATTATGTTGAAGATATGATACTCCATAATATTTGTAAGCTGAGGTTCTTCTTCCCTCAGTCATTTCCTTTGGCATATCAAGCACTTCTTTAGTAGTAAGAAGTACTCGAGGTTCGGGGATGGAAAACCGATTTGCATAGATCCCTGCCTTTTCTAAAATTTGGAGTCTAAGATCAGGGTCTAATTTCATATGTTCTTGTTTGGGAGTTAGCGTTTATCTTGAAATGTCAATTGTTATGAAAAATTTTGTTCATTATAGTTTGTTTTCTTGTTGTGTAATGCAGTGCATACTTGATCTTTAAATGAACATTATTTGGAAAAAAATTCCATGTCTAGAGGTAAACAGATAGAAAAACATCTTGATAAAATTTACTCCGAATTATTATTTGATAAAAAGGAAAAAAGTGAGAAAAAGTCTAAGACATCAAGTTAATTTTGTATTTTATTTTTTTGTGAATTTGCAATTTGTATGAATTAAAAGGGTCAGAGTTTTTAGTAGTGTAATCACAAATCATACAGCCACCGTCTCATCACACCCTGATTATTCCATTGAATCAAGTAGTGTTTGTGTTTTATTTCTAATTTCTGTAGTGATAGGAACAATTACTAGTCCTTCATTAGGTTGCCCGTAAAGAACTACAGAATTTTCAGGGGCAAATATGCAAACAGGAATCACCAATAGGTCTTCTTCTCCATTTACTTCTATACGTACAGGCGTGGGAGATTCAAAAGCTTTTTTGATTACATCTATGCTTTGAGGCGTTATTTCTGCAGCAGGATTATCACAAGTAAGCAAGGTTTCTGTGTTTGATTGTTTGGGAGCATCTCGTTTAATCCTCTTTTCTTGTCCATCAATAATTTGCAAAGAAGGAGTTAAACCAAAATCAATCATTTTTTCAGTTGTTCTGTCTCCAACCGTAATTACATAGGAATTTTCTGACAAATGTTTTTGAATATTTTCCTTGTTGACTTCAATTTCAGGAATTAATTTTCCCATTGGTATTTTCAATTGTTCACGAAGTCTTTCAGGTAATTTCAAATTAATCGAGTTTAGTTTTGAGTACTAGCTTCAGGGGCAGACTCTTCAGTTTGACTTTCTGCTGCCATTTCTTCTTGTAACCGTGATGCAATGATACTGCATTGTCCAGCAATATTTTTTGCTGCGGTTTTAAAGGCAACAGCACTTGGAGAATCAGGATTTGTAATCATTATTGGTTTTCCTAAATCGCTTCCAGACATGATTCCTGCGTTTAATGGAATCTCTCCTAGGAATGGAATATTGAATTGTTCGCTTATTTTTTTAGCTCCACCATCACCAAAGATGTAGTGTTTATCATTACAATTTGGACAAATAAAGTGACTCATGTTTTCAACAACACCAATGATTGGTACATTTAGTTTTTCAAACATTCCAATTGCTTTGACAGCTACATTGCTTGCAACATCTTGTGGAGTTGTCACAACCAAAATTCCTGTAATAGGAATGGTTTGAGCCAGAGTTAATGGGATATCCCCTGTACCTGGTGGCAAGTCTACAATTAGATAATCAAGATCAGACCAATTTGTGTCAACCAAAAATTGTTTTAAAATTCCCGAAATGATTGGACCTCGATAGATTGCTGCTTGATGAGCTTGTTCAGCGAAAAAACCAAAGGATACTACTTTGATTCCGTTGGATTCGGCTGGTTGTAGTTTGTTATCTTCTACTTCCATATACCCGTCTTTCATTCCCAACATCAAAGGAATACTTGGACCATAGATGTCTGCGTCAAGTAGACCTACTTTAGCTCCTGTTTGAGATAATGCTAAGGCAAGATTCAAAGAAACTGTAGATTTTCCTACTCCCCCTTTTCCACTTGCAACTCCAATAATGTTTTTTACTGTTCTCATTGCAGCGTCTTCTTCAAGTGAACGGCCTTCCATGACCTTGGCAGTTACATTAAGATCAAAATTCTTTATATCTTGAATTTCTCCAATCACCTTTCTAACGTCATCTTCAATTTCAACATTGAAAGGACACGCTGGTGTGGTTAACTCTAATGTAAATTTCAGATTTCCATCATTGAGTTCCAAGTCTTTAATCATCCCCATTGAGACGATGTCTTTTTTCAAATCAGGATCAATTACAGTGCTAAGTTTTTCTAAGACTTGATCTATTCCAACCAATGCGCTAAAAAGTCGGTTTACTTTATTTAAACATAAGTTAGACTTCTGAAAAAATCCTCAAAAAAAATGAAATTTCCGCAAATTCTTTGCAGTATTGAGCGTAAAATACCCAAAGATTCATAAATTGAAATTTAAGAAAAACAGCACAGTTGTTTTCTATATCTACCCTAGGTGACGTTGTTAGGATTCCCCCAAGCTTGTTTGGGACAACTCTGAAAAAAGCAGCAATGAACATTCTCAAAGAAAAGTACGAGAGTATGATTAACGCTGATTTGGGTTACATCATTATGATTTTAGATGCCAAAGTAGAAGAGATGGGAAAAATGGTTGCCGGCGACGGTGGCACATTCCACAAAGTAGAGTTTGACGCTCTAACATTTTATCCAAAATTACAAGAAATTGTCAACGGAGAAATCGTAGACATTACAGACTTTGGAGCATTTGTAAGAATTGGTCCAACTGATGCCTTATTGCACTTGTCTCAAGTTATGGACGATTATCTAAAGAGCGATGTGAAATCTGGAATGATTATTGCTAATCAAAGTGGAAGGACACTAAAAGTTGGTTCAACACTACGTTCAAGAATTACAGCAGTCTCACTTGGAAAAGCTGCCACAATGGGTAAAATTGGAATTACTTGTAGACAACCATTCCTTGGAGCAGACGAATGGATTGCCGAAGAAATCAAAAAAGCAGGTGGCGGTGCGGATGAGCCAGCTGAAGAAGCAAAAGCTGAGGCAAGTTAGAAATGGCAAGAGAGATGGCTTGTAGAAAATGCAAGTTTATAACAGTTGGAAAAGTTTGTCCTAACTGCAAATCTTCGGACTTGACACCTGACTGGAATGGAGTAGTTTTAATTGTAGAGCCCACAAATTCACAAATTGCATCTACCTTAGGAATAACTTCCAAAGGAAAGTATGCAATTAAAGTAACATAGAAAAAATTTCCAAATCTTTAAAATTATTACATTATCATAAGATTCCATTGAGATATAATTACAAAAAAGAACTGTCAGATTTTTTATCTGAAGACATTGGCAAAGGGGACATTACAAGTGCATTATTATCAAAAAAGAATATTTCTGCAAGGATTATTTCACGAGAAAAAGCAGTGATTGCTGGTGTAAAATACACAAAAGAGATTTTTAGCCTCAAGGGATGCAAGGTTAGAGTTCTAAAAAAAGACGGTCAGAAAATCAAACCAAACCAAACTATAATGACTATATCAGGTGATGCACGAAAAATCCTAACTTGTGAGAGAACTGCCTTGAATTTGTTAACTCGAATGAGTGGTATTGCAACTCAAACTAGTGAGCTTGTAAGTAAAATTCCAAAAAGAACCAAACTGTATGCCACAAGAAAAACTGCACCAGGTCTGAGATTTTTTGATAAAGAGGCAGTAAAGATTGGTGGTGGAGAAAAACATCGATTAAGATTAGACGAAATGGTAATGATAAAAGACAATCACATAGCTGTTGAAAAGTCTCTTTTGAATTTAATTAGAAAAGCCAAAAGAAAACACAAAAAGTTTGAAGTTGAAGTCGAGAATAATGCTGATGCCATCCTTGCTGCCAAAGAAGGTGCTACAATAATCATGCTTGACAACTTTACTCCTGGTCAAATCAAAAAAACTATCGAAAATCTCAAAAAAGAAAAACTTCGAGATAAAGTAAAACTAGAAGCATCAGGCGGCATAAATGTCAAAAATATATCTCAATATGCAAAGACCGGAGTGGATATCATCTCTATAGGAAGCATAACTAATTCTGTAAAAGGAATTGATGTTAGCCTGGAAATTTAATTACTTTTTTGCGTCTTCTATTTTTTTTAGCATTTCTGCTACGAATTTATTTTTAGAATCAATTTCTTTGATTGTATCACAACACTGAGTTGCTCTGGTGAAATTTCCAATTCTGTAATTAGCTTCGGCATTTGAAACAAGAACATCTACATCATGGGTAGCAATTTCTAGGGATTTTTCAAAATAAGAAATTGCTGTGCGGTATTTTCCTTTGGTAAAATTAATACCCCCCATAATGAACAAGACATCATTTTCGTGTGGTACTTTTTTGAGAATGTCTGTACCGATTCTCAGGGCTGAATCATATTTTTTTTCCTTTACTAACTTTCGCAGTTCTTTCTTTTTTTTGGAAATACCTTTTTTCTCTGGGTCTTTAGAGCCTAAACCAAATAATCCAACCAATCTAATTTAGGCTCAAACTACCCAAATAATACCTTAGTGAGACTAGATTTTCATTTTCGTAAAAAACTAATTTCAATTTTTAGATAATAGAATTCGTGTTTAAATCCAGTTTTCAATTAGATGTATTTTTTGAAACATGGTAAACTGAATATCCAAATTCTTTTGGTATCGCTTTATCCACTTCAACAAAATTGTATTCACTTGTAGTTTTTACTTTTTCATATAACAGATCTGAAACAACAAGTCCGTTTTTCTTGGCTAATCTGTTAATTTTGAAGGTTTGATTTACAGTAGAACCAAAGATATCAGGTGTTCCAAATTTTAGAATTTTTGCAATCATGACAGAACCATATGTAGCACTGATTCTGTAATCTAATGAAGGAAGTTCGGATTCTTTTAATCGTTGATTTAGTTCATCTTGTTGTTCGATTAAATCCATACAGCAATCAAGCACTCTGATAAATTCACTCTTTCTGTAGGTTTTAGGACATTCAAAATAAAACAGGATAGCATCTCCAACGTTTTTAACCACGACACCACGATATGACTCAATAATTCCTGCTGCAAAGTTAAGAAACTTGCCATAAAGTCGGCTTGTTTGAGCATCCGACAATTTTGCGGTGATTTTGGTAGAGTCTACAATATCAATCGAACAAACACAAATGTTGTCATTTTGGTCTGTAAATTTGAGCAGGGCTTGATTTTGTTGTTCAATTACTTTGTCTTGGGCCTTGGACACCTTAATTGCTTCTAACTCTCTTCGTTTAAGATCCAGAGTTTTTTGAGAAAGTGAAAAGAGGTAAAATAACAAAAAGGAAAAAGAATATCCTACAATAGGAATGAGTATTGGAAGAGCATAAGAGGTCGAATATAATGAAGTGCCTTCAAAGGTGAATAGCCAGTCTCTATTATCAAGAGTCGCTCTTGAAATTGCAGAAAACTCGTTTGAAATTAGTGAATTTGTACTAGCGTGGGCATTAAAAAAAAGGTTATCTTCTGATTGTTGTACATCATAAATTTTCATGTTTAGATTTTCAAATTCTCCCAAATCAAACAATCCGTAAATAAAATCATCCATCCTAAATACAGCATAAACAAATCCTTTTGGGTCACTAGTTTGTGATTCATTTTCATATATTGGCATTAACATCAAAAAGCCATTTTGAATTTTTCCCAGAGATTCATCTTCTTGAACCAAGATTATCTTTCCAGTAATTGTCGTTTGTCCCGTAGTTGCTGACAAATCTACAGCCTCACGTCTAGTTTCCTGTGTATAAACATCATATCCTAAAGCCTTTTGATTTCTTACATCCATTGGATGAAGATAGATTACGGGATAGTATTCATCGCGAATTCCTTCTGGATGAATTGAGAAATCTTCAATTCCATAGCTTTCCATTTTGTTTTTCAATTCAGTTTTTTGTAAATCAGAGGTAACAGACTCAATGTAACCAACTCCTTGAATTCCAGGAAATCTTTGCCTGATATCCTGAGAAGTAATGAATTCTTTCCATTCATCATACGTTACCTCCTCTGAAGAAAGAAAGAGACCTTTGGCACCCATAAGGACTTGTTCATGATGAGAGAGTCGGTTGACTACAGAGTCAACCAGATTTTCGGTCCTAGAATCGAATTCATTGTTTGCTAACTTTCTTTCTTCAAAAATGAATCCATACCAAATAAGACTGGTAAACGCAACGCCCAAGATTAACATAATAGTAGGGAGTTTTCTTATGTTCACTCTTTACGTTAATAATAAAAAATTATTAAGTATTGTCTAGTTTGTGCTTGGTTTGATCGCAAAGTTCCTCATATTTGTGAAAAAATGAAATTATGAATAGATGGTTGGACTCGCAGATTAACTAATGGCAAGCATGCGTTCAATTGCTAATCGGGCTTTATCGGCAATCTCTTTGGGTACTGTAACTTCATACTTGTCTTGAACAATAGAGTCATAGACCTTTTCTAGAGTATTCATCTTCATGTGTTGGCATTCGGCTTTGTCTGAAGCTGGAACAAAGTTTTTGTCGGGATTTTGTTTTCTCATTCGATATAAAATTCCAGTTTCAGTTGCAACAACAAAGTTCTTTGCTTTAGAATCTTTAACGCGATTTAGCATTCCTTCAGTTGAAAGAATGGAAACTTTTCTATCATCAAAGCTACCAGAAGCAAGATCATAAAGCATTGGTGTGGTGCAGCTACATTCTGGATGTATTACAAATTCAGAATCTTTAAGCGAATCTAATTTTTTAGTTACATCTTCAGGAGTGATTCCTGCATGCACATGACATTCACCTGCCCAAATGTGCATATTTTTTCTTCCAGTAACTTTGGCAACATAAGAGCCCAAAAACATGTCAGGCAAAAACAAAATCTCTTTGTCTTTAGGAATTGCATTAACAACATTTACTGCATTTGAAGATGTGCAACAGTAATCTAATTCAGATTTTATTTCTGCTGTAGTGTTGACATATCCTACTGCTATTGCTTTTGGATGTTGTTTTTTCCAATTTTTTAATTCATCAAGAGTAATAGAATCAGATAATGAACATCCTGCTTCCAAATCTGGAATTAGTACCTTTTTTTGTGGGCTGATAATCTTTGCTGTTTCTGCCATAAAGTGGACTCCGCAAAACAAGATTGTTTTTTGAGGAACTTTGGCTGCTTGTCTTGAGAGTCCAAGTGAGTCGCCTGTGAAATCAGCAATATCTTGAATGTCTGGAATTTGATAATTATGCGCAAGAATTACTACGTCTTTTTCTTTTTTTAGACGTAAGATGTCTTCTTTGAGCTTGGATGTATCTTGGACGAGCATAAGCCAAAGAAAAATGAAAAAATACAGGATTTAAAGACTAAGATGATGCCCAGAATTCTATAATATTTTGGTAATAGTGGCAATATTTGCCATATTATGTTCCAATTTGAATTTCATCTGAACAGTACTTTCTGAGAGTTTCAATTGCAGACAAGATTGCCAATCTGCTAGTTTTAGGATTGTTAGGATCTGGAAAATTTTCAATAGTAAAAGTCATTTTCCCAAAACTGCCTTTTGCTTCAATGTGATGAGTGTTTTTATCAGTTTTAGGATCTGCAACAATCACCACTTTGGTGTTTTCACTACCAATTCCAGTTAATGAGAGAAGTGCTGCCACATTGATATTTGCAGGAAAAAGCGATACTGCTTGTTTTGCAGTGCCTTGAAAGATTTCTGTTTTAGAATCAAGAGAATCCAAATCAATATCTGAATTTTCAAAAAACTTTGCACCTTTCAAAGATCGTGGATGTTTGGTAGTAGTAATTGAAAGAGAGTCTAGTTCATCATGTACTGCCTTTATTCCATCTAATCCTGCAATTGCTCCAGATGGGAGATAAATTGTTTTTTTGAAATCCTTGCATGCATCAGATAAAATATCATAAATTGATTCATCAAGTAAAGCACCAACACTCATAATCATAAGGTCTTTTTTGTTTTGAAGTACACTTAGTGAGACATCTTTTACTGCATCTTGAGATGCAGCCTCTACAATAATATCAACTGGGTTTGAAGATAAAAGGTGAGAGTTTTCTACAATTATTGGTTTGGAATTTAATTTTTCAACTAATTTTGCAGAAGCTTCTTTTGAGCCATCATAGACATGAGTTAACTTTGCTGGAATTTTTCCTGAATCAATTGCCAAAGCTATTTGAGTTCCTATGGCACCACAACCAAGAAGCCCGATTTTTTTCATCAGAATAATCTTAAAGAAATTGCCTAATTAATCCTAGTCCAGGATGCACCTAAAGGAGATTTTCTGACAAAGTAAACAATTCCTAAAATCGATACACCTAGTACCATAATTGCAACTGTTCCAAATTCTGGAATTACATTTGTGCCTATAATTTCAACATGTTGAGTTTCTTCAGTAATTATCAATCCTACTACATATGCATCAGGCATTTTCATTAGGTCGTATCCAGTATCCTCACCATTAACCAAAACTGTGTAATCCTCTTTTTCTGCAGTTAAGACCTCAAATGGAATTCTTACCCAAAAATCAGTTGTCTCGGGAACTTTTTCAAAAGAAACTTCAATGGACTTTCTTTCTTGATTGATAATCATCTCTGTGACTACTGGTTCACCAAATTCCTCCATCATTGAGCTGTCAATGCTACCATGATATCCATAGTAGAGAGTGTATTCTATATCATCAAATACGAATGAGGTTTTTTCAGCCTCTAACTGAGAAATGTCAAGAAATTGTGCATGTGCATCAAAAGGAAATACATGCTCTGCATGAGCAGTCGAAATAGGAATAAGCATCAATAACAATAATGGGGTTGCTGCAAGGACTCTTTTCATATCTCTCAAAGACTCTCTATCTTTATCAAATATAACCAATGCACATATTTTCAGCAATGATTCTCTAGTCTGATTGTCAAATGACAAGTAGAATTTATCATCAATCTATTTATGATAAAAACAAGATTAATGGTACATTGTATAAGAACAAGATTGTATTTGGTTTTGTATTATCGTTAATTTTCACTCTTGCCATTCCTGTTGATGCTCAAATAGAATCGCCTAAACAACAAATGAAGAGAGGAGTTGCTGCTGAAGAAGTAATTTGCAAAGAAGGGCTGAATCTAATTATTAGAAATAATGGTGCTCCTGCTTGTGTAAAACCATCTACTGCCGAAGTCTTTCAAGAAAGAGGAATGGCATTTGTTCCAATCAAAGTGACAGATATTGAACCAGAATCAAAATCTGTAACTCCAGAGCGTACAGTTCAATTCAAAGATGCTCAAGATGAAATTACAAACATTCCAGCCTCTGGCGGCTCGATTGTGAATTTTTACATAACAGATGATGATTTGAACTTGGCACACTCAGGGGTTGAACTAATTGAAACTGAAGGACTAGTAGAGTTTCTAATCAATGGCATTCCCATTCCAGGACCAGAACGAATGATTGAGACAGGACCAGACACTGGAGTATTTTATGCAAGATTACAGTTACCTGATACAATTAACGGAAAACCAATTGATCAAGATGATATTGTTGAGGTAAGATATCTTGATGAATCAGATGCATCTGGAGAGCCACAAGTTCTTGTCAAATCAATTCCTTTACGAAATACCTATGCTCAGATTCAAAGCTCTGCAGACAAGACAAGGATTGGTCATGAGTTTATCTTGAGATTATACGAACCTGATGCAAACAGAGATTCAAAAGATGTAGATAGAATTCCTTTGAGTCGATTAGAATACAGAGGAGAAGGAGGAATCAGAATCAGTCTTGCATCACCTAGCTTTGATGCAAACTCTAGCTACTTGTTAGAAACTGGTGAGAATACAGATGTTTTTGAAGTCAAAATAAAGATTCCACGCCAACTTGATGGCAAAGTAGTCCATATTGGAGACTGGTATGAGATAAGGTACATCGATACTACAACACCGTCTGGAACTGAAGAAAAAATTATTTTGAAAAGCAGAATAGGATAATCTTTAGAGACTTATACAAGAGTAATATCTCAAAGTTTGTGTATGAGAATCTGATTTTAGGTCTAGGTCTAGTGTTTATGGGGATAGTGGTCGTGTTTGTTGGAAATTACTTTAGTAAAAAAATCGGAATACTGCATGTTGTGATTTACTTTATGGCTGCCTTTGTAATTCTGACAGGTGTTTTGTTGTTATTTGCCTGGGACAAGCCTTCGATTTTCTTTTAAAATTTCCACAAAAAGAACCCTTTCATTGTCAACTTTCAGTATAACCTAAAGATTTTATTCAAAACTACTAACTATTTTTGTGCTCAATACCGTTTACAAGGATGCCATATTAAATCGAGATAAGATGCTATCCATTCTCAAGGGTCCCAAATTTGAACAAATTTTAAAAAAAGCCAAAGAAAACTGGGTAGAGTACAATCCTGAGAAACATGAATCAGTCACTGCAGGAATAGATTCTAGCTTCAACAACACTAAATTCCAAGGAATAGAGTTGTGGGCTGCTACTGCAGTATCAGTGAAATCAAATGGAGAGATACTAGTAGATCTACATGATTCTGGTTTAGGTTCCGATGTAGATTTATCTAAAATTGCAAGCAAGATGGAGATTGAAGCATGTGAAAAAACAGTTGATGAAGTAGATTTAGTTTTGATGGATGGTTCTTTACATTCTCAGTTTATGACCAGACAGTCATCACTTGATGCCATAGTGGTAAAAACAATGAAAAAGAAAAACAATGTAATTTTCATAGCTAAAACTTCAAACACAAAAAAGCAATTTGAAAAATATGGGTCCCTTGCCGGAGATATTTTCTATTATAATCACATAACCAAATCCCCAGGATTTTCAAAATTATTTGTAGAAAAAAAATATGGATCAGATAAAATTATTGCATCTACTTTTGTTCGTTTGAGTGAATCAACACCCATTATCAAGCTAGAATTTTTAGGGGAAGATCATTCCGAAAATGAAATTAAATCCACATTGAACAAACTTTACAAGAATAGTGTAGGAGGCTATCCATATGCACTCAAGCTTGCTCATAATAACTGTAAAATATCCGACAAAGAACTTGCAAAAATGGTAAGTCTTTTGGGTTTAAGTAATGAAATTGGTTCAAGGGAGGTTCTAGGATGAGTTTAGGATATGTTATTGGAGAATCCAAGCCCACATTTGTTACTGCTCTTACCTCAAGACCTCTTTCTGTTGGGGAGTACACAATTATTGATACTGAAGAAGGAAAAATTCTAGGGCTGGTAGAAAAATCGAAAATATCAAGTGCTGCCTTTGCAGATGTTAAAAATTTTGATGAAGCAGCAGAAAGTACAGAGATTGCTGAGATAAACAAACGAGATAAAACATTCACAGCAAATATCGGAATTTTAGGATTTTTGGACAAATTACAAAAAGGCCAATCAATTATTCCGGCAATTCCCCCTATTCCAGGCACAAAAATTACTCAACCTACCAAACAAGAATTAGAATCAATTTTTAGTTCTCAAAACGAAGGATGGGCAAAAATTGGAACATTGCTAAGAAACAAGTCAATTGAAGCGAAAGTCAATTTGGACAAAATAGTTTCTCGACATTTAGGAATTTTGGCAATGACAGGAATGGGAAAAAGTAATTTGGTATCTTTGGTTGCAAAACAAATTGGAAAACTTGATGGAACTGTAATAATATTTGATTATCATAATGATTATACAACTCTGAATATTCCTAGAATCAACGTTATTGATGCAAAAATTAATCCTAGACTTTTAGATGCTGATCAATTTTCCGAAGTATTAGAGATAAGAGACGGAGCAAATGTTCAACAAAGAGTTTTGCGTATGGCATTTACAAAAAATGTTAGGGAATCTAAGGAATTTTGGTCAAAACTCGAAAATGAACTCGAATTCATTGTAAGCACTGAGGATAAAAAACTAAAAGAGATTCGGGCTTCAGCTTATAGAGTTCAAGACATAGTGGAAGAGGCACAAAAAAGATTCGAGGATATTTTAGATCCTGACATGGGAGACCCAATTAGTTTCATCAAGGAAGGAAGAACAAACATCCTAAACATTTCAGAATTATCAGAAAAACAAGCTAATGTAGCAGTTTCATTTTATCTTCAACAATTACTTAAAGACAGAAAAGATGCAAGTATAGCACAACATGGGAGATCAAAAAGAGAAAGAAATTATCGATTCCATTCGCCAATTTTTGTAATAATTGAAGAAGCACATGTATTCATTCCCAAAGAACACGACACTGGTGCAAAATATTGGGCAGCAAAAATTGCTAGAGAGGGAAGAAAGTTTGGATTAGGACTAGGGATTGTTTCTCAAAGACCTAGAAGTGTGGATTTGAATGTATTAAGCCAAATGGGATCATTTGCCATTATGAAGATTATTCAAGAAGATGATCAACGCCAAATAGCCTCGGCCACCGAATCTACTAGCCGTGATTTGATATCTCAATTGACCTCACTTAATGTGGGAGATGCGGTTCTAGTCGGCCAATGGACCAATTTACCTTCATTGGTGCATGTAGAGGAGGTAAAAGAAAAGATGATGGGAGCTGATCAAAGTGCTGTCAATGCTTGGGCCAGCACCAAAAAAATGAATGAGATTGCAGTAGAGTCAACCCAGGGACTTGTCCAAAAAGATTTGTTATTAGACTAAATGTTATTTTCGCATATATCAGATACTCATTTGGGTTTAGCACAGTATGGCTCTGAGGAAAGAGAGCAAGACATCTATCTAGCTTTTAATGAAGCAATAGACACTTCAATTAAAGACCATGTAAATTTTGTGATTTTTGCAGGAGATATTTTTCATGTTCCCAATCCAAGTGGAACAGCTATTGTTCAAATGGCAAATGCTTTGAAAAGATTAAAACAAAATGGCATAGATTCATTTTTTATCTTAGGCGAACACGATATTAGCAGAATTCGTACAACACCAATCCCATATGTTTATCATAATTTAGAATTTTCAAAATATATCGGACAAGGTAAGCCTTTTGAATACAAAGGAATTCTTTTAGCCGGTTTAGATAAAATAAGAAAAGCAGAAATACCAAGATATGAAGAAAAATTTGCAGAATTAGATAATGCTGCAAAAAATTTTTCTGGTCATAAAATCCTAGTATTACATCAAGGAATAACTGAATTTAACAAATTTGCAGGAGAATTACAATCAACTGATCTACCAAAAAATTTTTCGTATTATGCAATGGGTCATCTTCATGACACAGACATTAAAAATTTCAATCATCTTAATGGTCCCATTGCATATCCAGGGTCAATAGAACTTACAACAAGCGAGGGGATAAAAGAAGCGAAAAAAGGATTTTTTGAAGTAGATATTTCTGAAAAAGAAGCCAAGGCAAATTGGATTGAGTTACATACCAGACCTCAATTCTCATTTAAAACAAATTATGATGAATTAGGAAAAGAGGTTAGCGAGATTTTAGAAAAAATTGAACTTTTGGAAAAAAAGCCAATCATTGAGTTAAAAATTCAAGGTCAAAATGTAGAGGTAGAGCAAATTCAGGCACAAATTGCACCCATTGAGGCCAAAAGTTTGAGATGTTTTTGGAGAATTCGTGGTAAAGAGGAAACTGATGCATCTATATTTTTAGAAAGACCAAATGCAATTGATGATGAATTATTCAAATTATCCATTAACGCTTTAGGTAAGGAAGACAAGGCAGAATTTGCTATAAGAGAATTATTACCACCTCTAACCACAAATCAAACTAAAGAAGCGCTACAAGTGGTTTTAGAAAATTTTGCAAAATTTAAGGAGAAAAAAAATGATTAATTCAGTTGAGATAGGTAATTTTCTTTCGCATTCAGATACGAAATTAAATTTTGAAAATGGTGTTACAGTATTTGTAGGACATAATGGGGCAGGAAAATCAAGCATAATTGATGCAATTACCTTTGCTTTGTTTGGAAAACATACCAGAAAATCCAGTAAAGGCTTGATACGAAGAGGTTCAACACAAGGATATTCCAAAGTAACATTCACAATAAATGGACAACAATACGAAGCAGTAAGAAAAATTGACAGTAAAGGAGCATTAGCGGCAAAATTCTCCAAAATAAATAATGGGGAAGTTACTGAGATTGCATCAGGAGAAAGAAAACAATTTGGAGAGTCTATGACTCATGAAATTGAAAAAACCTTGGGGCTAGATTTTGAAAAATTAAAAATTGCATCCATAGTTCAACAAGGAGAACTTAATTCAATAATAAAAGCAAAACCTAAGGAATTCAAGGAATTACTAAATGCAGTTATTGGTATTGATAAATTAGATGTTGCATCAAACAATATGAAAGAGGTAATCAAGGAGTTTCGTGAAGAAATAAAACAAAAAGAGGGGTTTGATGATACTCACATAGACATTCTTGAAAGAGATCTAGAAAATTATCTAAAAGAACTTGAAGAATCTAAACCTGAAAAAGAAAGGCTACAAACAATTCAAAAAATGCTTTTGTCTGAAGTTTCAAATTTACGCAAAAAACTAGAGGATGAAACCCCTAAAATAGAAAAAATTAAGCAACTTGATTTGAGGAAAAAGGAACTTCAGTCATATGCACGTGAGGCTATTAAAGAAATTCAGCGTGAAATTGCCGAAAAAGAGCGTAAAATTGAAGATTGTGAGCATTGTTTTGAATATGCGGGCCTGAAAGACGACCTTGAGAATAAACTAGAAAAAATAACGTTAGCTATTGAACAAGCCCAAAAGAAAATCCAAGAACTTTCTAATTTAGAGACAGCACTTAAGGAAAAACAAAATCTTGCAAAAAAGCTTCAACTTATGGATAACAAATGTCCAGTTTGTGATTCAGAAGTTGAAAAACTAAACCCGCTGTTTCAAGAAGAACATCTTGCTAATGAATTAGAATCCATTAAAAATCAAATCTCTTCTTCACAAAAAGAAAAAGAAATGTACCATACTAAAAAATTAGAATTTTCAAAAAAACTTCAAAGCTCAATTGATGCCGAAGCCACTTTAAAAGCACATTCTGTAAAAGATGAAAATGAATTAAACAAAATCAAAGAAGAGATTCAAATAAAGAAAATAAGTATAGACAAAATTCCAGTTATATCAAGTAGTAATCTTTTAGAAATAGCAAAAATAGATTCCCATTCACAATTATTATTTGAAAATATTTCAAAATTAGAAGATGAAACTATTGGATTTGAAGAAGACAAATTTTTAAATCTAAAAAATTTAGTTGAGGAAAAACAATCTGAATTATCAAATGTGGATCAAAGATTAGGGGCAATCAATGAAAAAATTCTCAAACATCAAGAAAATATCTCAAAAATTAAAGAGTCAATGACTGAATTAAGAAAAGTGAAAGAATACATTAACGAACTTAACGATATTCAAACAAATGTTTTCAATAGAGATGGTGTAGTTGCAACTAGCTTGAGATCTTGGGCACTTAATTCCATTTCATCGAAGGCCTCGGAATATCTAACATTACTTAACACAAAAATTCAAAGACTTCAGCTTGCAGAAAAAACAAGAGATATCTCAATTACATGTTATTCTAAAAAAGAAGTTCTTGATTTAGAATCGCTAAGCGGAGGCGAACAAGTAAGCGTGGCCTTAGCCTTGAGACTAGGAATGGCACATCTTTTAGGAGCATCAAACCTCAATTTGATGATTTTAGATGAGCCTACAACTCATCTTGATGTAGAAAGAAAAAAATCCCTAGTAGGAGTTTTATCACAATTATCCAATATTGCAAATTCTTCTAATCCAATGCAATTTGTAATAATTACTCATGATGCGGAAATTTTTGAAGATTCTACTGTTGAAAGAATTTACAGGTTTGAGTCAACAGAAAACGGAAGTAAAATTACTTCCCTGTGAAATTTAGGCAACAATAATTTTGCCAGTCATCCAAGGATGTGTAGTACAATAGTAATCATATTCTCCAGCTTCTGTAAATGTAAACTCAAATGATTCAGAGGCCATAATCAGTCCAGAATCAAATATGCCATCAGGAGTCTCTGAGGCTCCGCTAGTTATTGTGTGTGGTGCAGAATCAATATTATTCCAAATTACTGATTCCCCAGAATTAATTTCAGCTTGGTAAGGAACATAGCAAGTATTGAGATTCTCACATCCTTCAAGTGGCGAACCTACTGGAATAATAACTTCAAAAGATGTCGCACGTAGTTCTGAGGGTTCAATCTGGGGTTCTACAGAAGTTGGTTCAGCATCGCTGTATGAACCAGTTCCAAAAATATAGCCGTCATGTTTTACCGCCCAAACAATTTTTGGATGAGTCTCATTGTCTGTGGGATCCCACCAGAGATATTCTATCCAAGCACCTTCTTTGGTAGCTTTGTCATGAACCATCTTTCCGATGCTTTCTCCATAGATATCAAGAATCTTATCTACAGATTCTCCAATTAGTGCCGCATTTGCCCCATGGGCCATCATTATACTATCTGAATCTCGAAATACAAACATGTAAAGGTCAGATTTGTGAAAATCTGGACTTGAATTAAATGATTCAAAAGAGTCCATTCCAATTTCATCATACAGAGCAATTGCGTCTGTAACCATTGCCTTTATCTCCTCAGGAGAAGCATGTGTTTGTGATTCTTCAGATGATGGACTTGAGGAAGTTTGCCTAACAGCATCGCCTTCCATGGTTTTAATTTCTGCAAACTCGCTTACCATAATTTTGCCTGTCATCCAAGGATGAACCATACAATAGTAATCATATTCACCTGGTTCTACAAATGTAAACTCGTAAGAGCCACCAGACATTACCATTCCTGAATCAAAAATGCCATCAGGAGCACCTGCTTCTCCACTTGTTACTGTGTGGGCAGCTGAGTCAATGTTGTTCCAAAGAACAGTTTCTCCAGAACTAATCTCAATTTGATATGGCAAATAACATTCTAAAGTTTCTTCACATCCTGGCACTGCAGAGCCTATTGCCATGTCTACCTCATGTGGTCCTGACATTCTTTCTTCAACTATTGGTTCATCAACAATCATGTCCCTATCATCTGCAGCAGGATGTGGTGGCTCTACAATAATTTCTTGTACTTCATTTACAATAATTTCTCCAGTCATCCAAGGATGAACCATGCAAAAGTAAGGATAAACTCCTGCTTCTTCAAATGTAAATTCAAAAGTTGCACCTGCCAAAAATAACCCACTATCAAATAATCCAGTTGGTCCATCAGCTGAAGTTCCTGCAGTTACAGTGTGTGAAGCTGAATCAATATTGTCCCAAAGTACTGTGTCTCTAACTAGTATCTCTAATGAATATGGAAGATAACACTCGTTGTTTTGTTCACATCCTGGAACTCCAGAGCCAATTGCCATTTCAACTGTATGAGTCATTGGAGCTCGTGGCATTGCAGAACTAACTGGAACGTCTGTTAAGGGTTCAGGTTCGGGTTCTGGTTCAGGTTCTGGTGGAGGTGTAAATCCATCAATATCAGCATCATGTGGAGGTTCTTCAGGTTCAACTATCATTTCACCAGCATCGCCAACTACCACTTCGCCAATCATCCAAGGATGAACAATACAATAGTAAACAAAAGTTCCTTCTTCATCAAAAGTAAATTCAAAAGTTGCACCTGCCATAATCATGCTAGAGTCAAACATTCCATCTGGGCCATCAGCTGGGCTTCCAGATGTAACTGTGTGAGCTGCAGTGTCATCATTACTCCAAGATACGGTTTGGCCAACTCCTACGTTAACTGAATAAGGAATGTAACATTCGTTTGTCTCTTCACATCCTGGCATCCCAGAGCCTTCAGGTATTGATACTAGGATTTCAGGGACAGGCATTGAAGTTCCAACATCCACAGGAATTGGTTCTTCAATCATTTCACCACATTCACCTTTGTGTAAAACTTCAACTTCAGCTACAAATGCCTTACACAGGTTTCCATAGGTGTTCATGTCAACACCACAAACAGGATTATATTCACTTGTACAAATTGTTGGTTTTTCAATTGTTGGCATTGCAGGTGCATCTTGAAGATATCCTGAATCCATTGCAATAGAACCCAAGATTCCAGCAACAAGCAATCCAATTGCTGCCATTATTCCATAAGTAAGATTCATTTTTTATCCTCCAGTTAATTTTGCAAATTTTTCGTTTTTACTTAATTTTTCCATAAATTCAATATTAGATAATGCAACAACTGCTGATTCTACAACAGGTTCATCAGGATCTTTTAGTGCTTTTTCCAGAGCTTCTTTGGCATCATTAGAACCCACAACTCCTAGAGCTATTGCTGCTTCGTGTCTTACAAACATGCTGGGGTCATTTAGGGTTGCATCAATTAAAGGAGGAACTCCACTAGAAAGTCCCATTTGACCCAAAGAAAATGCTGCCTCGTGTCTTACAAGTTCATTATCATCATGTTTTAGGACTTTGGCAACATGAGGAATTTTGTCTTCACCACCAAAGTCTACCAAAATACAAGTGGCTCTTGTTCTTACAACATAATCAGGATGATCCAATAGTTTTACAAAATATTCAGTATCTTTTTGCTCATACTTTGCCTCCATCTCTGCAAAAAGTTGGAGCCGGTCATCCGTAACAACTTGCATTTGGCTTGTGTGGTTTTAGAGTCATATATTAGGTTAATCTGATTTCGCAGGATAGTTTTCTAATCATTTGTAAAATTTTTCTTGCAAATATCAAAATCTACATCCTGATCGTCTCATTGAAAAAGAAGTAACGAGGAATTCAGGAAAATCGAACGAATTCTAGGGGCAACTAAACCAATCCGCTCTCCTCTGCCGCATGAATGGGAAATGGCAGTTCCTCGTTGTTATTACTATGTGAACATAATACTTAAGATTGATCCTGATTATACTAAACAAAAATCAAATGCTAAGTTGTGATAATAGGCACACTTCTTAAATTCGATAAAGGTGTACGAATAATGAGGTCAAGGCCTTAAACAAAATGGAATAGTGTATGTGCAATTACGTCCTTTGGTGCAGCAGTAAAGGCTTTGAATCTCAGAATTAAAGTGAAAATCTAATTATGGTTGTATGTCGAAAGTGTGGAAAAGAAATGGAAGAGGAAGAAGTTTCTCATGAATATCTCATGGATCACAGAAGAGGAAAAGTTGAAAGTGATAAAATTTGTTCAGAGTGTAATTAAGAAATTCAATAATTATTCGTCATAAAACTAGAGACTTTAGATATGTATTTAATGGAAAAAATTTGATTATTTACAATGAGTGCAGTAATAGGCCAAAAAGCTCCCAATCTAGGAATTTCAGAATGGGTACAAGGTGCACCAACAAACCTAGACCAAGAAAAAGACAAAATTGTCATCGTTGAGGTATTTCAAGTAAATTGTCCAGGATGCTTTATGTATGCAATTCCTGAAGCAATAAACCTCTACAACAAATACAAAGATGAGGGAGTAAGATTTTTGGGAATAGCTACTGCCTTTGAAGATTTTGATAAAAATACACTAGATAACTTGAAGATGCTTGCTGAAACTGGGGAAGTTATTGGTGAAACTAAAGATGCACTCTCAATGTATGGTCAACTAAAAGAAGGTAACAAACTTCCATTTAAAATTCCATTTCCATTGGCAATGGACAATCTTACCAAAACAGCAGGAGAAGTAAGCCAGGATCAAATTATGAAATTTATCTATGCACAACTTCCAGAATTTGATTCTCAACCAGAAGACTATCGCAATTCAATCATCCAAAGAGTAAAGGACCATTTAATGTCAAAAGAGTATTCTGCAGAGACCTTTGAAAAATATGCATTGCAGGGAACCCCTTCCACCATAGTTGTTGATAGAAAAGGGATCTTAAGGGATGTCTCCTTTGGCCAAACAGGACATCTGGATTCAATGATCCAAAAACTCATTGACGAAGGATAAACTCAAAGCAAAAGATCAATTTTTTTCACCTTCCGACCTTTTTCCTAAATTTTAAGATCAAATCCAATGAACCTTGATAACATACAATTAGAAAAAAGACTCCTTGAGCAAGAAATCAAAGAGCTAAAACAGCAATTATACACGTGCGAGGAATAATCATTCCTCAATTTTTCTATTTAGAGTATCTCAATAAATTATCAATGTTGTACTGATTTTCCAAGTAAATCATAGTAGGTAAACTACAGCCAATGACAAAGCAACAACAATTGCAAATCCTGCTATTATTGCTATTTTGTCATTTTCCATAAGGTGAATTATTTGATTTAAAATAAAAACAATTCAACGTCTTTAGAAATTCTAAAAGCCCCACAAATAAGACATTAGAGAATAATATACAATTACACTTACTGCAATTCCTATTACTCCGATTAGAGATTTTTTCATTTTCTAAACCTCAAATAGATTAGTGCAGGCATTGCAAAGTACATTCCTAAATTCAAACCAATTACACTTAATCCAAATCCAACAACTTGAGCTTCGGAATTCAAATTAACATGGTTTAGTATTGAAAGGCTAGCCAACATTGGAGTAATTGTTAATTTTACAGCTTCTTTGAATAAGGGATTTTCTCTTTCATAATCGGCAATGTATGGGGAAAAAGAGTAGTAAAATTCATTGAAGTGTTTGATAAATGCAGTACCTGATTGTGTTTTTAGCAATTTGTTATCACGTAATTCTCTGAGCTGTTGAACTTGAGGGGAGAGTTCTGAATCAAATGTTGCAGTTGCAATTAAACACCCTCCGCCTTCATCTTGTGGTAGATTTTCTTCAGAAGAACCATTGATTTCAGGCTCAACCTCATCAACACCTTGTAGATAGTTTGTTGCAAACACATCTACTTTGTTTTCACCCGCACCAGTGAAGTTTAAGGTGATAAATGCAATTCTGTCATTGGTCTTAATTTTAGGTTGATAATTCTGATCATTTAGAAGGAAAGTAAAATTTCCGCTAAGCAAGTTGGAAGGAATTATAATTTCACCGAGGTTGTTTTCAAGGCTACTTACAATATGAAATGTTAGTTGTTTTGCATCCTTGTCAAAATCTACATCAGTGACATCAAAATTTGCAGTTGTTGTGATTTCAAAAATATGACCTCCAGTTTCAATATCAAACCGATTAACTAAACCAGTTGCGTCTGAAAGTTGTCCAAAAGCAGGAGAAAAGCTTAGAATCAAAAATGCTGGAATTAATAATTTAAAATTCAATTTTATGCAGCTGATGCGCCTAGTCTATTTCGAATTTCTTTATCTTGAGCAATTCTTGGATGTTGTGGGTCTGCCAAAATTATTTCAAACCAATAGTGCTTTCCGTCTTTGTATACAAAGTAAGAGCCCAAAAGTTTCATGTTTGGGTATTTTTCCAAAACTCTGCGCTCTGCAACTTTCTTCATGCTGTCATCACCCTTTATTCGAGTAACACCAAGATGTTTTGGTCTTCTTCCACCAGTTGGTCTTTGTTTTCTCATACCACCAGTTCCAACTCTCATTCGGACTACAACGATACCTTGTTTTGCTTTGTAGCCTAATCTTCTTGCCCTTTGTATTCTGCTAGGTCTGTCGATTCTAGTAACGGCACTTTGTTTACGCCATCCAACTACTCGATCTCGGATATCAGGAGAATTTTCATTCCAAAGTCGTATCCATACCTTGTCTTGTAAACTGGGCATATCGGCAATAGAAAAAACCCCTTTAATAACTGTAAAACCATACATTTTACTTTGAATTTGTAAAAATCTCTAAGAGTGGGTTTTATCCGCACTCAAAGAGGTGCATCCGCAGAAAACTCGATGTTTAAAAATTCTCGCAGATATTAAAAAAGATTCCTGGTAAATTCTTGCGGTTTTTATTACGAAAGTCGACCATGTTTTTTGTGAAATTAGGCATACTTGCTCTTGGAGTTTTTGTGGCTAGCCTATTTGCAATTCCCATAGCTTTTGCCGAGCCTGATGTGCAGATTATTTTGGAAAAAACGACCTACTCTTATGGTGAAAAATTGTTCTATACCATAGAGGTAAGTGAAATCACCGGAGACCTTGCAATAATTCACATCAGAGATGAATCAGGTAAGGGAAGTAGTGCCATACCTTTTGAAATATCCGAATTAAAAACAGATGTTCCATCACTCTATCCTTTTGAGAAAATGGTTTTTCCTGAAGGAAAATACTTTATTGATGTTCAGTATTCTGGAGCTGAACATACTGCAGAGTTTGAATTAATTGATACGGGAAATCTTGTAATTCCATTTCAAACAAAACAAATTGCATACAGTTGGCTCATCAACCAAGTCTCTGCAGGAATCTTCATTGATTCAATTAACAAAGTTGTAGAAAAACAAGACATTAGCATTCCATTTGAAATTAACAAAGATAACATTGCAACAATACACATTCCTGAATGGTTCAAATTTACTACCGGATGGTGGCTTGAAGAAAAACTAAGTGATGAAACTTTTGCAAACGCTATTCAGAACTTGCTAGATAGAAAAATAATTACTGGTTAAAATGAACAAATATACCATCATTACTGCAATTGCAATAATTGTAATAGTAATTCCTGTGTTGTATGGATTTTGGAATATTTACTCTATTGAGCAAATTCAGATTAGAACTGCAGATGAGAAATTTAGTTATTTTGATATGGCAAACTATGAAAGAATAAAACTTTGCAATCCCAATCCATTTTTTGTCACCTTTAATGGATTAAGAATTGAGGCACTTTACAGAGAGGATGTGAAAGGAACATTTGCAATAGGACAGCAGACCTTGGAACCAGAATCATCTCAAATCCTGGAAGTAAAGTTTTCTTCTGATAGTTATTCAGAATCCCAGTATCTTTTCATGCATATGGATGGCCAGTTTGCAGGTGAAGTTCCTATGAGAATAGACCCAACAGAAATGATCCTAAAAACCACATACGATACTCGAATTATAGGCGTAATTCCTTATCAAATCACAGTGACTCATTCAGGATTTGACTTTACTCAAATGATGAATGAAGATTCATTGTGTGAAAATAATGACTAGGAAGATTTGCTAGCCTTTGACATCAATGCCAGAATTATTCCAACTATTCCCGCAACAACAAATGCAGCAATGATTCCATAAACTAATTCTTTACCCATACCAGATGGAGAAGCTGTTGGCTGTGGTGTAGATACAACAACACAAACACCATCTTCAAGTACTGTTCCAGGACCGCATCTTTGATCTAAAACACAAACACCATCTTTTAGAATTGTTCCAGGACCGCATTCTGTTCTAGGTTTTTCTTCAGGTTTTGGTGTTGGTTTTTCTTCTGGTGTTGGTTGTGGTTTTTCTTCAGGTTTTGGTTGTGGAGTTGGTTCGGGTTTAGGTTCTGGCTCTGGTTCAGGTTCTGGCTCTGGTGTTGGTTCTGGTTCAGGTTCTGGTTGTGGGCTTGCAAACACAGTACCAATAATTTCAACTTCTTCTGTACCAGATGGTAATGTAATACTTAGTGTTCTTGAGGTAGCAGTAGTTTCAGTTTCAGAATAAGATGGCTCATCACCATCGGCAAGAACAATAAATGCATCATCACTTCCTTGGTAAATAGAATCAAAGAAGCTTCTCTCAAAAGTGACTTCCAAAGTTCCAGGAGAACTTGTAACATCAACACTAAAAATTAATGAAATAAAATCCAAGTCAGGCTCTACATTGTTTACAGTTAGACCATCTGCATTGTAATCAATGCTGTACGAGTTGCCTTCAACATTTACAGATGTAGTTTCAGCATATACAAAAGTTGATGAAAGAATTGCAACAAAAATTAGTCCAAAGGAAATTATCAAAAGATAGTTCAATTTAGGAACGCCTCGTTGTAATTCTGATTGCAAACTAGTATTGCCCGTATTATTCAACATGGATTTTCCTCAAAATTGACGTTAAAACAAATTAGATGACAATTAATCACGTATCAGTCAAGCTTTTTTAGTTATTTTTTGTAAAGATGAAAACTTTAGGCTCAGATAACACCGCGAAGAATTTGTATTATCTTTTCTCCAATAACATTTGCAGCCAAATTTTGTGCCTCTTTTGTTTGTGCTCCAATGTGAGGAGTGAGTATTACGTTATCTAGCTCTGCTAATTTATGCTCAAGTGCAGGCTCTTTCTCAAATACATCTAGGGCAGCACCCCCAAGATTACCATTTTTCAGGGCCTCGTAAAGTGCATCTTCATCAATAACTCCCCCACGAGATGTGTTGATGATTTTGGCAGTCTTTTTCATTGTAGAGATTTTTTGAGCATCAATTAAGTGATAAGTAGAATCTAACAATGGGACATGAATTGAGATATAGTCTGAGCTTTGCAACAAAGTTCCCAAATCAGCTTTCATCAATCCAACTTCTTTTGAAAACTCTTCATCAATTGGAATAACGTCATAGCCAATAATGTTCATGTTTAGTGCTCTTGCAAGTCGACCTAATCTTTTTCCAATGTTTCCACATCCAACAATTCCAAGATACTTTCCTCTAAGCTCGGTTCCTTTCAATTCTTTTTTGAGCCACTGGCCGTTACGAATTCCTCTATCACCTCTAGCAGTTTGTCTTGCTAAAGATAACATTAATCCTAAAACTAGTTCAGCAACTGCATTCATTGCCCCTTCAACTGCATTGATTACTCGAATGTTTTTTGCTTTGGCAGCTTCTTGATCAATATTATCAAGTCCGACTCCAACTCGTGCAATAATTTTACAGTTATCGGCTTTGTCAATCATTTCTTTTGTAATTGTAGTTCTGCTTCGAACAATTACAATATTGAAATCAGAAATTTTTTCCACAATTTGTTCAGGAGTAATTGTTGGTTCGTAAGAAACTTTCAAACCATTGTCTTCTAAAACTTTGTTTAAAATTGGATCTACTTCATCACAAATTAAAACAGTATCATCAAAGCCCATAACATTGCACACGATTCACTGAATATATTTCATTAAAAGAAAAAGAAAAGAAGGTTAAATGATCAAGAAGTAAGAATTTCTGCAACTACAGGAATTACTTCCCATAATGCGATCATGCCTTGTTCTTGCATTTCAGAAGCTACTTCATCAGTGTACAAACCGTGAATGTTGACTGCAGGATGTGCAATGCTGTTCATTCCCATTGGTGGTACTGCATCACTTGGGTTACCTAATGCATATGCATAAGATGGTACTGGTGCTTCGAGAACTCCTTTCTCAACTAGAACTGGGTTCAAGCCGAATGGGTCTCCTGCTACAAAGATTGAAGCAGCGCCAGTGTAAATTGCTGCATAGTCGTGATTAACTGCGGCATATACGCCTGGTTCATCAAAGACTAGGTCAACAATCATTCCTTGTGAGCCACCGAGCAACCATGTTTCAGTTGCTGCTGATTGTACTCTGTTACCTTGTGTAACTCTGTCCAAAATTTCTCCTACAATGTGGAAGAATACTGGTTCGTTACCTTGGTTTTCAATGAAGATTCTCACGTGTTGATCGTTCTCAACGAACATGAGTTGTGATTGGTATTGCTTGTGCTCAAGTCCATTCCATGGTTGTGCTACAAAGATGTTTTTGTTTGTGTCACCATTTACAAGTAAGTTATGAGCCATGTTTGGTACATAACCAAATTGCATACCATTGACAACTGTTGCAGTGTTATGATGTTGGAACATTGCTCCGGCATCATAGTTGCCTTCAGGAGTCAAATACAATTGATTGTATTGGAGTTGGAACTCTAATGCATCAGCAGAGTAGAACTTTCTGTCAAGTTCACCGCTACCACTGGTCTTCTCTACCATTAATTTCTTGTAACCGTTTGCAGGATCAACAATTGCAATTCCGTACATGCCGGAAAGTACGTGTTGGTCCATACCAACTAGTTTAACACCAGAACAATGGTATTTGAAAATACCTGCAGCTTCAGCGATGTAACAATACTGACTTGTTTCGCCAGGATTGACTGACTCGAATGCTCCTGCAGTGATTTGTGATGCGTGCATGTCGTTACCGTGTCCAGTAACTTCCCAATCAGGAATGTGTAGTGTCATCTTTACAACGTCACCTTGTGTAACTCTTAGTGTTGGTCCTGGGACTTGTCCACTAAAGGTCATGGCGTTGTAAGTCTTGCCGCCCATAATTGGGAGCTCAACACTGTAACCTTCCAAATTGAACTCTACGACATTACGTCCAGAGTTTTCTAAGACACCACAATCAGTTTCTGCAAATGCTTGAGGCATTACAAGCTCTAAACCGCCCATTGCACGGATTTGGTCTAAGACGGTGACATCCATTTTGGATGCATCGATAGATTGACCGGCAATTTGGGTTTGTGTGTATGTGCTTCCGAATAAGGTTGCTCCCATAACAGCTACTGCTGCGATAGTAAAGAGCATACTAGTACGCTTATTCATTAAGCACGGTGCTTTGTCAAGCCTATATAATATTTTTCCAATCCGTGTATTCTGTGAATGTATGAATTGCCCTGAAAAAGAATGAATATCGGTGGAAACACGGACTTAATGATTTGAAGTTTAGACTAGACCAAGATTCTCTAGGAAAAGTAAAGATTCCAGCTGATGCATATTATGGAGCATTTACTGGAAGGGCTATTCAGCAGTACCATGTAACGGGTCAAAAAGCCCATGAGAATTTGATAAAGTCTTTTGTCATGATAAAGCGATCAGCAGCTGTTGCCAACATGAAAACAAAGTCAATTGACACTAAACGCGGAAGAGCAATTGTAGCAGCATGTGATAAAATTCTATCAGGTAAACACGTCGACCAATTTGTAGTGGACATGATAAACTCTGGTGCAGGTACTGCCTTTAACATGAACTCAAACGAAGTGATCTCAAATGTTGCCCTAGAGGTTCTTCACAAGAAAAAAGGACAGTATGAACACTTGCATCCAAATGATCATGTAAACATGTCACAATCAAGTAATGATACATATCCTACTGCAATGCATGTTGCAATTTTGATGAATTTAAAAGAAACAATTCCAGCAGTTGATAAATTAATCAAGTCATTAACAAAAAAATCAAAACAGTTTTCTGCATTTAAAAAAATTGGGAGAACTCATCTTATGGATGCACTTCCAGTTACTTTGGGAAATGAATTTGCGGCTTATGTTACTGCAATTACAAAAGCAAAAAATGCAATTGTAGCAGCTCAAAAGGAATTACAAAGTGTTGCACTTGGAGGAACTGCAGTTGGAACAGGAGCAAATACTCCAAGAGGATACAGAAAAATTGCAATTGCAGAGCTTGCTAAAATTTCAAAACTTCCATTAAAACCTGAAAAAGACATGCAGTTTGCATTGCAAAGCAAGTTTGCAGTGGCTAATCTATCTGCTGCGTTGCGTAACTTAGCCCTTGAAGTAAACAAGCTTGCAAATGACATTAGATTAATGGCATCAGGTCCAATTGCGGGATTAGCAGAGCTTGGAATTCCCGCAGTTCATGCAGGCTCTTCAATAATGCCAGGAAAAGTAAATCCATCTTTGGCTGAGTGCATGAACATGATTTGTTTTAACATAATTGGAAATGATACTGCCGTATCCAACGCAGCTCAAGCAGGACAATTTGAGCTCAATGTAATGTTACCTGGGATGCTAAAGTGTATGTTAGAATCAACTGACATGATAAAGAATTTCTTCCCAATATTTTCTGCAAATCTAATTGATGGGTTAACTGCAAACAGAGAAAAGCTAAGAAAAGATATCGAAAACAGTCCAGTGATTGTAACTCTGCTTACTCCAAAAATTGGATATCTAAAGTCTGCAGAGTTGTTCAAAGAGTCTCTCAAGACAGGTAAGACCATTAGAGAACTAGTAGTTTCCAAGAATCTTATGAGCAACAAAGAAATTGATTCTTTGTTTGGATAGAGCATGGCAAAGATCTTTGTAGAGGCATACGGATGCTCTGCAAGTTTTTCAGATTCAGAGATGATTTCAGGACTAATTGCAAATGGAGGTCATACTCTAGTTGATAGTTCTGACCAATCTGACTTGAATGTAATTGTAACATGCTCTGTTAAAGATGCAACTGCAAACAAAATGATTTACAGAATAAAATCCCTTAAAGAAAAACCACTAGTAGTAGCTGGTTGCCTGCCAAAGGCTGAAAAATCAACTGTAGAAAAATTTACAGAAAACGCATCCATGTTGGGGCCAAATTCTCTTGGAAAGACTTTGCAGGTAATTGACTCAACTCTAAAAGGAACTAGACAGATTGCCTTGGAGGACTCTGATGTTTCAAAGGTTGGCCTTCCAAAGGTGAGGTTGAATCCTGCAGTGGGAATCATAGAGATTGCAAGTGGATGTATGAGTGAGTGCACATTTTGCCAGACAAAATTAGCTAAAGGAGACCTCCAAAGTTACAGAATAGGAGACATTGTAAGGCAAGTTGAAACTGAAATCAAAGATGGGTGCAAGGAGGTTTGGCTAACATCAACTGATAATGGATGCTATGGTTTTGACATTGGAACAGACTTGCCTACATTAGTTAATACAGTTTCAGAGATTCCCGATGACTTTAGAATAAGAGTTGGAATGATGAACCCAATGTACATGGTTCGCATTAAAGACAAATTGATTGATTCTTTTGATAATGACAAGGTCTACAAGTTTCTACATGTTCCTGTTCAGAGCGGAAGTAACAAGGTTCTCAATGATATGAAAAGAGGACACACTGCTGAGACATTTAGAGACGTAGTTACCAAAGTAAGAGAGAGATTCCCACAATTTACAATATCAACTGACATAATAGTTGGATTTCCATCAGAAACAAAAGAGGACTTTGAAAAAACTGTAAGTTTGCTAAAAAAGACAAAGCCAGACATTGTTAATCTCTCACGATATAGCGCAAGACCTGGAACAGAAGCTGCTGAATGGGAGCAAATTGATGTTTCAGAAGTAAAGAGAAGGAGCAAGATAATTTTTGATTTGACAAACCAAATCTCAAACGATAGCAATAAAAAATGGATCGGCTGGAAGGGCAAAGTTTTGTTTAATGAAAACACCGATGAGGGAATCAAGGGAAGAAACTTTGCATACAAATCTATCTTTGTGGATCAAGATGTCGAGATTGGTCAGATACACAAAGTTGAGATCGTCAAGGCAACAAACCACAGCCTAATAGGTAGGATCGCTTGTTAAATTTTTTAGATCTGAAATTTGATTAAAAAAACGTAAGAAGGTTTTTTATCCAAATAATCAATTACCTCATAGAATGAGTTTTCAAGTCAAATCACCGATCTTAATTGTTGGTTTAGGAGGAGCAGGCTCAAAACTTGCAACCCAAGCAAAAGACATTGTAAACTCTGATTGTCTAATAATTAGTAACGATCAAAAAGACCTCCAGGCAGACTGCCAGACAATAGCAATCTCGACTGACTCAGTAGTTAATCCTTCAATTCAATTGATTAGAGGCTCAACTTACAAAGTTGCAGACCAGATAAAATCAACCATTTCACGCTATTCCACAGTTATTCTCATGACCAACTTGGCAGGAAAAGCAGGTTCTGCTATATCTCCAGTTGTGTCAGAAATTTGTAAGGAATCTGAGGTAGGCTTAGTTTCCTTTGCAATCATGCCATTCAAGTATGAAAAAGACAGAATTTTCAATTCAGGCGTTTCTCTTAAACGACTTAGAGCAGATTCAGACTGCACAGTAGTTTTGGATAATGACTCACTTTTAGAAAGCAACCCAGACCTTAGTCCAAAGGACTGTTATGGAATTGCAAATTCTGCAATTTTGCATGTAGTAGGTGCCCTTGAAAATTCAGATATTTCAGCTGAAACCAACATCTTGACTGCAAGCAAAGAGGGCCAGCACATTGAAGAATCCCTCAGAGACTCACTCAAAATGCTTTACGGAAACACATCTCCTAACGCAGTAAAACGCTCAATCTTGTATGTAGCAGGTGGCAATAACATTCCAGTAGGAGTTTTGAACTCTATTTCCAATCTAACAAGTGGAGTTCTCAATGAAAATAACTCCCAAGTAGATTTGTCCTCATCATCTGCAGATGAATCAAAAATTGTAATGGTATCTGCAGTTCAAGGAATGACAAAGTTTGACAACTATGATCCACTAGGTGTAATTCCTCAAGAAGATACACTTGATTGGTCAAATCCAGAATGCAGTATTGATTGCAAACTTGATTTGTATCAACTAGAATAAAATTAATTTTAAATTTCTAAAAGACTATTTCTTAGATTCTTTCTTTTCTTCTTTTTCTGGTTCTTTTAGTTCTGCTTCTTCTTTAGCTGGCTCTTCAGCTTCTGGTTCTTTTAGTTCTGCTTCTTCAGCTTCTGGTTCTTTTAGTTCTGCTTCTTCAGCTTCTGGTGCTACCTTTTCTTCAACTTTCTTAGTCTCTGTTTCTGGTGCAATTTCGGCTTCGGCATCTTCATCAAATCTTGAAACCAAAATATAACCTTCATCGGTTTTACTCATTCTAACTCTAATTTTTCTTGGAGGATGTCTTGCCCCTCTTGCCCAAATTTGTTGAGCCAAGTCTTCTTCAATTTTTATTTCTTCAACTTTCATGTGGCGTCGAGCATATTCTTTTATCATGTTAATTGCTCTTGTTGCACGATGAGTATCTACAGATAATAGTGCTTTACCCAAGTTAATTGTATGAACTCTTTCTAATTCTTGAGACAACTATCCAACCTCCGCATCAGTTGATCTCCATGCTCTACGCTTTGGATTTGTTCTAACAGTTCTGTTAGTTCTAAGAATAACCCAAGCTGGTACTGGGGATGTCTGCTTGGTTTTCTTTAACAGACGAATTTTCCTTGGAGATGACTTGCGTGCAGCCATAGATTTTGAACCCTGAAGAGCTCTTTTTAAATGAATCTCAGGATATTAGGCAATCAGATATTTGTTTTAGTACTCTAGCTGATGCTCCCCAAACAATTTGACCTTGATACTCAAAGGTATACATTTCTTGAATCAAGTTATGTGAAGGATCAGGATCATGTGCCATTGTTTTTAAAAATGGTTCTAAGGGTATGTGGAAGATTGTTTCAACTTCTGCGTTTGCAGACAGTGGAGGAATTTCATCTATAACTGAAACAAATGGAAGAATTTTGAATCCAGAGTTTAAAGTGATTACAGGTTTTAGTTGTCCAATTACTTGGTCTTTTCGTATTGTCAGGCCAATTTCTTCGCTAGTCTCCCTCAAAGCAGTATCAAGCAAATTATCATCATCATAATCAAGCTTCCCACCTGGAAAAGAGATTTCACCTGCATGAAATTTCATATGTTTTGGTTTTTCAGTCATAACCACAACAGGAGATTTGCCATAAATTACAACAAGTATTGATGCTAGTTTGTACTTTCCAGGATCTTCAATTGTAGGATTGATTTCACTTGAAAGAATTGATTTTATTTCTTCTAAAATCATGATTTTGATTTCCTACTATTCCATATGGGTTTTATCGTTCAAAGGTTTTATTCATGGTTCAAAAACATCATCATATGACCATCAGGTACGAGGCAAATCCACCTAAAATTACACCAGGAGTTGATTTGGATGAGTCCATTTCAAAATTCATTGAGAAAATTAAACTAATATCAAAAAATTGTGATGCTATTCACCTTACTGAAAATGTATTGGGATTTGAGCGAGTCTCGCCACTAAAGGTTGGAAAAATAATCAAAAAAGAAATTCCCGAGTTACCTCTAACTGTTAGTCTAAGAGTTAGAGACAAGACACAAGAAGAGATTGACAGTTTTGTTCAAGATGCAATATCTTCAGGATTTTCTGGAATACTAGTATTGATGGGAGACCCATCTCAGGCAGGTCAAAAAGATTCAGGACTAATACCAAGCCTAGTTGTAAAACAACTATATGAAAATAAAATCAATGAGAAAATTGACTTGTATCTTTCAATATCAAACAAACCAAATTTTTCAAAGATTGAAAAAAAACTAGATGCACATCCAAAAGGCTTCATGACACAAGTAGTTCAGAACTTAGAGCAAGTTGAGACCTTAGCAGAAAATCTCAAGGGATACCTGGTAATTCCAATTGTGCTTTATCCTTCAGACAAAAATGAAGACTCTGCAAAATTTCTGAACCTAGACCTTGCAAAATACAAGGATAATTTTGGAGAATTTCTAAGTAAAATAGAACAAATTACTGGCGATGTCCTAATTACATCACCTCGAGACTTTACCAGTCTAAAAGAATTCTTAGAAACCAGAGGCTAAAGTACAAAGTATTCAGCTTCAGGATGGTGAACAACTATTGCTGCAGTTGATTGTTCTGGAACAATTTGTCCTGATTCGGTAAGTGTAATTCCGTATTTGTCAGGGCTCAAAAGTTTCCATACAAGTTCATGTTGTGCAACATCAGGACAGCTTGGATAACCCCAGCTGTATCGAAGTCCGCCATTGCCTCTAATGGATAGTTCTGATTTTATTTTTTCATTAAGCCATGCTGCCATACCTTCTGCAAATTCTACTGCAAGTCCGTGCAAATAGTAAGCTTCAGAATACTTGTCTTCTTTGTTCCACTGGTCAATTATCTCAGCAACTTTGTTTCCAACTGACACAACTTGAAATGCAACAATGTCTTTTTCTCCAAAATAGTCAGATAGACAGAGATGCTTTGGTTTTGTGGACCTTGGAAATTCAAAGGTTAGCTTTTCACCTACAGGGTGATCAACAGCTAGTGTGTTGTCATTAGCATGACAGTTAAAGTAACCATAAACTGCAGTTGGTTCAAATAATTTTTCGTCTTCTATGCGTTTTTTCCACTCTTCAAAAAGTTTTTCATGCTCTGCTTCTTGTTCCATTCCTGCTTTACCTCTTAGTCCCCAAGATAGTTTGAATAGAGATTTTTTGTCAATCATCTTCCAAACTTGAGCAGTATCAATTTTGGATGCATCAAGATGAATTGGGATGTTGATTCTTGGAGGGACAGGTGGCTTTACAGGCACGATTTTGCTTCTAGAGACTTCAGATTCAGTCGCAGGTGCAACAGAAGTATCCTTCCATTTTTCTAATTTTTCCTTCCATTCTTTTAGTAACAAATCCTTGTCTGAAACTATTTTGTCCATTGTTTTTAGTCCCTCAAACATTGTATTGCAGTAAAACACACCTGATTCGTAAATGCCGTCTTCTTTTGCAATTCTGTTGATATAGTTGGAGTTGATTGCAGCACCGCCACACAATATTGGAATGGTCATGTTGTTTTTTCTTGCATGCTCTACGAAAAATTGCATCTGTTTTGATGTGGAAACTAGCAGTGCGGATAATCCAATTGCATCAGGCTTTACCTCATCAATTTTTTCCAAGAATTTTTGCATTGGAACTTGCTTTCCAAGATCATAAACTGTGTAACCATTATTTTGAAAGATTGTCTTTACAAGATTCTTTCCAATGTCGTGAACATCACCATAGACGGTTCCTAAAACTAGCTTTCCTTTTGTGGTGCCTTCTTCTTGTAAGAGATATTTTTCAAGCTCAGCTACTGCTGCCTTCATGCATTCAGCAGATTTCAAAACAAAAGGCAGGATTAATTCACCAGAGCCAAACTTGTCTCCAACTTCCTTCATTGCAGGAAGCAAGTCTTCGTTTAGTGTTTTGATTGCACCATCATGAGTTACTTCTTGAGTTGAGTCAAGTGAAAGAATTCCATCAGAGTCTTTGATGAGTTCTTTTTTTCCTAGTTTTTCTGCAATGGCAGTTACTACATCATTTTCAATTCCATCTTTGAGTCTGTTTACAATTCTAAAGTTTGCACGCTTTCCTCCAGGCCATGTTGGGTCAACATCAACTTTTTTGGTTTCAGTTTTTTGTCCAGGTCCTGCCTTTTCAAAGTAGGAGATAAGGTCAGATAGTGCGTTTGGATGAGTGTTAAAGATTAGGTCTTCTGCTAGTTTACGCTCCTTTTCATCAATTTCAGCATATGGAACAATTCCTTTGGCATTGACAATCACAGTATCAAGGCCAGACTTTACTGCATGATAAAAGAACACAGAATTGAGAATCTTTCTTGCATATGGAACTAGACCAAAGCTAATGTTGCTTAATCCTAAAGTTGTGTATGCTTTTGGAAATCGTTCCTTGACAAGTCGAATTCCTTCTAGTGTATTTTTTCCAGCATCTAAAAATTCATCTTCACCAGTTGCCAAAGTAAATGTAAGAACATCAAAGATGAACTGTTCTTCTTTTAGTCCATATTTTTTTCCAGTCTCATAAAGCAGTTCTGCAGTTTCTAATTTTTCTTGAGGTGTTTTTGCCATTCCGTTAGGACCAATACACAAGGCAATTGCAGGTAGTCCATACTTTGCCATTAGTGGTGCTAATTTTTCAAATCTTCTTCCATCACCTTCAAGATTAATAGAGTTAATTATTGGTCTTCCAGGAATTTGAATTACAGATGATTCAATAACTTCAGGATCTGTTGAATCAATTACAAGTGGTGCATCAATTTCTAAGCTGAGTTTTTTTACCAAGTTTAGCATGAATTGTTTTTCATCAGAGCGCTCTGTTGTTGCAACACAAACATCAAGACAGTGTGCACCATCTTCCACTTGATTTCTTGCAAGGTCTAACAATCCATCATAATCATCACCTAGGACAAGATCCTTTGCCTTTCGTGAACCCTGGGTGTTTATTCTCTCACCAATGATTAATGGTGGAGGTAATTGCTTTAGGTCCACTGCCTTTAGTGCAGAGCTTACTCTAGGGGTAGTCAATATGATAAAATGAAATCAGTTTTTCTA
>WVWY01000025.1:28900-47348 GCA_011773785.1 Candidatus Nitrosomaritimum khambatensis | reverse complement strand
TATTTTATAGATTGTAAATGAAAAATAAATTCCATTATAAATAATATCAATTGCAATTCTTGTTTTTACTTATTTTATGATAGTTAGAGATTTGAATAAAGAATGCAAAGTAAAATTTGATAAATTCAAAGACTAGGTCCACTTGTTAGGATCTTTTTTCCAGATTTGTTTTCCATCAATGGTAACTGATTCTTTTTCTTCAAAGACTGTATGCCACTTTCCATTTGAAGGGAAAATTTTGTTCATCTCATTTACCTTTTCATTTGTTGGAGCTTTATTCATCAAAGCGCCCCACCTCATGTTAGGTATTTTTGGCATGATATCATTGATGTCTTTCATACTATCACTATACAGAATTTATTTAAAAATCTATGACTCTATCTTCATGATTCCTTCTTTGATCAAGTATTGAATTCCTTGAACGAAGGAGTTGTCATCAATTTGTCCATCGGCCCACCATGCTGCATTGTTTTTGATCCAATCAGGAATTTCATTTCCTCCATCTCCTGCACCTTGAGTTGTTGGAGGTATCTTCATGATTCCCTCTTTGATCAAGTATTGAATTCCTTGAACGAAGGAGTTGTCATCAATGTCGCCATTTGCCCACCATCCTGCATTATTTTTAATCCATTCAGGGATGGCAGTAGGTGGTTCGACCTCAGGTCCTGGCGGTGTAATTGTGTCTTTAGGCAAACTTGGTCCTATCTCAATTATTGCTGAACCAATACCAGCATAGGTTGGATCATAATTAATACCGGTACCATATACTAGAATGTCAAGTCTGTATTGACCTTCATCAGGAACATAGATTTTGGGTATATCAATTCCCTCTGTGGAGACAATTCCTGGATTAGAAGCATCATCTCCAGAGTTTGTCTCAATGACTTCGTTATTCTCGTCAAGTAATGAATATGCATATTTTACATCTTTGATTAGATTTCTACTTGGATCAAAGAAAGTAATTTCAAAGGGGATTTCATCTCCAGCTCCATATCTTCCATCCCAAGCAATGTTTACAGTAGTTGGTACTTGTTCAAAGTTTTCTGTATCTACTAGATAAAATTCAGTTGAAGTTTTTGATACTTCATTTTGTGGAACTAGTTTAAGTTTCATTGTAGTCATATCATCATTTGCTGTCATTGCTTCACTAATTTGCATAAGCTCAGCGTTTGTAATTAGGAAATGTACAATGTTAGTGTCCTCATAAGTATAAGGATCATTTAGAAGTGCTCTTTGGTCAACTTCAACTCCATTAACATATCCCTTGAATTGTTTTCCTTCAGCATATGGAGCAAAGTCTTTTGGAACTCTTACCTCTTCATGAACTACTTGAACCAAATCCACATATTCTGGATTCCAGTTAAATGGCATATCAAAGTAAATTGAATTATCTGAAGTATCAAATTGGAAATTTTCTACTTCGTCATAGTATGTCTTTACAATTACAGGGATTTCTTCAGCACTTGCAGTTTGAACTAGAAAATTTTGTTCTTGTGCAATACTTACAAAGGTATCATAACTGAGTAGCTCGGTAAGAACTGTTTTGGGGTTTGTAGCTCCTTCAATGTCTATTCTGATATTGTATAATCCTCCTTGAACAAATATTGGACCTGTTATTGATGGACGTCCTTCTCCTTCAACATATAGAGCGCCTGGTGCCGTAACATGCTCTGAACCTCCATATGTTGAACATCTCCAAAGTTCTACTTCATTACATGTTTCTTTTGGTTTAATTTTGACATTTAGCTCACCGTCCAGATCATAGAAAAGATTTCTAGCCAAGAGTTCTCCTGCCTGCCAAATTTCAATTCTATAAGTTACTTTTTCAAGAGTAGTATCAGTTAAGGTGTCAAAGAAACGAACTTTCATGTTTACATCTTCTACTTCACCGACAGTAATATCAGAAGGAGTAAGATCTGTACTTACTGTTACCTCCATACCTCCAAACGATAATGGAGGAGCAACGTCACCACCTAGTCCATGACCAAATACATCAGGAATTAAAGCTGGTATGGTAAAAATTCCTAATATTGTAACAAGCAAGAGAAATTTATGAACCAATAATTATTTTGAGAAAACTCCATATTTAAAGATGGCATAGAATTTTCAAATGGTATTTCTCCAATTGAAATCAAGTGTAATTTTTATTTATGGTAGAGAAAAAGGATTCACATGAAATTTTTATTTGTTTTACTTTTAATTCCACTCTTAATTGCTCCAGCCTTTGCTCAAACAAATTCACAGACTTTGCCAACAGACAAAGGAACCCTTGATGTCAAGCTGTCTTATGACGATCCCGTTCCAGGAGAACTTACTACCTTAAGGACAGATTTCATTAATCCTCAAACTCAACAAATTCAAGAACATATTGACTGGAGTTTTTCAGTATCAAAAGAAGGGGAAGTTTTATGGGGACCAACTCCACTTAGCCACACATCTGAAGGATCAATAAAAGGTTTGAAGTATGAATTTCCAGAAGATGGTATTTATGATTTAAAATTTGAAGTTGAAGGAATTTTGTTCCAGCCTATTCCACTTGAAGAAGTTTCTTTTGTAGTAACAGTTGGAGAAGCAGTTGCTCAACCCGATACTCCTGAAACTCCTTCTGATGTAGATAATGGAGGAGGTTGTTTAATTGCAACAGCTACTTATGGTTCTGAATTAGCTCCACAAGTTCAAGAGCTCAGAGAACTACGAGATAACAAAATTCTAAAAACTGAATCAGGATCTGCTTTCATGTCATCGTTCAACGAGTTTTATTATTCATTTTCACCAACAATTGCAGACTTTGAAAGAGAAATTCCCATCTTCAAAGAAGGTATGAAAGTAACGCTAACTCCAATGCTGACTTCATTATCGATTCTAAATCATGTTAATATTGATTCAGAACTAGAGATGTTGGGTTATGGAATCTCATTAATTCTACTAAATGTTGGTATGTATGCAGGAATTCCTGTATTTGGAATTCTAAAGCTGTACCAATATAGAAAAAATTAGAATCAAAACCCGAAAAACCCAGTGAGGTTTTTATGTATGCCGACTAGTATTTCTGTTAATGAAGACTATAGCTATAGGCTCATTCTTCGTGTTATTCGCTATTGCAACTGGCATGGTTGCAAGTCCAGCATTTGCAGATCATGCAACTGCAAGTGTAAGCGTCCCACAAGGAACTTCTGTTCCAGGTTGTGAAGAGACAATGGAATGTTACATTCCATTTGAGGTTACAATCGATGCTGGTGGTGAAGTAACATGGTCAAATGATGACTCTGCAGCTCATACTGTAACTGGTGGAAGTGCAGCAGAAGGACCTTCTGGTGTATTTGACAGCAGTTTGTTTATGGCAGGAACAACTTACACCTTCAAATTTGAAGAAGTTGGTACATATCCTTACTTCTGCATGGTTCATCCATGGATGGAAGGAATTGTAACTGTTCAAGAAGCAGGAGCTGAAGAAGAGGAAGAAATGACAGAAGAAGATATGCATATGGACGATAAAGTTACCATGGAAGGTGCAGCATCTGCAACCGGAATGATGTCCGATGGAACCAAAGTTTCTGTTTGGGCTTCAGAACCAATGGCAGGTGAAATGATGGAGATTACAATCGAATTCGAGGCATCTGAACATGTAAACCATGACATTATGGTAACACAAAACGGTGAGACTGTATTAGACGATATGGGTGCTCACCACCATGAAGGAGTAGGAGTACATACAACTGCACCACTTGGTTCATCTGATCCTGTAGACATCAAGATTACCTTCCAAGGTTATGGTGTCGATGAAAAGACAGGACCAATCGGTGAAGAAGTACAATTCTCAAATGTTGTCCCAGAATTTGGAACAATTGCAATGGTAATTCTTGGTGTTGCAATAATTAGCATCGTCGCATTCACTTCGAAATCTAGAGTTATTCCAAGACTTTAGGAATCCACTCTTTCTATTTTCTTTTTACTAAAGCAATTACTGCCAAGATAATTGCTGCCGCAGCTATTGATAATCCAAGAACTGCATAGTCGTATGCTGCTCCTTGAGCAGATACTTCAATTCCTGACCCCGACTTTATGGAGGATACCTCTTGTTGTAAGGAAGATACTGCACTTTTCAATGCAGCAACATCTTGGTCTGAAGATGAAACAGTTGTTGGTGGAAAGTCAAGTACAGCAGTGGACTCTACATCTTCAACTGGAATTTCAACATCTATTGGGACTCCGTTCAAATCTCCCTTAAGCAAAATGGAGTATGAGCCTGTCTTTGTTGGAATTACATGTGAAAAGTAATGTCCAGGTCTGGGATCAGAACCAATATCAAGTATCTTTGTTACTCCACCAAACTTTGCAGTAGCTTCAACATTTTTGAATGCATTTTTTACACCAACCTTCAATCCTTCAGTTTCTCCTGGTTCACTAATTTCAAAAACAAAATCATTTCTAATTCCTACAATAGGTGGTTCTATTCCCCAACCAACCTCAATTTCAAATTGTTCAACGTCAATAGTCGTGTGAGCATATGCCTGAGATACTAAACCTAATGAAAATAAAATCGCAACAGAACCCAATAAAATGGCCTTCATGGTAATAATCTTACTTTGACATGTTATTATCTTTACGTGAATTGGTACAAACTACGAATAAAATGAAAACTGTTTAAATTATCAATAATAATTTGAAGAATAAATGAAAAGGATTCTCTTTGTCTTTTTGTTATTCCTATCTATTTCTATACCAGCTGCATCAGCTCACCCATTTACCATGGAAACAAATCCAACTTTAGCTGCAAATGCTCCAGTAGGAGTTACAGAAGTTACAGTAATCTATTCAGAACCAATTGAATTAGATTTCAGCTCTCTCAAAGTTTTTGATAGTAATGGAGATCAGATAGATAATAGAGATTCACAATACTATTTGGGAGAAGAATCACTGATTGTCACTACCCCTCCACTTGAAGATGGAGTTTTCACTGTAACTAGCAAGGTTCTCTCCAAAGTTGATGGACACCTTGTCGATGATGCTTTTATTTTTGGGGTGGGAGACGTAAAAATTGAAATTCCCACTGACAAGCCAAAGTCAATTTATGAAATTCTGTTCTTTCCTGAGGCTGGTGCAAGATTCCCAGGTCTAGTTGGTCAAACAATAATTTTAGGTGCAGTTATTGCTTCGATGTTAATTTGGGGGACTCAAAACAAAAACCTAATTCGAAAAGAGATTGAAAAAATCGATTCTGCTCACCATGATAAATTCATGACAATTACTGGAATAGGATTGATGGTGGTATTTGCATCAAACATTGCAATGCTTGCTGTTCAAACATTGCGTTTGGAGACTTCAGCATTTGATGCAATACAGACTACTTTTGGTACTTCGTGGTTAATCAGAATGATAATTACCATAATTCTTTTGGGAATTTGGTTTTGGATGGACAGGAAAAAGGTGATTTCTAAAGCAAGTCATATACCAATGCTTGTTTTGTCTTTAGCCCTGATTGGTACTTCAACTATGATTGGTCATGGAGCTGCAAGTGGCCAAATGGCAGCAGTTGCAATAGATTATGTTCACAATTTAGTTGCCGCAATTTGGATTGGTGGAATAATTTACTTTGTGTTTATTTTGTTACCTGCCCTATCAAAGTTAGACAAGAGTAGTCGAGAAAGAATGTCTCTTGTTATGATTCCGAGATTCTCAATTGCATTTATCATTGCAGTAGGTATTGTAATTATTTCTGGCCCTACACTAATGTGGCTCTTAGAAAGTGATGTAGGAACAATTACAGAATCACTTTATGGCAAATTAATCATTGCCAAAATAGTCATTGCTGCAATCATGGTTGGTTTGGGTGCATTTTTCCAATACAAAGTTCAAAGAAATGGAGAAAATAACATTGAATCAAAGTCACTTTCCGTTCATAACAAATTAAAAAGATCCTTGAAGGTAGATGCTACTCTTGGAATAATTCTGCTTGGAGTAGTTGCTCTTTTAGCAAATGGGACTTTGCCNNCTAGAATTTTCTGAAAGTGCCAAATATGATATTGAAATTACGCCATTTTCAAGCGGTACAAATACAATTTTTGTAAAAATTAGTGACTTTGAAAATAATCCATTGCCAGATGCAGAAGAAGTGAAAGTAAAGATTTCCAATCCACAAAAAAATATTTCACCTATTCAAGTGGACATGACAAAAATTGAACAGGCCGAAGGATTACCTGCCAAATTCCAAGGAGAGATGACCTTTGGATTCTCTGGTCAATGGCAGACTGAAGTCGAGATTCAAAGACAACAAAATGCAAATGAATCAGTAGTGATGAATCTTCTTGTAAAACCAAGATTAACGGATTTACAAACTGAAGTTATCGAGTATGAATTACCAGAATCAACCAAAGTACTATACCCCTTGTATGATGGTAAAAATTCAATCTGGTTAAGTGATCCTTCTGCACCAAAATTATGGCAATTTTCACTTGAAAGTCAAGAATTCAAAAAACATTCGTTTGATGGAGCAGTAACAACATTCCTAACACAGGATAATGATGGAAAAATTTGGTTTAATGATCCTGGAAGAAATCAAATTGGTTTCATTGACCCAGAAACAGGAAACATTACCACAAAGTCCCTTCCAAAGGTAGCCCCAACAATGGATACCAATACTTCGACCTTTATCTTAGCAGACTATAGTGGAAACATTTGGGTTCCAATAATCAATAAAGATACAATTTTGAAATACAATCCAGAAACAGATTCCTTTGAAGAAATTTCTTTGGCAAAACAATCCTTACCATTTACTTTGGCAATTGATGATGAAGGAAAAATTTGGTTTACTGCAACTGGTACAGGTAAGATAGGATTTATCAATCCACAAAATAATGAAATCACTGAATTTTCACGAGACCCACCTCTTCAGGGACCTGAAGCATTACTCTTTGACAAAGAGGGAAATCTATGGATAGCCGAGCATACAGGCGTGGCAGTTACCAAATTTAACCCAATTTTAGAGACATTTGAGCAAATTACCGTGCCTGATTCAGAAGCTTTGCCATTTGGTATGACTTTTGATAGATATGATAATTTGTGGTTTGCTCAACATGTAACAGATAACATTGCTGTTTATGATCCACACAATAATAATTTGATTGAAGTTCCAATTCCTACTGCTGGTTCTTTTACTCAGTTTATGACATCAGATGACAAAGACAATGTTTGGTTTGTTCAACAACAAGGAAACAAATTAGCTACTGTAAAAATAACAGAAATTCCAATAACTGCAGCACAAATTCAATCATCACAGAAAGTAGAAATACAATATACAGAACTTGCATCCCCATTAATTGCCGTTGGGATAGTTGCTACATCACTGTTCTTTGTAAAAAGTGTCAAAGACAAACGAAGAATAAATGAATTGATTAGTTCTTAGATAATAATCCAAGAGATTTAATTGCCATAGTTCCAGCAAATAATCCAATTGATAATAATACTATAGTTCCAGCCGGAGTGATATCAAAGACATATGAAATTAAAATTCCTGTGATGACTGAAAATATTGAAAACGAAATTGAAATGATTGCTGTTTGTTTGAATCCTTTTCCATACATTATTGCGGTGACATTTGGAATTACAAACAAAGCTGAGATCAACAAAACTCCTACCAATTGGATTGATGTTACTACTGTAATTCCTGCCATAAAGACAATCAAATAATTAATTTTTTCAACAGCAATTCCACTAACTTTGGCTTGCTCTTCATTGAATGTAGAATAAAGAAGTTGTTTATACAGTAACAAGACCACAATCAAAATTATTCCAGTTAACGCCAGAATCAGAATTGTGTCATTTACACTAACTAAAAGAATACTTCCAAAAAGAAAACTAAAGATATCGATGGTAAAGCCTCCTGATAATCCAATAATTACGAGCCCAACTGCAATTCCTGAGGAGAGGAGAACTGCAACAGAGGCATCGCCTGAAATATTGAATTTCTCTTTAATTCTAGTAATTATCACTGCACTAACTAATGATACACCATATGCTGTCCATAATGGATAAACACCTGCCAATAGTCCTAAAGCTATTCCACCGAATGAAGAGTGAGCTATAGCATCACCAAACAAAGAATATCTTCTAAGAACTAGAAACAATCCAATAACTGAACATAAGATTGCAATTGAAGTTCCTGCAATTAATGCTCTATGCATAAAACTAAAGGCAAAAATTTCTAGAGACATTGTTAGTGATGATGCATGTGTTCCTGCATTGATGCTTCAGAATACTGTTTTACAAGTTCGTCATTTTCAAAGAATTCATCAGAGACTCCATGGAAGAATAATGTTCTATTAAGACAAGCAACATGATTGGCTAGTTGATTAACAGCATCTAAGTCATGCGAGGACCAAATAATGGTGATTTTTTGTTTCGAGTTTAATTCTCGTAAAATACTATAGAATAGTTCAATACTTTGTTGATCAATTCCTGTTACTGGCTCATCTAGAATCAAAATTTGTGGATCATTTACTAGTGCTTTTGCAATAAAGACTCGTTGTTGTTGTCCTCCGGATAATTCGCCAATTCTTCTATTACCTAATTCATGAATCCATAATTGTTGTAAAACTTCATCGATTTTGTTTTTGTTGGATTCATCTCGCAAACTCATATGAACAATATCTTTTACTGTTGCTGGAAAATTTTTTTCAAAGATTGGTTTTTGAGGAACATAGCCAATTTGTTTAAGATAGTCTTTTGATTTTCGGATATCTTGGCCAAAAAATTTGATGCTCCCTTCATATTTTGTGTTTAATCCAAGCATAGATGCAAACAAAGTGCTTTTTCCAGCCCCATTAGGACCAATTATGCCTAGAAAATCGCCTTTGTTGACTGAAAAACTAACCTCATCTAGGGCTTTTACATCTGGGTACTTGACAGTCAGATGATCAATCTCAACTATTTTCAACACAAAGCCTCCTTGAGATTGTCGAGATTTTGAGTCATTCTTGAAATGTAATTTCCATCTTCTCCAATTTCAATTGGAGATAAAACTAAAATTTTACCTCCTATCTCATTGGCAATAACACTTGAGACTCTAGTATCAACAGTTTCTTCAGTGAAAATTATCTGAATTTGCAATTCCCTTGCAGTATTAATTACATTTTCCAAAGTTTTTGCGGTTGGTTCTGCATGTGGGTCGTTTGAGGAAATAATTGTATGTTGGTGTAGATCATATTCATCTGCAAAATAGGAAAATGCATCATGAAAAGCAATAAAATCTCGATTACATGTTGATAATTCGTTTCGAATTTGATTGTCTAGATTATCTAGTTTTTTGATATAGTTTTTAGCATTTGTTTCATAGAACTGTTGATTTTGAGGATCGTGTTGTGAGAAAGCATCAGCAATATTTTGAACTTGAATTTTTGCTAAAACAGGATTTAGCCATATGTGTGGATCTCCAGATTCATGATTGTGTTCATCAGCTTCGTGTTCATCAGCTTCGTGTTCATCAGCTTCGTGTTCATCAGCTTCGTGTTCATCAATAATTTCGGAGTCAGGAATAATAATACCTACACTGGTATCAACAATTTCTCCAGAATAATTCAGTTCCACTAAGCTATCAACCCAATTTTCAAATCCAATCCCATTGATTATTATCAAATTAGATTTTTGCATTAGTTGTACGTCTTGAATTGTAGGTTCCCAATCATGAGGTTCAACACCTGCTGGGACAAGTAATTGAACATCAACTTTGTCTTTACCGACTTCTTTGGCAAAATCGTATAATGGATAAAATGATGCAATTGCCTGAATCTTGGTAGAATCCTCAATCTGTTTAACTTGTAAATTAGAGTCTGTCGCCCAAACTGAAAATGAGACAAGTGGGATTACTACAATAATAGCCAAAATTGCCAATTTCATTTGGTTGTTCATGCGCAAAAACCAACAAAATTATTAATAAATCTATAAAATCTTAATAATTTCTGCTACTAAACTTATAAGATAATTAATAACATTAGGCTTATGCCAATAGTTTCAATCTCGTTAAATGATGAAATTCTTATCGAATTGGACAAGCTCCAAAAATCTATGGGTTTTTCAGGTAGGTCAGAGGCAATTAGGGCAGGGATTCGAACCTTTGTTTCTGAAGAAAAACAAAAATCCGATTTGTCAGGAAATATTCATGCAATATTATTGGTAGTTCATAATGATGAGTTTGATCATATAGTTTCAGGAATTACTCATAACTTTGAGGATCTTATTACGACACATCTTCATAGTAAAATTGACAAGGAGAAATGCATGGAGTTGTTTGTAATTGATGGCGATGCTGAAAAAGTATCTACAATGACCAAAGATTTTCAAACAAACAAAAACATGGATACCGTAAAACTTGTTGCTCTGTAATTAGAATTGTTTAATACTAAACATTGATTTTCTAGAGATCAAAATTACTCCAATCAAAGAAACAACAAGAATTAACGTTACAAATACTCCAAATTCAGGGGCTACTACAATTCCAAATTCAGTTTCTTGACCACTGTTTCGTATGTTTTCAAATCGAATTATTGTAGGTCCAGTTTGATCTTCAGTAAAGTAATAATCTTCAGATTCTCCTCCTACTTGTGCAAATCCAGTAACTCTGTGAATCTCTTTTCCTCCTTGCAAGATTACAAATGTATAATCAGAGTTTCGTAATGGTTCCCCTGTTTGTCCATCGCGGATTGTAAAGACAAATTTGGTATTAGTTTCTGGCTCAATAGTTACAGGATCCCATGATAAATTTACCAAAAAGTCTTCACTGCTAGTATATGCAGTTAATGGGAAATCAATTTTTTCTGTTGTATTTAATGTAAAGACCATTTTATCAGGCAGTGGTTCACCAGTTTTTTTCATCTGATTTTTCAAAAATCTCAAGTGGTCTTGTAATAATACAAAATGAACTATTCTTTCATCTTCTTCTGTATAGTCATCTACTTGTATTGAAGATTTGAAAAGTTCAATTCCATTTACATTTCCAGTATATCCGCCAGAAAGAAATTCAGCAAATTCTTTTGGAAAATGAACTTCTTCATGGACCACTGGAATGTGAGACATTTTTTGTTCACTCCAATCAAATGGCATTTCAAAGGTTACTTGCTGGTTTTGTGGATTATATTCAAAACTAGAGATTTTATCAAAATATGACTTCATCCTGAATAATACCTCACTTCCTTCAGAATCCTCTTGCAAATGTTCTGAAATCACAGGCACGGTCAAATCAGCATTATAGATTCCCGAATCTTCGATAATGTTTGTAGGCTCATCAAGGGTTCTAACTTCAATTTCAAAATTGTATAATCCTCCGGATTGAAAAATTGGGCCTGAAATTACAAGTGGATTTGAGTCGGTCCCATACCAGGCTCCAAGTAGGGAGTCTTGTTCTCCTTGAAAAGAGATTTCTCCATCTTGAGTGGCTTGAACTTTAATTGGGAGGTACCCATCAGGGGTGAAGAAATAATTTCTAAATATCATTTCATTTTCATGAAACAATCCAATTAGGAATGTGACGTTTTTGGCATTATCTTTTGTTTCATCTTCAGTAGCGGTAATTGTAATTTGCTTTTCTGTATCATCATCAAAAGATAATGGTAATTCAACTGAGATGGAAATCTCTTTTCCATCAATGTCGGCTGATCTGATGGTATCAATACCCAAACCATGACCATAAACACTACTTATTGGAAATAACAGGATTACTCCAATCAAAAATAATCCAGTTTTTTGTGGAGACATCATTTTTCTGACACTTTGGGGATTATTATATTGTCATCAAATTTTCTATTGTTTGAATAAGTTCATCCATTGAATTTGCTTCAAGTACTGGTTGTAACTCATTAGGGTCTTGAGCTCCAAGTGCAGCCAAAGAGTAAACATAATCAATTGTTGGCAAATCTGTTATGAGATAATACTGTGTTAGTATTTGATCCAATGCATCAGGCTCAATTACTTGTGGGAAAGCATTATGAACAGTTTTTTTCTTCCACAAATCTACTAGATGTTCCCATAGACTCAATGATATGTCTTCATCAATCTCAGGAATCAATTCAACTTCAGCTTGGATGTACATTTTTTCATTTTCGTGAGCTTTCTCATTTAGATCCGAAATTACCTGATGACCTTCGATGGAATATGGGTCATAGTTTTCAGGAAGTTCAATGGATGGTGGAATTATTTTGTTAATTTTGAATTTACTTCTACCCATTGTTTGAATGTGTGATTGCATTCCATCCATTTCAACATCTGCAATTGCAGTAATTTTTGCAATAGTTCCTATTGGTCTTGGGCCATGCCAGCCTTGAATTTTGTTATTTGGGTCAGCTAAGCACACACCAAATTGTTTATCGCCTAGCATGCAGTCATCAACTAATTGCTTGTATCTAGGCTCAAAAATTCGAAGAGGTAATTCTTGCCTAGGAAACAATACTAGGTCTAAAGGAAAAATTGGCAATACCCTTGTTTGTGTCAAGTAATTGGTTTTGGTTCTTCTTAAGATATTAGGAATGCGGAATCTAATTTTAAAATCCGTTTTCATTTAGTGTCAAGCCTAGCAATGCGGCTCTTGTATGTTTTCCATATTCGGCTTGTTGGAAATACTTTGCATGTTTTGTCTTATCAACATCATTAGCGATTTCATCTAGTCTTGGTAGTGGATGTAAAATTATAGAATCTTCTTTCATCTTTTGTAACAAGTCAAGACCTATTACATAACTTCCTTTTACCTTAAGATATTCTTCCTCATCAGGGAATCTTTCTTTTTGAATTCTGGTAACATAAATCACATCAAGATCATCAATGTATTCTTCAATGTCAGTTGATTCAGTAAAAGAAATTTTCTTTTTAATTTCGTAAATTGAATCTGTTCTTATTCGCAACGATTCTGGAGAAATCAAATGTACATCTACATCATAGTTCGAAAGACCAGAGAGCAATGAATAGACTGTTCTGCCATATTTCAAATCTCCAACAATTCCAATCTTTAATCCATCAATCTTTTTCTTTTCTTTTTTTATTGTAAACAAGTCTTGAATTGCCTGAGTTGGATGTTCCTCTGTTCCACTTCCAGCATTAATTACTGGTTTTGATGAAACTTCAGCTGCGAATCTACTAGACCCATCAAGTGGATGTCGCAAAACCAAAACATCAGAATAGATGGACATTATTTTTACAGTATCAGCAAGACTTTCTCCTTTTTGAGTAGATGATGATGAAATATCAGAAATTCCTAATGAGTTACCACCAATTGAGGAAATGGCTGCCTCAAAACTAAGCCTTGTTCTAGTACTAGGTTCATAAAACAAGTAGCTGAGGGTTTTTCCTTTACAGATTTCTCGTCTGGATGCAGGATCAAGATTAATTATTTTTTCAGTATAATCAAAGATAGTCTCGAATTGATCCCTAGTATAGTCTTTAATTGAAATAATGTCTTTGTTATAGAAATCGTTCACTCTTTCAATATTATATACAGGTGACTATACAAAGTATTCTGATGCAAGAGTCTGAATTAATGGTTCGCCGAATCAAGGAGGGAACTGTAATTGACCACATTGACGAGGGAAAGGGACTACAAGTTCTAGCTGCCCTTCAAATTGACGGTCAAGATGGCAGTCTTATTACAATCGCATTGAATGTCCCTAGTGGTAAATTCAAGAAAAAAGACATTATCAAAGTAGAAAATAGATTCTTAGCTGATGATGATACCAACAAGTTAGCAGTTATAGCTCCCAAAGCCACAATTAACATAATCAAGAACTACAAACTTGTCGAAAAACGTAGAGTTGCACTTCCAAACGAGATTGATAGAATTTTTCGTTGCTCCAACCCAGATTGCATAACTAATAGTCAGGAACACATAGAATCTATCATGGATGTGATTGACAAAGAAGGACGAGTTCTCAAGTGTAGGTATTGTGGACGAGTATTGGATGTGAATCAGCTAAAATACAATTAAGAAATATTTTTAAAAATTTTAAAAAGATGAAATGACTGGGCCTACTGTCCCAGGATGATAAACATCATTACTATACCGTAGATAGCGATTGATTCTACCATACCTACGAAGATGAATACTTTTGATTGCATGGATGGGTTTTCGCTAATCGCTGCAAGTCCTGCTGCACCTACTTGTCCCAAACCAATTCCTGCACCACCTGCTGCAATACCAAATGCCAAACCAGCACCCAATAGTTTCATGCCGGCTGCGTCATCTGCAGCATCTGCTTGTGCGTATGCAGTACCAACGACTCCTATAGCTGAAATCACTAGTGTTGTCAAAAGTGCTAATACAATAGGTTTCATGTACGATTAAGCCCCCTTCCGTTCCATATTTAAATCATGATAGTGTTTTTGGATCAAATTTTCTCCAATGTCTTTTTCTTAAAAGATTGAAGATCATCCTTTATGGATTGAGAAAATTTTTCATGATCTTTTTCTACGGTTTTTTTAGAGTTTTCAATTAAGCTTTTAATTTCTTCTTTTCCCATTTTAGCTTCCGCTCTCCATTTTTGCCTTCACTTTTTTTAACTTTGCGAAATCTTCTCTTTCTCTTTCTTCTAGAGTAGCGAGAATGAATCTAATTTGATCTTGATACTGTGGAATAATTACATTTTCAAGTGCGTTTAGTAGTTTTTGGGTTTTCTCAAGGGCTTTTGCAAGACTAAAAATTGAATTTTCATATTCGGCTGCTTTACAGATTTTTGGAAGTAATACTTTGATCTGTTTTGCTGCTCTATCAATTGAAGAGTTTGTGTCTGCAAATCCATATGGCATTGATTTGGTATCTTTTTCAGTTACTGTTAGGGCGGGAATTTTAACATCAACTACTCTTCTTACATCTACATCAACTTCCATTACTGGAGGAGTAGATTCAGCTACAGAATCAACGGTTCCTGTTCCTAAGCCAAGATATGCCTCATTGACAGATTTGTAAATGTCTTGTAAAGGATCCCAAATGCCACCTCTAGCTTTTGAGGCTTCTTCAATCATTTCTTCAATGTTTTTTAAGAGAACTTTACGCTTGTCATCCAAAATTTTCTGAACCATTTTGGCGACTTGACTAGATTTTTTGAATTTGAGAAGTTCGATTTTTGTAGCAGCTACATTTTGTCCAAATGACATTTTGCTACTTTTCCTGATAATATTGTTCTACGTATTTGTCTTTGATTTTTGTAATCTCATTCTTTGGAAGTTGTGATACAATCTTCCACAAGATACCAAGTGTCTCTTCGATTGTTCTGTTTTCATCCGTTGCCTGAGACAAGAATTCTTTTTCAAATGCATCTCCTACATCCATGTATTTCAAGTCAATCTCTGTTAATCCTGCTTTACCTACAATTCCTGCAAGGGCTCTTACTTCTTGGGCTCTAGAATATGCATCATAGACTTGGTTTGAAATTTCACCATGATCAGCTCTTGTACTTCCTTCACCAATACCGTCTTTCATCAATCTACTTAGACTCATCAAGATGTTAACAGGTGGATAAACTCCTTGTCTGAACAAGTCTCTTCCCAAAACGATTTGTCCTTCTGTGATATAGCCAGTAAGATCGGGGATTGGGTGAGTAATGTCATCAGAGGGCATTGATAAAATTGGTACCTGAGTTACACTTCCCTTTTTGCCATTGAGTTTTCCTGCTCTTTCATAGATGGTTGACAAGTCAGTGTAAAGATATCCAGGATATCCTTTTCTTCCTGGTACTTCTTCTCTTGCTGCACTAATTTCTCTTAATGCTTCAGCATAGTTTGTCATATCAGTAAGAATTACCAAAACATGCATTCCTAGCTCAAATGCCAAGTATTCTGCAACAGTTAATGCGACACGAGGAGTAATGATTCTCTCAATAGCAGGATCATCGGCGGTGTTTAGGAAAAGTACACTTCTTTTTAACGCGCCAGATTCTTCAAGACTTCTTCTAAAGTATTCTGCTTCACTATATTGCACACCAATTGCTGCAAACACTACGGCAAACTCGTCTTGTGTTCCAATTACGCTTGCTTGTCTTGCGATTTGTGCTGCAACTAAGTTGTGGGACATACCAGATCCTGAAAAGATTGGAAGTTTTTGTCCTCTAACTAGTGTAATCATTCCATCAATTACAGATACACCAGTTTGAATGAAGTCTTTTGGATATTCTCTTTGTTCAGGATTCATTGGTTCGCCGTTAATGTCAATAAATTGATCAGCAATAGGATCTGGTAATCCATCTTTTGGTCTACCTAGACCATCAAATACTCTGCCTAGTACTTCTCTTGATACAGGCATCTCCATTACTTTTCCTACAAATTTTGCGTTAGTTCCAGAGATTGATAATCCAGTTGTTCCTTCAAAGACCTGAACGATTGCTTTACCGTTTCCTACTTCGAGAACTTTGCCTAATCTTCTCTCACCAGAACTTGTTTCAACTTCTACAAGTTCATCAAAAGCAGCATTTGATACATCATCAACAATAACAAGAGGACCTTTGATTTCAGCAATCTTGCTGTATTGAACTCCTCCCTCAACACTCAATTTTGAACTTTCACTCCTGTAACATTTTTGAATTGTTCTTGCATGTCAACTTCTAATTGATCAAGTTTCGCAACCTCTTCGTCTTTGATATCCATTCTAGCTTTTAGCATTGAACCAACAATTGGCATTGCTCTAATGTCAGCAAGTTCTGCACCCTCTTTGAGGGCTTGTTGTCCTTTCTTGTAAAAGTCTACAAGAAGTTTTAGTAACTTGTATTGTTTTTCTGGACTGCAATAAGTATCAACTTCATCAAATGAGTTTTGTTGTAATAGACCAATCTTTACCATTCTTGCAACTTCAAGAATTAATTTTTCTTCATCTGGTAATGCTTCTGGACCCAAGAGTCTGACAATTTCTTTTAGTGTATCTTCTCTTTGTAAAACACCATATGCTTCACCTCTAAGACTTAACCAGTCTTCATTGATGTTTTCACCCCACCATTTTGCAATGTCTGCCAAATAACCAGAGTAACTGTTCATCCAGTTAATTGATGGATAGTGTCTTGAGTATGCTAACTTGGCATCCAAAGCCCAGAAAGTTTTGATGAATCTCATTGTGTGGGTTGTTACAGGTTCTGTAAAGTCACCACCAGATGGAGATACTGCTCCAACTAAAGTTACTGAACCATCACGGTCTGGGCTTCCAGAGGCTCTGACACGTCCGGCTCTTTCATAAAATTCTGCTAATCTTGATGCAAGATATGATGGATAACCTTCTTCTGCTGGCATCTCTTCAAGACGTCCACTCATTTCTCTGAGTGCTTCGGCCCATCTACTTGTTGAATCGGCAACAAGAACGACGTCTTTTCCCATGTCTCTATAATATTCAGCAATTGTTACACCAGTGTAGATACTTGCTTCTCTTGCAGCTACTGGCATGTTACTTGTGTTTGCAACCAAAACTGTTCTATCCATAAGTGGTTTTCCAGTTCTAGGATCTTTAAGGTGTGGGAACTCTACCAGTACTTCGGTCATTTCATTTCCTCTTTCACCACATCCAATGTATACAACAACTTGAGAATCTGCCCATTTTGCAATTTGGTGTAAGGTTACTGTTTTTCCTGTTCCAAATGCACCTGGAATTGATCCGGTTCCTCCTTTTGCAATTGGGAAGAATGTATCAATTACGCGTTGACCTGTAAGAAGTGGAACGGTAGGATCATATCGTTTAAGGAAAGGTCGTGGTTTTCTAACAGGCCATTTGTGATACATTTTAAGAGGAATAGTTTGACCGTCTTTTTCTGTTGTTGCAATTTCAGTTTCTAAATCATAATCTCCTTCACCTACAATACTTGCAATTTTTCCTCCAGCGTGGTCAGGTGGAACCATAATAGAGTGTTCAATGAGGTCTGTTTCTTGTACAGTACCAATTACAGTTCCTGCTGATACTTCGTCGCCAACACTAACTGATGGAACAAAGTGATAATGTTTAGTCATATCAACAGGTGTTGTTGTAATGCCTCTTCCAATGAAAGAACCTGAGGCTTTTGATAATTCTTTTAGTGGTCTTTGAATTCCGTCATAAAGTTGTCCTATAATTCCTGGACCTAGTAAAACGCTTAGTGGGTTTCCAGTTCCAACTACAGGCTCGCCTGGTTTTAATCCACTGGTTGACTCGTAAACCTGAATAAATGCAACATCGCCAGTTAATCTAATTACTTCTCCTACAAGTTTTGAATTTCCAACAGTAACTGTTTCGTACATTTTTGCATCGGCCATACCATCTGCTTTGACTGCTGGTCCACTAACCCAAACAATTCGTCCTTCTGCTGCCATTTTAATTCCCTACTCCGAAATGTGTAGCAATATCTTTCCTAATTAAAGGCTTCAATCGCTCAATTTTTGCGTCAATAGTATTATCAAAAGACATAGTTCCATCTTTTGATTTGACTTTAACACCACCTAAACAATCAATAGTTTCAGATGAAAGTTC